>CAWKOD010000021.1:0-123380 GCA_963850885.1 uncultured Alphaproteobacteria bacterium | reverse complement strand
GGGTGGCGCGGATGTCGGCCAGCCCCATGCCGTAGGCCGATAGCAGCGACGAGAACGGATGGATCAGCACCTCGGTCATGCCGAGCGCATCGGCGACGAGGCAGGCGTGCTGGCCGCCGGCGCCGCCGAAGCAGTTCAGCGCATAGCGGGTGACGTCATAGCCGCGCTGCACCGAGATTTTCTTGATCGCGTTGGCCATGTTCTCGACCGCGATCTTGATGAAGCCGTCGGCGATCTCCTCCGGGATTTTCCGCCGACTTCTTTTGCCAATTCCGCGAAGGCCTTCTTCACGGCCTCGGCGTCAAGCGGCTGGTTCTGCTCCGGGCCGAAAATCTTCGGAAAGAAATCCGGGATGAGCTTGCCGACCAGAACATTGGCGTCGGTGACGGCGAGGGGGCCGTTGCGGCGGTAGCATTTCGGGCCGGGATTGGCGCCGGCGGAATCCGGACCGACGCGGAAGCGGGCGCCGTCAAAGTGCAGCACCGAGCCGCCGCCGGCCGCGACGGTGTGGATGAGCATCATCGGCGCCCGCATCCGCACGCCCGCGACCTCGGTCTCGAAGGCGCGCTCGTATTCGCCGTCGTAGTGCGACACGTCGGTCGAGGTGCCGCCCATGTCGAAGCCGATCAGATTCTTGAAGCCCGCCTCGCGGCCGGTCTCGGCCATGCCGACCACGCCGCCGGCGGGACCGGACAGGATCGCGTCCTTGCCGCGGAACAGCTCGGCGGCGGTGAGGCCGCCCGACGACATCATGAACATCAGCCGCGCGCCGGATTTCTTGGCGTCGAGCTCGGAGTCCACCGTTGCGACATAGCGGCGCAGGATCGGCGAGAGATAAGCGTCGACCACGGTGGTGTCGCCGCGGCCGACGAACTTGATCAGCGGCGAAACCTCGTGGCTGACCGACACCTGCGGGAAATTCATGTCGCGCGCGAGCTTGGCGACGCGCTGCTCATGCTCCGGATAGCGGTAGGCGTGCATGAACAGGATCGCGATCGCCTTGATGCCGTCCGCCTTGGCGCGCTCGAGCTCGGCGCGCACGGGCGCGAGATTCAGCTCGCGCTCGATGGTGCCGTCGGCCAGCACGCGCTCATCGACCTCGAACACCTGCTCGAACAGCATTTCCGGCTTGATGATGTGCTTGGCGAAAATCTTCGGCCGCGCCTGATAGCCGATGCGCAAAGCGTCGCGAAAACCCTTGGTGGTGAGAAGCAGCGTTCGGTCGCCCTTGCGCTCCAGCAGCGCATTGGTGGCGACGGTCGTTCCCATCTTCACCGCGCCGACCCGGCCGGCGGGGATTGGCTCGCCTCTTGCAAGGCCCAGGAGATCGCGGATGCCCTGAACGGCGGCGTCGCGATAGGCCTCCGGGTTCTCGGACAGGAGCTTGTGGGCGGTGAGCGTGCCGTCCGGCCGCCGTCCGACCACGTCGGTGAAGGTGCCGCCGCGGTCGATCCAGAAGTCCCATTGTCCGTTTTGGGGTTTTGCTTGCTTCATGCCAGTCTCAAACGCCATCATTATTGATCATCGGGTTCCGGGGCATCATGCGGGTTTTTCTTGATCGTCTCTACCTTTTCTCGGGCTATCTCGCCGGCGCGTTCATGCTGGCGATTTTCGTGCTGATGATGCTGCTGTCGGCCGGGCGGCCGATCGGATTGAACATTCCGGCGGCCGACGATTTCGTCTCCTGGTGCATGGCGGCGATGGCGTTCCTCGGCCTCGCCCACACCTTCCGCAACGGCGAGATGATCCGGGTCGGCCTCCTGATCGACAAGCTGCCGGACAAGAGCCGGCACTGATCGAGATCGTCTGCCTCATCGTCGGCATCGGCTTCATCGGATTCTTCGCGTTCTACGCCTGCCAGCTCATCCGCGACTCCTGGCGCTTCCACGAGATGTCGCAGGGCGTGATCTCGATCCCGATGTGGATTCCGCAGATCGGCTATGCGGCGGGGCTGATCATCCTGCTGATCGCGTTCGTCGACGAATTCATCCACGTCGTCCGCGGCAACCTGCCGCGCTACGAGAAGCCCAAGCCGACCACCGCCGAAGAGGTGGTCGAGCGCGCCGTGCAGAGCGGGGTCTGAGCGTGGACCTGATCTCGATCGCGCTGCTCCTGCTGGTGATCCTCACCGTTCTGCTTGCGGGCGGGGTGTGGATCGCGATCGCGCTGATGGCCTGCGGCTATGCCGGCATGCTGTTCGTCGGCGGCAACGTGCCGCCGGGCTCGGTGCTGGCGACGACGGTGTGGGGCAACAGCGCGTCGTGGTCGCTCGCGGCGCTGCCGCTGTTCATCTGGATGGGCGAGATCCTGTTCCGCACCAAACTGTCGGAGGAGATGTTCCGCGGGCTCGCGCCTTGGCTCAACTGGATTCCCGGCCGGCTGATGCACGTCAACGTGCTGGCCTGCGGCATCTTCGGCTCGGTGTCGGGCTCCTCGGCTGCGACCTGCGCCACCGTCGCCAAGATCGCGCTGCCGGAACTGAAGAAGCGCGGCTACGACGAAACGGTGAGCCTGGGCTCGCTCGCCGGCGCCGGCACGCTCGGCATTCTTATCCCGCCGTCGATCATGATGGTGATCTACGCGGTGCAGGCCAATGTCTCGATCATCCAGGTGTTCCTCGCCGGCTTCCTGCCGGGCTTTCTGGTGATGGCGCTGTACTCCGGCTACATCGTCATCTGGTCGCTGCTCAACCCGGACAAGCAGCCGCCGCCCGAGCCGCCGATGACGTTTCGCCAGAAGGTGCGGGAGTTGGCGCAGCTCATTCCCACCATGCTGCTCATCCTGCTCGTCTTCGCCGCGCTGCTGTTCGGCTGGGCGACCGCCACCGAATGCGCGGCCTGGGGTGTGATGGGCTCGCTCGCCATCGCCTGGTATCACCGGATGCTGAGCTGGGAGTCGTTCTGGCTGAGCGTGATGGGCGCGACGCGCGTCACCTGCATGATCATGCTGATCCTGGCCGGCGCGTCCTACATGTCGACCTCGATGGCCTACACCGGCGTGCCGCAGGCGCTGGCCGGCTGGGTCGGCCACTTCGGCCTGAGCCCCTATGCGCTGATCGCGGCGCTGACCGTGATGTACATCGTGCTCGGCACCGCGCTCGACGGCATCTCCATGATCGTGCTCACCACCGCCGTGGTCATCCCGATGATCAAGGCGGCGGGCTTCGATCTCGTCTGGTTCGGCATCTTCGTCGTGCTGGTGGTGGAGATGGCCGAGGTGTCGCCGCCGGTCGGCTTCAACCTGTTCGTGCTGCAAACCATGAGCGGCAAGGATTCCAATTTCGTCGCGAAGGCATCCCTGCCGTTCTTTTTCCTTCTGGTGCTGGCGGTTGCCATCATCACGGTATTCCCTAGTATCGTGATGGTGCTGCCGCGGTTGGCGTTTCCAACGTAAGAGGGGCGATGAGCCATGATGAATCGAGTGAAATTTCTGGCGGCGTTCGCGGGCGTGCTCGCGCTGACGGCAACCGCTTCCGCGCAGACCAAATGGAATCTGCCGAGCGCCTATCCGAACGACAATCCGCACGTCGAGAACCTCAACGCCTTCGCCAAGGACGTGTCCGACGCGACCGGCGGCAAGCTGCAGATCACGGTCCATGGCGGCGCCTCGCTGTTCAAAGGTCCCGAGATCAAGCGCGCGGTGGCGACCGGGCAGGCCCAGGCCGGCGAAATCCTGATCTCCATCCTGGAAAACGAAAGCCCGATCTTCGGCATCGACGTGGTGCCGTTCCTGGCGACGAGCTTCCCCGAGGCCAAGAAGCTCTGGCTCGCCTCGAAGCCGCTGATCGAGCAGAAGCTCGCGGCGCAAGGCATCATGGTGCTGTTCACCGTGCCCTGGGGCCCGCAGGGCATTTACGCCAAGAAGGACATCAACACGATCGACGACATGAAGGGCCTCAAGTGGCGGGCCTATAACGTCGGCACCGCGCGGATCGGCGAGTTGGTCGGCGCGCAGGCGGTGACGGTGCAGGCGGCGGAGCTGCCGCAGGCGTTGGCGACCGGTGTGGTCAACGCGTTCATGTCGTCGGGCGCGACCGGCTACGACTCCAAGGTGTGGGAGACGCTCACCCACTTCTACGACACGCGGGCCTGGATCCCGCGCAACGTCACCTTCGTCAACAAGGCGGCGTTCGACGCGCTCGACAAGCCGACCCAGGAGGCGGTTCTGAAGATGGCGAAGGTCGCCGAGGATCGCGGCTGGAAGGTTTGGGAGAGCAAGACCGAGTGGTACCACGACGAGATCGCCAAAAAGGGCATGAAGGTGCTGAAGCCGAGCAAGGCCTTGGAAGACGGCTTCAAGAAGATCGGCGATCAGCTCACCACAGACTGGCTCAAGCGCGCTGGCGCCGAAGGGCAAGCGGTGGTGGACGCGTATAAGAAGATGTGAGCCGCGTTCTGCGGCCGGGAGGAATGCCATGACCATCGCGCGCGCATTCATTGCGCTGGCCGCGCTCGCGCTATCGGCGCTTGGTCCAGCGCCGGTCTCGGCGCAGGACTGGCCGACGCGGACCATCAAGATCATCGTCGGCTTCGGCGCCGGCGGCGGCACCGATCTCGCAGCGCGGATCGTGGCGCAACCGCTCCAGGAGATTTTGGGCCAGCCGGTGGTGGTGGAGAACCGGCCGAGCGCGGGCGGCATCGTCGGCGGCGACCAGGTCGCCAAGGGCCAGAAGGACGGTTACACGCTGCTGATGATGAGCAACGCGCATGCCGTTTCGGCCGCGATGTACAAGACGCTGCCCTACGATCCGGTGAAGGATTTCCAGATGCTGTCGCTGGTCGCGACCGCGGGGCTCGTCATGATCACCGCGCCGGAATTCCCGGCAAGCGACGTCAAAGGCGCGATCGCATTGCTCAAGGCCGATCCCGACAAATACAACTTCGGCAGCGCCGGCGTCGGCACCACGCAGCAATTCGCCGCCGAACTCATGAACCAGATGGCCGGCGTCAAGATCACCCACGTTCCGTATCGTTCGACGCCGGCCGTGATCACAGCGTTGCTGTCAAAGGACATCCATTACGCGTTCGAGCTGATCCAGGTCGTGTCGGGGCAGATCCAGGCCAAAACGCTCAAGGCGATCGCGGTGACCTCGCCGGCGCGCTATCCGTCGCTCGCGGAGGTGCCGACCTTCGCCGAATCCGGTCTGCCGGGTTATGACGTGACGAGCTGGTATGGGCTGGCGATGGCGCCGGATACGCCGCGGCCGATCGTCGACAAGCTCAACAAGGCGGTCGCCGAGGCGCTCAACCGTCCCGCCATTCGCAAGCAGATCTCCGACATCGGCGCGCAGCCGAAGACGTCCACCCCCGAGGAGCTGTCGCGGCACATCGCGGCCGAAGTCGCCAAGTGGCAGGGCGTGCGGGAAAAGGCCGGTATTCCGCAGCTTTAGCCGGGTGGGGCAGGCGCGGCGCCGATCGCTCGCCACGGCCGCCGCAGCCGTGCTAGGAACGCTGCCAGCGGCCGGAGCAATTCCGGCCCGGCGACGAAATTTCAAGATTGAACCAACCGACAGGACAGGCAATGGCGAACGTTTTGGCGATGTGCGGCTCTTTGCGTAAAGGCTCTTTCAACCGGCAGCTCATGAACGCCTCGATCGGGCTCGCGCCCGCCGGCATGACGATCAAGGAAGCGCCGTCGTTCGCGAAATTTCCGATCTATAATTTCGACGATCAGCAGGCCACCGGTTTTCCGAAGGAAATCGACGCATTCAACGACGCGATCAAGGCCGCCGACGGCGTGCTGATCGTGTCGGCGGAGTACAACTGGTCGGTCCCTGGCGGTCTGAAGAACGCCATCGACTGGATCTCCCGCTACAAGGAAGTTTCGTTCAAGGACAAGCCGGTGTGCATCCAGTCGGCGGCGCCGGGCCTCTTGGGCGGCTCGCGCATGCAGTATCACTTCGCATGGTGATGCAGTCGATCGACGCACAGCTGTTCGGCAAGCCCGAGGTGATCGTCAACATGGCGGCGAACAAGTTCGCCGACGGCGCGTTGAAGGATCAGGCCGCGATCGACCTGATCAAGCAGCAGCTCGCCGCGTTCGGCAAGTTCATCGACCGCGTCAAGGTCGGCCAAGCAAACTAAGCAAAAAGACGAGCAAGGGAGCAACGCCATGTACGCGGTTGTCGGCGCCACCGGAAACACCGGACGAGCTGTGGTCAAGGAACTTAAGGGACTGGGCGAGAACCCGGTCTGCGTCGTCCGCAATGCCGACAAGGCGAAAGAGGTGCTGGGTGCTGACACCAAGACCGCGGTGGCGGAGCTCGACGACCGCGCCGGCTTGCAGAAGGCGCTGGCCGGGGCCAAGCGCGTGTTCATCGTCACCGGTCACAACCCGAAATCGGCCGAGCAGCAGATCAACGTGATCGAGGCCGCAAAGGCCGCGGGGGCCGAATTCATCGTCAAGGTTTCAGGCGGCCGCGACGTGATCGGTCCGAACGTGGAGTTGGTGAACGGCCAGGCGCATTACCAGATCGAGGAGCATCTCAAGAAAAGCGGTCTGCAATGGTGCATCCTCAGCCCTGGCCTGTTCATGCAGAACATCATGGGGCAGGCGGCTTCGATCAAGAACGACGGCAAGATCGTGCAGCCCTGGCCGAAGGACCTACCCGTCGCGTTGATCGATGTGCGCGACACCGGTGCGCTCGGCGCGCGCGTGCTGCGCGAACCGGCCAAGCACGCCGGCAAGCTTTACACCTTCACCGGCGTCAGCACGACATTCGCGGAATTCGCCAAGGTGATCGGCGAGGTGATCGGCAAGCCCATCACCTACGTCGAAGTCACGCTCGAACAGGCTGAGGCGGCGATGAAGGCGCGCAATATGCCGGACTGGCTGGTCGCGCATCTCGTGTCGATCGCGCGAGCCGGCCACAAGGGCGCGTTCTCGCGCGAGAACACCCAGCCGATCCGGGATATCGTCGGCCGTGCGCCGATCACGACGCGGCAGTTCGCGCAGGATTTCAAAGGCGCGTTCAGCTGATCCGACAACGTCATTGCGAGCGAAGCGAAGCAATCTCGCTTCGCTTGCGCTCATCTGCGTGGCGGAGATTGCTTCGTCGCGCTGCGCGCTCCTCGCAATGACAACTGGTGGATTACGTCACGCGGCTGGCCGACCGTTCGGTCAATCCACCGGCTCCTCGAACTTGAATCCGATGGTGCGCAGGCCTTCCAGCGCCTCGCGGCCGTATTCGTTCTCGATCTCCTTGCCGAGGCTCGGCGCGTAAGTGATCGGATCGACCTGCTGGTCGGTTTCCGGCACGATCATCACCAGGAGCCGGCCGACCTCGTCGGAGATGTTGAAGAACTTGCGGTTCTCGCCGCGCGGAATCGAGATCATGTCGTTCGGTTCGAGAACGAGCTTGTGCTGGCCCTCGTCGCCCCATGAAATCTCGAAGCGGCCGCTGAGGCAGAAGAAATTCTCCACCGTGTTGAGGTGACGGTGCAGCCCCGGACCGTTGTGCGGCGGGCACTCGGCGATGCTGACGATCAGCCCGCGCGGACCTTTGACCGGGGCGCCAGCGCTGCGGCCCTGATAGTCGGCCGGCGCCATCACCGGAAATACCTTGCGGGCGGTGACCATTTCCACCGCGCCGGGCGGAATGTTGTGGGCCGCGAAATTCTGCTGCTGGTAGGTCTGCAGATTGCTGAAACGCGCGACGCGGCGTTCCATCTGATCGGGAGTGAGCGATTGGGTCGTCACGGCAATCCTCCAAGTCCGGCGTTGAAGGGCAAGCGTCGAAGCGCCACGCATTCTCCACCAAACCGCCCCATTGCGCCAGCGGTTACACGCTGCGAAGTCTTGTCGGCTCCGAGGTCGTGGTTATAGTCCGTCGATCGAATTGCAAGAGGGGCCCCTGAATGTCATTTCGCCGCGCGTTGCTGCCACTGATCGCCGTGTTCGCTGCTGCCTTTTCCGTGCCCGCCAAGAGCGCCAGCCCCGAAGGCTTATGGCTGGTCGAGGATCAGGCCGGCCGGATCCGGATCGAGAAATGCGGCAATGAGATGTGGGGGTTCCTGGCCTGGCAAAAAGAAGCGAGGAACGACACCAACAACCCCAACCCGGCGCTGCGCAACAAGTCGATGGTCGGTGTTCCGATCCTGCTTGGCATGAAGCCGGCCGGCGACGACCGCTGGGAAGGCAACGTCTACAACCCGCGTGACGGCAAGACCTACAGTTCGAAAATAGCGATGCTGCCGTCGGGCAAGCTTGAGATCAAAGGCTGCGTGATGGGCATTCTCTGCAGCGGCGAGAATTGGAGCCGCCTGGCACAGGACCCGCCGGGCACCGCGCCGAAGACCAACTGCGCCGGCGTGCGGCGCTAACGAGATTTGGTCTCGGCTCCACCGGCGCGTTCGACATTGGAAATGCGCTCCGGCACGCCGAATTCCTTGTGGCAGACCTCGGCGAGAGCCGCGATGCCCTTGCGGATTTCGTCGTGGGTCGGGCTCGCGAAGCAGAGCCGCATCCGGCTCCGGCTGTGCGGCTTGTTGACCGACCATTCCGGGCCGGGATTGATGGCGACGCCGGCCTTGAGCGCCGGCTGGTAGAGCTTCATCGTATCGACGTTGTCGGGCAGCTTGACCCAGAGGAAGATGCCGCCCTTCGGCTCCTCGAACTCGGCCGCGGTGCCGAACTGCTCGTTGAGCGATTCCATCAAGGTGTCGAGCTTCTTCCGCAGCCCCCTGGTCAAAACCGGGACATGCTCGGTGAAGTGCGGCGCGCAGTATTCCGCCAGCATCATCTGCTCGACCGCGCCGGAGCCGGCGTCGGTCTTGATCGACAGCATGCGCGACAGCATGGCCCAGGGCGCGACGATGTAGCCGACGCGCAAAGCCGGCGCGATCGACTTCGAGAACGAGCCGATGTGGATGACGTTGGCGCTCTGGCTCATGGCGTGGAGCGCGGGCGGCCGCTTGTGGTCCCAGATCAGATCGGCGTAGCAGTCATCCTCGAAGATCGGCACGCCGTGAAGTTCCGCGAGCTTGAGCATTTCGGCGCGGCGGGGTTCGGGCAGGATGGTGCCGGTCGGGTTCTGCACGGTCGGGATGGTGTAGATGTATTTCGCGCGGATGCCGCGGCGCTTGAGATCGTCGAGCGCGTTGGCGAGCAGATCGATCCGCATGCCGTCGTTGTCGAGCGGGATGCCGATCATGTTGACGCCGAGCTTGACCAGCCGATTGATCGAGCCTTGATAGCAGTCCTGCTCGATGACGACCGTGTCGCCGCGCGCGAGCAGCACGCCGTTGACCAGATCGAGCGCTTGCAGCGAGCCCGAGGTGACCAGGATCTCGTCGGCTGTGCAGGCGATGCCGGCGTCGCGCTTGAGCTTTTGCACCAGGAACTCGCGGAGCGGCCGATAGCCCTGCGGACCGCTGGCGAGCCCGTAGGTCGCAAGCGTGCGGCCCTCGCGCTTGAGCACGGCGTCGGCTGCCGCGACCAGGCCGTCCAAAGGCAGCTCGTCGGAATCGTTGTTGCCGCCGGTGAAATTGTATTTCGGCAGGCCGGTATATTTCACCGCCGGAGGCGGCAGGCCGGCGGGCAGGAGCGGGGTGAAGTCGAACGCGGTGCTCATGGTTCTCACGCGAGTCCGCTGGCGCGGGCCTGCTCAAGCGCCATCACCGCCCAGTCCTTGTCGCCGTCGCCGTGGGCGACCGCGCCGACCAGGCGGTCGCGCCAGACATTGCCGCTCGGCAGCGGCACGCCTTTGAGCCCACCGGCTTCCAGCGCCAGGTTGGCGTCCTTCAGCCCCAGCACGGCCATCTGGCCGACCTTGGCGTAGCTCTCGTCGACCATGATCTTGCCGTAGACCTTGTAGGCCGAGCAGTTGAACAGCCCGTCGGTCATCACGTCGTAGAACACCGGCATTTCGACGCCATACTTTCGAGTGAGCGCGAAGCCTTCACCCATCGCCTCCATGGCGCAGCCGAGCACGAAATTGTTGGCGATCTTCAACGCGGTCGCGGCTTCCGGATCGGCGCCGGCCTCGAAGGTGCGCCGGCCGATGGCGTCGAACAAAGGCTTGCACTTGGCCAGCGCGTCGGCGGGACCGGAGGCGAAGACGCCGGCGGTTCCGGAGGAGACCAGCTCGGGCCGCCCCATCATCGGAGCGGCCACCAGCGTTTGGCCGTTCTCGGCGTGGGCGGCCTTGATCTTGCGGATGACGGGGATGCCGTGGGTGCCGGCGCAGACATGGATGCCGCCCTTCGGCAGCGACGCGAGCAAGCCGCCGCTCCGAAAGACGACGTCTTCGAGCGCCGTGTCGTCGGCCAGCATGGTGTAGACGGCGTTGCCGAAGCGCGTCGCGTCGGCGATCGACGGAAGGATTTTCGCTCCGGCATCGGCGAGCGGCTTCGCCTTCTCGGGCGTGCGGTTGTAGACACCGACCTCGTGCTTTGCTTCCAGCATGCGGCGGACCATGGCCTGACCCATGCGGCCCGTCCCGATGAAACCGACCTTCATGGCAAACCCTCGCTATTGCAGTGGCGCTACTGAAGCTGACTTTTGACCCATTCGATCTCGCGCGAGACGTAATCGACGATGTCGCCGGTCTTCAGATGATCCGGCAGCACGTCCCAGGTGTAGGTCTCGATCTCGAGCTGGCGCGACAGCGGTTTCGCTTTATGGAATTTCAGCGCGTCCTCGATGGCGAAGCGCGTGGTGCCGAACTCGCCCAAATCGTCGAGGAACACCGGCACGTGGAAATGCGTGCGCCATTCGCGCGGGCCGGGGTTGTCTTCCCAGGCCTTGAAGGCATCTTCGAGATTGAGGAAGCGGTTGAGCTTGCCGTCCTTCTTCTCGACGGTTTGGGTGAGGTAGATGGTCTTGGCGTAGCGCTTCAGCGTGTCGACGATCTTCTGCGTCACATTCGGCACCCGCATCGCGGCGGCTTCCTGCAATTTGAAAATCGGAATGCCGGCATTCACGAGCTTCTGCAGCGACACCGCGATGTCCTCGTACACCACCGCCTGATGGCAGATGTCGAACACCATCCCGATGAAGCGCCGCTGGGCGATGATCGCCTCGGAGATCGGCAGACCGGACAGCTTCGCCAGCATCTCAGCGGATTTGCCGGTGTAGAGATGGTTGGTGAAGTAGTCGACGGTCTCGTCGGTGGTCTCGAGAAAGCAGAACGGCTCCGGCTCGAGCGCCAAGGTGACGGTGCGGCCGGTGCGTTTTTCGAGGTCGATCAGGCGGGCGGCGACCCGCATGACATGCTCGGTGTAGCTGTCGATCACGGCCTTGCCGGTGACATTGGGCTTGAAGCCGAGCGGCGCGCTCTGGATCGACGGCGAAATTCCAACGGGCACCACGTCGGCGAGAATCTCCGCGACGTTCATGGTGTATTGCGTGCGTTCTTCGGAACGCCAGTCCGGCTCGTAGACCTGTTCCTTGACGATCTGGTTCTTGAACGGCCCGTAAGGAAACGCGTTGACCGTGTAGAGATACATGTTGTTGTCGGCGAGGAAGCTTTTCAGCTTGTCGCGCTCGGGCTTGCTGTTGACCAAGGTCGAGGCCGACGAATTCGACAGCCGCAGCGACACCCCGAACGGCGCGGTCGGACAGACGCGCTTCTGCACCTGCGGCACGTAGGTGGTCAGCGACGTCCACATGTCCTCCCAGGTGTCGCCGGGATGCACCAGGGTCGAATAGGTCAGGTGGCCGAGGCCGTTGCCGAGATCCATTGTTGTCTTTCCGTCCTTCTCAGGCGACTTTTTCGACTTTGCCGCTCGCCGCCGAGCGGATCACCGCCTCGCTCACCGCGGCGCCGTGGATGATCTGTTCGGGCGGAATGGGGAAGGGCGGCCCGCCTGCGGCGGCGCGCGCGAACGCCTCGAAGGTGGCGCGGACGATGTCGAGCTTCCCGGCCTCCCACGTTTCCAGCGGTCCCTTGACCGGCTGGAACTTGCAGACGCCGAACTGCCGGGTGCGCCGCTCTTCCGACGACGCGCCCGCCACATGGGTCACGCCCTCAAGCCGGTGCCAGCCCTTGCTGCCAAACACCTGGAAGCTGAAGCCCGCGCCGGTCGTCGTCATGGTGCCGAGATAGCCGGACATGCCGTCCTTCATGCGGAACAGCATCGACGTCGTGTCGTCGGTGCCGTTCTGCACCGTGCGCGCAAAGCTCTGGCAATAGACCTGGTCGATCGTGCCGGTGAGATAGATCATCGCGTCGATCGCGTGCACGCCCATGGGCGCGAGGCCGCCCAGCGGCGCTTCCGACTTGTTGGAGCGCCACGCCGTCGGCGGCAGGAACAGCGCGTTGGGATAGGTCATGCTGGCTTCGATATGCTGGATGACGCCAAGCTCGCCGGCCTTGATGCGGTCGTGCAGCTTGATCATCTCCGGATGGAAGCGGCGATTGTAGCCGACGCCGACGGTGCGCTTCGCCTTGCGCACGGCGTCGATCGCCGCTTCGGCCTCCTTCTTGGAAAAGGTGAACGGCTTCTCGCAATAGACGTGCTTGCCGGCGGCCGCCGCCGCCTGGATCTGCTGCAGGTGGCCGGACGGCGGCGTCGCGAGCGCCACCGCATCGATCTTGGGATCGGCGAGCACCGCCTCGTAGCTGTCCGCCACGCGGAGCGAATGCTGCTTCGCGAAGGCTTCGACGTCCGGCGTCACGGTGCGGGTCTGCAGCGTCGTAAAACGCATGAGGTCGCTGCCGCCGGCAAGCGACTCCACCATCGTCTTGCCCCAGGTGCCCAGTCCGACAACGGCCGCGTTGATCATGCTGGTTCCTTCGCGTTGCTTATTTGGGCCACGTCAGCATGGCGAGCGCGATGCAGGTCAGCATCCAGAACACGCAATACTCGATGCCGCCGATCACCCAGATCCATTTCTTGGTGACCTTGTAGGTCGAGGCGCCGGCAACGAACAGATGGAACGCGGCGATCAGCGCCACATAGGGCGTGTAAATGTCGAAGAACAGCGCGATGGTCAGCACGGTCTCGATCGCGCCGGCGATATACATCCAGACGTGGGGCGGATTGAACTTGGCGGCTTTGAAGAAGCCCAAGGTCGCCGGTTCGGTGAACTTGCCCACGATGTGCGGGATGAAGTGCAGCGCGACGGTCAAGCGCAGGATCACGAGACCGTTCAGCAAGTTGAATTTGTCAGCCCACGACATGTTTTCCCCCGTGGCGGCACTTTGCCGTTCATTTCAATGGATTGCGCCGGGTGGCGCAAGGCTTTCACCAGCCGATCTTCTTGCCGCCCTTGAGCCAGTTCGCGCCCAGCGCATAGAGCGCGTCGGTGCCCGGCCCATCGACCCCCGGCATATCGTCCTTCACCTTGTAGCCGACCTTGGTCTGCAAATAGGCGAGGTGGCGGTAGCCGACCGGGAAGCGCGTCAGCAGCTTGGGATCGAGCTTCGGCGCCTGCGCCGGATCGACCGGAGCGATCTGGTCCTTCTCGTACGTGAGACGGCGCCAGACCAGGCCCCATTTGCCTTTGCGCTTTTCCAGGAAGTCATAGAAGCGGCCGATGCAGATCACGTCGCACTCCACGCCTTCCACCACGGCGCGCTGCGAGATCGACATTTTGGTCTGGGCGATGGCGCGCTTGCCCTTGATGTCGATCGAGGTGCCGCCGAGGAAGTGATAGATGCGCACGCCCTTGGCGTAGCCCGCCAGGTTCGCGGCGATGAATTCCTCGTAGGTGCCCTGGAACCAGGTCGCCCACATCCGGCCCTCCGGATGCCAGACGGTGCGGAAGCGGTCCCACTGAAAGCTGTCGCGCCACACCGCCCAGTTCTCGATCAGCTCGCGGATCGCGAGCTTGTCCTGGACATGACTGATCGTCGGCATTCCTCGTCTCCGGCCTCTCTAGCGTTGGCCGACACACTGCCCTAACGTTTCGCCGGATGCCAGTCAGGAGCAGGGATCATGGCGAGACTTGAGGGGCGCACCGCGATTGTCACCGGCGGCGCGGTGGGCATCGGCCGGCACTACTCCGAGGCGCTCGCCGCCGAAGGCGCGCAGGTGATGATCGCCGACATCAAGGATGGCTCCGCGCTCGCCGCCGAGATCGCGGCCAAGCACGGCCGCAACTCGACCGACAGCATGGTGTTCGACGTCAGCGACGAGGCGCAGTGCAAGGCGCTGGTGGCGAAGACCATCGAGCGGTTCGGCAAGATCGATATCCTGATCAACAACGCGGCGCTCTACGCGCCGCTGCCGACGCTCAAGGTCACCGAGATCGACGTCGAGCTTTGGGACAAGGTGATGGGCATCAACATCCGGGGGCCGTTCCTGATGGTGAAGCACGTGGCCCCGCACATGATCGCCAAAAAATACGGCAAGATCGTCAACATCGGCTCGGGCACCGTGGCCCGCGGCATCCCGGACTTCTCGCATTACGTCACCTCGAAGGGCGCGGTGACGGCCTTCACCCGCTGCATGTCGCGGGAGCTCGGCGCCCACGGCATCTGCGTCAACACCCTGGCGCCGGGTTACACGCTCTCCGACACCGGCCTGACCAACACGGTGCATGTCGAGCAGTCCAAGGCCGCGGCGGTGGCGCGCCGCGCGCTCAAGCGCGATCAATACCCCGAGGACCTGCTGGGAACCCTGATTTACCTGTGTTCCAGCGACAGCGACTTCATGACCGGCCAGGTGCTGGCGGTCGATGGCGGCGCCAACAACACCTGACGCCCGCCAAACCGGAATATCTGCCGCGTCGTTGCGCCTCTGTCTTTGACGGGGGGCGGGCCTTATCTTATGTCCAACTCAAGAATCCGGGTTTCCAGGAGACGGCAATGGACGCGGTCACGCAGAGCAAGGCCAAGGCAGGCAAGGGCAAGACTCGCGGCAAGAACGGCCATGATGCCCGCGCGGCCTATTACGACCGCATCTCCAAGCTCGACATGGCGCCGCTCTGGGTTGTGCTGAAAGACATCATCCCGGAACAGCCGAAGACGGTGTGCGCGCCGGCGATCTGGCGCTACAAGGACGTGCGGCCCTACGTCTCCGAAGCCGGCTCCATCATCACCGCCCAGGAGGCGTCGCGGCGCGTGCTGGTGCTGGAGAACCCGCTGCTGCGCGGCAAGTCGCGCATCACGCAATCGCTCTATGCGGGCCTGCAGCTCATCCTGCCGGGCGAGATCGCGCCGCCGCACCGCCACGCGGCCTCGGCGATCCGCTTCATCCTCGACGGCGAGGGCGCCTACACCCAGGTCGACGGCGAGAAGACCATCATGGCGCCGGGCGATTTCGTGCTGACTCCGTACTGGACCATTCACGACCACGGCAACACCTCGAAGAAGTCGATGATGTGGCTCGACGTGCTGGACGTGCCGACGGTCAACTTCTTCGAGACGAGCTTCTACGAGCACTTCGACGAGGAGAAGCAGAACACCAAGCGCGATCACGAGGACTCGCTGATGCGCTACGGCTCGGGCGTGCTGCCGGACGGCACCGACCGGACGCCGAAGAACAGCCCGATCATCAATTATCCGTACGTGCGGATGCGGCCGATCCTCGATCGCCTCGCCAAGGCCGGCGACATCGATCCGCGCCACGGCGCGCGCTTCCGCTACGCCAATCCGGTCACCGGCGGCTGGGCGCTGCCGACCATGGGCGCGCATCTGTCGCTGCTGCCGAAGGGCTTCAAGGGCAAGGACTACCAGTCGACCGACGGCACCATCTTCGTCTGCGTCGAAGGCGAGGGTTCGACCAAGATCGACGGCAAGGTGTTCGAGTGGGGACCGAAGGACGTGTTCGTCATCCCGTCCTGGATGAAGTACGCCCACAACGCCAAGAAGGAGTTGGTGCTGTTCCAGATCTCCGACCGGCCGGCGCAGGAAGCGCTCGGCATCTGGCGCGAGAAGATCTAACAGGTTGTTGAAAAGCCCTTTACGGTCATTCCGGGGCGCCGCGCAGCGGCGAGCCCGGAATCCAGAAAAGCAGGAAATCCCGATGCTCTGGATTCCGGGCTCGCGCCTTCGGCGCGCCCCGGAATGACGTCCGGGAGTTTTTCAGCAGCCTGCTAACGCGGACGGCCCGGTTTGCGCCTTGACTTAGGCGGTCGCGGCGGCAGCTTTACGGCGCCGCCGCAGATGGTCGAACACCAGCAGCGCGATGCCGGCGGCAATGCCGATGAAGTTGATGGTGTGGCCGCCGGTGAAGCTCTCCGGCGGCAGCGCGATCGGCAGCGCGACGAAGCCATAGAGCAGCCGCGCCGGCATCGACAGCGGCGTCAGCGCATAGCCGACGATTCCCGCCGTGCCGACGAACAGCGCGAACAGGATGCGCGCGAAATTCCAGACGATCAGATAGCTCGGCCCGTCCATCAGCAGGCTCGGCGTCAGCACGAACAGGAACGGCAGCACGAACGTGCTCCAGCCGACCAGGCAGGCGATCCAGCCGGTGGTCCAGCCGTCGGTCTTTGCGATATTGGCCGCGGCGTAGGCCGCGAACGCCACCGGCGGCGTGATCATCGACAGCATGCCGTTGTACATGACGAACATGTGGGCGGCCATCGGCGTGACGCCGAGCTTGATCAGCGCCGGCGCGAGCAAGGTCGCGGTCAGGATGTAGACGCTCACCGTCGGCAGGCCGATGCCGAGCACGAAGGCGAGGATGGCGATCAGGAGCAGCAGCAGGAAGACATTTTCGCCGGACAGCGACAGCAGCTGCATCGTCATGCCGAAGGCGAGGCCGGAGATGCTCATGATCCCGACCATGATGCCGGCGGCGGCGCCGATCAGGATGATGTCGAGCGAGACGCGGCCGGATTCGATGACCGCGACCGCGATCTGCTTGAGCGAGACGCGCTTGCCGCGATAGCCGAAGATCAGCGCGAACACGATCAGGATCGCGGTCGCGGCGACCGCGGCCTTCTCCGGCGTCAGCAGCAGCACCTCCGGATAGATCAGCGCGATGACGAGAAAGAAGATCGGCACCAGGAAGTGCCAGCCCGACTTCAGCACGTCGGTGAGCGACAGCATGTTCTCGTCTTCGACGCCGCCGATGCCGTGCTTGGCCGCTTCCAGGTCGACGTGGATGAACAGGCAGGCGTAGTAGAGCACCGCGGGAATCGCGGCGGCGATGCAGACCGCGCCGTAGGAGACTTGCAGGAACTCCGCCATGATGAAGGCGGCGGCGCCCATCACCGGCGGCATCAACTGGCCGCCGGTCGAGCCGACCGATTCGATCGCCGCCGCGCGATACGGCGTGAATCCCGATTTGATCATGGCCGGGATGGTGACGATGCCGACGGCGAGCACGTTCGACACCGCGCTGCCCGAGATCATGCCGAACAGCGCCGAGCCGACCACCGCGATCTTGGCGGCGCCGCCGCGGAACCGCCACATCGCCGACATGGCGAGATCGGAGAAGAAATCCGCGCCGCCGGTGCGCGCCAGCACCTGGCCGAGGATGGTGTAGGGAATGACCACCAGCACGGCGACCTGAAGGATGTTGCCGATCATGCCGTTCACGTCGAGGCCGACGTAGGCGACCATGCGCTCGGGCGAGACCCAGCGGGTCTGGAAATCGCCGCCCATGAACGGGCTGATGTAGACGTAGACGGCGATCGCCAGGATGATCGCGACGAAGCCCCAGCCGGAGATGCGGCGGCTCGCGTCCAGCACCAGGAAGGTCAGGATCGCGCTGCCGACGACGCCCTCGACCGGCAGCATGGCGAGCTCGTAGGTCAGCGCCTCGTAGCGGACGGTGATGTAGCCGGCGAGCAGCAGCGAGACGATGGCGCAAAGCCAGTCGAACCAGCGCGCATAGGCGGCGCGGCTCGCCGTGAAGGTCCACGCCAGCGTGACGGCAAGCGCGCCGACCACCGGCCACGACGACTTCGCCTCGCGCGTAGTAGTGGTAGATCGAGATAGATGACGATCGCGACCGCCGCGCACAGGCCGCCGAGGTCGACCGCGCTCGGCTGCCGCGACGTCTCGGTGATGAAGGCGAGCGCCAGCGTCAGGCCGAGCGTCACCGCCAGAAGCTGCTCGGTGTAGAACGAGACGTTGAGCAACTGGCGCGGAACGTCGAGCACCCAGAGCACGACGCAGGCGACCAGCAACGCCTGGAGGACGTTGGCCGCCAGCACGGTCGCCTTCGACGATTCCGAGGCGAACTCTTCCGTGCTGGCAATGAAGCGCTCCTCCGACGCGGCGGAGATGTGCTGGGCCGCGTCGGGAGCCTTACGGTCGTCGCTCACGCGTGTACCTTTATTTTGAGCATGATCCTTTCGAAGATCGCCGTTCATGCTCCGACTAGTAAGCCTTGGCTTCGATCTTGTGGTCCTGGAAGTATTTCAGCGCGCCAGGATGATAGGTCATGGTGTGCTTGCGATACATCGTGTCGATCGAGAAGTCGTTCATCGCCGGCGCGGTCGCCACCATGTCCGCCTTGTTGTTCGCCATGGTGTCGATGATCTTGGCGACGGTCTCATCCTTCATCTTGGAGTTGGTGAACAGGATGTAGTCCATTGCATAGACCTGCATCGGCTCGCGAGACGCCGACATAGGCCGGGAATGGGCTTCACCTCGCTGAAATAGCCATAGGGGAAGATCTTGCGGCTCGCCTCGAGATTGCCGCCGATCTTCACGGCGCGCACGCCGCCGACGGTGGCGTCGGCCTCGCGCACCTTCGGTCCGCCGAACGAGAACATGAACATGTCGTTGGCGCCGGCCATGAAGTCGTCGCCGCCGCGCAGCACGTTCGGCACCATGACGGGCTTGACGTCGTTCAGCGTCAGGTCCGCGGTCGCCAGCATCGCCAGCGTGTTCTTGTCGAGCGTCCGCATCGCGGAATAGCCGGCCGGCACGCGCTTGCCCTTGACGTCGGCCATGTTGACGATGCCGCTGTCCTTGCGGGCGAAGAAGCCCATGCGCAGCACGTAGATCGAGCCGATGATGCGCAGGTCGTTCTGCAGCTTGCCGGTCTCGATGCCTTCGACGACCTCCAGCATGTTGGCCATGCCGAGATCGATCTCGCCTTTGCGCGACCATCGGGATCAGCACCGACTCGCCGGCGGTGTTCTGCACCAGCGTGTTCAGCCCGCCCTTCTCCTTCAGCGTCTTGGCGATGGCGGACGCGACCGTATGCGCCAGCGTGCCCGGCTGCATGGTGGCGAGACCGTAGGTCTGCGCCGACGCGGCTTGTCCGCCGAGGCTGAGCATCGCGAGGCCGGCCAGCGCGCCGAAGCACCCGCTCAACACCGATTTCGTGACAGTCATGATATCCCCCTGTTTCGTTCAATCGTGGTTCGGCGCGTGCGCGATCATCCGAGCGGCTGCGGCGTGAGATTCCTCTCCTTGAAGAATTTCAGCGCGCCGGGGTGATACGGCACGCCGTATTGCTTGTAGCCGAAGGCCGGCGTCCATTCGCGCAGCACCGGCTGCACCGCGACCAGCTCGTCCTTGTTCTTCTCCATCAGGTCGAGAATCTTGTAGACGAGATCGTCCGGCACCTTGGCCGAAGCGATCATGACGTTGTCGAAGCTGTAGACCTTCATCGGCTTCTCGACGCCGGTGAAGATCGGGCCCGGGCCGATCTGAGTGAGATACGCCCACGGCATGATCTTTTTCGCAGCCGGCATGCCCGCCTCGTCGATTTCAAGCGCACGGATGCCGCCGACGGTGGCGTCGGCCTCTTTCACCTTTGGGCCGCCGAAGGCGAAGGAAAACATGTCGGCGTTGCCGGCGATGAACTCGTCGGCGCTGCGCACCACATTGGGCACCAGCACGGGCTTGACGTCGGCGTCGGTCAGGCCGGCGCTCGCCAGCATCGCGCGCACGGTCTTGTCGATGTTGCGCATGGCGGAGTAGCCCATGGTCACGCGCTTGCCCTTGAGGTCGGCGTTCTTGAACATGCCGGAGTCCTTGCGCACGAACAGCGGGGTGCGAAGCGCATGGGCGGCGGTGATGATGCGCATGTCCTTCAGCCCGCCTTCGAGCGCGTCCGTCACCTCCATGATGTTGGTGATGCCGATTTCGACCTCGCCGCGCCCGACCAGCGGGTTGATGACGTTGTCGCCGGCGGTCGGCTGCACCAGCATGTTCACGCCGCCCTTCTCCTTCACCACCTTGGAGATGGCGGATGCGGTGGTGTGATTGAGCGTGCCCGGCGGCAAAGTGGCGAAGCCGTAGGTCTGGGCCGATGCGCGACCGCTGCCGATCCCTACGATCGCGAGTGCGAGGAATGCGCCGAGCAATCCCGGCCATGCCGTCCTAGTTCCGGTGCTGCTCATGATAACGCCCTCCTGTCCTGATTATCCCGACATTATCACGACCGATCCGCACGCCATGCCGCCAGCCTATCACTCCAGCGGCCGCGGCGAGAGATTACGCTCCTTGAAAAACCTCAGCGCGCCCGGGTGATAGGGCACGCCATATTGCTTGTAGGCGAAGGCTGGGGAGAATTCCGCCATCGCTGGCGCGATGGCGACGATGTCGCCCTTGCTCTTCTCCATCGCGTCGAGAAGCTTGTAGACAAAATCGTCCGGCACCTTGGCGCTGGTGATCATCACGTTGTCGAAGCTGTAGACCTTCATCGGTTTGTCGACGCCGGTGTAAAACGGACCGGGGCTGATGTCGGTCAGATAGCCCCAGGGGTTGATCTTGCGCGCCGCAGGCATGCCGTTCGGGTCCATTTCCAGCGGCCGGACGCCGCCGACCGTGGCATCGGCCTCGCGCACCTTCGGGCCGCCGAATGTGAAGAAGAACATATCGGAATTGCCGGCCATGAAGTCGTCGGCGCTGCGCACGACGTTGGGCACCAGCACCGGCCGCACATCGGCTTCCGTCAATCCGGCGCTGGCGAGCACGGCACGTGTGACCTGATCGATTTGGCGCATCGCGGAAAAGCCCATGGTCACGCGCTTGCCCTTGAGATCCGCGACCTTGAACATTCCGGAGTCCTTGCGGACGAAGAACGGCGTGCGCAGCCCCTGGGCAGCCCCGATCAGACGCAGGTCCTTGAGTCCGCCGTCGAGCCCGTCCTGCGCCTCCATGATGTTGACGAGGCCGACCTCGGCCTCGCCGCGCGCGACCAGTGGAACGATGACGTTGCCGCCGGCGGCCGGCTGCACCAGGACGTTGAGGCCTGCCCTCTCCTTCATCGCCTTGGAAATGGCGGACGAGATGACGTGGCTCAGCGAGCCCGCCGGCAGCGTGGCGAAGCCGTAGGTCTGCGCGGAGGCCGCTGTGGTCGCGAGCGTCAATGCGGCAAGCGCAGAGCCGAGCCGGGTCAGCCTTCCGACCGATACGACGGCCATGGTTTTTGTTCCTCCCGGCCTCGATCATTGCATAGCGCGGGAGGCAATTCCATGCGCGGTCAAACCGCTCCGGAGCGCCTATAACGGCGTTCTGAAACCGCGGTCGCCGCCTTCCCGTCTCACTCGCGCCGGCGCGAGATCACGTAGGACTCGTCGAAGAACCACAGCGCGCCGTGCTTCTGCAGGACCTCGCTCGTCGCCGCGAGATAGCGGCCGTCGGCGGCGGCCTCCGCGACCCGGTGATCCTCGACTTGCGCGACGTAAATGGCGGCGTTCCAGGCCGCGAACAGCGTCGAAGTGCCGATCGAAGACTCCTGCGTGATCTCGCTCGGCAGCGTGTGCATGTCGTAGCGGAACAGCGAGCGGTTGTCGGCGTAGGCGTTGAAATTGAGATCGCGACCGGCGGGCCCGAGCTCCTGCTTCACCGCCTTCATGATCTGATGGCGATCGTGGATGAACGGGTTCTCGCCCGGCCAGACGTTCTGCACGATCTCATGGCCGGGATCGTTGCCGTGCGAATGGATGGCGATCAGCCGCCCGCCCGGCCCGAGCGCGCGCGACAGCGGCGCGATCACGCGCTTGGCCTTGAAGTCGAGCGAAGCGCGCGCGCGATAAGGCTGCGAGGCGATCACCAGATCGTAATTGGCGACGGTGCCGCCGGGCCTGGGGATGATCGGGTCGAGCAGGAACTTGTGATCCTCGCGATAGACCACCAGCACCACGGGCCGTTCATACACCGGATTGCCGGTCTTCGGGCTGACGCCGGCCTTCCAGTTCTCGTCGAGGAACGGCACGAGATCGGTGATCTGCTCCTCGAACGAATGCGACGACGAGCCGGTCAGCGCCACTTCGTGCCAGACCATGCTGGAGGCGGCGGACAGCGACTTCACCGCAAGCCAGGGCGCGTCGGCATAGGCGAGGTTGGTCAGCACCAGCACCGTCGCCGGATGCTCCATGAAGCGGTCCGACATCTTCTGCATCGTCAGCCGCACGTCCTCGAGGCTGATCTCCTTGCCGACGACGTAGAACGGCGTGTGCGGAAAGCGGTCGTGCATCGAGCGCATCACCCGTCCGAGCACCGTGCCGTCGCCGACGCCGGCGTCGAACAGCCGCAAGGCCGGCGGCCGCGGATGGATATTGTGCAGCTCGAGCGAGACGCGGTTGCCGACCACCCACTTCTCGCTGCAGGTGTTCACGAACAGCAGATACTTCTGCCGGTTGTCGAAGAAGCGGAAGTTTCGCTGCGGATCGGCGCCGGTGCTGGTCGTGGCCGGCACGGCTGGGGTAGGGGAAATGGATGGGGACATGGTTGTGGGTGGCGCCATTGGCCGCGGTGTTGAAGGGGACTCCGGCAGGCGTGCCGGCATGTGATCTTGCGTTCGCGGGATAACGGCGGGGCGACCGGCGGCATTCCGGTTCGACGCCATGAAGCCGCGGATGCGGTCGAGCGTTTCGGTGGTGATGCGGCCGCCGTGGCGCAGCCTGCTCGCAAGCTTGCCGTCGTTGACGGCGCGCCGGCCGAAGGTGGATTCGGCCAAGCCGGTCTGCCGGCAGTAGTCGGAAATTTCCTGCAACAGCTCTTGCGCGTTCATGGCGCGTGTCCTCGGTGGTTTCCTCGAGTCCCGCGCCATCCATTCCGATCTCGGGCAAGTGCCTGAAACCGGCGCGGCTTGGCGCCGTCTGATGTGGCGCGGGCTTGCCCAATGCGACCAATTTCGCCGGTTGGGGTCAACCACAAAGTAGCCCACTATCTTGGTGGGATTATATATGGGCAATTGCCCATTAGTATAGTATATTGAAATAATAGAAGATTTCAGTATCCGCCAAATGCGGTGGCCGCGTGCCCAATGGAAAAAGCTCGCTTTGTGGGCAGCGTCCTACAATTTTCCACCGGCCGGGATGGAAAAACGCGATGCAAATTCAGGGGCTTGCCAGCGAATGCGATGGAAAGCGCGCTTGCCTTCCTGCCAAAAGCAGGGTCACTTCGAAATAACAATAGCTGCTCGGGAAACGGTGGGGCCGCAATGACGACAGCCTCGCAGTTGATCGAAAAGGCCGGAGTGACAGCAGAATAATGCCGCGCTTCGCCGCCAACCTGGCTTATCTGTTCACCGAGCGGCCGCTGCTCGAGCGCTTCGGCGCGGCCGCCGCGGCGGGCTTCAAGGCGGTGGAGCTGCAAGCGCCGTACGATCACACACCCACGGCGCTCAAGGCCGAAATCGACAAGCACGGACTGACGCAGCTTGGCATCAACACCTTCGTCGGCAGCCGGCCCGGCGATTCCGGATTGGGCGCGGTGCCGGGACGCGAGCGCGACTGGGACGTCGTGTTCAAGCAGGCGCTCGACTATACGGTGGCGATCGGCGGCAGCGCGATCCACTGCATGGCCGGCACGGTGCCGCCGGAGCAAAGGCCGGCGGCGGAACGGACCTTCATCGCCAACCTGACGCGCGCCGCGGATCTGGCCAACGACAAGAACGTCACGCTTGCTGATCGAGCCGATCAACCAGCGCGACCGGCCGAATTATTTTCTGACCCGGATCGAGCAGGCCGCCGACATCATCGCCAAGGTCGGCCGGCCGAACGTCAAGATCCAGTTCGATTTCTATCATGTGCAGATCGTCAGCGGCGATCTCATCACCCGCTTCGAAAAGCACCTGCCGCTGGTCGGGCACGTGCAGATCGCGGCGGTGCCGTCGCGGGCCGAACCGGACGAGGGCGAGATCAATTATCCGGCCGTCTTTGCGGCGCTCGACCGGCTCGGCTGGAAGGGCTGGACCGCCTGCGAATACAAGCCCCGGGCGCGCACCGAGGACGGCCTCGGCTGGGGGCAGGCCTATGGCCTGGGCGGGCGCAAAATTTGACGCCAACCCCGGCAAAAACAAAGGGGAACAACCACTTATATGGTTTACGGGGGCGGGGCCCGGCTGCTAAATAGCTGCCATGTGGGGCAGAAAGCGCAAGGCTGCCGAAGCGTTGGCGCCCGAGGCAGCACCGCCTGGGCCGCTGAAAGAGGCTGTCCGCAAAACCCGCATCGAGATCGCCGAGAAATCGAGCGTCGTCGTCGATCTTCGCGATGCCGAACTGGCCCGGCTCGAACTCCTGAACGATGCGCTCGATCCGCTGTTCGAGGAAACGCCGCCCGACATCGATCTGTTCGACCGCGGTATCAGCCACGGCGACACGCCGCGGCTGTGGATCGACGCCATCGCCCATGTGGTGATGGGCCGCGACAAGCGGCACTACCGTTTCGTGCATGACACCCGCTACGGCCGGAAGGTGCTGGCGGAATCAAATGACATCGCTGCGATCGTCGAGGCGGTTACGCATTACGTGGCAGCCCGCATCATCGAGCGCGAGCGGGCGCTGGCCGAGGATGAAAACCCGCTGCACGCGCGGTTGCACCGGGGCGTGTATGGCCGACCGCGCCGCGGGGCTGGCGCATGGTGCGCGCCTTCCTGTTCGGCCTGATCGCGGGCTGTGTCGCTTTGTTCGCGGTGCTGTGGGTCGTCGCGTCGCGGCTGCCGCACTAGTCGGTGCCGCTTCAGTAATCGCCGACCATCATGCCGCCTTCGCGAGGCATGACAGGCTGGCTGCAAAAGCGCGGCTGAGGCTGATCAGTCTAATCGCGCTCGCGAACAGCGCTTTACGCGACCAGCGTTGGCGATTGACTTCGCCGAAACCGCCGTCACGCCATCCGCGCGAAATCGCGGTGCAGCGCCAGGCGCCCCAGGCGCCCTCGATCTCATAGAGATTGTAGCCGGCCGGCTCGTCATGACGGCCCGGCGCGCCAGAGGCGGACGGCACGCCGACCACCGGAATGCGGAATGGCGTGCCCGGCAGCCAGTGCAGCGACGCCTCATGGTGATGGCCATGCAGCACGAGCTCGGCGCCGTGCTCGGCCAGCACGTCGCGGAGCGCGCCGGCGTTGGTCAGCCGGCGAAAATAGTGGGCGCCTTCGACTGGCGGATGATGGATCATGACGACGCGGAACAGCTGCTCGCGCTTGAGCTTCGCCAGCAGCTCGCCGAGGCGCGCCAGCTGGTCGCCGTGCAGGCGCCCCGTCGCGGCGAGCGGCAGCGTCGGCAGCGAGGTCGAAAGGCCGATCAGCGCCAGCGGCCCGCGCCGCCGCACGAAGGGAAAGCTCTCGCCATCGTCGCCGCGCATGAAGTCGGCCCAGTGGCGTTCCGCGAGTTTTTCGGCTGGCCGCACGTAGGCATCATGGTTGCCGGGCACCACCGTGACATGGTGCGGATCGCCCAGGCTCGCGAGCCAGCCGCGCGCCAGAGCAAACTCGTTGGTCAGTGACAGGTTGACCAGATCGCCGCTGACCGCGACGTGGTCGGGCGCATGACCTTTAAGATCGGCGACCAGCGCCGCGAGCATGTCGGCGCGATGGATCGAGCGGCGCTTGCGCAGCCAGTTGAGGTAGCCGAGCCCGCGCTTGGACAAGAGCTCCAGCGGACGGGGCCTCGGCAGCGGCGCCAGATGCGGATCGGAGAGATGGGCCAGGACGAACATCGGCGATTCCCGCGTCGACGATGCTGGGATGACACAACGCGGCCGAACTTCAAGAGCTTCCGATCAATATCCCGGCGATGAAGACCAGCGCGCCGCCGACCATCACCTGGAACGCGGCGCCGAGGAGCGATGTGTCCATATAGCGGTGACGGATCCAGGAAATCACTGCAAGCTCGACCACTACCACGATGATGGCGAGAACGGTCGCGGTCCAGAAATCCGGGATCAGATAGGGCAGTGTATGGCCGAGGCCCCCGACCGTGGTCATCAGGCCGGTGATGCTGCCGCGAATCCAGGGCGTGCCGCGGCCGGTCAGCGAGCCATCGTCGGACAAAGCCTCGGCGAACGCCATCGAGATGCCGGCGCCGACCGAGGCCGCAAGCCCAACCAGGAAGGTCTCCCAGGTGTGATGGGTGGCGAAGGCGGCCGCAAACAGCGGCGCCAAGGTCGAGACCGAACCGTCCATCAGCCCGGCCAGCCCCGGCTGCACGTATTGCAGCACGAACATGCGCCGCTCGGTCTCGTCCTCCTTGGCGCGCGCGTCGGTGGTCAGGATCGTTTCGCCGAGTTTTTGCGCCAGCGTTTCGTGCTCGGACTCGATCTCAGCCAATTCGAGGAGCAGCTTTCGAATCGAGATGTCGCGAGCGGTTTCCGCGGCCCTGCGGTAGAAGCGTTCGGCTTCGTATTCCATGCGAGCGGCGAACTTGCGCACCTCGTCGAGGCCGAGCGGACGCATCAGCCAGAGCGGCTTGCTGTGATGGACGAAGCCGCGGACGTCCTGGCGGCGGATCAGCGGCAGATACTCGCCGAATTTTTCGCGGTACATGTCGAACAGCATGGTCCGGTGCCGCACCTCCTCGTCGGCCATCTCGTCGAACACTTTGGCGGAGGCGGGGAACGGCTCGCGCAGGCCCTCGGCGAAACCGCGGTAGATGCGGCTATCCTCGTCCTCGCTGGAGATGGCGAGCGCGAGGATTTCCTGCTCGGATAATTCGGCAAAACGCTTCACATTTGCCTCATAATGATCGGTGCTCGGGTCGGACGGCTCGAAAGATCAGATTAGAGTTATTCTAAACAAATGGCCGTGGTCAACCGCTTGATGCATTTCTACTGGCGGTTCTCGCGCGGGCTGACGCTCGGCGTCCGCGCGGTGGTGCTCGACGGCGACGGCCGGGTATTCCTGATCAAGCACTCCTACTCCGAAGGCTGGCAGTTGCCGGGCGGCGGGGTGGAGGCCGGCGAGACGCTGCTCGAAGCGCTCGCCCGCGAGCTCGCGGAAGAAGGCAACATCGAACTGACCGGCCCGCCAGCGCTGCATGGCGTCTATTTTCATCCGTTCTATTCGAATCGCGACCATGTGACGATCTATGTGGTGCGCGACTTCCGCCAGTCCGCGCCGCCGATACCGGACCGCGAGATTGTCGCGCATGGCTTCTTCCCGCTCGACGGGTTGCCGCCGGACACCACCGCCGGCACGCGCGCCCGCATCGCCGAGGTGACAGCCGGCAAGCCCGCCTCGGAGCGCTGGTGAGGCTGCCGCATCGGCATTAGGCTGCGGCAAAGACAGCATTAGGCTGCGGGAAAGACAAAAGCGATCAGGAGGGACCGGCCATGACGCGGCACTTCGGAGCGCTGCTGGCGCTGTTGCTTTCGCTGCCGGCGGCCCATGCCGACACCATCAAGATCGTGGTGCCGTTCGCGGCCGGCGGCCCGACCGACATGATCGCGCGCATGATCGGCCAGGACATGCAGGTGCGGCTGAAGTCCGACGTGGTCATCGAGAACCGCGGCGGCGCAGGCGGCGTGATCGCCAACGAGGCGGTGGCGCGCGCACCGGCCGACGGCAAGACGCTGTTGTTTGCGACGCTCGGCTCGCACGTCATCAGCGCGGCGCTTCGCTCGCAGCTGTCCTACGATCCGATCAAATCGTTCACGCCGATCGCCTTCATCGGCCAGGCGCCGAGCCTGATCGTGGTCAGCGCCGACTATCCGGCCAAGACCTTCGCCGAACTGATCGCCAAGGCGAAGGCCGAGAAGCTGAGCTACGGCTCCGCCGGTCCCGGCACCACGATGAACATCGCCGGCGAGATGTTCAACGCCGGCGCCGGCGTAAAGGCCGCGCACGTGCCCTATCGCGGCGCGAGTCCCGCCATCAACGATCTGATCGGCGGCCACATCCAGTTTCTCAACGCCGATCTGCCGGTGCTCTTGCCGCTCGTGCAGAGCGGCAAGCTGCGCGCGCTGGTGATGTTCGGCGCCGAGCGGTCGCCGCTTTTGCCGGATGTGCCGACCAGCGTCGAGCTTGGCTTTCCCGGCATGGTCATGGAGAACTGGTACGGCCTGCTCGGCCCCGCGGGTCTTGCCGACGAGACGCGGGCGAGCCTGGAGAAGGCCGCGCTCGATGCCGTGCATTCGCCGGAGATCGCCAAGCAGCTTGCCGCCGGTGGCGCGCGTGGCGCGGCCGACGGCAAGCAATTCGCCGCAAGGCTGGCGCGCGACGCCGCTTATTGGGGGCCGGAGCTGCAGAAGCTCGGCGTCAAAGGGGAATAGAGGAATGGGAGAACTGTCATGAAATGGTTGGCCTCATTTTGCGTTGTCGCGGCGGTGGCTGCGGCAAGCCTCAACGCGCCGAGCGCGGCGCGAGCCCAGGATTATCCGACCAAACCCATTCGTCTGATTGTCGTCACCGCCGCCGGCGGCCTGATGGACGTGGCGGCGCGCGTTACGGCCGACAATCTGGACAAGGTGCTGGGCCAGCGTCTCGTGATCGAGAACCGCCCCGGCTCCGGCGGCAACATCGGCGCGGAGGCGGTCGCCAAAGCCGAGCCGGACGGCTACACGCTCGGCCTCATCCAGCTCGGCAACGTCGCCATCAATCCGCATGTCTACACCGACATGACGTTCGACCCGCTGGTCGATCTCATCCCGGTCGCGCCGGTCACCAGCTCCGCCATCCTGGTCGTCGCCAACGCCAAGGTGCCGGCGAACGACCTGAAGGAGCTGATCGCGCTGGCCAAGCGCGAGCCCGGCAAGCTGTCTTATGGATCGGGAGGGGCCGGCACCGCGCCGCATCTCGCGGGCGAAATGTTCAAGGCCGCGGCCGGCGTCGATCTCCTGCACGTGCCCTATCGCGGCGTGGGACCTGCGGTGAACGACATGGTCGGCGGGCATATCCAGCTCACGTTCGCGGGCCTGGGTGCGGTGCGGGCTCCGGTCGACGCCGGTCTCGCCAAGATACTGGCGGTCGCGCAACCGCAGCGGCTGAAAGCGGCGCCGCAGTATCCAACCTCGGCCGAGGCCGGACTGCCGGGCTACGAGTTCGCGACATGGTTCGGCATCGTCGCGCCGAAAGGCACGCCGGCGCCGGTGATCGCCAAGCTGGTGAAGCACATCCACGCGATGCAGGACGATCCGGAGGTCCAGCGCAAACTGGCCGACGGCGGCCTGGAGGCTCTGAAGGAGACGCCGGAGCAGTTCGGCGCGCGCATGCGCCGCGACTACGATCGCTTCCGCGACATCGTCAAGGCGGCGAAGCTGAAGCCGGAATAACGTGGCCAACATCAGGAAGGTTCTGGTCGTCGGCGGCGGCATCGCGGGCCTCACGCTCGCCGTTGCGCTCCGCCGCCGCGACATCGAAGTCGACGTCGTCGAGCTTGCGCCTGAATGGAACGTGCTGGGCGTCGGCATCAGCCTGACCGGGCCGACGCTGCGGGCGCTGAAGTCGATCGGCCTGATCGACCAATGTGTCGGTGTCGCGTTCGGCTTCGACCGGATCGTCTTCGCCGACGCGGCCGGCCGTCCCTTCAGCTCGCTCAATCTGCCGCGCCTCGCCGGACCGGACTATCCGGCGACGGTCGCCATCGCTCGCTCGGCGCTGCACGATGTTCTGTTCCGGTCCGCGCAAGAGCTTGGTGCTTCGATCACGCTGGGCGCCACGGTCGCTTCGCTGAATGAGACATCCGGCGCGGTCGAGGTCGAATTCTCCGATGGCGAACGCGGCGTTTACGATTTCGTCGTCGGCTGCGACGGCTTTCATTCGACGGTGCGGAAGCTTGCCTTCAGCGATGTGCCCGACGCCAGCTTCACCGGTTTGGCGGTCTGGCGCGCGACCATGCCGCGGCACCAAGACGTCGACAGCATGCAGATGTTCTACGGCCCGAACACCAAGGCCGGCGTCAATCCGCATTCCCACGACGAGATGTTCCTGTTTCTGGTCCAGCCGATCCGCGACGGCCATCGGCTGCCGCCGGACCAGATGCATGTGCTGCTGGCCGAGCAGCTTCGGGATTTCAGCGGACCGGTGATGTCGCATGCGCGCGAGTGGGTGAACGATCCGGCCAAGGTCGACTACCGGCCGATGAATTCGTTTCTGCTGCCGTCGCCGTGGCATCGCGGCCGCGTCGCGGTGATCGGCGACGCCGCCCACACCACCACGCCGCATCTGGCGACCGGCGCGGGGATCGCTATCGAGGATGCAGTCGTGCTGGCGGAACTCCTGGCCGCCGATCTTTCCGTTGCCGAATTGCTCGAACGGTTCATGGCACGGCGGTTTGACCGCTGCCGGCTCGTGGTCGAGACCGCAGTCAAATTGGGCGAGATGGAGAAGGACAAGACCATCCCGATCCAATCCCATTTCGACCTGATGTCGGCCACCTTCCGGAAGCTCGCCGAGCCGATCTGATCGGTGTGGACCGGTTCCATGTCCACGCTGGGTCCGCTAGCCTGACGGGCGTTGCCCGTGATGCGCATGGGAGCTGACTTGAAAAAACATTTAGCCATTGCCGTCATTCTGCTTGTCGCCGGCATCGCCGGCGCCGCGGCGCAGAGCTATCCGTCGCGGCCGGTGCGCGTGATCGTGCCGTTCGCGCCGGGCGGCCCGACCGACGTGTTCGCGCGCCTGATGTCGCAAAAGATGTCCGAGCAGACCGGCAAGCAGTTCTATGTCGAGAACGTGGGCGGCGCCGGCGGCAATGCCGGCCACGGCCGCGCGGCGCAGGCGGCGCCCGACGGCTACACGATCCTGGTGACCGGCGGCAGCCATCTCAACAATCCGTTCCTGTACAACCACGTGCCCTACGATCCGATCAAGGACTTCGACGCCGTCACGCTCGCGGTCGACTCGGCGGTGGTGCTGACGGTGCATCCATCGGTGCCGGCGCAGAGCGTCAAAGAGCTCGTGGCGCTGATCAGGGCCAACTCCGGCAAATACAGCTATGCCTCGCCGGGCACCGGCACGCCGCCGCAACTGGTCGGCGCGCTGTTTCGCCTGTCGCTCGATCTCGACCTCGTGCATGTGCCGTTCAGCGGCGGCGGCCCGGCGATCGGCTCGACCGTCGCGGGCCACACGCCCATCTCGTTCGGCGCGATGGCGCCGGCTGTGCCGCTGGTCAAGGACGGCAAGCTCCGCGCGCTTGCGGTCACGTCGAAGGCGCGGACGGCGGCGCTGCCCGAGGTGCCGACCATGGCGGAGGCCGGCTATCCGGACGTCGAGGGCTCGAGCTGGACCGCAGTAGTCGTGCCGGCCGGGACGCCGAAGGAGACCATCGCGTCGCTCCATCGCATGATCGCGGCCATCGTCGCGCTGCCCGACATCAAGGAGCGCCTGGGCGCGCTCGGCTACGAGCCGATCGGCAGCACGCCGGATCAGTGCGCCGAGTTCTTCAAGACGGAGATGGCGAAATGGTCGAAGGTCATTCGCGCCTCCGGCATCAGGGCAGAGTAGTAGGGTGGGCATGAAAGGCCGAGGATCGATGAAAGTGTTGCGCGCCTTGGCCGTCGTCGCCGCCGCGATTGTCTTCGCGCAGCATGCAAACGCGCAGGATTGGCCGAACCGGCCGCTCACCATGGTGGCGCCGTTCGCCACCGGCGGATCGACCGATGCCATCGCGCGCATCGTCGCTGAGGGCTTGAGCAACCAACTGCATCAGCCCGTCATCGTGGAAAATATCGGCGGCGCGGGCGGCATGACCGGCGCCAACCGCGTCGCCAAGGCGGCACCCGACGGCTATTCGTTCGTGCTCGGTAATGTTGGTACCCACGCCCAGAACCAGACGCTTTACAAGGCGCCGCTCTACAACGCTGTCACCGATTTCGCGCCGGTCGGATTGATCATGGACCAGTCGCTGATCCTTGTGACACGCAAGGATCTGCCGCCCAACAATCTTCAGGAATTCATCGCCTTCGTCCGGCAGAACCATGCAAAACTGCAATTCGGCTCGGGCGGCGTCGGCGGTTCCAATCATCTTGCCTGCGTGCTGCTCAACGCGGCGCTTGGCGTCAACGTCACGCATGTGCCCTATCGCAGCGCAGGTCCTGCGATGCAGGACATGCTGGCCGGGCTGATCGACTATCAGTGCCCGAGCGCGCCCACCGTGATCCCGCAATACGCCGGCAACACGATCAAGACGCTGGCGATTCTGAGCAAGAAGCGCTCGGCGAGCTTGCCGGACCTGCCATCGGCGCATGAACAGGGCCTGACCGATTTCGACATCCCGAGCTGGTACGCCTTGTTCCTGCCGAAGGGCACGCCGGACCCGATCGTGCGGAAGCTCAATGCCGCAGCCGTGGCCGCCATGAACACGCCGGTCATGAAGGAACGGCTCAAGGCGATCGGCTCCGACCTGGCCGGGCCGGAGCGGCAGTCGCCGGAGTACCTCGCCAACTTCGTCGCCGACGAGATCAAGAAATGGTCCGGTCCGATCCGCGCCAGCGGCGTCCAGCTTTGAAACGGAAGCTCCAGCATGAGACTGCATGAGATCACGCTGCGGACGGTTCGTCTGCCGTTGATCCGCCCTTACGTCCTGTCATACCGGACCTTTACCGAGTTCGAGCCGATCATCGTGCAGGTGCGCGACAGCGATGGCCGCGTCGGCTGGGGCGAAGGCCACATCTCTCCGGGATCGAGCGGCGAGACGCGCGAAGGCGGCTGGGCGTTTTGCCGCCAGCATGCCGCGGCCGTGATCGGCAAGGATTCGCGCGAGGCCAAGGCTATCATTTCCGCCAACGTCGGCGCCAGCAAAGTGGCGGCGACGGCGCTGTTGACGGCGATCGAGATGCTTGAGGACCACCCGCTCTTGAAAATCGATCGCGAGGTTCGCCTGCCGCTGCTCACGCCGTTCAACAGCTCGGCGCCGGATGAGATCGGGCCCGAGGTCGAGCGGCGGCTCGAGGAGGGTTTTCGCACCTTCAAGATCAAGGTCGGCAAGGACCCGGCCGATGATCTTCGTCGCGTGCACACGATCCAGCGCGCCATCGACGGCCGCGCCACCATGCGGATCGATGCCAACCGCGCCTTTTCCGAAAGCGATGCGTGCAGCTTTGCATCGTCGCTCGATCCATCGGGCATCGAGCTGTTCGAGCAGCCCTGCCGGGCCGAGGATTGGGACGCCAACGCCCACGTCGCGAAGGTCTCCACGGTTCCGGTCATGCTGGACGAGCCGATCTGCGAACTCGCGGACGTCAAGCGGGCATCGACAATTCCGAACGTCGGCTTCTGCAAGCTCAAGCTGAAACGCTTCGGCGGTCTCGATCTGCTCCGCGAGGCGCTCGATGCGGTGAGCGGGGCAGGCATGGAGTCGGTGCTCGGCGACGGCCTTTCCAGCGAGCTCGGCTGCTGGATGGAGGCGTGCGTCGCACGCGTCACCATCCGCAACGCCGGCGAGTTCAATGGATTCCTCAAGCCGAAGGTGCGGCTGTTTGCGGAACCGCTGCACTTCGTGGCAGGCGAGCTTGTGATTCCGCCCGGGTTCCGGCCGGAGATCGATCCAGGTGTGCTGGCCGCCCACGAGATCGCCTGCGAGCGGTTTGCGCCGGCGCAGGCGTTGGGCGGCGTTCCATCACATTAACTTGGCGCTGCAGCGCAGGACCTTCCAACCGGTTGCCAATCGAGTCAGTATCAAGCGACGCCAGTATAAGCCCAGGATGACGCCATGAAGCGGCAACTGCATCTCAACCTGTTCATCCACAGCCGCGGCCACCACGAGGCGTCGTGGCGGCACCCGTTGTCGTCGCCGCTGGCGCTGACCGACATCCGCTACTACCAGGATCTGGCGCAGCGGGCGGAGGCCGGGCTGTTCGATTCCATCTTCCTGGCCGACCAACTCGCGCTCGGCGACGACGCGTCGCAAGCGGCGCGCACCTGGCTTGAGCCCGTCACGGTGCTGGCGGCGGTTGCGGCGGTGACCAGCCGGATCGGGCTCATTGCCACCGCATCCACCACCTACACCGAGCCGTTCAATCTGGCGCGGCAGTTTGGCTCGCTCGATCACATCAGCAACGGCCGCGTCGGCTGGAACATCGTCACGTCGTGGCTGGCGACGGCCGCGCGCAACTTCGGCGGCACCGGCCAGGTCAGCCATGACGACCGCTACGCCCAGGGCGAAGAGTTCATGACGGTGATCAAGGGGCTCTGGGACAGCTGGGCCGAGGACGCGGTGATCGACGATCGCGCCGGCGGGCGCTACGCCAGGGCCGATCGCATCCGGCCGATCAACCACAAGGGCGAGCATTACCAGGTGGCCGGGCCGCTCAACCTGCCGCGCACCCCGCAAGGCCGGCCGGTGCTGGTGCAGGCCGGATCGTCCGACGTCGGCCGCAGATTTGCCGCGCGGCATGCCGAAGCGGTGTTCACCGCGCATATGGAAAAGAAGACCGCGCAGGAGTTCTACGCCGATCTGAAGAGGCTCGTGGCGGAGGAGGGGCGAAAGCCGGAGCAAGTACTGATCCTGCCGGGATTGAGCCCGATGATCGCCTCCACGCAAGCCGAGGCGGAGCGTATGACGCGCGAGACCAACGAACTGTCCGATCCTGAGGTGGGGCGCAAGCGCCTGTCCGGCCGGTTCGGCGGCCACGACTTCTCGCATCTGCCGCTTGACCGCCCGCTGACGCCCGAGGATTTCCCCGACCCCGGATCGGTGCAGGCGGCGCGCAGCCGCACCGAGGTGATCCTGAGCCTGGTGCGGCGCGAGAAGCCGACGCTGCGGCAGTTGCTGGCGAATCTCGCCGGCGCGCGCGGCCATTTCACCTTCGCCGGCACGCCGGAGCAGGTCGCCGACATCATCGAGGACTGGTTCAGCGACGGCGCGGCGGACGGCTTCAACATCATGCCGCCGTTGCTGCCGGCGATGCTGGACGTGTTCAGCGCCGAGGTCATTCCGATTCTGCAGAAGCGCGGGCTGTTCCGCACCTCGTATGAGGGCAAGACCTTGCGCGAGCATTACGGCCTCGATTGGCCGGCGAGCGCGTTCAAGGAAGCGGCGCTCCAGGAGGCTTAGGCTTAGCTCACGAACCGATCGCGGTCATGCGGGGCGGTGAAGTCGAGCTCGGGGCCGAGCGGGTAGATGCCGGTCGGATTCACCTTCAGCTGGCTGCCGTAATAATGCCGCTTGATGTGATCGATGCTGACGGTCTCGTCGACGCCCGGCACCTGATAGAGATCGCGGAGATAATTCGACAGGTTCGGGTAGTCGGCGATGCGGCGCAGGTTGCACTTGAAGTGGCTGTAATAAACCGCGTCGAAACGGATCAGCGTGGCAAACAGCCGCCAGTCGGCTTCGGTCATGCGCGGGCCGGCGACGTAGCGCTGCCGTCCCAGCCGCCGCTCGATGTCGTCGAGCGCGGCGAACACGTTGCGGAACGCCTCCTCGTAGGCGGCCTGCACGGTGGCGAAGCCCGCTCGATAGACGCCATTGTTGACGTTCGGATAGACGAGGTCGTTGACGGCGTCGATCTCGCTGCGCAACTCCGGCGGATAGTAATCGGTGCTCTCGTTGGTCAGGGCGTTGAACGCCGAGTTGAGCATCCGGATGATCTCGGACGATTCGTTGCTGACGATGGTCTTGCGTTGCTTGTCCCACAGCACCGGCACGCTCACACGCCCGGTGTATTTGGCATCGGCAAGCACATAGATTTCCGAAAGCTTCTGCGTCCGGTTCACGGAATCGCCGCTCGAGCCTTCCTGCCGGTCGAAGGTCCAGCCGTTTTCGCCCATGTGCCAGGAGGTCACCGACATCGAGATGACGTTCTCCAGCCGCTTCAGATGGCGGAAGATGATGGTGCGGTGCGCCCACGGGCAGGCCAGCGACACGTAGAGGTGATAGCGGCCGGTCTCGGCGGCAAAGCCGCCCTCGCCGGAGGGGCCGGGGCTGCCGTCGGGCGTGATCCAGTTGCGGAATTTGGTGGTCGGCCGGTTGAAGCGGCCGCCTTCCATCCGCGCCTTGTCGAAGCTGTCGTCGCGCCATACGCCGTCGACCAGAAGTCCCATCGACATCTCCAATGCTGTTGCGGCTAATGTAGGCGGTGGAAGCCCGAAGCGACAGTGATGGACCCGGTCCGGCCCAGGTGGTAATCGGGCAACGACACATGAGCGACCTTTCCCTCACCATCCTGCCGGAAACGCCGGACGACGCGCCGGCGATCGAGCATCTCAACGCGCGGACCTTCGGGCCGGGGCGGTTCGCCAAGACCGCCTATCGCGTCCGCGAGGAGATCGCGCATATCCCGGAGCTTTCGTTCACCGCGCGCGTCGGCACGCTTCTGGTCGGCTCGGTGCGGCTGTCGCCGATCCTGATCGGGCAGGCGAAGGCTTTGCTGCTCGGCCCGCTCACGGTCGAGCCGCCGTTCCGCGACCGCGGCATCGGCCAGGCGCTGATCGCACGCGCGCTGGAGGAGGCGAAGGGCAAGGGCCACCGTTTGGTGGTTCTGGTCGGCGACGAGCCCTACTACGGCAAGTCCGGCTTCAAAAGCATTGCCAAGGGCCAGGTCACCATGGCCGGACCGGTCGATCCGGCGCGGCTGCTGATCGCGGAACTTGCGCCCGGCGCATTTGAAGGCGTCACCGGCGCGGTGCGGCCGGACTGGGACAAAGGCTGATTTGCCTTGCCCGCGCCGCGAGCCGGCGCGAAGGTCGGCGACGGGCGAATCCCGCGCAACGCGAGTGCCTTCAATGAAACGTTTATTGATGATGACGGTCGCGGTCACGTTTTGCAGCGCGCTCCCCGCGCAGGCGCAGAAGCAGCAATTCGATCTGTCCATCGTCACCTGCAAGCAGTTCTTCGAATACAACAAGGAGAACCTGTCGCTGATGCTGATGTGGCTTGACGGCTATTACAGCGAGGATGACGCGCCGCCGATCGTCGATTTCGACAAGATGGGCGAGAACAGCAAGAAGCTCGGCGAGTACTGCGGCAAGAATCCGGGCCACAGCGTGATCACCGCCGCCGACAAGGTGATGGGCAACGGCAAATAAGTTACAAGTAAAGTTACCGGCCTTCTCTCGCCCAAGTCGCCGCCAAGGCGCCGACCAGCAGCAGCAGGCCGAGCAGGCCGGCGAACATCGGCAATACGCCGATGCCGCGTACCACGCTGGCGTCGCGCATCTTCAAGCCCAGCCAGTCGTCGCCGCGATAGGTGTCGCTCGAGCGCATCGCGACGATGCGCGGCAGCGCCACGTTGCCCGAGGCGTCGGTCAGCCGCCGGGCGTCGCCGCCGGTCGCCGCCGCAAACGGACCCAGCACCTCGGTGGTCGACGTCACCTCGGCGAACTCGCGGGGATTGGGCGGCCCGACATTGACCAGCGCATTGAGCTTGCCGTCGGTGGCGCGCCAGAGGCCGAGCTCCGTCGCACGGATCGAGCCGCGCCATAATCCCGGCTCGCCCGCCTGCAAGGTGACATTGCGCGTGACGCCGGACGGCAACGTCAGCGTCACTTCGCCCACATTGTCCGCCATGGTCTGGCGCTCGATCAGGAGGTCGCGTCCGCGCACGATCAGGCGCAACGCCTCTTCCTCCAGGTCCGGTTGTTTCATCAGCCAGTGCGACAGCCGGCGCATCAGGTCGAGATGCGGCCCGCCGCCCTCGAAGCCGCGCGCCCATAGCCAGATGTGATCGGACAGCAGCAATCCGACGCGGCCTTCGCCCTCGCGCGCCAGCACCAGCAGCGGCTTCTTGTCGGGGCCTTCCATGATGGTGGTGCCGTTGGCGGCGCGGGTGTCGACCAGACGGAACCAGCGGCTCCAGTGCGGCGGGCTTGAATCGGCGCCGACCAGGCCGCGCGTCACCGGATGTCGTTTGCCGAGGTCGCTCAGCTCCGCGCGAAACGGCATCTCGATGGTTTTGCCGCTCGGCTCCGCCGGCAGAATCTGTTCGAGCGGCGTGCGCCAGATGCTGGTCTGGCTCGCGTAATCCGGCCCGGCGGCGACCAGCACGGCACCGCCCTCCTGCACATAGCGGGCGATGTTGTCGAAATAGATGATCGGCAGCACGCCCTGGCGGGCGTAGCGGTCGAAGATGATCAGGTGAAAGTCCTTGATCTTCTGCTGGAACAGCTCGCGGGTCGGAAACGCAATCAGGGATAGTTCATTGATCGGTGTGCCGTCCTGCTTCTCCGGCGGGCGCAAAATCGTGAAGTGCACGAGATCGACGCTGGCATCGGACTTCAAAAGATTGCGCCAGGTGCGCTCGCCGGCATGCGGCTCGCCGGAAACCAGCAGCACCCTCAACTTGTCACGCACGCCGTCGATCGAGACCACGGCGCGGTTGTTGACCGGCGTCAGCTCGTCTTCGAGGGGCGACGCTTCGATCTCGACGATGTTCGGTCCGGCATGCGGGATCGGGATCTGCGCGTTGACGGTGTTGCCCGGCGTGACGCTGCGACGCTCCAGCACCTCGCCGTCGCGGCGGATCGTGACCTCGGCGGGCGAGGGCCGCGCGCCCTGGTCCTCGACGCGATAGACGATGGTCTGCGACTGGCCGACGATGCCGAAGCGCGGCGTCGTCACCAGCACCACGCGGCGGTCGCGTTCGTTTCGCGCGCCGGTGATCAGCGCATGAACCGGCGCGTTGAAGCCCAGCGCGGCGACCTCGCCGGGCACGTCGTGCACGCGGCCGTCGGTGAGCAGGATCGCGCCGGCGACGCGGTCGGGCGGCACGTCCGCCAGCGACGCGCTGAGCGCGGAAAACAGCTTGGTGCCGTCGGTTTCGCCGTCGGCTTCGCCGGCTTCGACGAAGCGCACGTCGAGACCCGGGATGCGGCCGAGCCGTTCGGCCAGTTGCGCGCGGGCGGTCTCGGTCTGCTTGATGCGGTCGCCGAAGTTCTGGCTCGGGCTCTTGTCGACTACCACGGCAACCACCGACGAAAGCGGCTCGCGGTCCTCGCGAGTGAATGACGGGTTCGCCAGCGCCAGCACCATCATGGCGAGCGCCAGCGCCCGCACCACCCAGCCGCGGCTCCGCACAAAGCCGAGCAGCGCCGCGAGCACGAGCGCGAGCGCGACCGCGCCCCACAGCACGTAGGACGGAACGAGCGGCGCGAAGCTGATGCCGAAACCCACGATGCGTTCCTATTGTCCCAAACGTTCCAGCAGCGCCGGCACGTGAACCTGGTCGGCCTTGTAGTTGCCGGTGAGCGTGTACATCACGATGTTGACGCCGGCGCGGAAGGCAAACTCGCGCTGCCGCGGCTCGCCTGGAACGAGCGGCAGCATCGCCTGGCCATCGCTGCGTGTCGCCCAGGCGCCGGCAAAATCGTTCGAACTGATGATGATGGACGAGACGCCGTCGCCGGCGCGCGCCGGGCGCTTGCTCTCGTCGGCCTGCTCGTCGACGGTCGGCAGTGCCTCGACCCAGAGTTGGCCCGAGTTGAAGCGGCCGGGGAAGTCCTTCAGCAGGAAGAACGTCTTGGTCAGCACGTGGTCGCGCGACACCGGCTCAAGCTCGGGAATGTCGAGCGAGCCCAGGATATTGCGAAGCGCCAGCATGCCGGGCGAGCGGTTGCCGCCGCCGGGGCCGGGCGGCGCCATGATGGCGTCGCGGGTGTCGAACAGCACGGTGCCGCCGTTCTTCATATAGGCGTCGATGCGGGCAAGCGCGGCGGGCGAGGGCTTCGCCGCGCCGGGGACAACCGGCCAGTAGATCAGCGGGAAGAACGAAAGCTCGTCGCGGGCGATGTCGAGGCCGACCGGCTCGCCGGCTTCCAGCGCGGTGCGCTGGGCGAGGAACAGGGTGAGGCCCTGCAAGCCGGACTTGCTGATGCCGTCGACCTCGGCGTCGCCGGTGGCGACGTAAGCGAGCCGCGTCTCGACCGTAGCCTTCATGGCGAAGTCGAGATCGGCCGGCGCGGCCTGCGTGTCGCTCTGTTGGACGGGCGGGCGCGCCGGCGGGCTTCGCCGCTGCTGCTGGCCGCTGTCCTGCGCGAACGCCTGCGAGCCGAATATCAGCGCAGCGATGACGCCGGCGAGCAGAACGCCGCCGCCGCCCGTTGCGGGCGCTTCCGCAAAATTTGGCCGATCCCGCCGGCCAGCAGGAACACCACCAGCGCGTCGAGCGCGAGCAACACGAGCGCCGCCATCAGCACCGGTCCGCGCAGGTCCAACGGTTCGCCGATCCGATAGGCCTCAAGCCGTCCGTGCAGCGGATCGAAATCAAGCCCGACTAGCCGGTCGGCGGGCGCAAGCGTGTTGACCGCGAGCAAACCCTCCGGCGGGCCATAGAAGCCCGGCGGGTGATCGGCAGTGGAGCGCGCGACGTAGCCGACCGGCACCGGCCGCGTGGTGGCGGTCGGGGGGCCGAACGCGCCGAAGCCGTCGAGGATGCGGGTCGGCGGCACCACTTCGCGCTCGGTGCGCTTGGCCATTTCGTCGCTGGCGGTGGTGGTGCCAGCCATGCCGACCATGCGGCGGAGCATCTCGACGAAGCTGCCGGACAGCGGCAGATCGGACCAGCGCGTGTCGGCGGTGACATGGAACAGCACGATCATTCCTTTGCCGCGCTTGGTGGCGGTAACCAGCGGCGTGCCGTCGGCGAGCGTCGCCCAGGTGCGCTCGGCGAGGCCGGCTTCCGGCTCGGCCAGCACCTGGCGCGTGACGTTGACGTCCTTCGGGACCGGCATATTGCCGAACGGGCCTTCCTTCGAGAAGGCGGCGAGCGGCTGCGGCTGGTCCCAGCTCAGGCTGCCGCCGAGCGTGCGGCCGCCGCGGCGAAGCTTTACCGGCACCAGATCGTCGTCCGAGCCGGCGAGGCGGGGGCCGGCAAAACGCACCAGCATGCCGCCGTCCTCGACCCAGGCGATCAGTCGGTCGCGCGTCTCGCCTGAGACGTTGCCGACGTCGGCCAGCATGATCATCGGGACGTTCTGCTCGACGAAGCGGCGCACCGCATCGGCGGGCGACGCGACATCGGTCAGGCGAACATCGGCGAACGGGTTGAGCGCGCGGGTGAGGTAATAGGTCGAGGCGAGCAGCGGCTGCGCGGTGTCCGAGGTCGAGCCGGAGACGATGCCGACGGTGCGGCGGCGCCAGCGCTTGTCGAGCAGTTGCACGGCGCCGGCCGAGCGTTCGCCGGTGATCTCGAGCCGCGCGATGTCGTTTCTGATCTCGACCGGCAGGTTGATCTCGGCTTCGGTCTCGCGCTCGCCGTCCCTGAAGGCGAAACGAGTTTCGCCGAGCGGCAGGCCTTTCAGGTCGAGCGCGCGGATGATGCCGTCCTCGGTGCCGCCGGTCGAGGCGCGCAACACCTTCACGGTCAGCGAGCCCGCGGCGTTGTCCGCGGCCGCGAGCGCATGCGCGGTCGGCAGTCCGCCGGTCACGATGGAGACGGTGCGACCCTGTGTGGCGGTTGCGAGGCCAGTGACGAATTCCGAGCCGCGGCCGAGATCGACGCCATCGGACAGCCAGACCACCTCCATGTCGGGGGCGGCGGCGAGCAGCCGCGAGATGGTCGGCAGCGCGTCGGTGCGCTCGACGGCGTGGGGCAGCGGCTTGAGCTGCTTGAGCCGGACGCGTGCGGCGGCGGGAAGCTGCAACGAGATGTCGCGGGTGGCTTCGCCGAGCGGGACGATGGCCACGCCGCGGTTGTCGGCCTCGGCGCGGGCGACGATGTCGTCGGCGGTGCGAAGCCGCGCGTCCCAGCTTGCGGCGGCGCCAAAGCCGTCGTCGATCAGGAGCGCGATCGGAGTGGCTCCGGTCGTGGTCGCGACCGGCGGATTCCATAACGGACCGGCGGCAGCGAGGATGACGAGCGTTGCCAGCACGAGCCGCAGCAAGGTCAGCCACCACGGTGTGCGGGCCGGCGTGTCTTCCTTCGGCTTGATGTCGAACAACAGCCGCGTCGGCGGAAACTCGACGCGCCGCGGCCGCGGCGGAATGAGCCGCAAGATCCACCACAGCACCGGCAGGCTGAGCAGGCCGAGCAGCACCAGCGGCTGCGCGAAGCCGAGCGGAAGGCCCATCATGCCGACCTCGCAAGCGCCATGCCGTGCGGCCGGCGGTTGGAGGTGGCGGCATCATTGCCCTCGCCGATGCGGGCGTGCAGCGCCATCAGGAGTTCGTTGGGCGGGCGATCGGTGCGGTGGATGGTGAAGCTCCAGCCGAGCTTGGCTGCCGCGGCGCGGATTTCATCGCGGTGACGCCTGAGCCGTGCTTCGTAGTCGGCGCGCCAGTTCTCGGCGCGGCCGGCGGTGATCTCTCCGGCGCCTTCCGGTTCGGTGAATTCGATGCGGCCGGAGTAGGGGAAGGTCTCTTCCGCCGGGTCGACGATCTGGACGAGATGGCCTTGCGAGCCGTTGCTGGAAAGCTGCGTCAGCGTCGATTGGATTTCCTCGATCGGGCTCCACAGGTCGGACAGCACGACGATCTCCGACAGCGAGGCCGGCGCGAAGCCGGCCGGCAGGCTGGTGCGCTCGGCCGGATCGTGGATGATGGCGTCCGCCATGCGGTCGATCACGGCGCGGCTGCCGGTCGGGCGCATCAGGCCGGGCAGGCCGACGCGCTCGCCGGCCTCGACCAGGATTTCGGCGAGCGCAAAGGCAATGGTGAGCGTGCGGTCGAGCTTGCTCTCGCGGGCGAGCCGCGACGAGAACGCCATCGACGGCGAACGGTCGGGCCACAGCCAGATGGTGTGCGCCGCTTCCCATTCCCGCTCGCGCACGTAGAGATTGTCGTCGCGCGCCGAGCGCCGCCAGTCGATGCGGCGGGCTTCTTCGCCGGAGACGAAGCGGCGGAACTGCCAGAAGTTCTCGCCGGAACCGGCGCGCCTTCGGCCGTGCAGGCCATGGATCACGGTGGCGGCGATCTTGCGGGACTCCAGAATAAGACGCGGAAGGGTCGCGGCCAGCGTGCGGCCTGCGCCGCTTGCCCGCCGTGTTGCCTTCAGTTCGTCCTTGCCCCCGGGTCCGTCAGCGGCCATCGGTCAACCGACGCGCGACGTGAGCTTGCCGATCACGCCGCCGAGGGTCTCGCCGTCGGCGCGGGCGGCAAACGTCAGCGCCATGCGGTGCTTGAGCACGGGTTCGGCCATCGCGATCACATCGTCGATCGAGGGCGCGAGACGGCCGTCGAGCAACGCGCGGGCGCGGGCGACCAGCATCAGCGCCTGCGAGGCGCGCGGGCTCGGACCCCAGGCGATCAGCTTGCCGAGGTCGCCGGCGTCCGGGCCCGGACGCGCCGAGCGGACCAGCTTGAGGATGGCATCGACCACGGACTCGCCGACCGGCAGGCGGCGCACCAGCCGCTGCGCCGCGATCAGTTCGTCGGACGTCATCGCGGCCTTCGGCTTCACTTCATCGACGCCGGTGGTTTCGAACACGATGCGGCGTTCGGCGGCGGCATCGGGATAGTCGACGTCGATCTGCATCAGGAAGCGGTCGAGCTGCGCTTCGGGCAGCGGATAGGTGCCCTCCTGCTCGATCGGGTTCTGCGTCGCCAGCACGTGGAACGGTTTCGGCATGTCGTGGCGGGAGCCGGCGACGGTGACGTGCTGCTCCTGCATGGCTTGCAGGAGCGCGGACTGGGTGCGCGGGCTGGCGCGGTTGATCTCGTCGGCCATCAGAAGCTGGCCGAAGATCGGGCCGGGGATGAAGCGGAAGGCGCGCTTGCCGCCGGCGCCTTCCTCCAGCACCTCGCTGCCGAGGATGTCGGAGGGCATCAGGTCGGGGGTGAACTGGATGCGGCGGGCGTCGAGGCCGAGCACGGTTCCGAGCGCTTCCACGAGCTTGGTCTTGGCGAGGCCGGGAACACCGACCAGCATGCCGTGTCCGCCGCAGAGCACGGTGATCAGCGTGCGCTCGACCACCAGTTCCTGGCCGAAGATCACGGCGCCGATGGCGGCCTTGGCCGCGGCGATGTGCGTGGAGGTCGTTTCCGCCGACCGGACGATCATGTCCTCGAGCTTCTCGACCCCGTCTCCGCTTGCTACCGCCATCATGCACTCCTCGATTTTTATCGATTTCGCAGCTGTCAGACTCTATGCACAAACAATAATCATGCCAGGGCGATATTATTCCAATTCCCCGGGCCGCGTTCTCACATTTCCGGCGAAACACCGCTATTTTTCTGCATCGGCGGCATGTGGCGCGGGGTGCCTTTAGGGCTTGCAATACGTGTAGGGTCAACAATGGCGAACGAAAGGCAGGCAAACGAGGGGCAGACCGGCGCATTGGACGGGATTGCCAGCCATGCGCGCAAAGCAGGCAGCAAGAAGGGCCCGCCGCCGGTGCACCTGTGGAACCCGCCGTTCTGCGGCGACATCGACATGCGGATCGCCACCGACGGCACCTGGTACTACCTGAAGACACCGATCGGGCGGCCGGCGCTGGTCAAGCTGTTTGCGTCCGTGCTCAAGCGCGAAGATGACAAGTACTTTCTGGTCACGCCGGTGGAGAAGTGCGGCATCACTGTGGACGATGCGCCGTTCCTGGCGGTGGAGATGAAGATCGAGCAGGGCGACAAGGGCCGCGTGCTGAACTTCCGCACCAATGTGGATGACTGGGTTGCCTGCGGGCCGGAGCACAGGCTGCGCTTTGAGCCGGAACCGGATACCGGCGGGCTCAAGCCCTATCTGCACGTGCGGCGCGATCTGTGGGCCAAGGTGACGCGGGCTCTGTTCTACGATCTGGTCGAACTCGGCGAGGAGCGCGACCATGACCGGCGAGACACATGTTCGGCATCGTTTCCGGCGGCGAGTTCTTCGCATGGCGCCGGCCGACAGCTTGAAGGAATTCGCCTGATGGAGCCCGGCGTTCCGCTCGATGAGGTCAAGGCGCCGACCCATGAGTTCTTCGAGCGCGCGAAGGCGCGGCTCAACCGCGAGGTGACGCCGGCGCTGACCGATCTCGACGCGCCGGTGCGAATCCGCGGCGACCTCGATCTCGATCCGGTGACTGTGGGAGAAGGCCGGCGTGAAGGCGACGCGGCCGGCGGCTGTCCTCGTGCCGGTGGTGGCGCGGCCGGAGCCCGCGGTGCTGCTGACGCTGCGCACCCCCGAGCTCAAGAGCCATTCCGGGCAGATCGCGTTTCCCGGCGGCAGCATCGATCCAACCGATGCAAGCCCGCAGGCCGCGGCGCTCCGCGAAGCCCAAGAGGAGATCGGGCTCGACGGAAAATTCATCGAGCCGATCGGCTATCTCGATCTTTATCTGACCTTCTCGGGCTTCCGCATTTTGCCTTTGGTGGCACGCGTCGACCCGGACTACCGGCTCAAGATCAATCCGGGCGAGGTCGCCGACGCCTTTGAGGTGCCGCTGGAATTCCTGATGTCGCCCGGCAACCATCAGCGGCTCAAGCGCGACTGGAAGGGCATCGAGCGGCAGTACTACGCCATGCCGTTCAACGACCGCTACATCTGGGGCGTGACAGCGGGTATTCTGCGCAACCTCTACGAACGGATCTACGCCGGATGATCCGACCTGTCTTCACCGAGCTCGCGCTGTTTCTCGCGCCATTCGTGATCTACGCCATCTATCTGGTGGCGACCAAGTCGGCGTTGCTGAAGCTGGCGTCCTGGCCGCCGAAGGTTCTGGCCACGCTCGGCATCTGCGCGCTGGTGCTGATGATCGGCAGCTTCATCTATCTCTCGCATTTCTCCGGCTCGCCGCCGGGCTCGACCTACGAGCCGGCCCATGTCGAGGACGGCAAGTTCGTGCCTGGGCGGGTGGTGCGGTGAACGAGCAGCCGGCTTTGCTCAAAGACGCCGCGTGGCTGCGGGAAGGCGCGCTGGCGCGGCTGCTCGACGTGCTCAACCGCGACGGCGAGGAGGCCCGCGTGGTCGGCGGCGCAGTGCGGAATGCGCTGCTCGGCGAGCCGATCAGCGAGTTCGATGTCGCCACCACCGCGGTCCCGAAGGAGGTGATCCGGCGGGCAACCGCGGCGGGCTTCAAGCCGGTGCCGACCGGCATCGAGCACGGCACCATCACCGTGGTGATCGGCAGCCGGCCGTTCGAAGTCACCACGCTGCGCGAGGACGTCGAGACCTTCGGCCGCCACGCCAGCGTGCGCTTCGGCCGCGACTGGCGGGCGGATGCCGAGCGGCGCGACTTCACCATGAACGCGCTCTCGGCCGGCGCCGACGGCGTCGTGCACGATTATGTCGGCGGGCTCGCGGACCTCAATGCGCGGCGCGTGCGCTTCATCGGCGACGCGAAAAAAGCGCATCGCCGAGGATTATCTCCGCATCCTCCGCTTCTTCCGCTTCCACGCCGCCTATGGGCATGGGCTGCCCGATGCCGCGGGGCTTGCCGCCTGCATCGCCGCTCGCGCGGGTCTCGGTCAATTGTCGCGCGAGCGGGTGCGGATGGAACTGCTCAAGCTTCTGCTGGCGCGGCACGCGACGCCCGCGCTTGCGGCGATGGCGGAATCCGGTCTGCTGGTGCCGGTGCTGGGCGGCGTTCCCGATCTTGCGGGCTTCGAGAACATGGCCAAGGTCGAGGCGGCGGCCGGCGTGCAGGCCGACACGGTGCAGCGGCTCGGCGCGCTCGGCGCGCGCATTGCCGAGGATGCCGAGCGGCTGTGGCAACGGCTTCGGCTTTCCAATGCCGAACACGAGCGATTGGCGTCGATGGCTGAATCGTGGTGGCGGATTTCGCCGGCCGACGAGAAGGGCGCCCGCGCGCTGCTTTATCGGCTTGGACCCGAGCGTTTCGTCGATCGCGTGCTGCTCGCCTGGGCGCGCTCGCCGGCGACCGCGCACGATCCGGCCTGGCGCGCGCTGGCCGACGCTGCCCGAGCATTGGACCGCGCCGGTGTTTCCGCTCAAGGCCGCGGATTTCATCAAGCGCGGCGTGCCGCAGGGTCCGGCGCTGGGCGCCGCCTTGCATGAGGCGGAGGCTGCCTGGATCGCGGCGGATTTTCCGGCCGATCAGGAAGCCATTGCCGCCATTGCCGCCGCCGCAGTAGCGAAGTCCGCCCGATGTAGTGCGGCAGACGTCGCCGGCCGTGATAGAATGCCGGCGGAGTTCGAGGTATGAGTTACGAACGCCCCCGAGATATCGCCCGCGGTTTCGCGCGACAGCGCGCGCCGCAAGTCCGCGCGCCGCGATGCCTACCGGCGCGAGACGTTTGCGCTGCCGCGCGAGGCCGCGCGCGAAAAGGCGCGCGAGATGTTCCGCCGCTTTCCCAAGGCGGCCTACATGACCGCGATCGAAAGCTGGCGCGAACTGCCGGACGGCGCCATCGAGTTCACCATGCGGCGGCTGCCGAGCGCGGATTAGCATCATCGCGCGGCCCTGGTCGCGGCATGCGATCGGGATTACGGTGCGGCGCAGTGTTCGCCACCGCCTTTACCGACGTTTCGATCTATCAACTCCTGCTGGTCGCGGGCGTGGCGCTGTTTGCGTCGGTGCTCGGCGGCGTCGCCGGCTACGGCACCGGCGCGCTGATGCCGCTCATTCTGGTGCCGATGGTGGGCGCCGAGCAGGTGGTGCCGATCGTGGCGCTCGCCGGGATGCTGACCAACACCGGTCGTACGATTGCGTTTCTTCGCTTCGTCGATTGGCATCGCGTGCGGCTGGTGATGATCGGCGCCATCCCGCCGTGCCTCGTCACCGCCTATGGCTTTACGCTGCTCACCGGCAAGGGCGCGCAGCTGGTGATCGGAACCATGCTGATGCTCACCGTGCCGCTGCGCTATACGCTGCGGCGGCGTGCGGTTGTGCTGCACAGCCGCGGCCTGGTCTTGGGTGCGGCGGGCTACGGCGCGGCGGTCGGCGGCACCGTCGGGGCCGGCGTCATCCTGTTGTCGCTCTTGATGTCGGCGGGCCTTGCCGGCCAGGCGGTGATCGCAACCGACGCGGTGCTCTCGATCTTCATCGGCGGATCGCGGCTGGTGGTGTTCGCGCTCGCTGGCGCCATCACCGGCAAGACCATCGCCTTCGCGCTGCTGATCGGGGTCGTGGCGTTTCCCGGCGCGTTCCTGGCCAAGGCCTTCGTCGAGCGGCTGCCGCTCCATGTGCACACCGCGATCCTCGACGCGGTGGTGCTGCTCGGCGGCGCGGTGATGGTGTTCGGCGCGCTGACGCGATAGACTCACGGCCATTTCACCACAGGCGGCATCGACGACAGGATCGAGTCGACATTGCCGCCGGTGCGGAGCCCGAAGATGGTGCCGCGATCGTAGAGCAGGTTGAACTCGACATAGCGGCCGCGGCGCACCAGTTGCTCGTCGCGCTCGGCCTCGGTCCAGGGCTTGGCGAAATTGCCCCGCACCAGTTCGGGATAGATTTTCAGGAACGCGCGGCCGACGTCCTGCGTGAAGGCGAAGGTCGCGTCCCAATCGGTTTCGAGATAGTCGTAGAAAATGCCGCCGACGCCGCGCATTTCGTTGCGGTGCTTGAGGAAGAAATATTCGTCGCACCAGTTTTTGTATTTCTCGTAAGAGCGCGACCTTGGCATGCGCGTCGCAGGCCGACTTCATCGCGGCGTGGAAGGCGCGGGTATCGGGATCGTCCTGGGTGCGGCGGCGGTCGAGCACCGGCGTGAGATCGCCGCCGCCGCCGAACCAGGCTTTCGAGGTGACGACGAAGCGCGTGTTCATGTGCGCCGCCGGCACGTGCGGATTGTGCGGATGCGCGATCAGCGAGATGCCCGAGGCCCAGAAGCGCGGATCGGTGTCGGCGCCCGGAATGTCCTTGCGGAACTCCGGCGCGAACTCGCCGTGCACCGTCGAGCAATGCACGCCGACCTTCTCGAACACCCGGCCGCTCATCATCGCCATCACGCCGCCGCCGCCCGGCTGCCGGAATGATCGGTGCGCTGCCAGGGCGTGCGCTTGAAGCGCCCGGCCGCGCGTTCGGACAGCGGGCTGCCGGCGGGCAGGGCGTCCTCGACGGCCTCGAGCGCCGCGCACATGTCGTCGCGGAGCCGCTCGAACCAGGCGCGGGCATGGCCTTTGCGGGTTTCGAGCGTCGCGGCGTCGGGGAGGGGGCTGGCCATGGGAGCAATCTTATTCATTGGGGAGGCCGTTCGTCTGCCGCATCGCCTCCCCCAATGCCATCGCGGCCACCATCGCCACATTGATCGAGCGCAACCCCGGCCGCATCGGGATGAGCAGCCGCGCGTCGGCGGCCTGATGCACGGCGTCCGGCACGCCGGCGGACTCCCGGCCGAACATCAGGACATCGCCCGGCCGGTAGCCGTGATCGAGGTAGGACGCGGTCGCGGCCGTGGTGAAAAGGATCAGGCGCAGGCCCTTCGACCGCCGCCAGGCGTCGAATGCTGTCCAGCTCGCATGTCGCACGATCGACACGCGATCGAGGTAATCCATCCCGGCCCGCCGGAAGGCGCGGTCCGAGGTCGGAAAGCCCGCCGGCTCGACGATGTGGGCCTCGACCCCAAGGCAGGCGGCGAGGCGCAGAATCGTACCGGTGTTCTGCGGGATGTCGGGCTCGTAGAGGGCGATCCGCATGGCGGTCGTTTCGGCCCTCCGTCGAGCCGCGTCAATGCTCGAATTGGCCGATAGGCAAAGGATTTGTGCAACTTCCGCGCTTTGCCGCTTTGCGGGCTTGCACTCCCTTTATAAGGGTGCCAATAAACGCCGCCGGATCGCCGTCTTTCGTCCTTCCCCAGGACCAGAGGCGGCCGGCCCGACCGCCACCGCGCATTGTCCCTCTCACTTTTGGTCAATGCGTTTCGCGGGTCTCCGCGCGGATGGGCTGACTGGCCAAAGAGGGACTTGGACTGTGACAGCAACTTCGGCCGAGCCGACACGACGCGATTTCCTTTACATCGCAACCGGCACGGTGGCCGCCGTCGGCGGCGCCGCGACGCTGGTCCCGCTGATCGCGCAGATGAATCCGGACGCCTCGACGATCGCCGCCGGCGCTCCGGTCGAGGTCGACCTGACCCCGATCGCCGAAGGGCAGGTCATCAAGGTGTTCTGGCGCGGCGCGCCGATCTTCATCAGCCACCGCACCAAGAAAGAGATCGAAGAGGCGCGCAAGGTCAACGTCTCGAGCCTGCCCGATCCGCAGGCCGACGAGAAGCGCGTCAAGCCCGGCAAGGACGAGTGGCTCGTCCTGATCGGCATCTGCACCCACCTCGGCTGCATCCCGCTCGCGCACCAGGGCAACTACGACGGCTGGTTCTGCCCGTGCCACGGCTCGCAGTACGACACCTCGGGCCGCATCCGGCAGGGTCCGGCGCCGAAGAATCTGCCGCTGCCCCCCTACAAGTTCCTCTCCGACTCCAAGATCCGGATCGGCGAAGAGGACACGGCCAAAGTTTAAGGTTTCGATGATGAGCGGACATTCAAACGATGCGCTCGGCCCCAAGTCGTGGCCGCACAACCTGAAAACGGACAGCGGCGCGCCTTACGAGATTCCGTCGTACAAGCCGACGAACGCCGTCATGCGCTGGCTCGAATACCGGTTGCCGTTGGTGGGCCTGGCGTATTCGTCGGGGGTATCCTATCCGACGCCGCGCAACCTCAACTACTGGTGGACGTTCGGCGGCATCCTGACGTTCCTGCTCGGCGCCCAGATCGTCACCGGCATCATCCTGGTGATGCATTACACGCCGCATGCCGACATGGCGTTCAATTCCGTCGAGCACATCATGCGCGACGTGAATTACGGCTGGCTGCTGCGCTATCTGCACTCCAACGGCGCCTCGATGTTCTTCGTCGCGGTCTACATCCACATGGCGCGCGGCATGTACTACGGCTCCTACAAGGAGCCGCGCGAGGTGCTCTGGATCCTCGGCGTCATCCTCTACCTGCTGATGATGGCGACGGGCTTCCTCGGCTACACGCTGCCCTGGGGCCAGATGAGCTTCTGGGGCGCCACCGTCATCACCAACTTCTTCTCGGCGATCCCGCTGGTCGGCGAATCCGTGGTGACCTGGCTGTGGGGCGGCTATTCGATCGGCAATCCGACCTTGCAGCGCTTCTTCTCGCTGCATTACCTGCTGCCGTTCGTGATCGCCGGCGTCGTGGTGCTGCACATCTGGGCGCTGCACATGGTCGGCCAGAACAATCCGACCGGCGTCGATCCGCAATCGGATAAGGACACCGTCGCGTTCACGCCCTACGCCACCTTGAAGGACGGCTTCATGATGGCGTGCTTCTGCATCGTGTACGCCTGGTTCGTGTTCTACGTGCCGAACTATCTCGGCCACGCCGACAACTACATCCCGGCCAATCCGGCGGTGACGCCGACCCACATCGTGCCGGAGTGGTACTACCTGCCGTTCTACGCGATCCTGCGCGCGATCCCGAACAAGCTGCTCGGCGTCATCGCGCTGTTCGGCTCGATCGGCATCCTGGCGTTCCTGCCGTGGCTCGACACCTCGCGGGTGCGCTCGGCCAACTACCGGCCGCTGTTCCGCCAGTTCTTCTGGATCTTCATCGCGGTCACGGTCGGTCTCGGCTGGCTCGGCTCCAAGCCCGCCGAAGGCGGCTACGTCATCGCGGCGCGCATCCTGACGTTCTATTACTTCGCGCACTTCTTCATCATCCTGCCGGTGCTCGGCTGGGTCGAAAAGACCAAGCCGCTGCCGAACTCGATTTCGGAGTCGATCCTGACTTCGAAGCGGGTCACGGGCTGAGCGGGAGGAACCGATGTCGCGCCAATTGATCGCTCTCGCTCTCGCCGCCTCGCTGCTCGGTCTCGCCGGCTCGGCCTTCGCCGCCGACGAGCAGTCGCACGAAACGCCGCTGCCGCCGCGGCAGAAGTGGTCGTTCGCCGGTCCGTTCGGCCATTACGACAAGGGCCAGCTGCAGCGCGGCTTCAAGGTCTACAAGGAGGTCTGCGCGGTCTGCCACGGCCTGAAGTATGTGGCGTTCCGCAACCTCGAGGCGCTGGGCTATTCCGAGGCGTCAGGTCAAAGCCATCGCCGCCGAATACAAGATCCAGGACGGGCCCAACGATCAGGGCGAGATGTTCGAGCGGGCCGGCCGGCCGGCCGACTATTTCCCGACGCCGTGGCCGAACGAGAACGCCGCCCGCGCGCGCTACAACGGCGTGCCGCCGGATTTCTCGGTGCTCGCCAAGGCGCGCGGCTACGAGCGCGGCTTCCCCTGGTTCATCTTCGACATGTTCACCCAGTTCCAGGAGCATGGCGTCGACTACATCCACGCGCTGATGATCGGCTACAAGGAAAAGCCGCCGGCCGGCGTCACGCTGCCCGCCGGGCTCGTTCTACAACGAGTATTTCCCCGGCCACGCCATCGCCATGCCGCCGCCGCTGTCCGACAAGCGGGTCGATTACACCGACGGCTCGCCGACCACGGTCGATCAATACGCCAAGGACGTCGCGGCGTTCATGATGTGGGCGGCCGAGCCGCATCTGGAGGCGCGCAAGCGCATCGGCTTCCAGGTGATGATCTTCCTGCTCGTGCTGTCGGGCCTGCTCTACTTCACCAAGAAGAAGGTCTGGGCGGCCGCGCACTAGAACGAAAAGCGGTTCGACGATCTTGACGAGGGGCCCCATTGCTTAGTAAAGCATGGGGCCTTTCGCATTTCGGAGGGTCAGGGAATTGAGCGCATGACCAAAGCCGTGCTCGGCGTGATCGGCGGCTCCGGCATCTACGACCTGCCGGGGCTCGAGAACGTGCGCGAGGAGCGCATCGCCAGCCCGTGGGGCGAGCCGTCGGGGGCGCTGCGGATCGGCGACGATCGCGGGCCTGCCGGTGGTGTTCCTGCCGCGCCACGACAAGGGCCACCGCCTGTCGCCCTCCGACATCAACTATCGCGCCAACATCGACGTGCTCAAGCGCGCCGGCGTCACCGATCTGGTTTCGCTGTCGGCCTGCGGCTCGTTCAAGGAGGAACTGCCGCCCGGCACCTTCGTGCTGGTCGACCAGTTCGTCGACCGCACCCACAAGCGCGAGAGCTCGTTCTTCGGCAAGGGGCTGGTGGCGCATGTCTCGATGGCGCATCCGGTGTCGCCGCGGCTGCGCATCCATCTCGCCGCGGCCGCGCAAGGCCGAGGACATCGCGGTCGTGCGCGACGGCACCTATGTCTGCATGGAGGGGCCGCAGTTCTCCACGCTGGCCGAAAGCCTGACCTACAAGCAGCTCGGCTATTCGGTGATCGGCATGACCAACATGCCGGAGGCCAAGCTCGCCCGCGAGGCCGAGATTTGCTACGCGACGGTCGCCATGGTGACCGATTTCGACTGCTGGCATCCCGACCACGACGCCGTCACCGTGCAGGACATCATCAAGGTGCTCACCGCCAACGCCGAGAAGGCCAAGACGCCTGGTGGCGCGGCTCGCCCGCGATTTCCCGCGCGAGCACGAGACTTGCCCGATCGGCTCGGACCGCGCGCTCGACACCGCGCTGATCACCGCGCCCGAGGCGCGCGACCCGGAGCTGATCAAGAAGCTCGACGCGGTGGCGGGCCGGGTGCTCGGGCGCTGAGCGGTTGGGTCCGGTCCTGTTGCGTCAAGTCTGTTGCGCAAGCCTTGCCGTTCGCCAAAGTGCGCCAGCGTTAAACGAGAGCAGCCAAAGATCAACCATGACCTCACCCGCACTCGAATACGATCTGCGCGCCTCGATCCGCACCATCCCGGACTATCCGAAGCCCGGGATCATGTTCCGCGACATCACCACGCTGCTGGGCAACGCGCGCGCCTTCCGCCGCGCCGTGGACGAGATGGTGCAGCCCTGGGCCGGCATGAAGATCGACAAGGTCGCCGGCATGGAGGCGAGGGGCTTCATCCTCGGCGGCGCGGTGGCGCATCAGGTCTCGGCGGGCTTCATCCCGATCCGCAAGAAGGGCAAGCTGCCGCACAAGCGGGTCAGCATCGCCTATTCGCTGGAATACGGCCTCGACGAGATGGAGATGCACGAGGACGCCGTGGCCAAGGGCGAGAAGGTCATCCTGGTGGACGATCTGATCGCGACCGGCGGCACCGCCGAAGGCGCGGTCAAGCTGCTCAAGCAGCAGGGCGCCGACGTGCTCGCCGCCTGCTTCATCATCGACCTGCCGGAACTGGGCGGCGCCGACAAAATCCGGAAGCTCGGCGTGCCGGTGCGCACGCTGATTGCGTTCGAGGGGCATTAAGAAGGCTACGCCGAATGCCTCAACTGCGGCGTGATCTCGCCGAGCAGCAGCCGCACTTCCAGCTCGCGAAATGAGATGAACACGCGGCCCATCCATTCGTAGAGCTCGCTCGTCTTGTCGTTGGTCTTCTGGACATAGGCGACGAACGAGAAATTCCGCCGGTCGACCACCGAGCGCACCACCGGCGTCAGCGCCGGGATGCTGATCGGCTCCCCGCCCAGCCGCGTCGGCGGGAAATTGGCGCGATAGGCGCCCACGCGTTGCACGCTTTCATTGAGCACCGGCACCAGCGGCAGGTCCGGGAACCGATCCTTGAGCATGGCGTAGCCCTGGCGCGAACGCTCGTCGGGATCGGCGACGAACAGCACCATCGGCGCGATGGCGCGGCGGCGCACCTCGGCCATGAAATCGATCTGCTGCATCACCGAGAAGAAACGGTCGAGCAGTTGGTGGCTGAGATCGACCACCTTCGGCACCGCGTCCTCCAGCACGAGCTGATCGAACAGCGCCATCTCGCCGCGGGTGTCGTTGAGGCTCGCCGCCGCGGTGTAGGCCGGCAGGTGGTCGATCAGCTTGAACTCGTCCGGATTGACGTCGAAGGCCGCGACCGGGCGGTTCTGGGCGCAGAAATATTCGGTCAGCGCGCGTGCAATCAGCGTCTTGCCGACGCGCGGCCGTGACGAGGTGACGATGAAGATCGGGCGTTCGGCGTTGCATTGGCGAATTAGGCCTGCCGCGCGGCGCCCTTTCGCTGAAGCTCCGGCGCCACCATGTCGATCAGCTTCACGCGGTCGAATTCGGCCCACACATTGCCGAGCCAGTGCCGGACATAGCCGCGCAGCACGAACGAATAGTTGCCGGGCTCGCCATCGCCCGCCTTGTTGGCGACAAACGAGACGTAGGGCACCGACGCGACCTCGACCTGTTCGCACGCCATCTCGTTGAGCTTCGGGATGGTGATGTCGTGGGCGTCCTTGATCTTGTTGAAATAGGAATTGTAGGTCGCCGGGTCCCACTCGAAGAAGGTGGTGTTGTTGATGAAGTTCTTCACCAGGATGTAGTGGGCGTCGTCCATGAATCCCGCGGTCTCGTCGATTTCGCTGAGCGAGGCGATCGAAGGACCGAGGATGTGGAACACCGTGAAGGTGAGCTGGGCCTTTTTCGCGGCCTCGAGAAATCCGATATCGCGCAGCGACCGCAGCGTGGTCGAAAGCAGCCCCGCGCGGATATCGATCACCGTCACCTGCGCGTCCGTGTTCGCCAGGGTGTCGAAGATCTTCATCTGGTCGGCGGTGGAATGCATGTCCACCACTTCGGTGACGTCGGGGTGGAAGCGCTTGAGCGTGCCCTTCGGGCTTTCGGTGTCGAAGGCGCGGGTCGGGATGTTGTGGGCGATGAAATAGTCGAGCAACGCGCGCGAGACGGTCGTCTTACCGACGCCGCCCTTGTCCGCGCCCACCAAAATCACTGCAGGCTTTGCCATACCCACCCTCCGCGCCGAATCAGCGCGGTATCGCCCCAACGCAGGTCGGAAACATGGCAGATGGGCTGTCCAATACAATTGCCGCGCCTGGGACGGCGGGACATTTCCCCTGATACTCAACAGGTGGACGCGAGGTTTCACGGGATAGTCGCTCATGGCTCAGTTTTGCCGCGGCGGGCCCCAGGGGCCGGGTGGTGGGCCGGACGGAGCTGGCCCGCCCAGTGTGACAGGCGGCTCCGACGGCAGAAACGGCTTGGGAGCCGGGGCATCGGCGCTCCAGGGGCCGGGCGCGCCAGCCTCCGGCTGCTCCGGTGCGGTCTGTTGCGGCGATTCGTCCTGAGGTTCCTCCGGCAGTTCGAGCGGGCCCGGATCGTGGCCGCCGGCAAACTGAACCAGCGCCGTAACGCGGCTTTCGATCGAAGGATGGGTGGCAAAGAGATCGGCAAAGCCCTCGCGGGGGTTGTCGATGCACATCTCCATGACCGCGGAGGTTGCGTCTTCCAGTTCGCCGCGGCCCTCGATCTTGCGAAGCGCGGAGATCATGGCGTCCGGATCCTTGGTCAGCTCGACCGATCCGGCGTCGGCCAGATACTCGCGCTTTCGCGACAGCGCGAAGCGGATCACCACCGAGAGAAGCCACGCCACCGCGACCAGCGCGATCGCGATGACGATGGCAGCGCCGCCGCCGCCCTTGCCGCGGTCGCTGTCGCTTGAACTCGACCGGCCGCCACCACCCCAGCCCCAGCCGCCTTGGAACATGACCCGGAACAGAAGTTCGGCGAAGAAGCCGATAACGCCCGCGATGATGACCGCGATCACCAGCATTCGCACGTCGCCGTTGCGAATATGGGTCAGCTCGTGGCCGAGCACCGCTTCGATCTCCTTGTCATTGAGGTGATCGAGCAGTCCCTGGGTGACGGTGATGGAATATTGTTTCTCGTTCAGCCCGCTGGCGAAGGCGTTAAGCGCGCTGTCCTCGGTCACCTTGAGCCTCGGCATGGTGATGCCGCGCGAGATGCAGAGGTTTTCCAGGATATTGTAGAGCCGCGGCTGTTCCTTCCGCGTGACCTCCTCGCTGCCGGTCACGGCGTCGATCAGCGACTGGTTGAAGAAATAGGCGATCGCGATCCAGGCCGCCGCGACGAGCGTGGCGATCGGCGAGGCCCAGAGCAGATCGAGCCACGCCTTGCGCAGCAGCCAGTCGAGCGAGGCTTCTTGGGTGATGCCTTCCGCCAGCAGGGCGCCGGCGAACACCATCAGGTAGACCAGGAAGAACAGCCCGAGCAGCAGCGCGATCGAGCGCCGCTTGTTCGACTGGATGTGGGTGTAGAGGCCGTAGGCGGCAGCCATGATCCGCTCCCGCCGGTTGCCCGCCGGCTAGAACTTCACCTGCGGCGCCTTCTCGACTACGGCGCGCTCTTCGCCGACATCGAAGAAGGTCCGCTGGCTGAAGCCCAGCGTGGCGGCGAACAGCGCCGCGGGGAATTGCTGGATGCCGGTGTTGTACTCCTGCACCGAGTTGTTGAAGAACCGGCGCGCCGCCGCGATCTTGTTTTCGACGTCGGACAACTCGGCCTGAAGCTGCTGGAAGTTCTGGTTGGCCTTGAGGTCCGGATAGGCCTCCGCGAGCGCGAACATCTGACGGAGCGCGCCGGTCAGCATGTTCTCCGCTGCCGCCTGCTGCGCCGGGCCCTGGGCGGCGACCGCGGCGTTCCGCGCCTGCACCACCGCCTCCAGCGTGCCGCGCTCATGGGCGGCGTAGCCCTTTACCGTCTCGACCAGGTTCGGGATCAGGTCGTGGCGCAGCTTGAGCTGCACGTCGACGTCGGCGAAGGCCTGCCCGACCCGCTGACGCATGGCCACAAGCTGGTTGTAGATCATGATGATCCACAGCGCGAAGACGACGATCACTCCGAGGACGATCCAGCCGGTCGTGGACATGAAGGGCTCCTAGCGGGGTCAGGGAAGCATCACGGAGGGCGGGTTGCTGGACACAGCAACCTCTGTCGCTTTGTCGATGGCATCATGACGTAGGTTCGGCATTTCAACAAAAAAAGACCCCAGGCTTTCGGCCTGGGGTCACTTCGTCGAACGGCGGTTCGGGGGGTAAGGGGGGCTGCCGCCCGACGATTACACAATCACGGGGACCCAACGCGGCCGGAGGCCGCTGGTTCCTCGGTTCCTAGAAAATCGCAAAAAAAGTTATCCACAGCGTCCACAGGTCGGACCGAGTGCCTTGGTGTCGCCTTAGCTGTGTCACCGACGGCCAACTATTGAAAATATCGGCTCGGGGGAGTCGGGGGAGGGACCTATGGGGGCGGTGATGATCCGTTGCCCGCGCACCGGGCGCGCGGTTTCGACGGCGATCGAAACCGAACCGGCGGTGTTCAGCCGCTTGCCCGAAGTGGCAGGGCGGATGCAATGCCCGGACTGCGGGCAAGAACATATCTGGAGCGCCAGCGAGGCCTGGCTGGACGAACCGACGCTGGTGCCGAAATCTGGTGGTGTTTAAGTACCGTCCGGCTAGGCGGCCGAATCCCTGATCTTCACCGCCGCTTCCAGATCGACCGAGACGAGCTGGGAGATGCCGCGTTCGGCCATGGTCACGCCGTAGAGGCGATTCATCCGCGCCATGGTGATCGGATTGTGGGTGATGATGACGAAGCGGGTGTCGGTCGAGCGTCCCATCTCGTCGAGCAGATCGCAGAAGCGCTCGACGTTGTGATCGTCGAGCGGGGCATCCACCTCGTCCAGCACGCAGATCGGCGCCGGATTGGTGAGGAACACCGCGAAGATCAGCGCCAGCGCCGTCAGCGCCTGCTCGCCGCCCGAGAGCAGCGAAAGCGTTGCCGGCTTCTTGCCGGGGGGCTTGGCGAAGATCTCCAGGCCGGCTTCCAGCGGATCGTCGTGCTCGATCAGCCGCAGTTCCGCGGTGCCGCCGGCGAACAGCTCGGTGAACAGCCGCTGGAACTGGGTGTTGACGTTGGCGAATGACGACAAGCAGCCGCTCACGGGCTTCCTTGTTGAGGCTGACGATGCCCTGGCGCAGCCGGGCGATGGCTTCGACCAGGTCGTCGCGTTCCGTCGTCAGCGTGGTGTGCTGGGTTTCGATCTCGCCGAGCTCTTCTTCGGCACGCAGGTTGACGGCGCCGAGCCGCTCGCGTTCCCGCCGCAGCCGCTCCAAGCTCGGTTTCGACGGTGGCGACGTCCGGCAGGGTGGTTTCCGGCGCGATGCCGGCAAGCTCCGCAACCGCATCGGGCTCGCATTCGAGCATCTCGTGGATTTCGTGGGCGATGTCGGTCAGCCGCCGCTTGGCCCCTTCGACGCGCTCTTCGGCGCGGGCCGCCTCCTCGCGGGCGACGCCGAGCGCTTCGAGCGCGGCGCGGACGGCGCGGTCGGTGGCGGCCAACGCATTTTCGGCCTCGGCCAGACGATCGGCGGCGGCGGCGCGGGTGGTCTCGGCGCCCTGCACCTCTTCGATCAGCAAGCGGCGCTTTTCTTCGAAGATGGCCGGCGCATCGGCGAGCGAGGCCCGCTCCTGCTTGGCCTCGGCGCTGCGGGTGTCGAGCGTTGCGATCTGGGCGATGGCGCGGTCGCGGCGGTCGCTCCAGGCTTGCCGGTCGGTGCCGATGGCGTTGAGGCGGCGGTCGGCGAGCTCTGCTTCGCGCGCCAGCGCCTGCGCCTCGGCGCGGACCTCGGCAAGCTCGGCGCGCTTGCCCTCGATCTCGGTGCGAATGGCGGCGAGCTGGCCTTCCAGATCGGCCGATGGCGGCAGTTCGGCGAGCGCGCTTTCGGCGACGCCAAGGCCGGCCTGCGCTTCGTCGCGGCCGGTGCTGAGCCGGGTCTTGGCCTCGGTCAGGGCGGATATGCGCGCAGTGTTGCGCGCCATCTCGCGCTCAGCCATGGCGTGCAGTTCGCGCGCGTTGTCGGCCTCGCGCTGAGCGCTGCGCCAATGCTCGCGGGCGGCAGCTTCGGCCGCGCCTGCTGCAGTCAGCGCGGACTGGGCAGCCTCGGCGGTCCTGCGCTTGTCCTCGACTGCCGTGCGGGCGGCGACGAGTTCGCCGTCGATGTCGGAGAGGCGGCTGCGCTGCGCCAAGCGGCGTGCGGCGCCGGTCGGGGCGTGGGCATCGGCGGCAAAGCCGTCCCAGCGCCAAAGATCGCCGTCGCGCGAAACGAGGCGTTGACCGGGCTTGAGCAGGCCGGCGAGGCGCGCGCCTTCGGCACGCTCGACCACGCCGATCTGGGCGAGGCGACGGGACAGTTCCGGCGGCGCCTGCACGAACTGGGCGAGCGACTGCGCGCCTTCCGGCAGCGTCGGATCGGATGGGTCGATTGCGGCGCCCATCCAGCGCATGGCGTGTTGCTGGTCGACCGGCGCGTCTAGATCGTCGCCGAGCGCCGCGCCAAGCGCGATCTCGTAGCCCTTCTCGACGGTCATCTTGTCGATCACCGGCGGCCACATGCTCTCGGTCTCGACCGCCAGAAGCTTCATCAGCGTCTTGGCTTCGGTGTCGAGGCGCTGCACCGCGCGTTCGGCGTCGGCCAGCGGAATGCGGGCGGCGTCCAGGTTCTTGCGCGCCGTGCCGTGGGCGGTTTCGGTGGCGACCGCGGCCTGTTCGGCCTCAGCGACTGCAGTCTGCGCGCTTTCGAGCGCTGCCGCGAGTGCGGCGACATCGGGCCGGCTCTCGGAGACGGACGCAAGGCCGGCTTCGATATTGGCGATTTCGCTTTCGATCCGGGCGACGCGCTCGGACTGCTCGCGCGCGGTCTGGGTGAGCTGCTTGCGCTTGGCGGTGAGGTCGGCGAGCGCGCCGGTCAGCTCGCCGAAGGTCTGTTCCGCAGCGCCGACCACGGCATCGGCCTCGGCCGCGCGGGCATCGACGCCGGTGCGGCGCTCGGCGCTGACGCGGGCTTCGTTGCGGAGCGTCTCTTCTTCCTGGGCAAGCTGGGCCAGTGCCGCTTCGGCGTCGGCCACGAGCGTGCGCTCGCGCGCGACGTCGTCGGCGAACTGCGCGAGCCGGCGGTCGAGTTCGGCCAGGCGCTCGCGGGCGCGGGTCTCCTCGGCGTCGAGCGTGTCGCGGGCGATCAGCAGGCGCTGCAAGGCCGCGGCGGCGCGCGCCTCGGCTTCGCGAAGCGGCGGCACGCCTGATGCCATTTCCTCGCGGTTTTTGCCGGCCTCGCTCTGGGCGATGGTGGCTTCGGCGACGGCGCGTACGCTCAAATCCTTGGCGCGGTCGGATTCCGCCACTTCGGCGTTGGCGCCCTGCCAGCGCAGGTAATAGAGCGTGGCCTCGACCTTGCGGACTTCGGCCGAGACGTTGCGATAGCGGATTGCTTGCCGGGCCTGGCGCTTGAGCGCGTCGATCTGGCCGGCCAGTTGCTTGACCACGTCATCGACGCGGAGAAGGTTGGTTTCGGCGGCCTTGAGCCGCAATTCGGCCTCGTGGCGGCGGGCGTGCAGGCCGGAAATTCCGGCGGCCTCTTCCAGGACCCGGCGGCGTTGTTCGGGCTTGGCCTGGATGATCTCGCCGATGCGGCCCTGATGAACGAGCGCAGGCGAGCGCGAGCCGGTCGAAGCGTCGGCGAACAGGGTCATGACGTCGCGGGCGCGGACCTCACGGCCGTTGATGCGGTAGAGCGACCCTTTTTCCCGTTCGATCCGGCGCGAGATGTCGAGCGTGTCGTGATCGTTGAACTGCGACGGCGCCTCGTGCTTGCCGTTGTCGATCTGGATCGCGACTTCGGCGGTGTTGCGCGGCGGCCGGTTGTTGTTGCCGGCAAAGATGACGTCGTCCATCTCGGCGGCGCGCATCGACTTGTGCGAGGTTTCGCCCATCACCCAGCGCAGCGCCTCGACCAGGTTCGACTTGCCGCAGCCGTTCGGCCCGACCACGCCGGTCAGGCCGGGCTCGATCAGGAAGTCGGTCGGCTCGACGAAGGACTTGAAGCCGATCAGTCGCAGACGGGTGAGTTTCATTCCAATCCAGTTCCAAGTTGCAGCCCAAAAGGGGCAAAACAATCCAACCCGCTCACGCCGCGAGGCCGTGAGTCGGAAAGCACAGGTGCCGCATCCGCGCGGAGAATGAATCGGCAGCCCGCAGACAGCAACAGAAAGCCGAACTTATCCCCGCCTGTGTCGTTTCAAAGGCGGAAAAAACCTGTGAGAATCAATGCAATACAGGGGAATTGGGGTTGCGCGGCTGCGGCCCTTTTTGGGTTGCGGTGCAAACCGCGGCCCAAGCCCCGGGACGCGGGAATTGAGGCCGAGGTGATTCGGCTTTTGTTGCCGTGCTACCAAGGCAGAGAGCTTTTAGGGGGGACAATTGCCATGGCGTTCAGCTGTCTTGCAGGCCGACACGGCCTCCGGGTTGCCGCACTTGCCGTTGCCGTGTTCGCCGCCGTTCCGGCTTTTGCCCAGTCGGCGGCGCAATGGCCCGATCGGCCGGTTCGGCTGTTGGTCACAGTCGGCGCCGGTGGGGCGGCCGACACGCTTGTCGCGCAACCTGTCGAACGGCTTTGCGCAATTCGCCAACGGACAGCCGCTGATCGTGGAGAACCGGCCGGGAGCCGGCGGCACCATCGCCGCGGCCGCCGTGGCGCGCGAGAAGCCGGATGGCTACACGCTGTTCCTCGCCGAGGTTGGCCCTAACGCCGTGTCGCACGTGCTCGGGGCCAAACTGCCCTACGATCCGCACACGGCCTTCACGCCGATCATCCACGCCGCCAACTTGCCGGCGGCCATACTGATCCGGCCGACCTTGCCTTATACGACGCTGGCCGAATTCGTGGCCGCGGCGAAACAACAACCCGGCAAGTTCAACTACGCCTCGGCGGGCCTCGGCAACTGGACGCATCTGTTCATGGCCTATCTCAACAGCAAGGCCGGGATCGACCAGGTCAACGTCGTCTATCGTTCCGGTGCGGAAATGCTGACGGCGCTGCTGCGCAACGAGGCCGACACCGCGATCATCACCGTTTCGACGGCGCTCGGCCAGATCAGGGAAGGCAAGGTTCGCGCGCTCGCCGGGGTCCAGATGCGGCCGATGCCGCAACTGCCGGACACGCCGGCGGCCGGGCGAACGATACCCGGCTTCGACGTTGCCGTTTGGCATGGCATCGCGGGGCCGGCCGGCATGGAGCCCGCGCTCGTCGCGCGCATCAACGGCATTTTCAATCAGGTCCTGCAGGTGCCGGCGGTGCGCTCGGCCATCACGGAAGCGCAGGCCGCCGACATCGTCGGCGGTACGCCGCAGCAGTTCGACGCCTTCATCAAGAGCGAGCTGCAGCGTTGGCCGGAGGTCGTCAAGACCGCCGGCATCAAGTCGGAATAACGCTGCGTTAGGCGTTCAGGTCTTCGGAAGGTCAGGTCTTCGGCAGAAACGAGTCGATGGCCTTGGCCATGTCCTCGATCGACACGCCGCCGACGTGCTTCTTGCCGTTGACGAACAACGTCGGCGTGGAATTGACGCCGAACTTTTCGGTGGCCCGCTTCTGCTCGGCCTGCATGGCGTCGAGCATCTTCTGGTCCGACAGGCAGGCGTTGAAGGTCTGCTCGCTCATGCCGGCCTGCTTGGCGATCGCCATGAGCTGCGGGATCGGCTTCTCGACCGCCCATTTGGTCTGCTGCTGAAACAGCGTCTCGATCAGCGGATAGAATTTTTCCTTGTCGGCGCAGCGCGCCAGCATCGAGGCGCCGGCGGCCAGCGGATCGAGCGGGAATTCGCGGAAGATGAAGCGCACCTTGCCGGTGTCGATGTAACGCTTCTTCAGTTCCGGATAGGTGGTCTCGTGGAAATGGGCGCAGTGCGGGCAGGTCATCGAGGCGTATTCGACGATGGTGACCGGCGCGTCGTCCTTGCCGAGCGCGCGGTCGCCGAGCGGCGGCGGAACCAGGAGCTCAGCCGCGGTCGTGCTTTGCGCGGCGGCGGGCTGCGCCTCGAGCAGGGCCTCGATGCCGCCGACTGCGACAACGAGCGCGACGACGCTGGCGCCAACCAGCAAGTTCCGACGTGTGATCACCTGAAAGCTCCGTAGGGGTTCAATCCGGTCCCAATATTGGACCGCAATGTGGCATTGGCGGGCCGCTTCGCCAAGGGCGACAGTGGCCGTGCGGTCACGTTCGTTTGATCCGGTAAACGGCCAACACGGCCCGATTCAGCGGCCTTTGACGGCGGCGCCAAGCCGCCCGAGCGCCGCCCGCAGCTCGTCGTCGGTGACGGCGCCAAGCGTAGCTTCGACGCGCGCCACCTCGGCGGCATCGAGCTTCGGCGGCGCGGCTTTGACCTTGGGGCGCGACAGCGGGGCCTGGCGGAGCGCGATCCGCCCGACCGCCTGCCAGCCGAAAAAGCGATTGATCCGCTCCAGGATCACCGCGGACTGGTGCTGGATCTCGATCGACACCGGCCCCTCGACGCGCAGCACCAGGGTTGCGGGCTCGGCCGGCTCGCCGTTGACCTCGCGCGGCCATTGCAGCTTGACCGGCTCGGCGTGGGCCGCGATCTCGGTGCCGACGATGTCCTTCCAGCGCGTCACCAGTTCGGACGCGGCGAAGCCCTGCTTGCGAAACGCGTCCGCCATGAACTCCGATGTGAGTTCGGCGAGCTTGCGGATGGGGCGGGGCTTGTTCACGGCGTCGGGCTCTATAGAAACGATGCATCATGAGGGTAGCAGGCGCAGCGGTCCGGAAGAAGCGCGATGCGGCGGGTGTGGACGAGGCGCCCGATCCTGCCGTGCTGCTCGCCTGGTACGCCCGGCATCGCCGCCATCTGCCGTGGCGCTCCGCGCCGGGCGAGCGGGCCGATCCCTATCACGTCTGGCTGTCCGAGATCATGCTGCAGCAGACCACCGTGAAGGCGGTCGGGCCGTATTACGCGAAATTCCTGGCGCGCTGGCCGAGTGTCAAAGCGCTGGCCGCGGCGCCGCTCGACGACGTGCTCAAGGCCTGGGCCGGGCTCGGCTATTACGCCCGGGCGCGCAACCTGCACGCCTGCGCGCAGGCGGTGGCATCGCAGCACGACGGACATTTCCCCGACACCGAGGCTGGCCTGCGGACGCTGCCCGGCATCGGCGGCTACACCGCGGCGGCGATCGCGGCGATCGCGTTCGGGCGGCGGGCGGTGGCGATCGACGGCAACATCGAGCGGGTGATCGCGCGGCTTTATGCGGTCGAGACCGAATTGCCGGCGGCGAAGGCTGAAATCCGCGCCCGCGCCGAGACGCTGGTGCCGCAGCGGCGCGCCGGCGATTTCACCCAGGCGATGATGGATCTCGGCGCCACGATCTGCACGCCGAAGAAGCCGGCCTGCGGCATCTGCCCTTGGCTGGACGCCTGCATCGCCCGCGCCCGCGGCGACGCCGAGACGTTCCCGCGCAAGGCGCCGAAGGTGGAAGGCAAGATGCGCCACGGCGCGTCGTTCGTCGTCATACGCGCCGACGATCATGTGCTGATCCGCACGAGGCCCACCAAGGGACTTCTTGGCGGCATGACCGAGGTGCCGTCGACCGCCTGGACCCATGAGCTGGACGAGGCGGACGCGTTGGCGCAGGCGCCGCTGAAGGCCAAATGGCGGCGGCTGCCTGGCGTGGTCGAGCACGGCTTCACGCATTTTCCCTTGCAGCAGGCGGTCTATGTCGCGCGTGCGCCGGCGAAGACCAAGGCGCCCGCCGGTATGCGCTGGGTCGCGCTCGCGGAATTGCACGGCGAGGCGCTGCCGAACGTGATGCGCAAGGTCGTCGCGCACGCCGGGCTTTCGCCAACGCCCGCGCGCTGATCAGAAGCCGTACAGCGCCTTGGGATTCTGCGTCAGGATGCGGTTGCGCACCGCAGCCTCCGGCACCCATTCGGCCAGCAGATCGAGCAGGTCGCCGTCGTTCGGCATCACCATGCCGTCGAGATTGACGTGCGGCCAATCCGAGCCCCACACCATGCGCTCCGGCGCGTGCTTGACGAAAACGTGCGCCAGCGGCGTCAGCGACGGATAGGGCGGCGGCTCGTCGGTGCAGCGCATCGGCCCGGACAGCTTGAGCCAGACCCTGCCGCTGTCGAGCATTTTCAGCACGGCCGTCACGGCAGGCTGATCGACGCCGCCCTGGGCCGGGATGCTGGCGAAATGGTCGAGCACGATCGGGTTCGGCAGCGCGAGCAGCTTGTCGGCGTAATCGACGATGTCGGTGCCGTGCGGATAGAACTGGATGTGCCAGCCGTGCTCGTGCACGCGGGCGGCGATCTTGGGCGAATAGTTCGGCACGTGCTGGCCGCGCTTGTGGCTCATCATGCGCATGCCGCGGACGCCAAGCTTGGTGAGCCGGCCGATCTCGGACGACGGCGTGTCGTCGCGCAACAGCGCGATGCCGCGGAAGCGCTCGGGATACTTCGTCAGCACGTCGGCGAGCAGCGAATAGTTGCGGCCATAGCCGCCGGGGCTGACGATCACGGCGGTGCTCATGCCGAGCGTGTCCTGCAACGCCATGAAGGTTTCCGGCAGCGCCTCGTGGGCGATGTAGGGACTGTCCGGCGCGAACGGATATTTCGCCGCGGGCCCGAACAGGTGGATGTGGGTGTCGCACGCTCCCGGCGGCGCCTTGATCTTCGGCTTTTTCGGATGGGGATCGGGGCCTGTGGTCAGCTTCGGCATTCCGCGGCGTCCTTCCGGGGGAGTTCTAGCCGGCGATCATTGCAGTTTGATATTGGCCGCTTTGGCGAGTTCGCGCCACTGTGGCAATTCGCGTGCGATCAACTGTCCGAGTTCGGATGGCGTGCCGCCGACCGGCTCGACGCCGTCGCGCTGCAAACGCTCGACGATGTCCGGCGTGCGGGCTGCTTTCGCGCTGGCCGCCGCAGAGCTTGTCGATGATCGCCTGGGGCGTGCCGGCCGGCGCCAGGATCGCGATCCACAGGATGCCTTCGTAACCGGGGAGCCCCATCTCGGCGATGGTCGGCGTGTCGGGCATCAGCTTGGAGCGCTGGCGGCTGGCGATGCCGAGCATGCGGAGCTTGCCGGCGACAACCTGCGGATTGGAGGTCGTGTAGGTGTCCATCTTGAGCTGGACCTGGCCGGCGAGCAGGTCGGTCATGGCCGGCGCCGCGCCCCGATAGGGGATGTGCGCGACCTGGATGCCGGTCCGCCGCAGCAGCAACTCCATAGTGACATGCGGCAGCGTGCCGATGCCGGCCGAGGCATAGTTCAGCGTGCCGGGATGTTTCTTGGCGTGGTCGATGAATTCCGCAAAACTCGTAAACGGCGCGCCGGGATAGCTCACCAGCACCTCGGGCACCTCGGCGACCACCGAAACCGGCACGAGATCCTTCTCGGTGTCGTAGGGCAGCGACGGCCTGCAGCGCGGCGTTGATCGTGTGGTTGGGCGTGGTCAGCAGCAGCGTGTAGCCGTCGGGCGCGGACTTCGCCACGCTGTCGGTCGCGATGATGCCGCCGGCGCCGGCCTTGTTCTCGATCACGAACGGCTTGCCGAGGTCGTCGGCCATTTTCGCCGCGACCACGCGGGCGACGATGTCCACCGCGCCGCCCGCCGGAAACGGCAGCAGCAGCCGGATCGGTTTCTCCGGATAGTCGGCGAGGCTCTGGCCCGTCGCCGCGAGCAGGCAGCAAGCCGCGGTCAGCGCCAACGCTTGGATGCGAAAACGTGTCATGACCTGCGCCCCCGTCTTATTCGCCGTTGAAATAGAGCTTCAGCGCCGTCTCGCCGAAAATCTTGGCGCGCGCCGTCGCGTCCGGCACGGCGTCGTTGAGCCAGTCGATCGTGGACTGATAGGGAAACTGGCCCTCGTGGCCGACGAACGGGCAATCGCTTGCCCACACCAGACGATCAGGCCCGGCGACGCGCAGAAGCTCTCGCGCGTAGTCGACCGATTTCGGCCCCGAGCCGATAGCCGCCCGACACCTTGACCCAGGTGCGGCCCTTGTCGATCGAGCGCAGCAGCGCCTTGAAGCCTTCGCTGTTGATGCCGGCATCCGGATGTGGCCGGCCGAGATGATCGACCACGATCTTCACGCCGGAGGCCTCCAGCGTCGGCAGGATTTTCGGCAGGTCCTCGCCTTCGACGTGAGGATGCACGTGCCAGTCGAGATCGGCGAGGCGGCGGAACAAGGCGCGATAATCGAAGGTGGTGATGTCGGGCAGCTTCGGCAGGCCGATGAAGGGAAGCCGCACGCCGACGAAACCGTTGCGGCTCATCGCCTCCAGCGCGAAGCGGTCCACGGTGGGCTTGACGATGGCGGTGCCGCGCAGGCGCTTCGGATGCGCCCGGCATGCCGCGAGCGTGTAGTCGTTGTAGTCGCCCCACGGGCTTGCCGCGGCGATCACCGCGCGCTCGACGCCATGCTTGTCGAGCGTGGCGATCAGCTGCTCGTGGGTGAAGCTGTATTTCGGCGCGTGACGCGGGTTGTCGATCAGCGGCATGTCGGTGGTGAAGACATGCACATGAGCGTCGATCTTGAGCGGTTGGGTCATCGGCAATCTGTCAGGTAGGCATCTCAGTGCGGCTCCAGTCCGGCCTTCTTGACCACCGCCGCCCACATGTCGATGTCGGATTTCAGCCGCGCGTCGAGCTCTTCGGGCGAGCCGGCGACGGGCTCGCCGCCAAGATCGAGCATCCGCCGCTGAAAGTCCGGGTCGGCGATGATGGCGCGGACATGGCCGTTGAGCACTGTGACGATGTCTTTGGGCGTGCCGGCCGGCGCGACCAGCGAATTCCAGCCGTCGACCGCGGCATCGACGCCGCTTTCCCGCAGCGTCGGCACGTTCGGCTGCATCGGCGACCGCTTGCTGCCGCTTCCTGCGATGGCGCGGATTTGCTTGGCATCGATCGGCGATTTCAGCGCGGCATAAGAATCCACGCCGATCTGGGTGTCGCCGCGCAGTAGCGAGGTGAGCACCTCGGCCGAGGTGCGATGGGGCACGATCGTCATGGCGATGCCGGTCGTCGAGCGAAGCAGCTCCGCGGTGACGTTCTGGGTGCTGCCGGGATTGATGGTGCCGACGTTGAACTTGGCCGGATCGGCGCGCGCGGTGTCCAGCGCATCCTTGAGCGTCCGCATCGGCGAGTTGGTCTTGACCAGCAGCAGCAGGTCGAACAGCGCCATGGTCGAGATCGAAGTGAACGCGGTCGCCGGATCGAACGGCATGGTCTTGAGCAGGGCTTTGCTGAGCGCGATCCCGCTCGAGAATACGAACAGCGTGTAGCCGTCCGGCTGCGCCGAGGTCACGGCATTGGCGGCGATGATGCCGCCGGCGCTGGGACGGTTCTCGATCACGACCTGCTGGCCGGTGCGCTCGGCGAGTTTCTGGCCGACCAGGCGGACGGTGATGTCGGCGAACCCGCCGGGGCCGAACGGCACGACGACGCGGATCGGGCGGCTGGGGTAGGGCGCCTGCGCGCTCGCGGTGCCGACGGCGGCGCCCCCGAGCAGCAGCGCGACCAGCACGCCTGTCATCTTGCGCACGACACGTCCTCCTTGAAGGCTTGCCTCCCTGACGGCTGCCCCTTGAATTTTCCGTCGCACTCGTCCCGTATGGCGGCGGGCAATTGCTCACATCCTACCCCGAGCCGAGGGCGCTGCAACGCAAAGACCGCCCCGGCGAACCCCAAGGAGATCGCGATGACCATCCAGCGCTTCGAGAACGGCCCACGCATGTCGCGCGTGGTGGTGCACAACGATACGGTCTATCTGGCCGGCCTGACCGCCGAGGCGACGGTGGGCCAGAGCGTCGCCGAGCAGACCAAGGAAATCCTCGGCAAGATCGATGGCCTTTTGAAACAAGGCGGTACCGACAAGTCGAAGCTTTTGCAGGCGACGATCTGGCTGCAGGACATCCGCGTGGTCGACGAGTTCAACAAGGTGTGGGACGCCTGGGTGGTGGCGGGCAGCGGGCCCGCGCGCGCCTGCATCGAGGCGCGGCTGCAATCGCCGGCCAAGATGATCGAAATTCAGGTGACGGCGGCGAGGTGAGGCCCGGCGTCGCGGCCGGACCGTTGTTCAGGCCGGAAACGGCCCCCACGCGCGCTGAACCGCCGGGCGCGCTTCGATCGCATCGTGCCAGCGCTTCACGTTGGGATAATCGCCGAGACCGATGTCCTTGACGCCGTGCAGGTGCACGTCCGAATACATGGTCATGTCGGCGATCGAATAGGCGCCGCCGAAATATTCGCTCGACGCCAGATGCCGGTCGAGAATGCCGAGCATGTCACGCAACACCGCGTCGTAATGTTTTTGCGCCGCCGGCACCTTCTCGGGATTGCGGACCACCCAATGGCCGAACTGCTGCGATAGCGTGGTGAAGGTCGCCGACCCGTAGAACAGCCACTGATCGACCTTCGCCCGCGCGGCAAGGTCGCTCGGATAGAATTTGCCGGACTTCTCGGCGAGGTATTTCAGGATCGCGCCGGACTCGCAGAGCTTCACCGTCGTGCCGCCCGGACCGTCGTGATCGACGATCGCCGGGATCTTGTGGCCGGGACTGATTTCCATGAACTCCGGCGCCATCTGCGCCTTCTCGCGCAGATTGACCGGGACGATCCGGTGCGGAAGCCCGGTCTCCTCAAGCATCATCCGGGGCTTGTAGCCGTTGTCCGTCGTCCACGTGTAGCAGTCGATCATGTGATGCCCGCTGATGGTTTGCTGGTATTGTCACCCAAGAAAACGGCGGCGCATCTTGCGCCCGCCGTGTCCGCTGGGACTTCGATCAATTGGCTTTGCTTGCCGCGGCCATCTGCGCCGCGCGGCGCGCCTGCTGATCGTCGAAGTGCTGCGGCTCCATCGCCCAGGAGTTCTGGTCGTAGCCGTTAGAGTAGTTGCGCGCCGTTTGCGCCGGATTGCGGTTGACCAGCGGCCGCATGAACATCGGGTGGGTGAGGCAGCGCACCTCGTGCTCGATGGTGAACAGGTGCTTGCCGGTGTCGAGATCGGTGATGTCGCGGAAGCGGTACTGGTATTGGTTGTCCTCGCGGTTGACGAGGCCGCGCGACGCCGAGGCGCTGGTGCGGACCGGAGAAATTCACGACATAGATCTGCACATGATGCTCGTCGTAGTCCGGCAGCGGCTTGTCGGTCTCGCGGAACAAGCAGGTTCTGGTTCTTGCCGACGGTGACCTTGGCCGTGGTGCCGTCGCCGTTCACGACCTCCGCCGGCACGTCGATCATCTGCCGGTAGAATTTCGCGATGCCCTTGGCAGTGCCGACCGGCACGTCGAACTCGACATAAGGAATGCCGAGATTGATGCGGCCGAAGCGCGCGGCGTCCGGCTCATGCAGCCGGATGGTGTTGCCCCAGGGGCAGGTCGCCTCGACGTAATCGTTGGTCTCGGTGAAGTTGAACTTGGTGTCGGCGAGCTTCGGCTTCACGGTGGCGAGCCGCTTGAGCAGATCCTCGCGGCCCTCGATGACGATGCCGGTCTTGCCGCGCAGCACCTGCGGCTTGCCGCTCGGCAGATGGAATTGGCTGCGGCCGACGTTCATCCACATGTTGTCGTCCATCACCATCAGATAGGGATCGCGGGTGAGGCCGAGCCCCGCGCCATAGAACAGCGAGGCGATGCGCTGGTCGGGGATGGTGACGTTGACGTGCTCGAGGTGGATGGCGTTGCCGAGGTCCTCGGCGGCGCGGTCGAAGGTCTTCTGGTCCATGGCCCGATCCCGGAAAGGTTTGATGGCCGGACTATAGCATAGGGCGGCTGCGTGGTTGAGGGCTTCACGCGGCGGCAGCCCTGCTATGCTCAGGCAGAAACGTAGAGGGAGACCCCATGTACCCGACCCCGACGCCGCCCGTGGTGCTGAACGAGCGGCTGCCCGATCCGGCGATCAAGACGCTCGACAAGAGCTTCGACAAATATCGGGTGCCGCTGGCGAGCGTCGAGCGGCTGTCGCAGGGCTATAGCTGGGCCGAGGGGCCGGTCTATTTCGGCGACGCCCGGTGCCTGTTATGGAGCGACATCCCCAACAACCGCATCATGCGCTGGGACGAGGAAACCGGCGCCACGAGCGTCTACCGCAAGCCCTCGAACTACGCCAACGGCAACACCCGCGATCGCCAGGGCCGCCTCGTCACCGCCGAGCACGGCCGCCGCGTCACCCGCACCGAATACGACGGCCGCATCACCGTGCTGATGGACCGCTTCGACGGCAAGCGGCTCAATTCGCCGAACGACATCGTGGTGAAATCCGACGACTCGATCTGGTTCACCGACATGGACGCCGGCATCACCGGCAACTGGAATGGCGAGACGGCCGAGTCGGAGCTGCCGCAGTCGGTCTACCGGATCGACGGCAAGACCGGGCAGGCGACGGTGGTGACCTCCGGCGAGGTGAAGCGCCCGAACGGGCTCGCCTTCTCGCCGGACGAGAAGAAGCTCTACATCGTGGAGTCCGGCACGGTGCCGCGCGCGATCTATGTGTTCGATGTGACCGGCGACGGCGCCAAGCTTGCCAACGGCAGGAAGCTGATCGTCACCGAGAAGGACGGCACGCCCGACGGTTTCCGCGTCGATGTCGACGGCAATCTGTGGTGCGGCTGGGGCATGGGCACGCCGGAGCTCGACGGCGTCCGTATCTTCAACCCGGAGGGCGCGCCGATCGGCCACGTCAGCCTGCCGGAGCGCTCAGCCAACGTCTGCTTCGGCGGACCGAAGCGCAACCGCCTGTTCATGGCGGCGAGCCATTCGGTCTACGCGCTCTATGTGAACACCCAAGGCGTGAAGGGCGGCTGATGACCGAAGCGCTGCCCGGCATTCTGGCGATCTTCAACAACGCCGCGCCCGGCCGCGAGGCCGAGTTCGAGGAGTGGTTTCAGCACGAGCACCTTGCGGAGCGGCTTGCGGTTCCGGGCTTCCTGCTCGGGCGGCGGTACGAGGCGGTGTCGGGGCAGCCGCGTTATTTCAATCTCTATCTCACGCAATCGGCAGATGTTCTGAAATCGGCCGCCTATATCGAGCGGCTCAATCATCCGACGCCGATGACGCACAAGATCATGTCCGAGATTTTCAAGGACATGATCCGCACAGTTTGCCACCGGACGCTCCGACTTGGCGCGATGCGGGGCGGGCGGCGGTCGCGGTGCGGTTTACCGAAGAGGTTGACCAGGACGCGCTCAAGACCATGCTCGAGAGGCTGGTCCTGGACAAGGCCGTGGCCTGCGGCGAAATCTGGACGGCGGTGGACGCACGTACCATTCCGGTGTCCGAAGAGGAGCGGCTGCGCGGTGGCGACCGCAAGATCGAGGCTTGCCTTTACATCGAGACGCTGAGGGTGACTGAAGCGGAGAAGATCGCAGGCGCACTGTTGGAGAAATTTCCCGCAGCCGCGGTCGGCGTCTATCGCCTGCTCTGCGAGATCAGGCCCTAGGCTTCCGCCATCTCCGCCCTGATCTCGGCGCGCAGCGCGTCGATCGAAATGAGCCCCTTCGGCGTTTCGAGATGCCAGAAGGTCCAGCCGTTGCAGGCGTCGAGGCCCTGCGCCAGCGCGCCCATGCGGTGGATCGAGCCGACCGCATCGCCGAACGCCACAGCGCCGTCGGCGCGTACCAGCACCCGGTGCTTCTTCTTGGCGTCGACGAGCTTGGCGCCCGCCGAAATCATGCCGCGCTCGATCAGCGATGCGAACGCCACGCGGGGCGCCTCCCGCGCGGTCATGAACGGTGCGAGCGACGGCGCTTCCAGCGGCTTCACCGCGGCGATGCGCTTTTCGGCGGCCTTGGCATAGGCCGGGTCGCGTTCGATGCCGATGTAGCGGCGGCCAAGATGGGTAGCGACCGCGCCGGTGGTGCCGGTGCCGTTGAACGGGTCGAGCACGAGGTCGTCCGGCCGCGAGCTCGCCAGGATGACGCGGGCGAGCAGCGCCTCGGGCTTCTGCGTCGGATGCAGCTTCTTGCCGTCGCGGCCTTTGAGCCGCTCTTCGCCGGTGCACAGCGGCAAGGTCCAGTCGGAGCGGACCTGGATGTCTTCGTTGCCGGCCTTGAGCGCTTCGTAGTTGAAGGTGTAGCGCCCGCCCTGATCGCGGGTCGCCCAGATCATCGTCTCGTGCGCGTTGGTGAAGCGCCGGCCGCGGAAGTTCGGCATCGGGTTGGATTTCCGCCACACCACGTCGTTGAGGATCCAATAGCCGAGGTCCTGCAGCACGGTGCCGACGCGGAAAATGTTGTGATAGGAGCCGATCACCCAGAGCGTGCCGGAGGGCTTGAGCACGCGCTTGCAGGCGGTCAGCCAGGCGCGGGTGAACGCGTCGTAGGCGGCAAAGCTCGCGAACTGGTCCCAGTCGTCGTCGACCGCGTCGACCTTGGAATCGTCGGGACGCTTGAGGTCGCGCTGCAGCTGGAGATTGTAGGGCGGGTCGGCGAAAACCAGATCGACGCTGTCGGCCGGGAGCTTCGCCATCTCGGCGACGCAGTCGCCAACGATGATGCGCGCCGAATGAGGCGCCGGTGGCGGCAGCTCAAAATGACCGCGGGGCGCCCTTGAGGACGCCCCGCGACGCGACACAACCATGACTCAGAACTCTGACTCTTGGCGACGCAGTCGGCGACGCGGGACCTACAAACCGACAAAACGCAGGATGCCGTCTCACGGTAAAAATCGACTTAACGGACGAAGGGGGTCTTCCGCTTAAATCGCTGCGGAACCATATCGATTTGGATCGAATTGGGAGTGGGAACGGCACGCGCCGCGTTCCGTGATTGGACTTACAGCGTAACACCCGGCAACAATTGCCGAGTTGGGCGACGGAGAATCGCAATGCGCTTGGATGACATGCCGGAAAGCGGCAACGTCGAAGATCGTCGCGGCGAGGGCGGCGGCTTTGGCGGCGGCGGTGGCGGAATGGGCGGCCTGCCGATCGGCACCGGCGGCCTCGGCATCGGCGGCATGGTGGTGCTCGGCCTGATCGGCTGGGCGCTCGGCATCGATCCGTTCCTGCTGATCAACGGCGCCAACATCATCGTCGGCGGCAACCAGGGCGGTTACGAGCAGCCTTCCCGTCCGCCGCAGCAGCAGGACACACGCCGCACCGGCACGCCGAGCGACGAGGCCGGAAAGTTCGTCGCGCGGGTCCTCGGCAGCACCGAGGTGCAGTGGAAGGATATCTTCTCCAAGGACGGCCAGACCTACCGCGCGCCGAAGCTCGTGATGTTTTCGGGTGCGACGCGCTCGGCCTGCGGCACCGCGCAGAGTGCGATGGGGCCGTTCTATTGCCCGAACGACAAAGAGGTCTATCTCGACACCGCGTTCTTCCGCGAGCTTGAGACGCGCTTCCGCGGCTGCTCCGGCAAGGCCTGCGATTTCTCGAAGGCCTACGTGATCGCGCACGAGGTCGGCCACCACGTGCAGAACCTGCTCGGCATCCTGCCCAAGGTGCAGCAGGCGCAGCGCGCCTCCGGCGACCGCGTGCAATCCAATCACCTGCAGGTGCAGGTCGAGCTGCAGGCCGACTGTTTCGCCGGCGTCTGGGCCAACCACGCCGAGGCGCAAAAGCAGTTCCTCGATCCCGGCGACATCGACGCGGCGTTGCAGACGGCGTCGGCGATCGGCGACGACACGCTGCAGCGGAGATCGCAGGGTCAGGTGGTGCCGGATAGCTTCACCCATGGATCGGCCGAGCAGCGCAAGCGCTGGTTCTCGACCGGGTTCAAGGAAGGCAACATCAAGGCTTGCAATACATTCGCGGCGGCTAGGCTATAATCCTCTCACCATGCCCGGCATCGACGACAAACGCCCCTTCGTGCCGCTTAAGATCGCGGTGCTGGCGGTATCCGACACCCGAGAGCTGGCCGACGACAAGTCGGGCGGCACGCTGGCGGAACGGATCGAGAAGGCGGGCCATGTCGTGGCGGGGCGCGCCATCGTCACCGACGACGTCGAGAAAATCCGCGAGCAGATGCGCAACTGGATCGCCGACAAAGGCATCGACGTCATCATCTCGACCGGCGGCACCGGCTTCACCGGCCGCGACGTGACTCCCGAGGCGGTCGAGCCGCTGTTCGAGAAGCGGATGGATGGTTTCTCGACCGCGTTTCACATGGTCAGCCACGCCAAGATCGGTTCGTCGACGATCCAGTCGCGCGCCACCGCGGGCGTGGCGGGCGCGACATTCATCTTCTGCCTGCCGGGTTCGCCCGGCGCCTGCCGCGACGCCTGGGACGAAATCCTCGTCCACCAGCTCGATTACCGCTTCCGGCCATGCAATTTCGTCGAGCTGATGCCGCGGCTCGACGAGAACATGCGCCGCGCCAAGGCCCAAGGTGCGACGGCGTGAGTGAAGCTGGCCTAGCGCATTTCCCACATAACTTGCGTCAATCTCCACCGTCATGCCCGCGCTTGTCGCGGCATCCACGCGCATAATAGGCGTGGTCCGGACATAGGCGAGCGTCGACGCCGTCCTTCGGACGGCTAAGCCGCGGCATGATGACGATTGCGGGGAAACTGCTCTAGAATTTCATATCCCAATATTCGCTGACGACATCCTGGCCGAAGCTCTTGCGCTTCTCGCTTGAGGTGAGGCGAAACCCCGCCTGCTCGTAGATGTGGCGCGCGGCGGTGAGCACGCTGTGGGTCCAGAGCGTAATGCCCCGATAGCCGCACGCGCGGGCGAAGCGAACGCATTCGTCGGTCAGCTTGGTGCCAAGCCCGCGTCCGCGCGCCACCGGATCGACCAGCAGCAAGCGCAGCCGCGCAACCGTCTCGGTATCCTTGACCAGAAAGACGCAGCCGACGTTCTGGCCGTCCATCGCGGCAATCCAGCAGCGTTCGCGTCTCGGATCGCACTTGCTGACAAAGTCGGCGACGATCTGCGCGCAGATGCCCTCGAAATTTTCACCCCAGCCGTATTCCTGCGCATAAAGCTCGGCGTGCCGGGCGACCACCCAGCCGAGGTCGCCGGGCTTCGGTTGCCCGCAGGACGATCTCGCTCTGGGTCGTCGGCGCGGGCGCGATCATCGTCTCGACCGCGCGCATCGCCCCGACCAGCCGTTCCTGCTCCGGCGGGTTCAGCCGGTCGAGCATCGCACCGACCTCCCGCTTGGTCCGGGTCTCGAGGGGTGCATAGGCTTTTTGCCCGCGCGCGGTCAGCGACAAGAAGCTCTGCCGGGCATCGTCCGGCGAGACGGCTTTGCGGATCAGGCCGAGCTTGTGGAAGCGGCGGAGAATCCGGCTGAGATAGCCGGGGTCGAGGCCAAGGGCGCGCCCGATGTCGGTCGCGGTCGTAGAGCCGCGCTGGTGCATTTCGTAGAGCACCCGCGCCTCGGCCAGCGAAAATGGGCTTTGCAGCCAGCCGTCCTGCAGCACGCCGAGATGCTGGGTGTAGAAGCGGTTGAAACGGCGCACCGCGGCGACGCGCTGCGCATCGTGAGCGACCAAGGCTGCCATGGCAGCAGCCTCGGTCAATTACTTGACGGAGTCAAGTATCTGCCTCAGGCAAGGAGGGAGAAGGCGGCTCCTAGAGGAACCGCGTTCTCTGCCTGTTCGTCTGCTGGAGCTCAGCGATAGATCCGGTTGAAGCGCTCTTCCGCCCGGTCACCGACGATGCCCCAGTTTTCGGCACGCCATTGGTTCTGCACGCACCACGACTTCGGATAGGCGTTGACGTAAGAGCGGCAGGTTTCGAAGGTCGGAAAATCGCAACGCTCGCCGACCACCCCTCCACCGCTATCCGTTTTTGCGCACCACTTACCGCGGAAATAGGCCTCGCTCGGCTGCGCCGCCTGAAACAGGGTGATCGCAGTCAGAGCGCCGAGCAACAAAAGCTTTTTCATCTGAGTTCTCCCGGCCTCGCGGCCCAATGTGGACAATGTGAATGTTTTCGCGCACGCCGCGCCGAAGGCACGGCATGCACGCTTCACGCATTGGTCGCGCGTCGAGTTGAAAACGTTCAAACGATGGGCAGGAAATCAGCCGGACCAGTTCGGCGTCTCGTGCACGATCCTGCCGCCGACCATGGTCATCTGCGCCGTCATGTCGGCGAGCTTGTCCTCGGCGACCGTGAGCGGGTCGGCGCTGAGCACGGTGAGGTCGGCATACTTGCCGACTTCGAGCGAGCCTTTCTTGGCCTCGTCGAAGGTCAGATACGCGCCGTTCGCGGTCGCGGCGCGCAGCGCATCCATGCGCGACAGCGCCTGCTTTTCGCCGAACATCCGCTTGGTCTTGAAGTCCTTGCGCGCCACCGTCTGCGCGACCGGATACCACAGCGAGATCGGCACGTTGTCGGTCGCCAGCGACACCGTCACGCCGGCTTCGCGCGAGCGCATTCATCGGCACGATGTCGTCGTACTGCTCCGGCTTGAGCTTGCTCGCGGTGGTCTCCAGCGCCTTGTAGAGATAGGCGTTGGTGTGTGTCGTCAGCACGAGCCCCATCCGCGCGATCCGCTCGATGTCGCGCGGCGAGATGACGTTGACGTGGCTCACCACCCAGCGGCGGCCCTTGAGCGGAATCTGCTTGTCGACCTCCTCGTAGAAATCGAGCACGCCGAGCCCGCCGCCGCCGGCGATGGCGACGGCGCGGATGTCGTTCCTGGCGCATTGCAGCAGCAATTCCTTGAAGCGGTCGGGCGGCAGGCCGTGGCTGGAATTGAAGCCGGCCCAGCCGGTGTAGGTGCCGGCGGAGGCGCGCACGTCGTCGGCGGGGCCGCGCCCGACCTGCACATAGAGCCCGCCCATCTTGAGCCAGTCGTCGCCAAGCCCCGGCTCGCCGAGCCATCCCGCCCAGGCCTCGACGAACGGCCCGAGCGGCGCGCCGCCGGCCGCCGGCCAGTTCGCGCTGAAGGCCAGCGTCGAGCGCATCGTCAGCGTGCCGTCGTGGCGGGCCTGCCGGTAGACGCGCAGCAGTTCGTTGGCGGCGCCGTGGCCCTCGAAGGTGCTGGTGGTGCCGACGCCGTGATAGAGCTTGGCGGATTGCGGCAGCGCGCGCATCCGGTCGGCGTGCGAGAAGCGCGCGGCGTCGCGGAACCAGATCATCTCCGCGATCGGCGCCATCTCCTGCTCGATGAAGACGCCGGTCGGATCGCCGTTGCCGTCCTTCTGGATGACCAGCGACGGCACCGGCGAGACGGTGTCGCGGGTGATGCCGGCGCGCTTGAGCGCCTCGGTGTTGGCGCAGGACACCAGCGGAAACGTGCCGCGCCAGTAGCCCCAGATCGAGCGGATGAACACCGGATTGTTGGGCGCCGCGGCGTCCAATTCCTGCCGCGTCGGCCAGCGCTTCTCGGCGAGGCTCTCCGGCATGTCGAAATAGTAGGGCGGATCGCCGATCGGCATGGTGACGACCCACTCGCCGGGCTGCTTGCCGCGGGCGAGCTCGGCGATGCGATCCTGGATGTCCTTGATCGAGCGCACCTTGCCGAGCGCCGGAAAGACGTTGCGGAGCGCCTCGCGGTCCATGTGGGCGTGGCCGTCGTTCAGGCCCGGCATGACGGTTCGCTTCTTGAGATCGAGCACGCGGGTGGCCGGCGCGGTGTGCGCCGCCATCGCCGCGTCCGGGCCGACGGCGAGGATCTTGTCGCCGGCGATGGCGATCGCCTCGGCGATCGAGGAGCGGGCGTCGATGGTGATGACGTTGGCGTTCTTCAGGATCAGATCGGCCGGGCGGTGTCGCTGCTGTTGCAGGCGCCCCGCCTTGCGACTGCGCCGGGCTCGCCGCCGCCACCGTTGCCGCGACGCCAGCGCCGGCGCTCAGCAGAAAATCGCGACGTGGAATTGGTCCGTCCGCCATGGCCGCCTCCGAGCGAGCCGCGCGTTGATCGCGGCTCCGCCAGCATAACGGCGGGCCCTCAGGCTTCTACGTCCTGGGAGCTAGTGCCGTATGCTTCTTGCGCGACAGCGCGCGGCCCGGCTCCTGACCGAAGCCGCGGCCCTGCCAGTAGGGCAGGTAGCGCGGGTTCTGGCTGCAGAACGCGGTGGTGCCCCAGTGGCTGCGCTCGTTGCGGCAGGCTTCGAAGCTGTTGAAGTGGCAGATCTCCGCGATCGAGCCAAAGCCCGCATTGGCCCTCATGCACCACGGGCCCTCATAAGCCTCTGCATTTGCCGCCGGCAGCAACGCTGCGGCCGTCAGCAAGCCGACCCAAAGAAGTTCTCCGCATGGACATCCCTCCGGCCGGCGCCATCCACCGGCTTTGACGGAACAAGCCCTGAATCCCGGCGTTGTTTCAATACGCTAGAAAATTTCAGTGCTGCGTCAGCGTTTGTTCTTGTTTTGTTCTCAAGGACGGATTAGATAGCAGCCATGGCCAGTTCATCAGCAGTTCTCCGCAGCCCGCCGGCGTTGGTGCCCTCCGCGCCGGCGGGCAAACTCACCACCGAGCCCCTCGGCGGCAAATCTATCGGGAGCATGGCCGATCGGGCATCCCCGACATCGGCATCGCCCGCGATCGCCGGCGCGGCCGTGGCACACTGTCCAACCAATCCGGCCGCTATGAGCCGATCGCACGCATCGCCTTCGACGACGGCTGGCAAAGCCTGGAAGAGCTGCCGCCGTTCGCCACCACGGTGTCGGTCGACTCGACGCGGAAGATCATCACCCGAAATGAGTCGCCGGACATCTCGTTCGACCGCTCGATCAATCCCTATCGCGGCTGCGAGCATGGCTGCGTCTATTGCTTCGCGCGGCCGACCCACGCCTATCTCGGGCTGTCGCCGGGGCTCGACTTCGAGTCGAAGCTGTTCGTGAAGCCGGACGCGCCCGCGCTCCTGGAGAAGGAATTGTCCGCGCCGAATTACCAGGTGCGCACCATCGCGATCGGCACCAACACCGATCCGTATCAGCCGATCGAGCGCAAGTATCAGGTCATGCGCGGCATTCTCGAAGTGCTGGAGCGCGCCGGGCATCCGGTCGGCATCGTCACCAAGTCGGCGCTGATCCTGCGCGATCTCGACATCCTGACGCGGCTCGCCGAGCGCAACCTGGTCAAGGTCGCGCTGTCGGTGACGACGCTCGATGCCAAGCTGGCGCGGACCATGGAGCCGCGCGCCGCGACCCCGGGCCGCCGCCTCGAGGCGCTCCGGCAAATGTCGGCGGCCGGCATTCCGACCTCGGTGATGGTGGCGCCGGTCATTCCGGCCATCAACGACGCCGACATCGAGCGCATCCTCGACGCCGCCGCGATGGCGGGCGTCAAGGGCGCCGGTTATGTGCTGCTCCGCCTGCCGCTCGAAGTGCGCGACCTGTTCGTGGAGTGGCTCAAGGCCAACTACCCGGACCGCGCCGACCACGTGATGAAGCTCGTCCGCGATATGCGCGGCGGCAAGGATTACAACTCGACCTGGGGCGCGCGCATGAAGGGCACCGGGCCCTATGCCTGGACCATCGGCCGGCGGTTCGAGATCGCCTGCGAGCGGCTCGGCTTGAACAAGCACAAGGTGCCGCTCAGCACCGAGCAGTTCCACTCGCCCAAGCCGCGCGCCGAGCAGCTCAGCCTGTTCGGATGACGACGCCTTCGCCCAAACTGACGGCGGTGACTCTTGGCGTGCGCGACGTGCCCGCGAGCGCGCGCTTTTATGAAGCTCTGGGGTTCAAGCGAAAATTTCGCGCCACCGGCGACGAGATCGCGTTCTTCGACGCCGGCGGCGTGGTGCTGGCTTTGTGGGACTGGGACAAGCTCGCCGAAGACTCGGTGGTGTCGTCGCAGCCCAGGCCGCTGACGTTTCGCGGCGCGACGCTCGCCTGGAATTGCGCGACACCCGCCGAGGTCGATGCCGCTTTTGAGAAGGCGATGGCAGTTGGCGCAGCCCTGCTGCGCCGTCCGGAGAAAACCGAATACGGCGGCTACCGGGGATATTTCGCCGATCCTGACGGCCACGTCTGGGAGGTGGTGCAGGCTCCGGGCTTCACGTTTACGCAGGATGGCCGGCTGATCCTTCCCGACTAGGAATGATTTCGTCCGCTTTGTCCCCGTCATTCTTGGGCGGAACTCCGTACCATTTGACTTGAGGGCGTGAGCGCGCAGGATCGCGCGCATGAGTTGGACCGCCGCCGCCAAACCTGTGAAAAACGTCGAGCGCCTGCCGCTGGTGGAGGAAATCCTTCGCCCGACGTTCCGCCGCGAGCGCCGCGCGCTGGCGAAGGGCATCTGGCCGGTGGCGGGCTGCGACGAGGCCGGCCGCGGCCCGTTGGCGGGCCCGGTGGTGGCCGCCGCCGTCATCCTCGATCCCAACCGTATCCCGCGTGGGCTCAACGATTCCAAGAAGCTCGATCACGAGGAGCGCGAGAAGCTTTACGCGAAAATCTGCGCCACCGCCGAGGTCGCGGTGGCGTTCGGCTCGACCGACCGGATCGACCGCGACAATATCCTGCGCGCATCGCTATGGGCGCTCGCTCGCGCGGTGCGGGCGCTGCCGGTCCGGCCCAAGCTCGTATTCGTCGACGGCCGCGACCGCATCGACTGCGGCTGCGACTGCGAGGCGGTGATCTCCGGCGATGCGCTGGTGACGTCGATCGCGGCGGCCTCCATCGTCGCCAAGGTCACCCGCGACCGGCTGATGATGCGAATGGGCCTCGCGCACCCGGGCTACGGCTTCGAGCGCCATATGGGCTACAGCGTGCCGGAGCACTTCCACGCGCTGAACCGGCTCGGTCCCACCATCCATCACCGCCGCTCGTTCGCGCCGGTCGCCGCATTCTACGGCGAGACCGGTATCGAAGTGACCGTGCGGATGCCGATCTGCCGCTTCCATTGTCCGAGTCGTAAGTTTCCTTGAAGGCAGGTTCCCGCCGCGGCCGTTGCTTGTATATTGCCGGCCGGCAGGCCGAAATTTCGACGCAAACCACCGCTGTGTTGGCAGCATGGCGCGGGCGATGAAATTCGCGCGCCGCGGGGGCCTTCGGCGCAATGGTATCCATGTCCTTGTTCGTCGAACTGCTGCGCACGCGCCCGCGCATGCTGTTCTGGACAATGGCGGTGCTGCAGGCGGTGCTGTGGACGCTCGTGCCGGCGCTGTTCTATGCGGCGCCCCCCGGCCACCTCCCGCTGGTGCTGGCGATCGGCCACGAATTCCAGTTCGGCACCGAATTCGGTCCGCCGCTGGCGTTCTGGCTCGCCGAGATCGCATACCGCCTGGCCGGCATTACCGGCGTCTATTTCCTGTCGCAGCTCTGCATCATCGTGGCGTTCTGGGCGGTGTTCGCGCTCGGCCGCGCCATGGTCGGCGCGCCGCAGGCGGCGATGGCGGTGATGCTGATGGCCGGCATCGCGGTGTTCTCGGTGCCGACGCCGGAATTCGGCCCGGCGATTCTCGCAACGCCGCTGTGGGCGCTGATCCTGCTGCACTATTGGATGGGCGCGACGCGGGGCGCGTGGATCACCTGGGTCGCGCTCGGCGTCGAGGCGGGCCTTCTCCTGCTCACCACCTATGCCGGGCTGATCCTGCTCGGGCTTCTCGCGGTCTACACGGCGGCGACCGCGTTCGGCCGCGCCCAGGTCGAGACGGTCGGCCCCTGGGTCGCCGGCGTCGCGATGACCGCGGTGCTGTTTCCGTATCTGATCTGGCTCGATCTGAGCACCGACATCCGCTTCCTCGATCTCGCAACCATCGCCGGCAATCTTCGCACCTGGGGCTGGCTTGTCGTGGCGGTGCTGTTGAGCCACGCCGGCATGGCGATCCTGATTGCGCTCGGGCGCGGCACGTTGATCGCCTCGCGCGGCACGCCGCCGGAGGTGATCCGCGCGCCGACCCATCCGGCGGCGCGCGGCTTTGTCTATTTCTTCGCGCTCGCGCCGATCGTGGCGATGGGCCTGTTCGCGCTGTTCACCCGCCGTCCGGAGAATTTTTTGGCGGCGCCGCTGGTGGTGATGTCCGGGCTTGCGGTGATCATCGCGGCCGGCGAGCGGATCAAGATCGAGCACCAGTATCTGATCGGCTACGCCTGGGTCGCGCTCATCGTGCTGCCGCCGCTCGTCGTGGCGTTTGCGATCGTATTCCAGCCCTGGACCTTTGCGGCCGATCTGCGGATCGGGCGGCCGGCCAACGAGATGGGACAATTCTTCGGCGACAGCTTCGCGCGCCGCACCGGGCGGCCGCTTGCGGTGGTGGCCGGCGACCAGGCGCTGGCCTCGCTGGTGGCGCTCGGCGCGCCGAGCCGGCCGAGCCTCTATCTTGAAGAGGTGCCTGACGACCGCTCGCATGTGACGAAGCAGGACATCGCCGACAAGGGCGCGGTGATCATCTGGCCGGCCACCGACAATGCGGGCCGACCGCCGCCGGAGATCGTGCGGGAGTTTCCCGATCTGGCGGTCGAGGTGCCGCGGGCTTTCGCGCGGCAATATCAGGGCCGCATGCCGCTGATGCGGATCGGCTGGGGGATGATCCGTCCGCGCACGCCGGGCACTGCGTCCGAAGCCACGCCGCCGCCGCGGCCGGTCCAACCGGAGCCGCAGCCTGTGCCGGCGTTGCAAACTCAACCGGCGTCTCGTCCACAAGCTGTGCCGCTTCCGCCGCGGCCGCAGACTCAACCGCAGCAGACCGACGCGAAGCAGCCGGAACCATCGCAGACCGAGCAGCCGCGGCTTGGCGCGCCTGAGCCCGCACCACCACCGCCGCGGCGGCGGCGTCCGCGGCCCCGCCAATGCAGAACATGCACACGCCTCAGTGATAGCTTTCGCCTGGTCCGACCTTGCCGCGGAACAGCCAGTAGACGTAGCCGGTGTAGGCCAGGATCAGCGGCAGCAGCACCAGCGTGCCGGCCAGCATGAAGCTCTGGCTCGAGGGCGCGGCGGCGGTCTGCCAGATGGTGAGCGACGGCGGCACCAGATACGGAAATGACGAGATCACCAGGCCGAGAAAGCCGAGGAGAAAAAGCACGATCGTCGCGACAAACGGCACGGTGTCGCCGTCCCGGCGCAGCGATCGCCATGCGATGAACGCGACAAGTGCGGTGAACAGCGGCACCGGCCAGAGGAAGAAAAAATTCGGCAGCGAGAACCAGCGGTCGCGAATGCGCGGAAACGCCAGCGGCGTCCAAAGACTTACGGCGGCCATGAAGGCCAGCACCGCGTAGAGCAGCCACGTCGCTTGCGTCCGCGCGCGCTCGGCCACCGGACCTTTGGTTTTCATCACGAGCCAGGTCGCGCCGAGCAGCGCATAGCCGAACGACACTCCGAACCCGCACAGCAACGCGAACGGCGTCGCCCAGTCGAACGTGCCGCCGGCATAGGCGCCGTCCTTGACCGCGATGCCTTGGATCAGGCCGCCAAGGATCACGCCTTGCGAAAAGCCCGCGAGCGTCGAGCCGGCGGCGAAGGCTGTGTTCCATAGCGCCTTGCTGGCGCCGATCTCGCGGAACTCGAAGGCAACGCCGCGGAACACCAGCGCGAGCAGCATCACGATCACCGGCAGGTAAAGCGCCGGCATGACGATGGCGTAGGCGAGGGGGAATGCGACCAGCAGGCCGACGCCCCCCATCACCAGCCAGGTTTCGTTGCCGTCCCAGAACGGCGCGATCGACGCCATCATCTGGTCGCGCTCCTTGTCGTCCCTGGCGAACGGAAACAGCATGCCGATGCCGAGGTCGAAGCCGTCGAGGATGACGTAAAGCACCACCGCGCTGCCGATGATGCCGGCCCAGATCAGCGGGAGATACCATTCCATCCTATCGCTCCGTGCTCTTGCCGGCGGCGGCGAGCGCGCCGCCGAGCGAGACCGCAGGTTCGTCCGCCGCAGCGGTGTCGAGGCCCTTGGCGATCAGGCGGTTGATGAAATAGATGCCGGCGGAAAAGATGATGCCGTAGACCACGATGAACAGCGCAAAGGTCACCGCGATGGCAGGGCCGATCACCGGCGAGGTGGCGTCGGCGGTGCGCAGGATGCCCTGCACGATCCACGGCTGACGGCCGCTCTCGGTCACCACCCAGCCGGCGATGACCGCGACGAAGCCCATCCACCAGGTCTGCGCCATCGGCCACAGATACCAGCGCGTCTCGAATAGTTTTCCGCGCCACCACAGGAACGCACCGAGCAGCGCCGCCGCCGGCATGAAGAAGCCGATCGCGAGCATGATGCGGAAGGCGAAGAACACCGTGACGAGCGGCGGCCGGTCGCCCGGCGGCACGTCCTTCAAGCCGGGAAACAGCCCGTTCCATTCATGCGTGAGGACAAGCGACGAACCGTGCGGCACAGAAATCTCGAAATGATTGGTTTCCGCTTTGGCGTCGGGCCAGGCGAAAATGTGGAAGTCGCCAGGTTTGCTGCCGTCCCAGTGCGCTTCCATCGCCGCGACTTTCGTCGGTTGGTGCTTGAGCGTATTCAGTCCGTGCTGGTCGCCGAGGAGAACCTGCAGCGGCGCCAGCACGACGAGCAGGCCGATCGCCATCCGCATCATCGTGCGCGCCTCCGCGACGTGGTCGCCCTTGAGCAGATAGCGCGCGCTCACGGCGAGCACGACGAAGCCCGCGGTGAGGTAAGAGGCGTTGAGCATGTGGGCGAGGCGATAGGGAAAGCTCGGGTTGAACACGATCGCCCACCAGTCGACCGGGTAAGCGACGCCGTCGCGCATCTCGTGGCCGGTCGGTGTGTGCATCCAGGAGTTGGCCGAGATGATCCAGAACGCCGAGGTCGCGGTGCCGATCGCGACGATCACCGCCGACAGCACGTGCAGCCAGCGCGGCACCCGCCTGCCGCCGAACAGCAGGATGGCGAGGAAGCTCGCCTCCAGGAAAAAGGCGCTGAGCACCTCGTAGCCGGCCAATGGACCGACGATGTTGCCGGCAACCCGCGAGAACCGGCTCCAGTTGGTGCCGAGCTCATAGGACAGCACCACGCCGGAAACGACGCCCATGCCGAACGACACTGCGAAGATCTTGGTCCAGAACCGGGCGATCCGCAGGAAGTGGTCGCGGCCGGTCAGCCACGCGGTGACGTGCAGCGTTGCGATATAGGCCGACAGTCCGATGGTGAAGCTTGGAAAAATGATGTGAAACGCGATGGTGAAGGCGAACTGCAGCCGCGCCAGCAGGACGGGATCGAAATCCATGGGTTTAAGTCCCCGGCCGTCGGACGCCCGTCGCAGCGTCCCCACAACATGTCGGCTTCGCTGTTGAATTCCGCAAGAGGGCGGCTGTTCCTGCGGCACGCCGCCGCTATGCTTGGATCCGGTGGGTGTTCAGGATTGGGGGCGGCCATGAGCGACACGGCATCGGGGTCCGGCAGCTTTCTCGAACGTCAATTCCGGCTGCGCGAGAACGGCACCGACGTCCGCACCGAGTTCATTGCCGGCGCCACCACGTTCCTGACGATGGTCTACATCGTGTTCGTCAACCCGCAGATCCTCGGCAACGCCGGCATGGACAAGGGCGCGGTGTTTGTTGCGACCTGCATCGCGTCGGCGGTGTCGACCTTGGTGATGGCGTTCTACGCCAACTATCCGATCGCGCTCGCGCCCGGCATGGGGCTCAACGCCTTCTTCGCCTTCACCGTGGTGCTCGGCTACAAGTATTCCTGGCAGCAGGCGCTGGCCGCGGTGTTCTGCTCGGGCGTGATCTTCTTTCTGATCTCGATCTTCCGCATCCGCGAATACGTCATCAACGCGATCCCGAAGAACCTCAAGCTCGCGATCTCCGCGGGCGTCGGTCTGTTTCTCCTGATCATTGCGCTGGAGGAGGCCAAGATCGTGGTCGCACATCCGGCGACCCTGGTCACGCTCGGCGATCTCAAGCAATGGCCGGCGATTTTGTGCCTGCTTGGTTTCGTGCTGATCGTGGCGCTGAACTACCGGAAGGTCGTCGGCGGCACGGTGATCGGCATCCTGCTCGTGTCGGTGATCGGCATTCCGCTCGGCCTGGCGCAATACGGCGGCATCGTCTCGGCGCCGCCGTCGCTTGCGCCGACGCTGTTCCAGCTCGACTTCTCGCGGCTCGCCGAGCAGACCTTCATCATCGTGGTGTTCAGTTTTCTGCTGGTCGACATATTCGACAATGCCGGCACCCTGATCGGCGTCACCCACCGCGCCGGTCTGCTCGACAAGGACGGCAACCTGCCGCGGATGCGGCAGGCGCTGATCGCCGACAGCTTCGCCGCCATGTTCGGCTCGCTGATCGGCACCTCGACCACCACAAGCTATATCGAAAGTGCCGCTGGCGTTTCGGCTGGCGGGCGGACCGGACTGACCGCGGCATTCGTCGCGATGTTCTTCCTCCTGGCGCTGCTTTTCTCGCCGCTTGCCGGCATGGTGCCGGCCTATGCGACGGCCGCCGCGCTGCTCTATGTCGCCTGTGTGATGACCCAGGGCCTCGCCGAGATCGAATGGAGCGACATCACCGAATTCGCGCCCGCGGTGGTGACTGCGGTGACCATGCCGCTGACCTATTCGATCGCTACCGGCATTGGCCTTGGCTTCATCACCTATGTGCTGTGCAAGCTCATCGCCGGGAAATTCACCGAGGCGAAACCCGCGGTGGTGGTGCTGGCGATTTTGTTTGGCATCAAGTTTGCGATTACCGGATGAGTTGCGGGATGAATGGAATGAAAAAATTGCAAGGTGTCGTGGCGCTGCTTGGCCTGCTTGTGCTCACCCAGCCGGCCAATTCGGCCGAGCTGAAAATCTTCGGCTCGCGGGTCACCAAGGTCATCGTCGGCGAGTTGGGACCGCAATTCGAGAAGGCGACCGGCTACACGCCCGTCGTGGTCGCCGACGTTGCCCAGGTGATGAAGCGGCGGATCGAGGCGGGTGAGCCGTTCGACCTCGCCGTGCTGGTGGATTTCCAGATCGACGACCTGATCAAGACCGGCAAGCTTGTCGCCGACAGCCGCGCCAATATCATGTCGTCCGGCATCGGCGTTGCGGTGAAGCGCGGGGCGCCGAAGCCCGACATCGGCACCACCGATGCGTTCAAGCAGACGCTGCTCAACGCCAAGTCGGTGACCTACTTGAAAGAGGGCGCCAGCACGATCCATCTGCGCAAGCTGTTCGTTCAGCTTGGCATCGCCGACGCGATCAAGGCCAAGGCCGTCGAGACCGACGGCGAAATGGTTTCCGAGCTCGTCGCCGAGGGCAAGGTCGAGCTCGGCCTGATCGTCATCCCCAACATCATGTCGGTGCCCGGCGCCGAACTGGTCGGCCCGCTGCCGGCGGCGATCAACTCCATCGTGATGTTCACCGCCGGCGTGTCGGCGGCTTCGCCGAACCAGCAGGCGGCGCGGGAGTTGATCAAGCTGCTCAAAAGCCCGGGAGCAAAGCCCGTGATCCAGGCCAAAGGCAACGACCCGGCACAGGAATAGGCCTGCCGCTGAACCAGCAACGCGCTACGGCTTGAGGCCGTAGCGCGAAAACTCCTCGGCGATGTCGGATTTGATCGCCTTGGCCGCGGCCATGTCGGTGTTGCCGCCGCTGCGGTCGCCCTTGCGGATCTTGGCGAGGCCGCGCCCATAGAGCGAGCCGGCAAGCTTGGGATCGCCCTTGAGCGCCGCGTCAAAGTCCTTGATGGCGTTGTCGCTCTGGCCGAGCTTCAGATAGACAAAGCCGCGGGTGTCGAGCACGTCGGCCGCGTCGGCCTTGATCTTGAGCGCTGCGTTGCAATCCGCCAGCGCCTGCTGCGTCTGGCCGGGGCTGATGGCGCGCACCCAGCAGCGCGCGCTCCAGGCGTCGAGGTTGTTCGGCTGCAGCCGCGTCACCTCGCCGTAGTCGGCGGCGGCGCGGGCGAAGTCGCCCTTGCGCTGAAAGGCTGCGCCGCGATTGTTGTAGGCATAGATCGAATTGGGATTGGTCTTGATGGCCTCGTTGTAGTCGGCCAGCGCGCGGTCGATATCCTTCTTGGCTTCGTAGGCAGCGGCGCGGCTGTTGAGATAGTCCGGGTCCGACGGGTCAAGCCGCAGCGCCTGGCCGTAATCGCCGATCGCGCCGTCGAAGTCGCTCTTGCCGAACTTCGCGCTGCCGCGGAAGTAATAGGCGTTGGCAAGATTCTTCAGCGTCTCGCTGATCACGGCGTCGCAGCCCTTGATCGCGGTGTCCACCGAAGCTGATTTCTGGTCGTTCATGCAGGCGGTGGCGGCCTGCGCCGACGCGGCCTTGGAGACGAGCGGCTGCGGCCGCCGCGGCTCGCTTGGCGCGGGCTGTGCCGTTTGCGCCGGTGCGGATTGCGGCGCCTGCGATGCTGCGGAAGATGGCGTGGTCCGCTGGATCGGGACCGGCGGGGATGTCGTGATGGTCCCCGGCATGCTCTGCCGGGCCGGCGCCGACTGCGAGTTCGGGCTGGAGCGGTAGGTCGGCGACTGGCCGTGGAACTGTTGCGCATTCGCAGCGCTGCTCACAAGCGCAAGCGCCGCGCCGAGCAACGAAACGAGGAGGTGTCTGCGACACATGGTTAACCCCGACGCGCTTTTCGCACGGACCAATGCCGGTGGCATATTGGTCCCGATCATGCGAGCATCATCGCGCGGGGACGGTGAAACGCAATGAAAACCGTTTTCTTTTTGTTGCTCAGGTTAATTTGCTATCCGGCGCTGGCGATTGTGCTTGCCGCGGGAGCGGCGCTGATCGTCATCAGCGTTAACGGCCAATGCCCGCCGATCAACGAGGCCGGCGTCACCTGCGCGACGAAATTCTCGCAGCGCCTGGCGGATTTCGGCCTGACCGTTGCGAGCTTCGCCTTGGACACCGGATTGCCGCTGGTGCTCGCGGTCGGCGGGCTGATCTTTTTGATGCGCGACGTGCGGCGAAAAACTAACCAAGCGCCTTCTTGATCGCCAGCATGTCGCGCCAGGCGAGCCGCTTGCCGATCGGCGAGCGCAGGAGATACGCAGGGTGCAGCATCGGCATGGCGCGGATCTCGCGCGTGCCGGTCTGGAAGGGAAACCAGCGGCCGCGGTTTTTCATGATGCCCTGCACGCCGAGCAGCGCGCCGGTCGAGGGCTGGCCGATGGTGACCAGCACGTCCGGATTGCTGAGCTCGATCTGACGCTGGACGAACGGCAGGCAGATTTGCGTCTCGACCGGCGTCGGCGTCCGGTTGCCCGGCGGGCGCCACGGCACGATGTTGGCGATGTAGACCTTGGTGCGGTCGAGCCCGATCGCCGCGAGCATGCGGTCGAGCAATTGTCCGGAGCGTCCGACGAACGGCAATCCTTGCTTGTCCTCTTCGGCGCCGGGCGCCTCGCCGACCAGCATCAGTTTCGAGCCCGGCGTGCCGTCGGCGAAGACGAGACGGCTGGCCGAGCCTTTCAGGCCGCAGCCATCGAAGCGGTCGAGGATGGCGCGCAGCTCTTCGAGGCTTGAAGCGCTTCGCGCCGCCTCGCGCGCGGCCATGACGGCGGCGTCGGGAGCGGGCGGCGCGGCAACTGCCGGCCGCGCCGGAGCATTGCTGAGCCGGAGGTCGGCGGTTCGCGTCGGTCCGCTGCTGCTGTCATCTCGCGACATTGCTTGCAGCCTTTCGCGGTTGTTCGGCGGCCGCAGGCGGCTCCGGCTGCGACAGCAGATCGTTGGCCTGCTCGCCGATTGCCGCGTCGACGCCGGCCTCGGCGTAGAACGCGAGCAGCTCACGGGCGGCCTTGTTGCGGTCGGGGGTCATGGTGTCGGACACTTTATTCGAAAAATCGGATGCCTGATGAACGGTGGGAAACGCCCAAAATTTGGATCGCCGCTATGACATTGGCCAAGCGATCCTTTTCCAAATAGTGGCTTTTCGCCATAGGATTGCCCTTCACGCTGCTGCGCAGGGTATCATGTTTCTGCTCGGCCCCGCTCGCCCAGTCTAGCGGCAACAAGGGATTGAAAGAACGCCATGACCGACGCCATCCCTGCCCGCGAGTCCATGGAGTTTGACGTCGTCATCGTCGGCGCCGGCCCGGCCGGGCTCGCCGCCGCGATCCGGCTCAAGCAGCTCGCTCCCGATCTTGGCGTGGTGGTGGTCGAGAAGGGTTCCGAGGTGGGCGCGCATATTCTCTCGGGAGCGGTGATCGACCCGATCGGTCTCGACCGGCTCATCCCGGAATGGCGGACCGAAGACACCCCGATCAAGACCGCGGTGCGCGACGACCGTTTCTACTGGCTCGGGCAATCGGCGGCGCTGCGTTTGCCGAACATCATGATGCCGCCGCTGATGTCGAACCACGGCAACTTCATCGTCTCGCTCGGCAACGTCTGCCGCTGGCTTGCCACCAAGGCCGAGGCGCTCGGCGTCGAAATCTATCCGGGCTTTGCCGCCGCCGAAGTGCTGACCGATGACAGTGGCGCGGTGACGGGCGTCGCCACCGGCGACATGGGCATCGGCAAGGACGGCAAGCCGCGCAGCGATTTCACCCGCGGCATGGAGCTGCGCGCCAAGTACACGCTGTTTGCCGAAGGCGCGCGGGGCAATTTGTCGAAGCAGTTGATCGCAAAACATGGTCTCGCGACGGGCGCGAGCCGCAAAAGTTCGGCCTGGGCTTAAAGGAGCTCTGGCAGGTCGCGCCGGACAAGCACCAGCCGGGGCTGGTCCAGCACTCGTTCGGCTGGCCGCTCGACAATGCCACCGGCGGCGGCTCGTTCCTCTATCACTTCGACGACAATCTGGTTTCGGTCGGCTTCGTGGTTCATCTCAACTACGCCAATCCGTATCTGTCGCCGTTCGAGGAATTCCAGCGCTTCAAGACCCATCCGCAGATCCGCGCCACGTTCGAGGGCGGCAAGCGGCTGTCGTACGGCGCGCGCGTCATCACCGAGGGCGGCTATCAGTCGGTGCCGAAGCTGTCGTTCCCGGGCGGCGCGCTGATCGGCTGCGCCGCGGGTTTCGTCAACGTGCCGCGCATCAAAGGCAGCCACAACGCCATCCTGTCGGGAATGCTGGCCGCCGAGCACGCCGCCGAGGCGCTGTCCGAGGGCCGCGCCAACGACGAGCTCGCGAGCTACGACGCGGCGTGGCGCGACGGCGATATCGGCCGTGACCTGTGGCGGGTCCGCAATGCCAAGCCGCTGTGGTCGAAGCTCGGCACGTTCTTAGGGATCGCCGCGGGCGGCCTCGACATGTGGTGCAATACGCTCGGCTTCTCGCTCATGGGCACGCTTGGCCACGGCAAGTCCGACGCCGAGACGCTCAAGCCGGCCGCCGAATGTTCGCCGATCGCCTATCCCCGCCCGGACGGCAAGCTCACCTTCGACCGGCTATCGTCGGTGTTTCTGTCCAGCACCAACCACGAAGAGGACCAGCCGCCGCACCTGCACGTGAGCGACATGGCGCTGCAGAAGGCATCCGAGCACGACGTCTATGCCGGTCCCTCGGCGCGCTATTGCCCGGCCGGAGTCTATGAATGGGTCGAGGAGGGTGGCCAGCCGCGCTTTGTGATCAACGCGCAGAACTGCGTCCACTGCAAAACCTGCGACATCAAGGACCCCAATCGCAACATCACCTGGGTGCCGCCGGAGGGCGGCGGCGGCCCGAAATATTCCAATATGTAATGGGCATGGGCTCGGTCTGTCGCGGAGGTGCGTTAGTCGTACACCTCGCGCCGGTGCCCCACCATCACCACCAGACACGGTAAAGCGATCGTCCTCGATCGACGCGACGATGCGGTAGTCGCCGACCCGGTAACGCCAGAACCCCTTTAGATCGCCGGTCAGTGGTCGCCCAAACCGGCGTGGATCTTCGGCCATCGCGATGCGCTCGCCGCAGATAGCGCAAGATCAGCGTCTCAGCAGGCGGACCTAGCTTGCGGAGCTCGCGAGCGGCCTCGGCGAGGAACTCCACGCGCCAAAGCGCGATCTGGGCTCATGGGGTTTGCTTCGGCGCCCGCTCACGAAGATTTATCGGCCTCGAGCTCTTCGAGCGTGACGCGATCACCACCCCGGGCAAGTCTGCGCTGCGCGACGTGGTAATCCTCCAAGTCCTCGATGTGACGCAGGATTGCCTCGCGCGCGTAAAAGCTTTTGGTTCTTCCGGTTTTCTTTGCCAGGGCGTCCAAGCGCTTTTCGATGTCGGGGGACAGACGCAATGCAAGCATGTCAGCCTCCTTCAGCAAGCTATACATGTATAGCACGACTAGTGTTCGATCAAGATTTCTCCGACGGAATTTGCAATTTCACGGGTCAGGTCACGATACCGCCACACCGCGATTCTCTTGGTGGGCTGCGGGCAGCGTGGCTTTCCTCTCCTTGCGGGATGACCGCAAAAAGGCCATTCTGCGCCGACTCGAAGGGCTGGCGCACCGCCGCCCATGGAGGCAGCCACTCGTGATTGTTCCTACCCCGTTCCGGCGCCTGATCGGCGTTGTGCTTGGCGCAGCTACCCTGCTTTTGCCGGCCTCGCTGGCCGCTCAGGGAGCCGCGTCCGACAACGCGCAGATTTCCACCTATTTGCCGTCGGCGCATGAGCTGTCGCGTCTGACCACATCAGGGAGCTACCTTGCAGCCCGCCACGCTGGCACCAATCGCGACGCCGGCGCAGCCGCGGCCTACTACCGCGCCTCGCTTCGTGGCGACCCGAAGAACACCGAGCTTCTGGAGCGCGCCTTCCTGTCGGTGCTGGCCGAGGGCGACGTCGAGGAAGCGGTCCGGCTCGCCGACCAGGTCGTCAAGCTCGACAAGAACGACCGCATCGCCCGGCTGGTGATTGGCGTTCACGCGCTCAAGCAGAAGAAATACGCGGTCGCCAAGCAGAACCTGACCCAGTCCATTCGCGGCCCGATCACCGATCTCGCCGCCACCTTGCTGGCCGCCTGGGCGAGCTACGGCGCGGGCGATGCCAAGACCGCGATCGAGTCGATCGACAAGCTGCAGGGCGCCGACTGGTATGCGCTGTTCAAGGATCTGCACGCCGGCCTGATCCTCGATCTGGCGGGCAACAAGAAAGAGGCCGGCAAGCGTTTCGACCGCGCCCAGAAGCTCGACGCCACGGCGCTCCGCCTGGTCGAATCCTACGGCTCCTGGCTGTCGCGCAACGGCAAAAAGGATGAGGCGCTGAAGGTGTTCAAGGCCTTCGACGCCCAGCTGCCGCGCCATCCGCTGATCGTCGACGAGATGGCCACTTTGGAGAAGGACAAGCAACTGCCGCCGCTGGTCGCGGATGCGCAGGCTGGAGCCGCCGAAGTGCTCTACGGACTCGGCGCCGCGCTCGGCCGTCGCGGCGGCGAAGACCTGGGGCTCGTCTATCTGCAGCTCGCGCTCTATCTCGCGCCCAATCAGCCGCTCGCGCTGTTGTCGCTCGCCGATCTCTACGAGCAGATGAAGAATCCACAGCTTGCCATCAAGATCTATGAGCGCATGCCGCAGAATTCGCCGCTGCGGCGTAACGCCGAGATCCAGATGGCGATCAACCTCGACACCATCGACAAGACCGACGAAGCCAAGCAGCGCTTGCAGAAGCTGCTCAAGGATCATCCCGGCGACATCGATGCGATCATGGCGCTTGGCAGCATTCTGCGCGGCCGCAAGGAATTCGCCGAATGCGCGCAGGTCTACAGCAAGGGCGTTGCCACCATCGCCAATCCGGAGCGGCCGAACTGGCTGATCTTCTATTTCCGCGGTATCTGCAACGAGCGCGCCAAGGCCTGGGATAAGGCCGAAGCGGATTTGAAGCAGGCGCTCAAGCTCTATCCCGACCAGCCGCACGTGCTGAACTATCTCGGCTATTCGTGGATCGACCAGGGCATCAACCTCGACGAGGGCATGCGAATGATCCGCCGCGCCGTCGAGCAGCGGCCCGATGACGGCTATATCGTCGACTCGCTCGGCTGGGCCTATTTCCGGACCGGCAACTACGACGAGGCGGTGAAGAACCTGGAGCGCGCGGTCGAGCTCAAGCCCGACGATCCGACCATCAACGATCATCTCGGCGACGCCTATGCCAAGACCGGGCGCACCCTTGAGGCGGAATTCCAATGGGCGCACGCCCGCGACCTCAAGCCGGAGCCCGAGGATCTCGTCAAGATCAAGCAGAAGCTGGCGAACGGCCAGTCCGACGAGACGTCTGCCGCCAATGGCGGCAAGAAGAAGCCCGACGGCGGCTGACCAAGCGTTTGCGAATTTCCACCGAAGCCCGGTCATCGGCGTGTTTGCATGTCGGTGGCCGGGCTTTCGGCATTTTGAGGCGAGGATGGCGACAAGCTCGCCCCCGCCGGATAGATGTCTTGCATGGCTCGCCTCGTCGAACACGCCCCGGCCAAGGTCAATCTCACGCTCGCCGTGCTCGGCCGGCGCGCCGACGGCTACCACCTGCTCGACAGCCTGGTGGTATTCGCTGACGCGGGCGACCGCCTGACGTTGACGCCGGGCGGGCCGCTCTCGCTCCATCTCCGCGGCGTAACGGCCAAACAGGCCGGTCCGGTCGAGAGCAATCTCGTGTTCAAGGCCGCCAAGGCGCTCGCGGGTGAGATCCCGAACCTCAAGCTCGGCCGCTTCACGCTCGACAAGCGTCTGCCGGTGGCGGCGGGACTGGGCGGCGGGTCGTCCGATGCCGCCGCGGCGCTCCGCCTCCTGGCCCGCGCCAATCGGCTCAAGCTCAATGACAAGCGGCTGCTCAAAGTGGCGGGCGGCGTCGGCGCCGACGTGCCGGTCTGCGTCGATCCGCGCCCGCGGCGGATGCGCGGAATCGGCGAAAAGCTGTCGAAGCCGCTGGCGATCCCGAAGCTGGCGGCGGTGCTGGTCAATCCTGGTGTCGCGGTCCCGACCAAGGACGTGTTCGCGCTGCTGGGCCTCGAACCTGGCGCGGCGAAGCCCGCCCGAAGGGCAGGGGCGCTGCCGCGCGCGCGCGGCGACTTGATCGCGTTCCTCGCCGGTGAGCGCAACGATCTTGAGCCTGCCGCGATCAAGCTTCAGCCGGCGATCGCGCGGGTGCTCATGGCGTTGCGCAAGGAGGACGGCTGCGATCTTGCGCGCATGTCCGGCTCTGGCGCAACCTGCTTTGGATTGTTTACCTCGTCGCGGGCGGCTGCTGCGGCAGCACGCCATCTTGCCGCCGCACGGCCGCGCTGGTGGGTGAAAGCTACGGTTTTTTGATATAGGGTGATGCCATGATCAAAACGCCAATGGCCGCGTTGCTCTTCGTGGCGCTGCTCGCCACTCCCGCAGGTGCGGCCCAATGCGGCGGCGATTTCGGCGGCTTCATCGCCAGCATGTCGCGTGAGGCGGCCGCCGCGGGCGTGTCGCAAAACATCATTTCCAACGCGTTCATGGGCGTGACCCAGGACCAAGCGGTGCTGGCGTTCGACCGCCGCCAGCGCGGCACCTTTCGCAAGACCTTCGAGGAGTATGTGTCGACGCGCGTTGGCGCCGGGCGCATCAAGCGCGGCACGCAGCTGCTGCAACGCCACGCCGCGCTGTTGGCGCGGATCGAAAGGCAATACGGCGTGCCGCCGCAGGTGCTCGTTGCGATCTGGGGGCTGGAGAGCGATTTCGGCTCGGGCGACCTGGGCAAGCTGCCGGTCATCCGCGTGCTCGCGACCATGGCGCATGACTGCCGCCGCACTGAGCTGTTCCAACGCGAGTTGCTGTCCGCCTTGAAAATCCTGCAGCGCGGCGACCTTTCGCTGAACGAGATGAAGGGCGCCTACGCCGGTGAAATTGGGCAAACTCAGTTCCTGCCGTCGAACTATCTCCGGTTCGCCGTGGACTACGACGGCAACGGCCGGGCCGACCTGATCCACAGCCCGGCGGATGTGCTGGCTTCCACGGCAAATCTGCTGAAAGGCAGCGGCTGGAAGGCCGGCCAGCCGTTCGGGGAAGGGACCGAGAATTTCGAGGCCATGCGCGAATGGAACCGCGCCGTGGTCTATCGCAAGACCATCGTCTATTTCGCCGAACGGCTGTCGCAGGGGCGCTAGCCGCTCAGGCGTTTCAGTGCGTTCTCACGGTGCAGAACTCCACCGCCTCTTCCAGCGCCTGCTTCATCTCGGAGGCCGGGAACAGTGCCAGCGCGTCGCGGGCGATCGCGGCGTAGTGCTGCGCGCGTTTGATGGTGTCTTCCAGCGCCCGATGCTTGGTCATCAGGCCGAGCGCAGTTTCGAGATCGCTGTCGGCGATCTCGCCGCGCTCCAGCGCCCGGGTCCAGAATTCGCGCTCGCTCTCCGAGCCGCGGCGGAACGACAGCACCACCGGCAGCGTGATCTTGCCCTCGCGAAAATCGTCGCCGACGTTTTTGCCGAGCTTGGCCGACTTGCCGCCGTAGTCGAGCACGTCATCGACAAGCTGGAAGGCGATGCCGAGGTTCATGCCGAACGAGCGGCAGGCGGCGTGCTCGGCCTTCGGCCGGTTGGTCAGAACCGGCCCGACCTCGCAGGCGGCGGCGAACAATTCGGCGGTCTTGGCGCGGATCACGGCGAGATATTCGTCCTCGGTGGTCGCGGTGTTCTTGGCGGCGCCGAGTTGCATCACCTCGCCCTCGGCGATGATCGCAGCGGCATTCGACAGGATATCCAGCGCTCGCAGCGAGCCGACCTCGACCATCATCTTGAACGCCTGGCCGAGCAGGAAGTCGCCGACCAAAACGCTGGCTTCGTTGCCCCAAAGCTTGCGCGCCGCGGGCCGGCCGCGCCGCATGTCGCTTTCGTCCACCACGTCGTCGTGCAGCAGCGTCGCCGTGTGCATGAATTCCACCGCGGCGGCGAGCTTGATGTGGCCGTCGCCGGAATAGCCGGTCAGGCTCGCCATCGCCAAGGTCAGCATCGGACGGAGCCGCTTGCCGCCGGACGAGATCAGATGGTTGGCGACCTCCGGGATCATCGTCACCTCGGAGCCCGTGCGCGTGAGAATCTGCGCATTGACCCGCAGCATATCGGGCGTAACGAGCTCCACCAGGCGGTCGATGGTGGCGTCCGCCGGACTGAATGGGATGACGACGGCCAAGTGCAGGTCTCCGGATTTCGTCGAAGTGGTACGCGAGAGGATAGAAACGCTATGATAAACCGACAAGTATGCCTGTCGTAAATGTGACCAATCGCGCCCAAATCAATGCGGCGGCGGGAGAGCCCGATGTTGCCAACCGACGGGAATGTTGACGCCGCCGAAATCGTGGGCAGCAGCCGGATTGCCGTGTTGGTGCCTTGCTACAACGAGGAGGCGGCTATCGGCAAGGTTGTGGCCGACTTCCGCGCGGCGCTGCCGGAGGCCCGCATCTACGTTTACGACAACAATTCGACGGACCGCACCGTCGAGGCGGCCACGAAGGCCGGCGCGACCGTCCGCCGCGAGCAACACCAGGGCAAAGGCCGCGTGGTGCGCCGCATGTTCACCGATATCGAGGCCGACATCTACGTGCTGGTCGACGGTGACGCCACCTATGACGCGCCCAGCGCGCCGAAGATGATCGAGCAGCTCGTGGCCGATCGGCTCGACATGGTCTGCGCGGTCCGGGTCGATCGCGAGGAGGCGGCCTATCGCCTGGGCCACCGCGCCGGCAACCGCATGCTGACCGGCTTTGTTGCGCATGTGTTCGGGCAGTCCTTCACCGACATGCTGTCGGGCTACCGGGTGTTCACCCGGCGCTTCGTGAAATCCTTTCCGGCGCTGTCCGGCGGCTTCGAGATCGAGACCGAGCTGACCGTGCACGCGCTCGAGCTCGAACTGCCGGTCGGCGAGATGAAGACGCCATATTATTCCCGGCCGCAGGGCTCGGCGTCCAAGCTCAGCACCTGGCGCGACGGTTACCGCATCCTGCGGACCGTGCTGCGGCTTTATCGCGCCGAGCGGCCGCTGCCGCTGTTCACCGGGTTCGGCATCTCGCTTGGCATCGTCGCCATCGGCATCGCGATCCCGATCTTCGTGACATACCTTGAAGATGGTACAGTGCCGCGGCTGCCGACTGCGATCCTGTCGACCGGCCTGATGCTGCTCGCTTTCCTCGCCGTCGCCTGCGGTCTCATTCTCGACACGGTGACGCGCGGCCGGCGCGAGCTCAAGCTCCTGGCCTATTTGGCACAGCGCGCGCCGGCCGAAGAGCGGCGACGGGGCGGATCATGACCCGGAAAAATGGAAACTGGTTTCCCGCCTTTGCGAAGCCCGCTTCGGCGAGCGAAGGAAGGTCGGATAAGGTCATGGTCTGAAATCGTGCACGAACTGGTCCGGACCAACAATGCGGTGCTGATCACCGCGATCGAGGCGTTGCTGAAGAGCGCCGACATTCCGCACATGGTGCTGGACCAGCACATGAGCGTGCTTGAAGGCTCGCTCGGCATGCTGCCGCGGCGCATCGTGGTCGATCAGGAATATTGGGAGGTCGCGCGTCAGCTCCTGGAGGACGCGGGGCTGGCGTATGAGCTGCGGCCCTTGTCGAGCGGTCCGAGACCGGAGACGACCGATGACGCGGTGCTCGGCGGCCGGCTCCGGCTGAAGCAAAAGAAAAAAGGCCACCGCGTCGGTCACGACGCCATCCTGCTGGCGGCCGCGACCGACGCGCAGCCCGGCGACCGGGTTGTCGAGTTCGGCGCGGGCGTCGGCGCGGCCAGCCTGGCGCTCGCCGTGCGTTGTCCCGGTGCGGCCGTGACGCTTTTGGAAATCGATCCGGAGCTGTCGGACATCGCGGCGCAGAACATTGTGCGGAACGGCCTCGAACAGCGAGCTCGCGCCGTTATGCTGGATGTCACGGCGCCCGCCGATGATTTCGCGGCCCAAGGCATTGGACCCGGATCGGCCGATCATGTGCTGATGAACCCGCCGTTCAACAATCCGGCACGGCAGAATGTCTCGCCTGATCCCGTCCGGCGCATGGCGCACGCGGCGGGCGACGGCATACTCGCTAATTGGACAACGGCGGCGGCGTGGGTTCTGCACTCCGCCGGAACGTTGACGCTGATCTGGCGCGCGGATGGATTGGATGAGGTTCTGGCCGCGCTCGGCGATCGCTTCGGCGGTATTGCGGTGCTGCCGGTGCACGGCCGCGCCGGAGCGCCGGCAATTCGCGTCGTGGTGCAGGCGCGCAAGGGCAGCCGCGCGCCGCTCGCGCTGCTGCCGGGCTTAAACTTGAATGACGAAACGGGAAAACCGACCGCCGAGGCTGAAGCGGTGCTTCGCGGCGCGGAGGCGCTGCCGTTGACTACCGATTGATCAACCGTTGAAACGCCGACACGCGCGGCCCGTAAAATGACGCCATCAGGATCGACATCACCAAAAGGCACAGAAACAGGCTTTTCATGATTGATTACCGGTAAATTGCGTGACCACAACGTGCCACGGGTTTCCATCGTTCCCGGGAAACTTGCCTCCGATGGGTTAACAAGAGATGACTTGAGCGTGATTATCCTCGTCCCCATGTGACAATCAGATGGCTGCACCCTCCGCATTTGAAAAAGTTCCAGCGGCGCTCCGGGCGCTTATCCCGGCGCGGTTTCGCGGTGACATTCCGATCGTGCCGGTGGTGCGACTTTCGGGCGCGATCGGTATTTCGAGTCCGCTGAAGCCCGGATTGACCCTTGCCAATGTCGCTCGGTCGCTGGAGCGGGCCTTCGCGATGCACAACGCTCGCGCGGTCGCGCTTTCGATCAATTCTCCGGGAGGCGCCGCGGCGCAGTCCCACCTGATCCACCGCCGTATCCGCGCGCTCGCCGACGAGAAGAAGATTCCGGTGATCGCTTTCGTCGAGGATGTCGCGGCATCGGGCGGCTACATGATTGCCTGCGCGGCCGACGAGATCATTGCCGATGAATCGTCCATCGTCGGCTCGATCGGCGTGGTTGGCGGCTCGTTCGGCTTCGACAAGCTGATCGAGAAGATTGGCGTCGAGCGGCGGCTCTACACCTCGGGCGAAAACAAGGCGATGCTCGATCCGTTCCTGCCGGAGAAGCCGGAGGACGTCGAGCGGCTCAAGGCGCTGCAGCGCGAAATCCATGAAAGCTTTATCGCGCTGGTGAAGGCGCGCCGCGGCGGCAAGCTCGACAGCCGCGAAACCGCCTTGTTCTCCGGAGCATATTGGACCGGTCAACGGGGCCGCGAACTCGGTCTCGTCGATGCCATCGGCGACCTGCGCACGACCTTGCGCGAGCGCTACGGCGACAAGGTGCGAACGCCGCTCATCGCGGAGCGCGGCTTTGCGTTGTTCGGCCGCAAGGCGGCCGGGGTGGAGCAGCTTCTGAACGGCCCGAACTTTGCTGGGTTAAGCATTGCCGACGACATGGTTGCGACGCTTGAGGCGCGCGCACTATGGTCGCGCTTCGGACTGTAGGAGATTGGCATGCCTGTGTTCGCCTGGGCCCTTGGCGCGATCGGCGCCGTCGTCCTGATCAAGCTGTTCAACAGGGAATGGCGGCGCGTCAACGACGAGCTCGACCGCGCCAATCCGGCGCGGGTGAGCGACCCCGAGCGCGCCGGGGTGCCGACGCTGCGCCAGGATCCCGCGACCGGCGAATACCGGGCCGACCGCTGAGCGTCAGCTCGGCTCCTTGATGCCCTTCTCGCGCACGACCTTGCCCCAGCGCTCAAGCTCCTCCTTGAGGAATTTGCCGAACTGCGCCGGCGTGTCCGCCACCGGAACGGCGCCTGAGTCGATCAGCTTCTGCTTCACCGCCGGGTCGTTGATCGCCTTGGTGAAGGCATCGTTGAGCTTGGCGATGATCGGCGGGCGGCGTCTTGGCGGGCGCCAGCAGTCCATACCAGTTGTCCGACGAGGTATCGGCATAGCCCTGCTCGGCCAAGTGTCGGTACGTCCGGCAATCTCGGATTGCGCTGCCCGGACGCGGCGCCGATCGCCTTCACTTTTGCCAGCCGTGATTTGCGGGATCAGCACCGGCACGTCGCCGGAGAAGGCCTGGACCTGGCCGCCGAGCAGGTCGGTCAGCGCGGGGGCGGCGCCGCGATAGGGCACGTGCACGAACTTGACGCCGGCGGCGGTCTGAATGAGCTCCAGCGCCAGATGCGGTGGTCGAGCCGACGCCGGTCGAGGCGAAGGTCATTTCGCCGGGCTTGGCCTTGGCCAGCGCGGCGAGGTCCTTCATCGAATTGGCCGGGTGGTCGGCGCGCACGACCACCAAGGTGGTGTTGCGCACCACGAGCGTCACCGGCGCGAAATCGCGCAGCACGTCATAGGGCAGGTCGGTGCGCATGTTCGGCGTGATGGCGACCGCGCCGACCGTGGTGAGGAACAGCGTGTAGCCGTCGGGCTGCGACTTCGCGACGGCGTCGGCGCCGAGCGCGCCGTTGGCGCCGGCCTTGTTCTCGATGATGACGCTCTGGCCGAGCATGTCCTTCACCTTGTCGGCTACCAGGCGGCCGACGAAATCGGTCGGTCCGCCGGGCGGAAACGCGATCACCATGCGGATCGGCCGGTTGGGGAAGTCCTGCGCCTCGACGGCGGGCACAGCCGCAACGGCCAGCAGCAAAGCTGTGGCGAATTTGGCAAGGCGTGACGGCACGTAATCCTCCCGGTCTTTTGCAGTGTTTGGGGCAGCCTAGCGCTGCCTGCTGCGGTGTGGGGAGAGCCCGCCGCTTGCCTTGACCCTCCGCCAGCGCGCCGTTACGTCTCACTCCGCGCGCCCGCGCCTGGACCCCTCATGGCCGACGATTTGCCCGCTCATATGCGCCCGGAACGCTCGTTTCAGGGCTTGATCCTGGCGCTGCAACGCTTCTGGGCCGACCAGGGCTGCGTCATCCTGCAGCCCTACGACATGGAGGTCGGCGCCGGCACCTTCCATCCGGCGACGACCTTGCGCGCGCTCGGGCCGAAGCGCTGGAACGCGGCTTACGTGCAGCCGTCGCGGCGGCCGAAGGACGGCCGCTATGGCGAGAACCCGAACCGGCTGCAGCACTACTACCAATTCCAGGTGATCCTGAAGCCGTCGCCGCCGGACATCCAGGACCTCTATCTCAAATCGCTCGCCGCCATCGGCGTCAACTCCAAACTGCACGACATCCGCTTCGTCGAGGACGACTGGGAGAGCCCGACGCTCGGCGCCTGGGGTCTCGGCTGGGAGTGCTGGTGCGACGGCATGGAGGTGTCGCAGTTCACCTACTTCCAGCAGGTCGCGGGGTTCGAATGTTCGCCGGTCGCGGGCGAGCTCACCTATGGGCTCGAGCGGCTGGCGATGTATGTGCAGGGCGTCGACCGCGTGTACGATCTGAATTTCAACGGCCGCGACGGCGCCGACAAGGTCAGCTACGGCGATGTGTTCCTCCAGGCCGAGCAGGAATATTCGCGGCACAATTTCGAGCACTCCGACACCGCGATGCTGTTCGAGCAGTTCAAGATGGCGGAGGGCGCCTGCAAGAAATATCTCGACGCCGGCTGGACGGCGGATCGCAGCAAGCACCTGATGGCGCTGCCGGCTTACGACCAGTGCATCAAGGCGAGCCACGTGTTCAATCTGCTCGACGCCCGCGGCGTGATCTCGGTGACCGAGCGGCAGAGCTATATTTTGCGCGTGCGCGAGCTGGCGAAAGCCTGCGGCGAGGCGTGGCTGAAGACCGAAGCGGGAGGGGCTTGAAATGAGCGAGACACCGGAAATCGGCGGACGCAGGCCGTTGCCGATCAACGTCGAGGCCGGCAAGAGCTATTGGTGGTGCGCCTGCGGCCGCTCCAAGTCGCAGCCGTTCTGCGACGGCTCGCACAAGGGCACGGCGTTCAGCCCGCGCGAATTCAAGCCGGAGGCGACCGGCGAGGTCTGGTTCTGCACCTGCAAGCGCACCACGACGCCGCCGCTGTGCGACGGCAGTCATAAGAAGCTGACGCCGTAATGCCCGATCTCCTTCTCGAATTCTTCTCCGAGGAAATCCCCGCGCGGATGCAGGCGCGGGCGGCGGAGGATTTGAAGAAGCTCGTCACCGACAGACTGGTGGCCGCGGGACTGACCTACGACGGCGCCAAGGCCTTCGCCACGCCGCGGCGGCTCGCGCTCGCGGTCGCCGGCATTCCGGTGCGCCAGCCGGATGTGAAGGAAGAGCGCAAAGGCCCCAAGGTCGGCGCGCCGGAGCAGGCGATCGCGGGCTTTCTGCGCGCTGCAGGACTAAGCTCCATCGATCAGGCCAAGGTGCAGTCCGACAAGAAGGGCGATTTCTATGTCGCCGTGACCGAGAAGGCCGGCAAGCCAGCGATCGAGGTAATCGACGGCATCGTCCGTGAGCTGCGACAATCCTTTCATTTCCTTGGCCAAAGTCGATGCGTTGGGGTAGTGGATCAGCCAAGCCGGGCGCGCATGACCTGGGTGCGGCCGCTGCATTCCATTCGTCGCCATGTTCGGGCCGGAGACCGAAGAGCCAGATATCATTAGATTTGGCGTTCGAGAGTCGGCGGCTCGAAGCCGGCAACATCACCTACGGCCACCGCTTCATGGCGCCTGCCGCGATCAAGGTGAAGCGCTTCGACGACTATGTCGCCAAGCTCGACGCCGCCAAGGTCGTGGTCGATCCCGCCCGCCGCGCGCAGATGATCCTGACCGACGCCAAGACCCTGGCGTTCGCGCAGGGCTTCGAGCTGGTCGAGGACGAGGGGCTGTTGGCCGAGGTCGCGGGCCTGGTCGAATGGCCGGTGGTGCTGATGGGCTCGTTCGATAAGGAATTCCTCGCCATCCCCGAGGAGGTCATCCGCGCCACGATCCGCAACAACCAGAAATGTTTTGTGGTGCGCGAGCCGACGACCGGCGAAGCTCACCAACAAATTCATTCTGGTCGCGAACATCGAAGCGAGCGACGGCGGCAGCGCCATCATCGCCGGCAACGAGCGCGTCATCCGCGCGCGGCTGTCGGATGCGAAGTTCTTCTACGAGACCGACCTCAAGACGCGTCTGGAAGACCGGTTGCCGAAGTTCGAGCACATCGTGTTTCACGAAAAGCTCGGCACCCAGGCCGAACGCATCGCGCGCATCGTTGCGCTGGCGGGCCATCTCGCGCCGATCGTCGGCGCCGACGTCGCCAAGGCCGAGCGCGCGGCGCAGCTCTGCAAGGCCGATCTGTTGACCGAAGTGGTCGGCGAATTTCCCGAGCTGCAAGGCTTGATGGGGAAGTATTACGCCGAAGCCCAAGGCGAGGACGAAGCGGTCGCCCACGCTTGCGAGGATCATTACAGCCCGAAAGGACCGGACGACCTTGTTCCCGCCGATCCGGTGTCGGTCGCTGTGGCGCTGGCCGACAAGATCGACATTCTCACCGGCTTCTGGGCGATCGACGAAAAGCCGACCGGTTCGAAGGACCCTTATGCGCTCCGCCGCGCGGCGCTTGGCGTAATCCGGCTGGTGATCGACAACAAAATTCGCTTGGCGCTGCTTGCGGTCTTCGCGCAGGCGCGGTCGTCAGCGAACGGCAAAGACCTGCTCGCCTTCTTCGCCGACCGCCTCAAGGTCCAACTCCGCGAGCAAGGCGCACGGCACGATCTCGTGGACGCGGTCTTCGCGCTGCCTGGCCAGGACGATCTCGTGCTGGTCGTCCGCCGCATCGAAGCGCTCGCCAAATTCCTCGACACCGACGACGGCAAAAATCTCCTCGCCGGCACCAAACGTGCGGCGAACATCCTCCGCATCGAGGAGAAGAAGGACAACACCGCCTACACCGGCGCGCCGGACGCAGGCCTGCTCGCTCAGCCCGAGGAAAAGGAACTCGCCCGCGCCATCGGCGTTGCCAAAACCGAGGCCGATGCCGCCGTCGCAAAGGAGGATTTCGCCTCCGCCATGACCGCCATGTCGAAGCTTCGCCCGCATGTGGACGCGTTCTTCGACAAGGTCACGGTCAATGTCGAGGATGGGAAATTGCGGGCCAACCGGCTCCGGCTGCTGAATGAAATAAGAGAAGCGACGCGGGCCGTGGCGGATTTCTCGAAGATCGAGGGCGGTTAGTTCGTCATGCTGCCTTGTGCCGGGCATCCACGCCTTGGCATAACATGCCTACATAAGAAAAGCCGATTGAGGAAACGCCGGGAAAGGGTCACAAGAACCCTGATTGCGACAGCGAGAATTTTGAATGGCAAAGCCGTCGTCCGGTAAGAAAAGCAAGCCAGTCCCGAAGCGTAAAGCTCCGGCCAAGAGCAGTGCAAAGGCCTCAGCCGGGACCGGCGCGAAAGGCCAATGGGTCTACATCTTCGGCGGCGGCAAGGCGCAGGGCCGCTCCGGCATGAAGGACCTGCTCGGCGGCAAGGGCGCCAACCTCGCCGAGATGGCCAACCTCGGCCTGCCGGTGCCGCCGGGCTTCACCATCACCACCGCGGTCTGCACCCACTACTACGCCAACGCCCAGAAATATCCGAAGGACCTGGAGAAGCAGGTCGACGCCGGCCTCGCCCACATCGCCCGCGTCACCGGACGGCGCTTCGGCGACCGCGCCAATCCGCTGCTGGTTTCGGTGCGCTCCGGCGCCCGCGCCTCGATGCCGGGCATGATGGACACCGTGCTCAACCTCGGGCTCAACGACGACACCGTCGAGGCGCTGGCGCAGCAGTCCGGCGACCGGCGCTTTGCCTACGATTCCTACCGGCGCTTCATCCAGATGTATTCCAACGTGGTGCTCGACATCGAGCATCACAACTTCGAGGACATTCTGGAGGACCACAAGTCGCGCGCCGGCTACACGCTCGACACCGAGCTCACCGCCGACGATTGGGTCGACGTGGTGGCGCGCTACCAGGAGCGCGTCCGCGAGGAGAAGGGCGAGCCGTTCCCGCAGGATCCGCGCGCCCAGCTTTGGGGCGCGATCGGCGCGGTGTTCGGCTCGTGGATGAACGCGCGCGCCATCACCTACCGGCGCCTGCACGCCATTCCGGAAAGCTGGGGCACCGCGGTCAACGTGCAGGCCATGGTGTTCGGCAACATGGGCGACACCTCGGCGACCGGCGTTGCCTTCACCCGCAATCCGTCGACCGGCGAGAAGCGGCTCTACGGCGAATTCCTGATCAACGCCCAGGGCGAGGACGTCGTCGCCGGCATCCGCACGCCGCAGGAGATCACCGAGATCGCGCGGAAGGAAGCCGGCTCCGACAAGCCGTCGATGGAACACGCGATGCCGGCGGCGTTCAAGGAGCTGACGCGCATCTACGGCGCGCTCGAGAAGCACTACCGCGACATGCAGGACATGGAGTTCACCGTCGAGCAGGGCAAGCTCTGGATGCTGCAGACCCGGAACGGCAAGCGCACGGCGAAGGCCGCGCTCCGCATCGCGGTCGAGCTGGCCAACGAGAAGCTGATCACCAGAGATGAAGCGGTGGCGCGGATCGAGCCGGGCTCGCTCGATCAGCTCCTGCATCCGACCATCGATCCGAAGGCCGAGCGCAACGTCATCGCGACCGGCCTGCCGGCCTCGCCGGGCGCCGCCTCCGGCGAGATCGTGTTCAACTCCGACGAGGCGACCAGGCTCAAGGCCGACGGCAAGAAGGTGATCCTCGTGCGGGTCGAGACCTCGCCCGAGGACATTCACGGCATGCACGCCGCCGAAGGCATCCTGACGACGCGCGGCGGCATGACCTCCCACGCCGCCGTGGTGGCGCGCGGCATGGGCAAGCCCTGCGTCTCCGGCGCGGGCTCGCTCCGCGTCGATTACAATGCGCAGACCTTGCAGGCCGGCAACGTGGTGCTGAAGCGCGGCGAAATCCTCACCATCGACGGCTCGACCGGCCAGGTGCTGGCAGGCAGCGTGCCGATGACCGAGCCCGCGATGTCGGGCGAGTTCGGCACCTTGATGGGCTGGGCCGACAAGGCGCGCTCGCTCGGCGTGCGCGCCAATGCCGACACTCCGGCGGACGCGCGCGTGGCCGTCAAGTTCGGCGCCGAGGGCATCGGCCTTTGCCGCACCGAACACATGTTCTTCGACGAGGCGCGCATCCAGGCGGTGCGCGAGATGATCCTCGCCGACGACGAGAAATCGCGGCGGACCGCGATCGACAAGCTCCTGCCGATGCAGCGTGGCGATTTCATCGAGCTGTTCGAGATCATGAAGGGGCTGCCGGTCACGATCCGGCTGCTCGATCCGCCGCTGCACGAGTTCCTGCCGCATGGCGACGAAGAGATCGCGGCGGTCGCGCGCAACATGGGCGTCGATCCGAAGAAGCTCGCCAACCGCGCGCGCGAGCTTGCACGAATTCAATCCGATGCTGGGCTTCCGCGGCTGCCGCATTGCCATCGCCTATCCCGAGGTCGCCGAGATGCAGGCGCGCGCGATCTTCGAGGCCGCGGTCGAGGCCGGCAAGCGCACCGGCAAGCCGGTGGTGCCGGAGGTCATGGTGCCGCTGATCGCCACCAAGGCCGAGCTCGACATCGTCAAGGCGCGTATCGATGCGATGGCGCAGGCGGTGATGAAAGAGAGCGGCGTGAAGCTGAACTATCAGGTCGGCACCATGATCGAGCTGCCGCGGGCGGCGCTGATGGCCGACGAGATCGCGCAGACCGCCGAGTTCTTCTCGTTCGGCACCAACGATCTGACTCAGACCACCTTCGGCATCAGCCGCGACGACGCCGCGTCGTTCCTCGGCATCTACACTGCGCGCGGCATCCTGCCGGGCGATCCGTTCGTGTCGATCGATCGCGACGGCGTCGGCGCGCTGGTTCGGATCGGCGTCGAGCGCGGCCGCAAGGTGCGCAAGAACCTCAAGGTCGGCATCTGCGGCGAGCACGGCGGCGATCCGGCCTCGGTTGCGTTCTGCCACGAGGTCGGGCTCGACTACGTGTCCTGCTCGCCGTTCCGCGTGCCGATCGCGCGGCTCGCCGCGGCGCAGGCCGCGCTCGGCAAGAAGGCCGCGGGCGAAGCCTAAGGAGAAATCAGAGCGAAGTTCCCGTCTTTGGTCGGGTATTCCATCCTCCGGCACCGTGTTAGCGTGGCTTCGGGGAGACGCTGAAACATAAAAAGCGGCGAACGGGGGGACGATGGCGGACGGGAACATTCCGGCCCTGGCGGGCGATCCGCCGGGCATTTCCGAAGCAGCGCTGAAAAAGGCCGAGGAGTTCATCGAGGCCGACGAGGGCGCGCTCAACCGGCTGTCCGGCACCGCGGGCAATGTCGCCACCACGATCGCGGTGGTGATGTCGCTGTTCCACCTTTACGCCGCCATCGCCGGCGCCTGGCCGTTTCACGATTTCCCGATCATCGCGACGCAGCCGCTGCGCTACGCGCACGTCGCCTTCGTCCTGGTGCTGAGCTTCCTGCTGTTTCCGATGGCGATGCAGTTCCGCAACCGCATCCGCTGGTGGGATGTCGTGCTGGGCCTGATCGGCGCCGCCATCCTGCTCTACGCCATCGAGGGCGGCGAGGATTTCACCGACCGCGCCACCTCGCCGACGCAACTCGACACCATCCTCGGCGTGGTCTTCATCATCCTCCTGCTCGAGGCGACGCGGCGGACCACCGGCTGGATCGTGCCGGTCGTGGCGCTGGCATTCGTCGCCTATTCGTATTTCGGTCCGTACCTGCCGCAGCCGTGGACGCATCGCGGCTTCGATATCGGCCAACTGGTCGGCCACCTGTTCATCACGCTGGAAGGCATCTTCGGCGTTCCGGTCGACGTGTCCTCGTCGCTGATCATCCTGTTCACGATCTACGGCGCGTTCCTGCAGCACTCCGGCGCCGGAAAATTCTTCATTGACTTCTCGATGGCGCTGATGGGCAACAAGGCCAACAGCGCCGGCCGCACCGTGGTGCTGTCCTCGTTCCTGCTCGGCGGGCCGTCCGGCTCTGGCGTCGCCACCACGGTGACGATCGGCGCGGTGGCCTATCCGATGATGGAGCGCGCCGGCTTCGAGAAGAACGCGGCCGGCGGATTGCTTGCCGCCGGCGGGCTCGGCGCGATCATCTCGCCGCCGGTGCTCGGCGCCGCCGCCTTTCTGATCGCCGAGTTCCTCAAGATCAGCTACCTCGACGTGATCTGGATGGCGGCCATCCCGACGCTGCTCTACTACCTTTCGCTGCTGTTCATGGTCGAGCTCGATGCCAAGCGGTTCGGCGCGCGCATCGTCGACACCTCGAAGGACCTGTCGCTCTGGGAATTGACCAAGCGCTACGGCTTCCACTTCCTGTCGCTGATTTCGATCATCGTGTTCATGCTGTGGGGCTATTCGCCGACGCTGTCGGTGTTCTGGTCGATCGTGCTCACCTTCGGGCTGAGCTTCCTTACCCGCGAGACCGCGATCACGCCGAAGCGGCTGGTGAAAACGCTGTCGGACGGCTCGATCCAGGTGCTGACCGCGGCCACCACCTGCGCCACCGCCGGCATCATCGTCGGCGTGGTCACGCTCACCGGCCTCGGCCTGAAGTTCTCCTCGATCGTGATCGACTATGCCGGCGGCAATCTCCTGCTGACCGCGCTCTACACCGCGCTGATCGTCTGGATCGTTGGCCTCGCCGTGCCGGTGACCGCCTCCTACATCATCTGCGCAGTGATCGCGGCGCCGGCCATGATCAAGCTCGGCGTGCCCGACGTCGCCGCGCATATGTTTATCTTCTATTACGCCGTGCTATCGGAGGTCTCGCCGCCGACCGCGCTGTCGCCGTTTGCCGCCGCGGCGATCACCGGCGGCGATCCGTACAAGACCACGATGCAGGCCTGGAAATACACGCTGCCGGCGTTCCTGGTGCCGTTCGTGTTCGTGCTCGATCCGCAGGGCCTCGGGCTGCTGCTCAAGGTCCCGAAAGACGGTTCCTGGATCGACATCGTCGAAATCACGATCAAGACCGCGCTCGGGCCTCGGCGCGCTGGCGATGGCGGCGCAAGGTTGGGCGCTGCACCGCACCACGTTCCTGGAGCGAGCGCTGCTCACGCTGGCCGGGCTGCTGCTGGTGTTTCCGAGCCTGATCGAAGGCATCCTGGAGGCGCTCATCGGCCGCGACATCAGTTACACTGCGACATTCGGCGTGGTTATTGCCGCCGCGGTCCTGCTAAAACAGCGCATGCAACCGGCGCCGCCAGCAGCGCCGGCCGGCGGATAAACGGAAAAACGCAAGGGAGAAGCCAAGGATGAAACGCAAAGGATTGATCTTCGGCGCGGTGGTCGCCGGCGCGGCGCTGTTCGCCGGCGGCGCGCTGGCGCAGCAGCAGACCACCATCGCCATCGCCACCGGCGGCACCGGCGGCGTCTACTATCCGCTCGGCGGCGGCATGGCCAATGTGCTGACCAAGATACGTGCCGGGCTTCGCCGCCACCGCCCGCGTCACCGGCGGCTCGGTCGACAATCTCAAGCTGATCGGCTCCAAGCAGAGCGAAGTCGCCATGGTGATGGTCGACGCCGCGGTCGACGCGCTCAAGGGCGAAGACAAGTTCAAGGGCAATCCGGTCGATGTCCGCACCCTGATGGTGCTCTATCCGAACCGCATGCATGTGGTGACGATCGAGGGCAAGGGCATCGAGAAGATGTCCGACCTCAAGGGCAAGCGCGTCTCCACCGGCTCGCCGGGCAGCGCGACCGAGGTGATGGCGTTCCGCGTCATCGAGGCCGCCGGCCTCGACAAGGACAAGGACATGAAGCGCGAGCGGCTCGGCGTTGCCGAGTCCACCAACGCGATCAAGGACGGCAAGATCGACGCCTACTTCTGGGTCGGCGGCCTGCCGACCGCGGCGGTGACCGATCTCGGCGCCACCCCCGGCATCAAGCTCAAGCTGGTCGATCATGCCGACGTGCTCGACAAGATGAACGCCAAGTACGGCGGCATCTACAGCGCCGGCGTTATCCCGGCCAAGACCTATCCGGGCCAGGACAAGGACAACAAGATCACCTCGTGCAGAATATCCTGGTCTCCAACGCCAGCCTGCCGGACAAGGTCGCCTACGACATCGTCAAGACCTTCATCGAGCACCAGCGACGATCTGATTGCCGTGCACGGCGAGGCCAAGAACATCGAGCTCGCCAACCAGGTGCCAGAAGAACTCGCCGATCCCGTGGCATCCGGGCGCGGTGAAATACTTCACCGAAAAAGGCGTGAAGATGTGAGTGAGCGCCAATCCGCGCGCGATCGGCCGAACGGCAGTCAGCCGCGCGCACGGGTGTGGCTGGTTCGGCGTGATGGGTGCTGGCTGGCTTCGGCTTTGGCTTGTTCGCCGACCGGCGGCCGTTCGGTGACGACGTCCTTGCCCACCCGCTCGTCGGTGTTCTTCATTCTGGTCGGCCTATCGCTGCTGGCGCTGCGCTTCATTCTGGCGCGTCCGGTGCCCGAAGTGATCCCCGATCGCGCGCTGATGCTCGGTTGTGCGCTCGGACTTGCGATGTTTCTCACCGGAAATTTCGTAACGGCGCACGGCCTGCTGCTCCCATGAGGCATTTGTCATGACCATCGACCGGATCTTCATCGTCTTCATGACCTTGTGCGGGCTGATCATCGCCGGCCTTGTGATGTTTTTCCCGCGGAGCAGGGACTTTGGCATCCCTCCCTATTTCTGGGTGCTGATCCCCATGGCGCTTTTCGAAGCGATCGCATTTGCCCGCAACCGTGGTGCGCCCGGTCCGGTCATTACGATGGAGACGCGGCTGATCGGCTTCGTGATCGCGATCGCGCTGATGCTGGTGATCCCGTATCTGGCCGGCCAGCCGATGACCCGGATCTTCTGAGCCGCCGCTCTCGTTGACGAAGCATTTACCAATGCAGTCGCGCGCGACGCGCGCGTCGCGCTCTCGGCGTCGCGCGGTTAACGCGCTTCGCAAGGTTAATCCGACCATAAAAGAACATGTCGCATTGGAGCCACAGTGGCATCCAGTGCCGACGCTTGTGTTGCGTCGCGTTGCGTATCGTTTTGTCGCGTCCGTTGCGTGAGCGTGGGTATGGTGCTGTCGCGTAAAAGGCCGAAGGGAGTTCGTTACTACGCTCCCTTCGGCCTGAGCGTTCTGGTGATGGGCCTGATGCCGAGGTCGATCGGCTATCAGGATCTGGTCGCGCTGATGGCGCGGCAATCCGAAGTGCCGCAGCGCGCCCGCGCGCACATGATGGCCTCGCCGTTCGGCACCATCCACGCCGCGACCTTCAGCTTTCCGCAGCCGGTCGGCACGCAGATCCCCGAGCCGCCGCTGTATCCAGCTCGCCAGCATCGGCACCTACGATCCGGAGACCACCGGCGCGCTCGGCGCGCGATCCGTCCGGCAGCGCCCACGAGTCGATGCCAAGACCGCCGCTTGAATTCCCGGCGGTCAACCGCAGGCTCAAGGGCGACCTCCTGGTGACTCGCCCGCGCGACGACGAGAGCCCGCCGGCCAGCGGCACCCGCGATCTGACGCCGGGCCGGGTCAAGACCGTTTCGTTCCCGAAACCCGCCGATCGCGATCGTCGACGATCCGCGAAGTGCCGCGCGCAGCCGATCAGTCGCACGGACCGACTCAGCCGATGCCACGGACGAGCAACGCGGCGGTGCGGCTCGGCCGGCTCTATTTCGGCAACACGCTCGGCGAAGGCGTCGGCACCATCCAGCCCTGGCCGGCGGACGAAGAGGTGCTGATCGAGACGCCGCCCGCCCACGATCCGGATATCAAGCGCTCCGTGCTGGCGTCGATCTCGGCAGACGATTTCAATTTCGAGACCACTTCGGCGCCGCTGCCTGCCGTCGACGGCATGCCGATTGACGGCCCGTTCGGCGGCGCCGGCGAGACGGTCGCCGCCAAAGGCGAGGTCACCGGCGCCGGCAAGCGGCCGAGGACGCCGGCCGAGCGGCTCAGCCTCGAGCGGCCAAGCAGCGCGCCAAGTCGGAGAAGTGCCTCGCCGAAGCGGTCTATTTCGAGTCCCGCGGCGAGGTGAAGCGCGGCCAGATCGCGGTCGCCCAGGTGGTGATGAACCGGGTGTTCTCCGGCTTCTATCCGAACAACGTCTGCGGCGTGGTCTATCAGAACGCGCACCGCAAGCTCGCCTGCCAGTTCACCTTCGCCTGCGACGGCATCCCCGACGTGATCGAGGAGCCCGACATGTGGGAGCAGGCCAAGGAGATCGCCCGCGACATGCTCGACGGCAAGCTGTGGCTGCCGGAGATCGGCCACTCCACGCACTACCACGCCTATTGGGTGCATCCGTCCTGGGTGAACGAGATGCGGAAGCTCTACAAGATCGGCGTGCACAGCTTCTACCGGCCGCGCGCCTGGGGCGATACCATCGAGGTGCCGAACCACCCGTTCGTGCGCGCCGCGAAGCGAAGATGTAATCAGATCTCGATATCGAGCCCGACGTCCAGCGCCGGCGCCGAATGCGTCAGCGCGCCGGACGAGGCGTAGTCCACGCCGGTCGCGGCGATCTCCGCGATGTTGTCGAGGGTGATGCCGCCGGAGGCCTCGATCACCAGCCGGCCGGCGACCATCGCCACGGCCTTCTTCATCGACGCCACGTCGAAATTGTCGATCAGCACCACGTCGGCGAGGCCGCAGTCGAGCACCTCCTGCAACTGATCGAGCGAGTCGACCTCGATCTCGATCTTGACCAGATGGCCGGCGGCGGCGCGGGCGCGCTCCAGCACGGCGCGGATGCCGCCGGCGACCGCGATGTGGTTGTCCTTGATCAGGATGGCGTCGTCGAGCCCGAAGCGGTGATTGAAGCCGCCGCCGCAGCGCACCGCGTATTTCTCCAGCGCGCGCAGCCCCGGCGTGGTCTTCCGCGTGCAGCAGATGCGGGTCTTGGTCTGGCCCGCCGCGCGAACATAGGCGGCGGTCGCGGTGGCGATGCCGGACAGTGCTGCACGAAATTGAGCGCCACGCGCTCGGCCGACAGCACCGCGCGCGCATCGCCGTTGATGTGCATCAGCACGGTCTTGGCCTCGACCGTCGCGCCGTCGCGCACCGCCGGCACGATCTCGATGTCGGGCGAAAGCTTGCGGAAGCAGGCGGCGACGAGCGGCAGGCCGGCGATGGTGCCGGCCTTGCGCGCCACCATCACGGTGCGGCTTGGCGTGCCGGGCGGGATGGTCGCGATCGAGGTGACGTCGCCGGCGCGGCCGAGGTCCTCGGCGAGCGCCCGCGTCACCGCGTCCTCGATCTCCAGCGGCGAGATGAAGCCGCCGGGGTAGAGCAGGGACTGCTCGATCAAGGTTTCCGTCGCCCGTGTCAGCATGACGACACCCTTTACGACTTCATATAGATCATGCGCTCGACCGCGCGGCGGGCCTTCTCGGCGATCGCGGGATCGACCACGACCTCCTCCTTCATGTGCAGCAGGCTGTCGAGGATCTTCGGCAGCGTGATCCGCTTCATGTGCGGGCAGAGGTTGCACGGCCGGGTGAACTCCACGTCCGGCAGTTCGGCCTGCACGTTGTCGGCCATCGAGCATTCGGTGACCAGCACGACGCGCTTCGGCTTGTTCTTGCGCACCCAGTCGATCATGTGCGCGGTCGAGCCGGTGAAGTCCGATGCCGCGATCACGTCCGGCGGGCACTCCGGATGCGCGACGATCTGCACCGACGGATCGTTGGCGCGGATCATGCGCCAGTTCGTCGCCGGTGAAGCGCTCATGCACCTCGCACGAGCCCTTCCAGGCGATGATCTTCACCTTGGTCTGCGAGGCGACGTATTTCGCCAGATACTGGTCCGGCACGAAGATCACCTTGTCGACGCCGAGGCTCTCGACCACCTGCAACGCGTTCGACGACGTGCAGGTGATGTCGCTCTCGGCCTTCACCTCGGCCGAGGTGTTGACGTAGGTGACGACCGGCACGCCGGGGAAGCGCTCGCGCAACAGCCGCACGTCCTCGCCGGTGATGGACGAGGCGAGCGAGCAGCCGGCCCGGACGTCGGGGATCAGCACGGTCTTGTCGGGATTCAAGATCTTGGCGGTCTCGGCCATGAAGTGCACGCCGGCCTGCACGATCACGTCGGCTTTGACCTTGGTGGCCTCGCGGGCGAGCTGGAGCGAGTCGCCGACGAAATCGGCGACGCAATGGTAGATCTCCGGCGTCTGGTAGTTGTGCGCCAGGATGACGGCGTTGCGCTCCTTCTTCACCGCGTTGATGGCGCGGACATAAGGCGCGAAGAACGGCCACTCGACCGACGGCACGACGTTCTTGATGCGCTCATAAAGATGCGCGGTGTCGCGCTCGACCTCGGCGTTCCACTCCAGCGACGGCGCGGGCAGGGCGCCGAATCTGCGCAAGGCGGTGCGCCTGCGCGGGCGAGCGGCGCGGACGGCCGCCGCCATCAGCGGACCAACGGTTTCCACGACAGGCATGGCAACCTCCATTCCTTCAGCACCGGCCGTTGCCGGCCTAATATGCTCAATGTGAGCATATTAGGGGACGAAAACATCCGGCATGGGCCGGCATTTCCAACCCAGTTATCCTCACTTCGAGCAAATCATATAGCACTTCGTCAGGGGCGGCGCCAGTCCCCTGTGGCGGTACAGCCATGCAGCCATGAGGCGCGCAAATCGATCCCATCACGAACTTTCGCTTTGGCCTGTCGGACCGAGCGACTAAGTATGCCCTCGACCTCGCGCCGAATCCGGCGCGGAATCCCGGGGCCCCATGTCGTCGACGACCGCTCCCGCGCCGTTGAAGCTCGCGTCATGGCGGACGCCGGCCGTGCTGATCGCGGTCGGCTGCGCGATCGCGCTGATCGCCTTCGGCCCGCGTTCGGCGCTCGGCCAGTTCCTCACGCCGATGTCGTTCGGCCACGGCTGGGGCCGCGAGACTTTCTCGTTCGCCATCGCCATTCAGAATCTGCTTTGGGGCGCGACGCAGCCGTTTGCCGGCGCGGTCGCCGACCGCTTCGGCCCGGTGCGGGTGCTGTGCGCCGGCGCCATCCTCTATGCGATCGGTCTGGCCTGGATGGCCAATGCGAACTCGATCGTGGCGCTCGATCTCTCGGCCGGCGTGTTGATCGGCTTTGGCCTGGCCGGCTGCTCGTTTCCGATGGTGGTTGGCGCGCTCGGCAAGCTTGTGCCGGAGAGCTGGCGCGCCTTCGCGTTCGGCGCCGGCACCGCGGCGGGCTCGTTCGGGCAATTCCTGTTCTCGCCGCTGGCGCATGCGCTGATCGACACGTTCTCCTGGCAGACCGCGCTGCTTGGTGTTCGCCGGCATGATGCTGCTGGTGCTGCCGCTGTCGCTGGTGCTGGCGACGCCGCAGGCAGTGGCGATCGCCGGCGCGCCGCGCCCGCAGTCCGGCAAGCAGGCGTTGGTCGAGGCGTTCGGCCACCGGAGCTATGTGCTGCTGGTGCTCGGCTTTTTCACCTGCGGCTTCCAACTCGCCTTCGTCACCGTGCATCTGCCGTCGTATCTGCTCGACCGCGGGCTCGGCGCCGACATCGGCGCCTGGACCATCGCCTTCATCGGCCTGTTCAACATCGTGGGCTCGCTCGGCTCCGGCTGGCTGTCCGGCCGGATGCCGAAGCGCTATCTGCTCTCGATCATCTATTTCTCCCGCGCGCTCTCCATTGTCGCCTTTATCTTGTTGCCGGCGACCACGACGTCGACGTTGATCTTCGGCGCGGTCACCGGGCTGCTATGGCTGTCGACCGTGCCACCGACCTCGGGGCTGGTGGCGCTGATGTTCGGCACGCGCTGGCTCACCATGCTGTTCGGCTTCGCCTTCTTCAGCCACCAGGTCGGCGGCTTCCTCGGCGTCTGGCTCGGCGGCTTGGCCTTCGAGGCGACCGGCTCCTACAACCTAGTGTGGTGGCTGTCGGTGTTCTTCGGCGTCGCCTCTGCGGTGATCAACCTGCCGATCGTCGAGAAGCCGGTGGCGCGGCCCGCTCGCGGCGGCCGCGTAACCGCCCGCGATGTCCACCCGTCTCTCCGTTTGGCGATCGCCGCTTGTCATCCTGACGTGCGGCTGCCTGATCGGGCTCATCAGCTTCGGCCCGCGCTCGACGTTCGGATTTTTCCTCGACGCCGATGGACGCCGCGAACGGCTGGGGCCGCGACCAGTTCGGCCTGGCGCTGGCGATCGAGATGCTGCTGTGGGGCGCCGGGCAGCCGTTCTCCGGCGCGCTCGCCGACCGCTTCGGCGCGCCATTCGTGCTCGCCGCCGGCGCGCTGCTCTACATCGCCGGCATTGTCTGGATGGCGTTCGCCGTCAGCCCGTTCGATCTCTATATGTCGGCGGGCGTGCTGATTGGGTTTGGGCTCGCCGGCTGCTCGTTCACGCCTGGTGATCGGCGCCTTCGCCAAGCTGTTGCCGCCGCAATGGCGAACCATCGGCTTCGGCGCCGGCACTGCGGCCGGCTCGTTCGGCCAATTCCTGTTCTCGCCGCTCGCGGTCGGGCTGATCGACAATGTCGGCTGGCAGAACACGCTCCTGATCTTCGCCGCCATCCTGCTGTTGCTGCTGCCGCTGGCATTCGTGCTTTCAGCGCCGCCGAAGCCGCCGGGCTCGGCGGCGCTCGCGGTCCCGGGCCAGAGCGTCATCCAGGCGCTGGCGGAAGCGCTCGGGCACCGCAGCTACGTGCTGCTCATCCTCGGCTATTTCACTTGCGGCTTTCAGCTGTTTTTCATCACCGTGCATCTGCCGGCGTATCTCGTCGATCGCGGGCTGCCAGCCTCGATTGGCGGCTGGACCATCGCGGTGATCGGGCTGTTCAACATCTTCGGCTCGATCGGCTCGGGCTATATCGCCAACCTGATGCCCAAGCGTTACCTGTTGTCGGCGATCTACTTCAGCCGCTCGCTCGCCATTCTCATATTCATCCTGCTGCCGCCGAGCCCGGCGGCGACGCTGGTCTTCGGCGCCGCCATGGGCATCCTCTGGCTGTCGACCATCCCGCCCACCTCGGCGCTGGTGGTGATCATGTTCGGCAATCGCTGGCTGACCATGCTGCTGGGATTGGCGTTCTTCAGCCATCAGGTCGGCGGCTTCCTCGGCGTCTGGCTCGGCGGCGTGCTGTTCGAAAGCACCGGCTCCTATGACGTGATCTGGTGGGGCACGATCTTCTTCGGCGTCGCCTCGGCCGTGATCAACCTGCCGATCGTAGAGCAGCCCGTCGCAAGGCCGGCCGCGGTTGCCGCCTGACGGCTTGCGCCTCGCGCCGCCCCGCGCGACAAATCGACAGCACTCGCGGAGGCGCATGTGGCGAAATTCAAGGCGATCGTGGTCGAAAAGGCCGACAAGGGCCAGACCGTCAGCCTGACCGAGTTCGACGAGGCGGACCTGATGGACGGCGACGTCACCGTCCGGGTCGGCTGGTCGACCATCAACTACAAGGACGGCCTCGCCATCACCGGCAAGGCGCCGGTGGTGCGCCGCTTTCCGATGATCCCGGGCATCGATTTTGCCGGCGAGGTGGAAGCCTCTTCGCATCCGGATTGGAAGCCCGGCGACAAGGTCATCCTCAACGGCTGGGGCACCGGCGAGACCCATCTCGGCGGCTATGCGGAAAAGGCGCGCGTGAAAGGCCAGTGGCTGGTGCGGCTGCCGGCCGCCATGAGCCCGCGCGAGGCGATGGCGATCGGCACCGCGGGTTATACCGCGATGCTGGCGGTGATGGCGCTCGAGCGGCATGGGCTCAAGCCCGGCCAGGGCCCGGTGGTGGTCACAGGTGCGGCCGGCGGGGTCGGCTCGGTCGCGATCGCGCTCTTGGCCAAGCTCGGCTTCCAGGTCACCGCCTCGACCGGCCGCCGCGAGGAGGCCGATTATCTGAAAGGCCTCGGCGCTACCGAGATCATCGACCGCAACGAGCTGTCGGCGGCGGGCAAGCCGCTCGCCAAGGAGCGCTTCGCCGGCGGCATCGACTCGGTCGGTTCGACCACGCTCGCCAATGTCCTCTCGATGACGAAATATGGCGGGGCGGTCGCCGCCTGCGGCCTCGCCGGCGGCATGGACCTGCCGGGCAGCGTCGCCCCGTTCATTTTGCGGGCGGTGTCGCTTTTGGGCATCGATTCCGTCCATGTGCCCACTGCCGGTCCGAAATCAGGCCTGGGGACGCTTGGCATCCGGCCTCGATCGCGGCAAACTTGAGGGAATGACCCGCGAAATCGGTCTCGCGGAGGTTATTCCGGTCGCCGGGACGATCCTGGAGGGCCGGGTCCGGGGGCGGATCGTGGTCAAAATCCGGTAAAGACGTTCAGAATTTGGCTACGAACGTCAGGCATGATGACCGAATCCTATGGTAACCGGCGCGTAAACGCAGCCCGGTCAGGCAGCGAGTGGAGTGGGGGATGAAGGTTCAGCGTCTGGCCCTGGTTGTGGCCGCTACTGTTATATGTGCAATCCCGGCCAAGGCTGAGGAAATGCGCGCCACCGAGGCCCGGCAGTTCATTGCCGGCAAGCACTTCTCCTACAGCTGCTTCGACGGCACCAACGGCAATGGCCGCATCTACGCCGACGGCTCGGTCGCGGGCTATGTCCAGCCCGGCGGCTCCGGACCGCGGCGTTACGTCGTGCTGCCGACCGGCACATTGCGGACCAGCGGCGACCGATTTTGCGCTTCGGTTCGCGGCCTTCCGTTCGAACCCTGCTTCAATGTCGATCGCACCAGCCAGGTGAGCTTCCGCGGCTCGATCTCGGGCCTTGGTTTCGCCTATTGCAATTTCACCCGGCGCGGCTCGCGCGGGGATTTGCAGGCAGCGCCGTCCTATCAGCTGCGCGGCGTCCGTGCCTCGGCGGGCGAGGACTGAGCGTTAGATCGAATTTTTGCGAAGGCTCAGCGCGCCGCCACAGCGGCGCGTTTTGTTTTGGCTAAAACCCGAGCGTGACCTCGGCCTCGTCTACAACGGCCTTGCTGTTGAGGAAGGCCATCGCGAGCGGCTCGGCGGTGTGCTTTCGCATGACGTTTTCGGCGCCATCCCGTGGCCGTGGCGGCGCATTAATTCTTGGCCGGAAAGATCATGCACGTCGTCGAGGCGTGGGCGTAGAGTTTTCCGGCGCGATCCTTGACGGTGCCCTCGGCCGTCGCGACGGTGCGGCCGCGGTGAATGATGCAGCCTTCGGCCCCGACCGTGCCGGTGTCCTTGCTGATCGGGCGCACGAAGTTGAGCTTCAGCTCCAGTGTGGTCCAGGCTTCGCCCTTGGCGAGTGTTGAGAAAATCGCGCAGCCGAGCGCGGAATCCAGCAGCGTCGCGGCAAAGCCGCCGTGTACGGTGCCGATCGGGTTGTAATGGCGGAATTCCGGCACGCCGTCGAACCGGGCGTAACCGTCCGAGACTTTGGCCAGATGAAAACCCAGTGTCGCGCAAATCGGCGGCTGCGGCAGCTTGCCGTCGACCATGTCGGCGAGGAATTGCAGGCCGGTGCGCACCATGATCTCGGCCGGCGACACGACGCCGGTGGTGAATGGCGTCTCCATTGGCCTTTTGCCGTGCAGGCCTTGCTCGAAGGCCGCGACGTCCTGCTCCATGCGGGCGGCTAGCCGCACCATATGCTCGCCGCGCGGGGTGAGCGTTAACGCCGAGCGGCTGCGTTTGAACAAGCGCACATCGAGCTCGGTTTCGACCTGGCCAAGCTTTCGAAACACGGTTGATTGGTTAATCCGCAATGCTTTCGCCGCTTCCGCGAGCGATCCGCAATCAGCAATCGCTTTCACGATGCGAAAATCGTCCCATGACAGCATTCACCATAACTCCAGGCGGCATCTAGGTTTGTGCGGGCTCCGACATTAACCGTCGGAACAATTCATGCGCGACGGCTGCGCGCGGATGATAGATGATCGTTCGCGAAGGGGAGGCCCTGAAATGAAGTTCATCAGCATGGATGCGATTATGACAAGACGCAAAAGTTTTGTCTGCGCGAGCTTTGCGGTTGCGATGGTAATCGGTGCCATGACGTTCGGCGCAACGTCGCCCGCGTTCGCAGGCCGCCAGGTTCACGGCAGCGACGTGGCGCGGCTTCTGAGCGGCGCACGTTCCGCATCGAATGCATCGACGGTACGATTGGCCGCGGCCAGGTCAGCGTGGCCGGCGTCGCCAACGTGTCCTACCGGCGCCCCTCGATGAGCGGGCCCGAGGAAACCGATCACGCCCTGGTACGCGTCAAAGGTGCTGAGATTTGCCTCGCCTGGAAACAATTCGGCGGCGGCGGCGACGGCTGCTACCCGGTGTCCGAAGAGGTCGCCGGCTCCCGCTACCGGCTGAGCACCGGCCCGCTCTGGTGCGACATCAGCCCGAAATAATGACTGCAAGTTTCATCACGTTTCAATTTGGCGGCGCCCCGGTTGGCGCCGTCGTTGTTTTAGACTGAGGCGGGAACAGCAGCCGCTGGTAGAGCCAGCCGATTCCGACCAGCACCAGTCCGAGCCCGATAAAAGAAAGCGCGCGGAACACGCCCGTCAGCCCCGCCATATCGATCAGGAACACCTTGGCGACGGTGAGCAGGGTAATCGCGGCGGACGCGAGCCGCGCCGGCTGCGAGCGGAACACGATCCCGAACAGCAGCAGCGCCACGCCGTAGGCGAGCCAGACCACCGAGTAGGTGTATTGCTCGGCGTCGGTGGTCGCCCAACCGCTCGGCACCGGCCCGTGGTAGAGCCGGCGCACCTCGAGCGAGAGATAGCTCAGCATAAGCAGTACCGCGACGCCTGCTGCGACGATGCGATAGGCCGGCGGCCGGACATCGCGGGTCTGCATCGTCAGCACGATGGCGAGCACGGCCGGGATGCCGTAGCCCAGCAGGATCAGATTGATGAAGGGGCCGCCGACCGTCTCGCCGGTAAATATCGGATTGCAGATCATCCACAGGCCGAGGACGATCCCGCCGAACGTCAGGCCCGCGATCACAAGCGCGGCGCTGTCGTGGACGATGCTCTTGGTCCGGTGACGGATATGCTCGAGCCCGATGGTCATGGCGAGCCCGGTGCAGACCTGAAGCGCCAGCTCGCCGAGGTGGCTGGTGTGGCGATAGATGTCACCGCCGTTCATGTAATGGCGGATTTCCAGGAAAGCGGTCAGCACGGTGAACAGGATCGCGGCGCTGTCGACCATGCGTGACGGCTTGTCGTCGGCGCGTTGGCGCAGCAGATGCCCGGCGACCCAGAACGAGATCGCGGGCGCGCCATAGCCGTAGAGGATCCAGTTGAAGATCGGCGAGGTGCCGACGTCGGCGCCGACGATGCGCGGCTCCCAGCCGACCCGCGCCAACACCAGCACGGTCGCGGCGGCGGCAAGCCAGCGCAGCATCGGGAAGGGGCGCGCATTGGCGATCCAGGCGATGCCCGGCACCATCAAGGCGAGCGCGACGGTGAGCCAACCTTTTTCCAGCGAGAAGGTCAGCGCCAGCGCCAGCGCCGCGACCGTGC
>CAWKOD010000020.1:0-86579 GCA_963850885.1 uncultured Alphaproteobacteria bacterium | reverse complement strand
ACGACAGAGTGCGCGCGCTTATCGACGGCCGCGTCGCCGTCGACGGTTTCGAGGCGGTCTATAATGTCCTTCCGCCCGAGGAATGCTTTCGCCGCGCCTGGACAAAGCAAGAATTCGACATCCTGAATTTGGCTTCTGCACCTATCTTGCCAAGCTGGCACAAGGGGTCTGTCCCTATGTAGCCATTCCGGTTTTTACCTCCCGCGCGTTCCGACACTCTGCGATTTACATTCGAGATGATCGTGGCATCGAAACTCCTGCCGACTTGCGTGGGAGGCGAATAGGCGTTCCGTTTTATGAGATGGCCGCAGCGGTCTGGGTTCGCGGATTCCTGAAAGACGACTTCCGTATTCGCCGGACGCAATCGAATGGCATCAAGGCGGCCTGGAGGACGCCGGGCAACGCCGACGCGTTTCACTGAACCTTCCGATGGGATTTCCGCTGCATGATATCGGGTCCGATACAACGCTGTCGCAGACGCTGGCGGCGGCGAATTGGATGGCCTCGTCACAGCGCACGCCCCCTCATGCTTCGAGCGCGGCGATCCAAATGTACGGCGATTATTTCGAGACTACCGCAAACAAGAGGTGGATACTTCCGTCGCACTGGTATCTTTCCCATCATGCACCTGATCGGCATTCGTCAGACACTCGTGGAAGCTGATCAAGTTTGGCGGCGAGACTGTTTGCCGCATATGTTGCAGCTCAGCGAATTTCCGATATTGACCTACACGAGGTTGCAGCCCCCAAGATTGGTCTTCCGTGGGTCGCGGCGGAAACTGAAGTAACCCTGGTGTCATGGGAAAGATTTCTGGCCCTACGGCGTCGATTACAATGTCAAGACACTGGAGACAGCGGCGCGCTACGCACATGATCAGGGTTTGACTTCCAGGTTGATTGCGATCGGGGAAATGTTTACGAAGTAATTTAGCGCCTGATCAATCGCGTTCCAAAGCGGCCGCCGAACCTCGGCCCGTCAGACGAAAGGCGATCGTCGTGAAGACCTCGCCGAGGACTATCCAGAGCGCATGCAACGGGAGGATCGACGAATAGCGTCATGTATTCCAGACGGACGCCAGAGGCCGTGACGATTTCCTTCCAGATCTCGCTGTCAGATCGGATCCGTTAGCGAAATCATCCGCCGCTCCTTGAACCGGCATGATCCCCTGCCGCGAGAGCAGCGCCGCATTCGCGGGGGTCGTCGAACATTTTGCGCAGCTTCGTATTGAGCAGTGCAATGATACCCGGGCTCGTGCCGCGGGGTGCCAGCACGCCCCACCAGTTGGAAATCTCGTCTCCGGGAAGTCCGGCTTCGGCCGTGGTCGGCAGGTCTGGCAGGGTGGCGAGACGCCGCGGGCTCGCAATGGCAAGCATCCTGAGCTTGCCTGCATCCACGAGCGGCTCAGCCGTCGCCTGCGTCGCCAGCATCATTTGAACCTCGCCGGACGCGACCTCCTTAATCGCCGCCGACGACCCCCGAAATGGAACGTGGACGATCTGGGCGCCGATCATCCGGACCAGGCGGTCGCCGCCGAGATGGGGCATGGTTCCGACGCCGGCCGAACCGTAGTTGAAGGCACCGCGCTTCTCCCGAGCCAGTTCGATGAACTCGCGCAGGTTCTTCGCCGCTATCGAGGTGCTCACGACGATGATCAGCGGCGCGTCCGCGACCAGTGCGACGGGCACAAGGTCGGTCAGCGGATCGAACGACATGTCCTTGTAGAGATACGGATTGATGACAATATTGTTGGTCGCCGCCAACAGCAATGTATGGCCGTCCGCCGGGGATTTTGCGACCGCCGCAGCGCCGACATTTCCGCCGGCGGCCGGCCGGTTGTCGACGACGACGTTCTGGCCCAGCTCTTTTCCTAAATGTTGTGCGATGATCCGCGCGATAATGTCCGTACCTCCACCCGGAGCAAACGGAACAACCATCGTTATCGGTCGTACAGGATATGGATCGGACTGTGCCCAGGATGGGGCCGAAGAGATGAACAAAGCAGTGAGCGGCCAAGCGAACGCCGTACGGCGAGAGGATTGAGCAATTCTCTAAGTCTCATAAGATCCCTGCGCACGTCATCCATACCAGCATTGCCGAAAGGGCGAGAAACAACAAGGCCACCGGCCAGGCCGGCATCCTGTTCTCCGACGTGGAGGCCCAGGGCCGCGGTGCGCCGCTGATGCCGGACAAGTGTTGTGGGTGCGGTCATAAAATGAGTGCAGATCGGGGGAGTAGATGGGGGCAGCAATGAAGGCAATCGTCATTCACGAATTCGGAAGTCCGAGCGTTCTTAATCTTGAGGATGTTCCGCAGCCGACGCTTGAGGCGGGAGAAATCACCATCAGAGTGCGGGCCGCCACTGTGAACCAGACCCTGGACGTCGCACTGCGTGCCGGGAAATACGCACGGCGACCACCGCTACCGCATGTGCTGGGATCGGATGCAGCTGGCGAGGTTACCGCAGTGGCCTCGGATGTGAAAACTCTCAAGGCGGGCGATCGCGTTGTCTGTCATCCGATCATCGGGCGCCAGCCGAACGGCGCCCCAAAATTGCTAGGCGTCGACACCTGGGGAACTTACTCGCAATTTGTGAAGGTGCCCGCAAACACAGTGCAAATCGTTCCGGACACGCTCGATTTCATCACGGCTGCGGTGGTCGGACGGCATGGCCCGTTGGCTTTCACACAGCTGAGAGACCGCGCCCAAGTCAAACCCGGCGAATGGGTTTTGGTCATGGGTGCTGCGGGCGGCTTGGGCAGCGCCTTGGTACAAGCGGCGAAGTATCTCGGGGCGCGCGTCATCGCGGCGGCCGGCAGCGAGGCACGCGTTGCAGCCGCCGTCGAATTGGGAGCAGATGAGGGAATTAACTATCGGAGTCAGGACCTGACGGCGGAAGCGCGGCGCATTACAGGCGGGTCTGGGGTCAATGTTGTGCTCGACAATATCGGCGATCCCGTCACGTTTCCGAAAGCGCTCGCTTCACTTTGCTTTCAGGGCCGCCTCGTCACCGCGGGTGGTCACGGCGGCGGGAACGTTCCGCTCGACGTGAAATATCTCTACCTGAACGTGATTACGATTTTCGGAAACCCGATTGATACGCCCGACAATTTCAAACTCGCGCTCCAGGTTGCTGCCGAAGGGAGGCTGAAGGTGCTAATCGACAAGGTTCTTCCTCTGCAAGAAGCCCGTCGTGCACACGAAATCGTCGAGGAGCGCTCAGGAATTGGGAAGGTCGTGCTCACGCCGTAGGGCGAGCTCGTCGTTGAATACGGGAACGAACTTCAATGATTTCAACATTCCTCACCAGACGCTCGCAGGTTCAATTGACGACCGGACCGACTAGCATTGCCGGGCCTTGCGGCCAATGTCCGCTTTCGGGGGCGAAAAGCGGACATCGCGATATTAGGGCCCGAGGTCCGCTACTGACTAAACGCGGACATCCGGCAGCCCTTTCAAAGTGCGCATAACGCGGCGGAGAGCGTTGGGCGTGGGGAGCGGCGCTACAAGTTCTTCAACCTTTACGGCCTCTACGGGCTTCCTGCGCGCCTCATCTAGTTCGGATTGGGCTGTTTCGTGGAAGGTGTAAATCGCCCTTTGTGTTATCTGATGCTCGGCTCAAGGCCGGTGGCCCAACGTCAGCCCATGCGTATCAACTCAAAGCATGAGCTCAGCGGCATCTTTGGCCATCATCCCAACTCGAACTCCTTTCTGTTGAGCCACGGAATTGCAAGCGGAGATGATCCCGTCATTATAGGTGCTGAGACCGTTTCCAATCCGTGCAGACATTGCGGCGACCGATGCGGCAGCAATTCCGTGATCGGCCAAAATCGACAGGCCCTCGACGCCTGTTCGGTCACGGCCCATGCCGGCGTCGTTTGCCATAGCGCCGCTCGGGCGGATTTTCAGAATGCTGTCCGCGAACACCCGGGCGCAGTGGGAACCGCCGCAGATGGTTGCATGGGGCATCTGCTCCTTGATGGAGAATGTCGAATCTGTGGCGTACACCGATCCGGCCGCCGTCTTCGCAACCAGGTGCAAACGCGGGTCAACGACATCGGGAGGATCGACGGTCCTACCGGGCGGTGATTTGAGCATCAACAGGCAGGCCGCGAACGCGCCCATTCCAGCACGGACTCCGAATTCGGACGCCCTGGCGTTGCAGTGGGTAATCCGTGCATCGACCATCGAGGCTCCGTGCGACAGGCCTGCGTCCATGGTCGCAACCGCCGCCGCCGGAATTTGAACCCTTCGCATAGATCAAGCCCGCTGATGCCGGCCTCCGAAAGGCCCACGCCTGCCTCGTGAGCAATCACGCCGCGAAGCCCGCGACGGAGCGCGAACACTAGCGAGGAACTTCCGGCATACGAAGCCGCGAGCAGAACGTCGTCATTGGTGAGACGGCCGGCGCCGTAGCTCACCGAATCCGCAACGACCACCCGAGGTCCGGAAACAGCATTGCTGAAAAGAACCTCGTGGCCGAGCGCGTGATCGTGATCAAGCTGGAAAGGATTTGCGCCCTTGCCGGGCATCCACAAATAGCCACTGATTGAAGTCGGTCGATCATCGGTCATTGGCAACGAGCGCCAGCGCGCTTCCTCCAGCAAATCAATCGATGTTGATGCCTGCGGCCTTTACCACCGAGGCCCATTTTTTCGCATCCTGCTCGACCAGTTGCTTGAATTGTTCGGGAGAAAGGCTCATCGGCCGAAGATAGAGAATTTCGAGACGCTTGCGTGCCGCAGGGTCCGACGAGATGCTTGCGATCAGGCCGTTGAGCCTCTGCACGATGTCCGCCGGCGTCTTCGCCGGCGCCACGACTCCGAACCAAGTTGCGATCTCGAAGCCGGCCAGGCCGGCCTCTGCCGCCGTCGGCACATTCGGCAAGCCGGGAATGCGGCTGGTCGCGGCCGCCGCCAGCGCTCGAAGCGTGCCCGCGTTGACGTGTTCAATGACGGGCGCCGGTCCGACGGACAGCATCTCGATACGGCCCGCGAGCAGGTCGGTCGTCGCCGGCGCCATCCCCCGATACGGCACGTGAACCATCTCAATCCCGGCGGTCTTTGCAAACAGATATCCCGCCAGATGATTGGTGGTTCCGGCGCCGCCGGAGCCGTAGTGCAGTGCGCCGGGCTTCGATCTGGCCAGATCGATGAACTGTTGCAACGTGTGTGCCGACAAACTGGATGGGATCACGACGATTTGCGGCGCTTCCGCCACGGGAGCGACCGGCGTCAGGTCCTCGAAGGCATTAAAGGGCATGCTTTTGTACATGAAAGGATTAATGACGAGGTTGCCGGCCGCGACGAGGCCGATGGTGTAGCCATCAGGAGTAGATTTAGCCACGGCGTCGAGCCCGATGTTTCCGCCGGCGCCCGGGCGATTGTCCACGACGATCGATTGGCCGGACTCGTTCTGGATTTGCAGTGATACCTGCCTGGCCACCAGGTCGGCGATGCCCCCCGCCGGGAACGGGACGATCATCCGGATCACGCGACTTGGATATGGCTGGGCCCGTGCGGCGTTACCCATTGCCTGGGCGACGACGATCGCCATCAAACAAAGCGTGGCAGCGAGCCAGTTGCCTGTTCGCGACATGTTGTTCGTCCCTACGCTGCATCTTCCGATACGGTGTGACCATATCACAAGCCGGCTGAATGACCGACGCTCAGCGCAGGAGACTGCCATTCAACTATTGCCGGTGCAGGATCGACAAGCCAAGAAGGGAGGACTAGCATTGACTTGTGAAGAAATATTTCAAAACGATACGGCGGTTCAATAGGGAGCATGCGCCATGGCCGATGTTTTTAGAATTCGCAACTCCGCGGCACAGATGACCCGAATGGCCGGGGCGCTGCTACTGGCAGCACTCTTGTTTGCACCAATGCAAGTGCACGGCCAAAACCTGCCTCCGCTCGCGCGTGATTTGAATCCGAGCGAAACGGCACTGATTTTGGTCGACTTCCAATATCCTTTTACGAACACCGCGGGTGGCAACTACCGCGCCGTGAAAAAAGAGATTGAGGAGAAGCAGCTGCTCGACCGGACGGTGGAACTGGTCAAGAAGGCGCGCAGCCTCGGTGTATGGGTGATCCATGTCACAGAAGGATACAGCAACGACTATCGCGAGCTTGATCCGACCAATCCGGGCGGCTTCCACCGCGGCCAGATTTTGCGTCAGGCCTGGAAGATCGGCACCGAATTCAATCTTACTATCCGCCGCTCGTTCCCGGTCCCGACGACAAGGACCTCGTGTTACCGCCGCGCATCCAGACCTCTGCATTTGGCGGCACCGGTCTCGATCAAATTCTTCGTTCGCGAGGGATCAAGAACATTGCCGTGGCCGGATTTACGACGGACGTGTGCGTCTATGCGACCGTGACCACGGGGTATGATCTTGGCTACCACGTATATGCTCTGAAAGACGCTATGGTCGGCTATTTTCCCGAGCAATCAGAAATGATGCTGAAAAACACCTATCCGATGTGGTCCATGGTTTTGAGCAACGACGAATGGGTCAACATGCTGACCGCCGGCCCCAAGGTGTCCGCGCGTTAGTTTCAGCCTACTGACGGAGATCCGTGGTGGACGGCACGGGCTGCCCGGATTGTGCTGCCGGACAGCACCGGCGTCGGCTGGTGTTGGGTCTTCTATCCCTGCCGCTGCTGGCGGTCGGGTCCTCAGACGCGCAGACCGCGCCCGACAAACCTGTGGCACGCTTGGCGGAACTGACAGAGCCTTGGTCGGCCGCCAAGTTTACCTTGCCCGATGTCGACGGTGATCAACTCCCTTGCATCGTCATCCGCCTGCCCGGGGGCGGCTGGTATGCGTCGAGTCTGATCTGTCCGCACAACAAGTGTGATCTTCTTTATGTACGCGACCCGAGTAACGCCCGGAACTCATTTGACGTGGATGTGAGTACGCCGGTCTTGGCATGTCCGTGTCATTTCAGCGTCTTTGATCTACCGGAACATGGTCGGGTCATCAAAGGGCCGGCACCAAGTCCGCCGCTGCAGCTCAAGGTGGAAGTGCGGGATGACAAGGTGTTCGTGAGCCGGTGATCATTCCCTGAATTGATAAGGAAGTCAGCCAACGAAGGCAGCGTCCTGATCATCCCCCGCGAAGGCGGCTATCTGGTCCGCATCTATGTTGAACTCGATAAGCTCCAGGAAGACGAACGGGTTGCAAGCCGGAACATCACCATCGATTTTGTAATCGCAAAGGCGCAGCGAATCCTGCATCCCTACGGCCTTGAGGTGAAGGAGGTCGCATGGTGGTCCGTGTACGAGATCGGCCAGAGACTTTGCGACAAGTTCGACGACGTGCCGGAGGAGGAGGTTGAAGCGCGCTCACCGCGTGTCTTCATAGCCGGCGACGCCTGCCACACGCACAGCCCGAAGGCTGGGCAGGGCATGAATGTGTCCATGCAAGACAGTTTCAATCTAGTCATGTGGAACTGAAGTTCATGTCATTATAGATTCTTCGCTTTCACCTGCGTCGTGAGGGCGAGGTCATGACAAATGCAGTGGGGCGCCCGATCGCGCCGTTGGTTCTGAGCTCGGATGAACGGACGTCATCGAGCGCCATAACGAAAAGCCCAAGCCGTATCGATGGACCAAATCCGCAGATGAAATTCGCGCGTCGGTTAAGCGCTTTTGTCAGAAAACCCAACAGACATTATGCAGCGAACTTTAGATTCAGATGACTAGGTTGGAAACTGGCAGCCGTTCTCCGAGGGCGCTGCCCGACGCAGTTCCTCCACACGTACTCAGCGGAACGTCAGGCCGTAGCCAAGGAGCTGATCGATTTCGATCGCGAATTTGCCAAGTTGTTTAGCGATCCGCCGAAGGAAGCGGCCGATGCTGGCAGCAAAGGTGTCGATCTAACCGAATTTCAGAAATACTTCGTCAAGCAGGGGCGCTTCACAGCGGGGACGGAGACCAGATACCGGCCTTCGATCATCTCCGCCACCGGCCTTCGATCATCTCCGCCGAGCCGACATATCAGTACCTGGCTAAAGGTTGGCTGCATGAAGCAGGTGCGGTGAGCAATTCAGTATTGCCCTTCCAGCGGCAGGCCGAAGACGAACTGACCGTACATCGACATGACAGCGTCGAAGTTGAGGCTGATATGGTGGTTGATCGCGGCCACGTCGCGCCAGCCGCGCTGCAGTGGATGGCCATGTTGCAGGCACCGGCCGCCGGCGGCGTCGAAGATCAGGTCTATCGCCGTCTTGGCCTCATTCGCGATGTACGATTGGCTGCGCCTGCCCAGAAGCCGGATTGCCATCGATGATTTGCCATCGTGCCGAACCTGGAGCTCTGCGGCGTCGATCGCATGCTGCGCCACCAGCCGGCAGGCGTCGATGCGCGCCGCCGCCTCGCCGACGCGCTTCTGGATCGTCTGAAAGTCGGCGATCCTCTTGCCGCCGAGCACGACGGCTCCGTGCGTCTGGCGCATTTTGTTCTCGTCGATGAACCGCTCGAGTGAGCCAGCAGCGGCCCCGACCGAGGGCATCGCCAGCGCAAAGGGCACCCCGGTCAACAATGATATGCGATAGAGCGGGTTTGTGTTCGATTCCGCGCCCGGTGCGGTGCTGCCGACCGCATCTGAAAAACGCAGAACCCTGTGGTCCGGGACAAACGCATTTTCCACGATCACATCAAAGCTGCCGGTTCCGGCAAGGCCCACCGGACGCCAGCTTTCCCAATCGATCTTGTAGTCAGCCTTTGGCACCAGGGTGAAGGCTGGCACCGGCTTGCCCTCGGGCCCTATCGGTAACATCGCGCCGCAGAGATTCCATGCGGCGCCTGGCGAGCCGCTGGAAAACGGAAATCGCCCCGACAGCCGATAACCGCCCTTGACCAAGGTTGCCTTGCCGATTGGTGCATAGGAGCCTGAGATGAAGGCACCCGGATCTTCGCCCCACATCTCGTCCTGCGCCTGCTTCGGAAACAATCCGCCGAGCCAGTTATGCACCATGTAGAGCCCGCACACCCAGGCTGACGATGCGCAGACCTTTCCGATCGCGAAGCTGGTTTCGAGCATAGCCGAGAAACCCATTTCGTATCCGCCGTAGGCCGCTGGCAGCAGAGTCTTGTGCAGGCCCGTTTCACGAAACAGCGCAACAGCTTCGTCCGACACACGGCAGTCAGATTCACATTTCACGGCCCGGTCGGCAAAATCGGAAACCAGGGCATGTCCGCGCGCGATCAGATCTTCGTAAGCCGGGGTTTCGACGGCATGACCCGAAGCGGTCGCAATACTCATGACTCGTCTCCCTTCATTCGCGTAACACTAGGTCGCGTACTCATGTCCGAGACGGGTCTTGGCTGTGTAAAAACCCTTTGACGGGTTGCTCTGGCGCAAGATTGATTCAAGCACAGCGCCCATCACGCATGAAAGAATCGCCATGGTCGCGAGTTGGATTCTTTTGTTGCGCGCCGATGACTGCCGACTGCGTTTTTACACAGCCTAGGTCAAAAGCAGACGTCGGGCGGCTGAATTGCGCTGTCCGCTTCACCGCCAAACCCCGACATTGCGCGCGCACTTATGACTACAAGCCTAGTTGCGGAACTCCTTGATTTGCGGTTTGGCTCCCCATTCGCAGAAACCCTTCGCGTCAAACGGAAGCTGGCGCTCACGATAAAGTAGTTCGTCGGCGATCTCGCGGACGCCTGAGGAGTATTCGAACACCATGCCGTCCTGGCCCTCGAAATAGAGGAAGCGCGCCGATGACGTCGGATGGCGGCCCGGGCCGAACACCATCGGAACTTGGCGCTCGGACAGGAAGTTGAACGAGCGCATCACATCATCGCCGCTCGCGACCTGATGGTTGATGTGTTGGATTCCGGCGCGGTCGGTGGGGAACAGCGCGATGGTGTGATGCACTTCGTCGATGCGGAGAAGCGCCGCATCGCCGATTCGGTCGCTCACCCGCGCGTTGCATACCTCGGTCCAGAAAATCTCGTCGCGTGCCGCGTCCGTGGTGCACAGCCCGATATGGCTGAACCCGGTGATGCCGGCGTCGCGTTCGCCGTGATAGCGCTGGCTGCTCATGGCTGGCCGCCATACGAGCTCGATGTTGTTGCCGGTAGGATCCTGGAAGGCGATGAAGCTCCGCACCTGGCGCAGTTCGGCCTCCTGCTCCGACCCAACACGGGCGCGATGACCGAGCCGATCGAGCTCGGACGCCGCCATGTCCAGTTCTGCGCGCTCGGCGACTTCGAAGGCGGCGGTTTGGTCCGCCGGAGAACCATGGAAGTAGCACAGCGTGTGTTCGCGCTGATCGGACTTTAGATACACCGCGTCCTTCGAGCGGTGCGAGATTTCCAGGCCCAGATAGTCGGTGGCGAATTTGGTCGCGCCGTCGAGATCCGCCGTGCCGAGCCGGACGTAGGAAACGTCTTGCAGTTTGATCACGTGAGCAACCTCCCGTTCACACGGATATGGCTTAGCCGTTCCGGTCGCGCGCGGCGTCGTTGAACTCGCCGATCTTACATTCGCTTCCCCAGTTGCACAGCCCGGCCGGGCCGGCGGGGAACTGGCGCGGCCGTGGTGTCGCATCGGCCGTGGCGCCTTCCGCGACGAAGCTGAACAGGACATCGCTGGGGCCGGCGAAGGTCAGGAAAAGCTGCTCGGACGCCGGACGGCGTCCCGGCCCATGCATAACGGCGACCTGCAGGTCCCGCAGCACATAGGAGTTTCGCATCAGCAGATTGACGTCCTCGACCGCGTATTCGACGGCGAGAATGCCCGGCCGGGCGGCCGGGAACAGGACAATCCGGTGATGCGCATCGTCGAAACGCAGATAGACGGCCTCGCCGGCCCAGTCGCTGACCCGCGCGCCCAGAACGCCGCTCCAGATCGACAGGTCCTTCTCAATGTCGACACTGCGTATGATCACGTCGGCCAGGCCGCGGACGCCGGCATCGCGGCTCGAAAAGTACCGCCAGCCCGAATTGAGCGGCCGCACCACCAGCTCGATTCGGTTGCCGCTGAAGTCCGTGAACCAGGCCATGTCCTTGACCTTGCGCAACGCGCAATCCTCGGTCGAGCCACGCCCAGCCGCAAGTCCGAGCCCTCGCAATCCGTCCAACGCCGCGTCGAGATCCTGCGAATAACGCACTTCCAGGCCGATCGACTGCACGGCACGCTCACCGGTGGCGAATGCAAGCGTGTAGTCGCGAAAGTCCGAACGGAAGGTCGCGATCTCCGAGTTGCGGTCAATCGGCTCGAGTCCCATGACGCGCTGAGCAAAATCCGCAGCGCTGCCGAGATCATCTGTGATCAGGCGCACGTAACGCAGTTGTTGGAGCTCAACCATTTATCGGACCGCCGGCCATTCGTAAGGGTATCCTAGATGGACACGAACACCCCGACCAGTTTGATGATGGACAAGGTGGGCCGACGAATTCGACGCTGTATTTGGCAGCGATCTTGTTAACCCAATTCATTCCGTCCTTCGTCGACAGCCCCTCTTTCTCGACCTCGCGGAAGAAGCCCACACGTTACGCCGACTAATTGCCAAGCAGACCCGGTAGGAACCAGCGAGGGGGCACGTTCCGTTGTCCTGAGGTGCTGCAACGATAGAAGGTCCGCCAGATCGTCGGCCGCGCTCAAGTCCAAACCGGTCTGCGTCACGCCTTCATAGGTAGCGACGGTATCGGTTGACGTGTCGATAACAGTCCAGCCGAATGCATCTTTTCGGATGGTGTAGCGTGCGCCCACGTAGTGCCGTTCCGGTAGCCCTAACTGAGCTTAGCGTGTTCCCGAGCGCAAGCGTAGCTCCTGAGCGTGTCACCTGGAGGCCGGGACAGGCCAGCACGAGTAGTCCACCAGCGGCGACGAAGGGTCGCGGTATCAAAGCGCGCTGGGACAGTTAATCAGCGAACTCGGCTACGGCCTCGTTTCGCGGCGTTATCTGAAACCCGCGCTCCTGTGCTTCCGCCGGGTTGATACCAAGTGCCAGCAATGCATCAGGATTGAACATATGCCGACCGGTAGTTTAATCCCGGATAAACAATCTGACTTGTTCGTTGGGCTTCTCTTGCATTGATAACTCCCCAACGCAATCAGTCACGGCATTGACGAGATTCTCAAATCGGAGTTGAGGTCTGAAAAGAAGCGGTGCGCAAATCTTCAACCTCACCGCTTGTTAACTGCTCACTGCCATTCTGCCAACGGAGTGATTCGTGGAGTGACGAGTGAGCGCCGAAATACTGAAGCTGAGTGACTATCGTCGTGTTGATGATATCGCTGAAAACGAGATTGATCTGGTGACTGCAGTAGATGCTGCAATCCGGGACCTACACGAAATTCTGATGTTCTGGGGCTCTAAAGGAGCGCGGCAACGCGCACAAGAGTGCGAACAGATGTTGCGCCGTGCCTATTTGAAATCTGTCGCTGGCCAGTCAGACTGGCGATTGTAATCGCATGGGAAAAGCATCTGCTATTGATCCCCTCGATTACACCCTTGCGATTAAAAACAAGGGGCAACCTTCCAAACCTTGGCGCTGGGAAATTTACATGGCAGGCAAGACCAAGCCGCTGCAACAGTCCGAATGGTTTGTGACCATGTCGGAAGCGACCCGTGCAGGCAAAGCGGCCTTGGCAAGGTTCCGGTCCAACTCCGCCATGTGACCAAGCCGTCTGTCAAACAGTCGGCATTCGCGCCGCAAGTAAGGGCCTGAAGCGCATTTACGTTCTGTTAACCAAACAGCGGGACGATAGTGCGCCTGCCCCCATGATGACGGGGCGGCGAACTTCCCAAGCACGGAGCCTCGGCGGAGGGACAACCGCCGGGGTTCTTTCATTTTGGGTGGTCGAGGAGAGGGCCTGATTGGGCTAGTCACCGTTCTGAAGAACCACCTCGCCGCCGAGCAATCCCGGACTTCCATGTTCACGATTGGCGGCACCATTGGGCCTGCCATTGCGTCATGAGCGGCATCGATCTCGAAACGATCCGGCAGGAGGGCGGTTGGAAGTCGCTGCGCATGGTGGAGCGGTATGCCACCGTCAGCGCCGAGCATCGGGCCCAGGCGATGAAAAGCTCAAGTAGTTGGGCAATAGCTGGGCAATCTCACGACGCTCCTGTCGAAAGCGCTGGTCCTGCAATATGTTAGGCGAAAGCCAAGCTACCTTGACATGGTAGGGGTCACAGGTTCGATCCCTGTCCCACCCACCACGATTTCCCGATCGCGATCCTTCAAGGCCGCGGCGCCGCGAGCGATTACGGTCTTGAGTACGGCCGCATTTTTATGCGCCGCACTCCGGAGTGGACGCAATTCGCGCCGCCGCGCGCTGCCGCATCAAATTGATACGTGCTCGCGTGCGGCGCTGTTCTTGGCAACCCACGAACATGCTTTGTGCCGCCGCGCTCATCCCGCGGCGGCACAATTATTTTACGGATCACCTGACGGCCGCGCGCCGCCGGGCGATCAGACGATGGCTCGCGCCAAGATTGTATGAAAGATCGTATGAAAGCCGGTTGGCGGAGCGGCCGATTCATTTGCTAGCCTGACCAACAACCCGGGGCGACCTCCGGGACGAGAGGGAGGGCGGGCATGGGTTGGTCGAAGGCTTTGGTCGGCGCGACCGTCGCTGCAGCCCTGTCGCTGATTCATCACGGCGCCATCGCCCAGGACCAGCTAAAGCTTGCGGTCGGCGCCCGCGGCGTCGGCGAGACCTTCGTGCCGGAGCTCGGCCAGAACGCCGGCATCTTCAAAAAGCACGGCCTCGCGCTCGACATTTTTTACACACAAGGCGGCGGCGAGACCATTCAGGTCGTTATTTCCAACGCCGCACACATCGGCGTCGCGATCGGCTTCCTCGGCACCATCGGCGCCTTTGCCAAGGGCGCGCCGGTGCGCATCATCGGTTCGACCTTCACCGGCGGCAATCAGCTGTTCTGGTATGTGCGGGCCGACAGCCCGATCAAGTCGCTTAAGGACGCCGCCGGCAAGACCGTGGCCTATTCGACCAACGGCTCCTCGACCCACACGTCGGTGCTGGCGCTGAAGAAATTCACCGGCGTTGATTTCGTGCCGACCCAGACCGGCGCCGCGCCCGGCACCTACACCCAGGTGATGAGCGGCCAGATCGACGTCGGCTGGGCCGGCGCGCCGTTTGGCGTCGATGCGGTCGAGCAGGGCAAAACCCGCGTCGTGGCGAAAGCATCGGACGATCCGGTGCTCGACCGGCAGACCATCCGGCTGCTGATCGCCAATTCCAACGAAATGGCACAGCGCCCCGAGGTGTTCGTGCGCTTCATGCGCGCCTATCGCGAGTCCCTGGAATGGGTCTATGCGACGCCGGAGGGACTTGCCGCCTATGCGAAATGGGCCAGCATTTCGGAGCCGACCGCCAAACGCGCGCTCGCCGAATTCCTGCCCAAGGCGGCGGTCGATCCCGACCGGATTTCCGGCGTCGATGACGTCATGGCGGACGCGGTGACGTTCAAATACATTCCGGCGCCGCTCACCAAACAGCAGCTCGGCGAGCTGATCCAAATCCCCGAACGCAAGTAAGTCATCATGGTAGACGACAGCTACGACTACATCATCGTCGGCGGCGGCTCCGCCGGCTGCGTGCTGGCCAACCGTCTGTCGGAGGACGCGAACGCGCGTGTGCTCCTCCTCGAAGCCGGCGGCCGCGATCTCAATCCGCTCATTCACATTCCGATCGGGCTCGGCAAGCTGCACGAATACAAGATGCACGACTGGGGCTATCAGTCCGAGCCCGACCCCAACCTCAACGGCCGCAAGGTCGAGGAGCTGCGCGGCAAGGTGCTGGGCGGCTCATCCTCGATCAACGTGATGGCGTTCACCCGCGGCGATCCGGCCGACTACGACCGTTGGGCGCAGAAGGGCGCGCTCGGCTGGTCCTATGCGGATGTGCTGCCCTACTTCAAGCGCGTCGAGAGTTGGCAGGACGGCGAGAGCGAATTTCGCGGCAAGGATGGCCACATCGGCGTGCAGTGGGCCAGGACCAAGGACCCGATGTTCACCGCCTGGCTCGAATCCGGCGCGGATGGCGGGCCTGCCGGTGACGAAGGACTACAACGGCAGCTCCGGCGAGGGCTTCGGCCGCAGCCAGTATTCCATCCGCAACGGCAAGCGCTGCTCGGCCGCGGTCGGCTATCTGCATCCGGCGATGAATCGGAAAAATCTGACGGTGAAGACCCGTGCCCACGCCGCACGCGTCATCCTGTCGAACAACCGCGCCACCGGCGTCGAATTCATCCAGGACGGCCGGCTCGCCAAAGCCCTTGCCGACCGCGAGGTGATCCTTGCCGGCGGCGCCTTCAACTCGCCGCAGCTTCTGATGCTGTCCGGCATCGGCCCGGCCGAGCACCTGCGCTCGGTCGACATCGAGCCGGTTATCGACCTGCCGGTCGGGCAAAATCTTCAGGACCATCTCGCAGTGCTGATCATGTTCGCCCGCACCGAGCCCAGCGAGTTCCGCGACAACATGCGACTCGACAAGATGGCACTCAACATGATGCGCGCCTGGATGTTCGGCACCGGACCCGCAACCGTGGTGCCGGGCGGTCTGCACGCCTTCATCAAGACGCGGCCGGAATTGGCTGTTCCCAACATCGAATTCATGTTCCGTGGTGCGCCGCCCGCTGCGGCGCTGTGGTTCCCGGGCTGGAAGAAGCCTTATGCCGATGGCTACGGCATCCGGCCCTGCCTATTGCATCCCGACAGCCGCGGCGAGGTGCTGCTGCGCTCGAACGATCCGCGCGACAAGGTGAAGATCGTGACGAACTTCTTCTCCGCGCCGAACGACCTGCCGACGCTGCGCCAGGGCTTCAAGATCGCCCGCGAGGTCGCGGCCCAGCCGCCGCTCGCGCGCTTCCGCGGCGCCGAAGTGTCGCCCGGTCCCAAGGTGAAGACCGACGCCGAGATCGACAATTGGATCAGGAATGTCGCCGCCACCGCCAACCACCCGGCCTCGACCTGCGTGATGGGGACCGGTCCTCACGCGGTGGTCGATCCGCAGTTCCGCGTGCACGGCGTCGAGCGGCTCCGCGTGGTCGACGCCTCGGCGATGCCCGATCTTGTCTCCGCCCACATCAACGCCTGCGTGCTGATGATGGCCGAGAAGGCCTCCGACATGATCCGCGGCAAGCCTGCGCTCGCAGCCGCCGCATGAATACAAGGCAAGTCGGCGAGTTCACCGTCACCGCCGTCTCCGACGGCGTGCTGTACAGCAACCACGACGTCATCCTCGGCGTCGACAAGGACGTCAGCGCCCGGCTGACCGGCGTGCCCTACGGCCAACCGTTGCCGCTCGACGTCAACAGCTTTCTGATCCGCCATCGCGGCAAACTCATTCTCAGCGATGCTGGCTCCGGCCACACGATGCAGCCGACGCTGGGGAAACTGCCGCAAAATCTCCGCGCCATCGGCGCCGATCCGGCGGCGATCGACATCATCATGCTGACGCATCTGCATTCCGATCATTCGCTCGGATTGATCGACCAGGAGGGCAGGGCGGTGTTCCCCAACGCCGAACTGATCGTGCACGAGACCGAGGCCGCGTTCTGGCTCGACCGCACGCTGCAAGACAACGACCCCGAGCGCATCACCAGGAACTCCAAAGCCCAGCGCGCGGTAACCGCGCCGTACCGCGGCCGTATCCGCCGCATCAAGGACGGCGAGGTGCTGCCCGGCATCACCGCCATGCTGCGGCCCGGCCACACGCCGGGCCACACCAATTGGCTGATCCAGTCCGGCGGCGAGCGCATCCTGATCTGGGGCGACATCGTCCACCTGGCGGCGGTGCAACTGGCGCGGCCCGAGGCGAGGCTGATCTACGACGTCGATTCGGACATGGCGGCGGCGACCCGCCAGCGCGTGCTCGATTGGGTCGCGAGCGAACGGCTCGTCGTCGCCGGCGCGCATCTGGGCTTTCCCGGCTTTGGCACCGTGAGGCGCAGCGGGGATCGCTTCACCATCGAGGCGGTCTGAGCAGCAAAGCTCGCTAGAGCCCCGCCACCTTCGGCATCACCTCTTTCGAGAACAGCCGCAGCGACCGCTCCGCCATCTCGACCGGCATGTTGGCAGGCGTGAAGTGCAGCGACACGCTGTCGATGCCGCCGACCCGGTCGTTGTAGCTTGCGAGCATTTCCACGATGTCCGCCGGCGTGCCGATGAAGGCTGAGCCGGCCTGCACCTGTTTCTCGGCGCTGTCGGCCAGCACATGGGCCATCAGCTTGTCGTAGCCCGGATAGTCCTTGGTGCTGGCGCCGGTGAGCCATTCCTGCGCGGCGTTGGCGAGGCCCTTGAGGTGGGCGTTGCAGGGCCCAAGCCCCACAGCCATCGCCTCCTCGCGGGTCGGCGCGCAGCACATGAAGAAGGTGTTCATCACATGGCCGTTGCCGGCGTGGCCGGCTTTTCTCCAGGCGTCGCGGTAGATGCCGATCAGCTCGCGCATCTTGTTCGGCTCAAGCGGAATCGCCATCACCTTGCAGCCGTTGGTGCCGGCGAAGGCGAAGGTCTCGGGCGTGTTGGTGGCGGCGATCCAGAACGGCGGATGCGGCTTTTGTGTCGGCCGCGGCAGCGACGTGATGTTGGCAAAGCTGTTGAACTCGCCCTTGGACGAGACGTTTTCGTCCTTCAGCAGCATCGTGATCTGCGACAGGCCCTCGGTGAAGCGCCGCCGGCTCTCGTCGAGGCTCACGCCGAACGCCGCGAACTCGTGCGGCAGGAAGGCGCGGGCGAAGCCGACCTCGAGACGGCCGTTGCTGATGCCGTCGAGCATGCCGATCTCGCCCGCCATCTTCAGCGGCTTGTTGAACGCCGGCAGCACCGCGCCGGTGATCAGCCGGGTGTTCTTGGTGCGCATCGCCGCGGCGGTCAGGAAGATCAGCGGATTGGGGCTGTAGCCGCCGTACGGCTTGAAGTAGTGCTCGACCTGCCGGATGTGGGTGTAACCCAGTTCGTCGGTCAGGCCGCACAGGTGCATGCGCCTCGCGGAAATAGCGCTCCGCCGGTTTCTGCTCCGGGCTGACGCAGGGGAAGAAATTCAGGCCGAATTGCACGCGACCGCACTCCGTTCAGTCATGCTTCAACTTCGGGTGCGTCACCGCGCGCTTGCCGAACAGCACGATGGCGGCGACCGGGATGACGAAGGCGAGCGCCACCGCCCAGATCAACAGCGGACCGAGCGCGGCGTATTCGGCCACGCCCGACCACGAAGATGTCGTTGAGATACTTGGTCTGCAATTGCGACGCCACCAGCGCGATGTTCATCAGCGAGGCCATCAGCGCGAACCAGGTGGCGCGATGGCCGGGCGGCGCATAGTAGGCGGTGAGCGTGAGCAGCGGCACCATGCTGAGCTGCACGAATGGCGATGACGCCGCGGCATCGACGAAGGCGATGCTGCGGGCGCCGAAGCCGAACACCGCCTCGGTCCAGTGGTGCACGCCGTACACCAGCGCGATGTTGGGAAACGACAGCACCGTCCCGGCGACCGCGATCCAGAGCAGCGTCTTGGTCACGGAAGATTCGGTCAATTGCCGGGCGAACAGCCACATCACGGCAATCGACAGGATCGCGCCGGTCTGCCGCAGCGTGCCGTAGAACGCGGCGTCGAAATTGAGCTCGTCCAGCGTCCACCAGAAAAACCCGTCGCCGACCGTGGGCGCGGCGCGGAAGGCGAACACGATGATGGTGGAGAACAGGATGCCCATCCTGGTGTTGTGATCGAGCTCCGCCGTCACCAGCACGAGCATGTAGCAGACCACCGCCATCGAGATGACGAAGATGATCTCCTGGCCGAACGGCACGCCGCCGACGCCGAGCACCACCACGATGGCGCCGAACACGATGCCGCCGCCGAGGATGCGCCAGTCGATCGGCCGGCGCTCCATGGTCTCGGTGCCGCGCAGGAACACGCCGGCGACCGAGATCGCCGGGATGATCAGGCCGATCAGGAAAACGTCCTGGCGCGGCATGAAATTGGCGAGCCATCCCGACAGGCCCGCGACGGCGAGGACGCCGGCCGACACCGCAAGCCGGCCGAGCACCTGCACCATGCCAAGCTCGACGCGCACGTCGTTGTCCGGCCGCTCGTTGCCCTGCGGCGTCGGTGCGCGACACCACCTCCGTGGACATCGCATCGGCCACCACGTCCTGCACGACGGTGCCGATGGCGATCAACATCGCGCCCAGGATGTAGAGGTGGTCGGCCTTGGCGAAATGCAGCCAGCGGCCGGCGGTGCCGGCAAGGATGAACAGGCCCGCGGCCATCAACGCCGCGCCGAGCAGGACGTAGGATTTCCGCTGCGAGCCGAAGATCGGCACGGTGTCGACGAGTTCGCCGAACACCATCTTCACGGTCCAGGGCAGCATCAGCCAGACCGCGATGCCGGCGAGCTGCGAGGGCGTGAACGACAGGCTCTCCTTGATCCACAGGTCGCGGGTCACGTCGATCAGGCCGAGCGCGCCATAGGCGAAATAGACCATCACCACCGGGCACGTAGCGCAGCCGGAACGCCCGGATCGGCCGCAAGATGGTGTCGAAGCGGCCCGGCTCGGCGCTGATGACCGGGCCGTCGTGGGTGGCCAGATCCTGCGAGGGTTCGGTGCGGGGATCGAGGGTGCCGGCCATGGATCCGATCAGTTCCAGAACTGCTTGGTGGCGATCCGGGCGCCTTCGGCCATCGCCGCCATCTTGGCCCACACCACGTCGGGATCGACCGCGGCCTGGCCGACCCAGGTGCCGTAGCCGCAGTCGCTGCCGGCGATGACGTTCTCGCGGCCGACCAGCTTGGCGTAGCGGCCGATGCGCTGTGCGATCAACTCGGGATGCTCGATGAAGTTCGATTTCGATTCGATCACGCCGGGGATCAGCACCTTGCCGGGCGGCAGCTTCACGGTCTCGAACACCGTGTATTCGTGGGCGTGGCGCGGATTGGCGGCTTCGAGCGAGATGGCGTCCGGCCGCGCCGAAAACACGATGTCGATGATGTCGGCGAGCGGCACGTCGTAGTGGTGCGGCCCCTCGTAGTTGCCCCAGCACAGATGCAGGCGAAGCTGCGCCGGCGGGATATTCCTGGTGGCGTGATTGAGCGCCTCGATATGCAACTGGATGCGCTTGCGGAACGCCTTGAGATCGAGGTCGGCGTATTGGATGTGGCGGCCCATGCCGAGATCGGGACAATCGAACTGAACCACGAAGCCGGCTTTCGCAACGGTCTCGTATTCGTCGCGCATCGCGTCGGCGACCGCGTAGATGTAGGTCTCGAAGTCCTTGTAATGGTCGTTGCGGAAGAACAGCGACACCACGCCGGGGGAGGCGGCGCTCATGAAGCCTGCCTCGGCCTTCACCTTGGCGAGCGCGGCCTTGAGATTGTCGACGTCGGTCCGCACCGCTTGCGGATCGCGCACGCTGATCGGGGCGTTGCAGGCCGGCGTCTTGCGCCGCGAGCGGCCGGGATCGCCGAACACCTTCTGCGCGAGCTTCGGAAAGTCGGCGAGGTCCTGATACACGAAGGTGTTGCCGGTGCCGCCGAAGCCGTTGAGCCGGTCCTTGATGTAGGTGGCGTAGCTCGGCTTCGACAATTCGCCGTCGTTGATGAGGTCCACGCCGGCATCGGCCTGCTTCTGGACCACCTCGGCGACCGCCGCGCGCACCCGCTCCGCCAGCGCGGCGCGGTCGATCGGGACGCCTTCCTCCTTGGCGTACATCATGCGGATCAGGTCGTCCGGCCGCGGCAGGCTTCCGGTGTGGGTGGTCAGAAAACGTTCGGTGCTGCGCTGCATAAGTCGGTCTCCGGCACGGACCTTAGAGCAGCCCGATCGACCTATCTACGGTGGGCAACCGCGAGAACGATCTTGTGAGCGCAAAACGGCCGTGTAATTCTTGCGGGTTATTTTCAACTGAGGGGGTCTCATCATGAAGTCCTTTGCGAAAGTCCTGCTGGTTGGCGCCGTCGCGGTGATGGCGATCGCGGTTTCGGCTGCGCCGTCGGAAGCGGCGAAGAAGAAAAGGATGAAGGGGCCGGCGCCCGGCACCTACGTGGGGCAGCTTTGCTCGACGAACTGCACCGCCGCCAACGCGTGCAGCACCATGGTCTGGAGCGCCGAGAAAAAGTGGATTTCGGCCGTTCTCACGCCGGTCTGCGTGAAGCCGTTCTGCGCGCCGGCCTGCTAAGCCTCGATCGGTCGACGTCTTCTTTGTTCGAGACAGACCCTCCCGCGGCCGCGCGGGAGGGCTGGGTGTATTTTGCCTTGTTCCGCCGTTTGACAGGGGCGCGGCAGGCTCCTTAAGAACCAGCCAAACTGCAAACCGACGGGATCGTGATGAAAGTCCGTAACTCATTGAAATCGCTGCGTGGCCGGCACCGGGACAACAAGATCGTCCGGCGCAAAGGCCGGGTCTATGTGATCAACAAGACCCAACCCCGCTTCAAGGCCCGTCAGGGCTAAGCGGCCGGGCGGGCTTCGAGCCGCCCTCAATCAGGCACCTGTTGCTGCAATTGCCATCTTGCCGCCGCGCGGCAGGGGTTTAGATTCGAGGGTGATGAGCCCGCGATTCCCCGCCCTTGCCCTGGCTATCCGCCGCAGCCCTCGCGCTGCTGTCGCCGATGGCATCGGCGCAGACCGTGGCGCCGCCGGGCCCGCCGCACGGCCAGGCCATCGAGCCGATGCAGCCGCCGAAGGACCTGCCGCGTCCGCAGCGCGGCGACCGCACCCGCAATCTCGATTTCCTGTTCGGCGCCCTGAAGGCCGCGCCCGACGCCGAAAGCGCCAAGCAGGTCGAGAATCGCATCTGGGCGCTCTGGCTCGCCTCCGGCAGCGACACCGCCAATCTGCTGATGACGCGCGCCAAGTCCGCGATCGACTCCAACGATCTCGATCTCGCCGTCCAACTGCTCGACGCCATCGTCAAGATCAAGCCGGACTACATCGAGGCCTGGAACCGCCGCGCCACGCTGCACTACATGCGCAAGGAATACGCGCCAGTCGATGGAGGACATCCGCCAGGTGCTGATCCGCGAGCCGCGCCACTTCGGCGCGATGTCGGGGCTCGGCATGATCCTCCAGGAGTTCGGCGATGAGAAGCACGCGCTCGATGTGTTCCGCCGCGCGCTGGAGATCAATCCGCATCTCCCCAAGATCGACGAGATGGTCAAGGGCCTGACCGAGAAGGTCGAAGGCCGCGGCATCTGAGCACGGCGCGCCGGTCCGTCGGCGCTAGTGCTTTCGCGCGTCGACGAGATAGCAAAAGATACTGGCTTCGCCGAGCTTCTTGCAGGCTTCGAGCCGCTGCAGGCCCTCCACCAGAACGAAACGATCGCCGTCGCGCCGCACCAGGATCGGCGTCTGCTGGCCGAGCTTCATGATGCTCTCGGCGAGCTCGTCGACGTCGCAGGCTTGAGCTCGGCGCGGCGTTTGACCGGGACGTAGATGTTGGCGATCGGCAATCGCCTGGCGCTTCATCATGGTCTGGTCTCCGCCGCGCCCGAAGGAGCTTTGGCTAGAACGACGACCGCCGCGGTCCGGCGCCGCGATCGCCCGTTCCCGCGCCGCCGCGATCGCCGCCCATTCCCGGCCGCTGTCCGGGCTTGCCTTTTGCGTCGAGCAGCTTCTTCTTCGGATCGGGAATGAGCCCCTCGCGGATCGCCTTCTTGCGCGCCAGCTTTCGGCCGCGGCGGATCGCTTCGGACTTTTCCCGGTTCTTCCGCTCGGACGGCTTTTCGTAGGACTTGCGCTGCTTCATCTCGCGAAACACGCCTTCGCGCTGCATTTTCTTTTTCAGGACGCGGAGCGCCTGGTCGATGTTGTTGTCGCGAACGAGAACCTGCAAGGGATGTCCTTCTCTCGGTTTGATGTGAACGATGACTTGATGGCGTTTAGGTCGTCTCCGGCGAAGACAGACGGACGAAATCTTCCAGGACCCGGGCGATCAGCATCTGCCGCCGCGGGTCCTGGGCGGCGGGTGAGCTCGCGTACAGCGAGAGCAGATAGCGCGCCTTGTCCGCGGCATCCGCCCAGGTCGTCGCCGGCGTGGCGAGGAGCTGCTCTTCCAGCTCCTTCTGGCGGCTGCGCAACAGCTCTTCGTTGGCCGAAACCTCCGACATGAGCCGCCGCAGCTCGGTCGCCTTCTGCGCGGCCATGCCGCGGCGCATGTCGAGTTCGATGGTTTGCTTTGTCATTCCGTGTTGCGAATCTCCCCGGACTGCGCCTGCCGAGCTGCAGGCGTCAGGATCGAGGTCGTGTTGATGGTTGGGGCGCAGGGTGCGCTGCTGGCGGGACCGTGCTCCAATTGACGGCGAAAGTCGAGGCCAATCGCTCGATATCGGTCATAAAGCCCCTAAACAGGGCGATTTTGCAGCAAGCCTGGGAGGCGTTGTTAACCGCGGGGGTCTAGGGTTCCGCCGACCAGTCCCCGAATTCCGACGTGCTGCGCCTGCGCCGACGATCGATCGTCGCAGAGCAAAGGACGCCGCGCGCGGGGACACATCAATCGGGGGCGGGAGTTCACGCGATGAAGAAGGCACTGCCGGAAAAAATGTTTGCCGAGGCCGAACAGTCCCGGTTGAGCATGCTGCGCAGCTGGGTGCTGGAGCAGGACGTCACCGAGATCGAAATGAACGAGCAGCAGTTCTGGAACTTCGCCGGGCTGCAGCCGCTCGCCGAGAAGCCTTGGGTCACCTTCATGGGCCGCCAGGTCCGCGTGCCCACCATGCCCGAAGACGCGCAGAAGTGCCTCGGCATGTTCGACTCGCAGGGGCCGGGCGTCATCTAGCATCTTGCCGGCCCCGCCGCGGCGGGACATCCTGACGCCGCACCATTGCTGCGGCGACGGGAGCCTCCGTGAGCGTCGAATTCCTGCTGACCTCTTTCATTGTCATCGTCTCGCCCGGCACCGGCGTCCTCTACACGCTGGCGGCGGGGCTGTCGCGCGGCTCGCGCGCCAGTGTCGTCGCCGCGTTCGGCTGCACCATCGGCATCGTTCCGCACATGGCCGCCGCGATCATGGGACTGGCGGCGCTGCTGCACACCAGCGCGCTTGCGTTCCAGACCTTCAAATATCTGGGCGTTGCCTATCTTCTGTACATGGCCTGGAACACGCTGCGCGAGCGTGGCGCCTTGAAGGTCGAGCAGGAGGTCGGCGCCCGTTCGGCCATTCAGGTCACCGTGACCGGCATCTTGATCAACATCCTCAATCCGAAGCTGTCGATATTCTTTCTGGCGTTCCTGCCGCAGTTCGTCAGCGCGGGCGAGCCCAACCCGCTGTCGCGCATGCTCGTGCTGAGCGGCATCTTCATGGTGATGACCTTCGTGGTCTTCGTCGGCTACGGGCTGTTCGCCGCCTCGATCCGCGACCACGTGATCTCGCGTCCGCGCGTGCTGACCTGGATGCGCCGGAGCTTCGCCGCCGCGTTCGTCGCGCTGGGCGCGCGGCTCGCGTTGACCGATCGCTGAGGCCGACGCGGGTTTACTCCGCTTCGATTCCAGCGGCGGCGATCAGCTTTCGCTTTGCCTCCAGATCAGCCTGGATAAACGCCGCGAATGCCGCTGGCGTGCTGCCAACGCCACTATGACCGGCCTGGTCGATGAAGCGCGTCTTGAACTCCGGCTCGTTGAGCACCGACGCGACAGCCTGCTGAATTTTCGCGACGATGGCCGGCGGCGTTCCGGCCGGTGCGAACAGGCCGAACCAGGACAGCGGCTCGATATCCGGGAAGCCCGCTTCGCGCAGCGTTGGAATCTCCGGATGCGAGGGCAGCCGGGCCTGACGACCGATCGCCAGCGCCTTGAGCTTCTTGGCTTCGATATGGCCGGCGGCGACCGCCACGCTGCCAAGCGTCGTCTGCACCTCGCCGGTGAGTACCGCGGTGATGGCGGGCGCGATGCCGCGGTACGAGATCTGCTGGATCTTGGCGCCGGTTTCCTTGCCGAGCATTTCGAACAGCAGATGAGGCTGGCTGCCCTTGCCGTAGGAGCCGTAGTTCAGCGCGTCCGGCTTTTCCTTCGCGAGCGCAACCAGCTCCTTCATCGTGTTGGCGCTGACCGACGGATGCACCAGCACGAACTGATGCAGATCGATCAGCTGCGTGACCGGGGCAAGCTCCTTGATCGGGTCATACGACATCTTCTTGAGCAGATGCGGATTGCTGGTGAGGGAGGAATTGCTGGTGAACAGCAGCGTATGTCCGTCGGCCGGCGCGTGCGCCACCTCGGCACCGCCGATCATAGTGGCGGCGCCCGGTTTGTTCTCGATGATGACGGACTGGCCCCATAGGCGCCCGAGCCGCTCGGCGATCGGCCGGGCGAGACCGTCCACGCCGCCGCCCGGCGGGTATGGCACGATGATCTTGATCAGCCGGCTTGGAAACTCCTGGCCGCTGGCCATGCCGGCCGGCAGTACCCCGGCCAGCACCAACGCCAGCGGCACCATCCATCGCAATGCTTTCATGTCGGCCCTCGTTCGGCTCACGATCCGAAAAACATCGAGGAACCGCAAGCCTGTTCGGCAGGCATCGCGCACGGGCGATCCCTTCGCGCTGGGCCGCCGCTCTGGCACAAAGCGTTGTTGTCTACGTGTCGTCCCCGGATTTGATGCCTATGACGAATTCGGGGGCCATCCCAAAGCTCGACGTCGTGGCCGTCCACCAGCTTCTTGGCTCGCTGGATCGCTTCTCGATCGCTGTCGCAGGTGACGACAACGGGTGTGTCCGCGATGTGGTTGTTCTTGATCTTGTAGACCCGATTAGCGGGCATCACGCTACCCCCGTCACGTCGCCGGCGCCCTGTCGCGAGAGCCGGCAACGCCATCATCTACGAAGGTAAAAATTCCGATGTCGCTTTCAAAAGACATACGGAGCAAAAGAATTTCGCCTGTGTCAGGCATCTGACATAGGCCGTCCGACATTCAGCTCGGCGAGGGGGGGCCTAAAGGCGCGCCGGGACTGGGAGGTGCAGGTAAGCGAAATCGAATTCGCCGATTTGGGTCAAGCGGTTCCAATCGCGAACGGTGAGCACGCCGTTGCGAAATTCCGTCGCGCCCGTTCGTCGCAACGCCTGCAACGTGCGATTCCCGGAAAATGGCGGCATCGATCAGCGTCTCCCTCCAGATCGCAAATCCGATCGATGGCCGTTGTTTGAAAAGCGCGAGCATGTCCTCGTGCGCAATGAGCGCGACAGCGGCCTTGCCGACGGCGCACACCGTGTGATCCATTTTTTCGAGAAAGAGCGTCTGCGCATCGGGCAGGTCGCCGGAGAGGTGAAAGGACAAGTACTGCCGCTTTCCATTGGCGAGGGCGTGGTACCGTGCAACCATGCCTTCCAGCACGAGAGCCGACGCCCCCGGCTCGTCACCCGCCCGCATCAGGTCTTCGTCCGCTTGCAGCCTTCGCACCCGAATCGCAGTGAGCGCACGCTTTCATCCTGCGACGCGAATGCTCATTCAGCTTTCTAATGATGATGTCGTGAGCGTTTTGCATTGGGCTGACAGGGCGGAATATGTTCCTGCCATATCAACGCCCCATCGGCACAAGATTCCCTATCAAATGACATAGCGCGCGGCTTCTCTACAGATGTATCGCGCTGTGTCTTTAGACACAAGGTGTCGATTTTTTCGAAGCGTCGCTGGTTGTCTGCGGCAGCGCGCCGCTGTGCCAACAACGGCGCGCCCTAGTCCGCAGCGTCCGGGCCGACGAAGGCGATGCGGAGCATGTTGGTCGCGCCCGGCGTGCCGAGCGGGACGCCGGCGACGATGATGACGCGGCGGCCCGACTTGGCGAAGCCGTCCTTGAAGGCGAGGCGGCAGGCGCGCTCCACCATGTCGGCGGTGTCGCGGGCGTCCTCGGTGACGATGGCAGTGGATGCCCCAGGCCACGGCGAGCTTGCGGCCGGTGGCGAGGTTGGGCGACAGCGCCACGATCGGCACCTGCGGCCGCTCGCGCGCGACGCGCAGGCCGGTCGAGCCGGAGAATGGTCCAGCAGATGATCGCCGAGAGGTCGAGCGTCTCCGCGATCTGGCGGGCCGCCGCCGCGATCGCGTCGGCGCCGGTCGCCTCGGGCTCGGCGTGCTGCGCCTTCATGATGGTGTGGTAGGTGTCTTCGCTCTCCACCTCTTCGGCGATCCGGTTCATGGTCGCGACCGCCTCGACCGGGAACTGACCCGGCCGCCGATTCCGCCGACAGCATCACCGCGTCGGCGCCGTCGAAGATCGCGGTCGCGACGTCGGACACTTCGGCGCGGGTCGGCACCGGGCTCGAGATCATGCTTTCGAGCATCTGCGTCGCCACCACCACCGGCTTGCCGACGCGGCGCGCGGTGCGGGTGATCTGCTTCTGGATGCCCGGCACCTTTTCCAGCGGCATCTCGACGCCGAGATCGCCGCGCGCCACCATCAGCGCGTCGGAAAGGTCGACGATCTCGTCGAGCCGGAGCACCGCCTGCGGCTTCTCGATCTTGGCCATCACGGCGGCGCGGCCGCGCGTGATCTTCTTGGCCTCGGCGATGTCCTCGGGGCGCTGCACGAAGGACAGCCCGATCCAGTCGATGCCGGCGTCGAGCGCTGCATCGAGATCGGAGCGGTCCTTCGGGGTGAGCGCCGAGAACGGGATGATGGAGTCGGGCAGGCTGACGCCCTTGCGGTCGGAGAGCTTGCCGCCGACCTCGACGCGCACGACGATCTTCTGCTTGCTGGCTTCGGTGGCGACGAGGCGGATCTTGCCGTCGTCGAGCAGCAGCGTGTGGCCGGCCTGCACGCCCTCGAAGATTTCCGGATGCGGCAGGTGCACGCGCTTGGCGTCGCCGGGCTTGGGATCGGCGTCGAACGTGAAGGTCGCGCCGTTGTCGAGCATGGCGGAGCCGCCGGCGAAGGCGCCGACCCGCAGCTTCGGCCCTTGCAGATCGACCAGGATGCCGATCGGCCGGTCGTGATCCTTCTCGACCTTGCGGATCGCGGCGACGAGCTCGCGCATGCGGTCGTGCGGCGTGTGGCTCATGTTGATGCGGAACACGTCGGCGCCGGCCTCGAACAGCCGCGCGATCATCTCGGCGGTTGCCGGAGGCGGGACCGAGCGTGGCCACGATCTTGGTGCGGCGCAGCCGTCTCATTTCGCGGGACCTCGCGGCAATTGCGACGGCGACTGGCGGCCCGGCGTCGGCAGCACCGGCGTGCCCGGCGTCAGCGGGCGCTGCTGCGGCCCTTCCGCGGTGTCGGTGAGTTGCACCGTCCAGGCGCGCTGCTCGCCGGTGTCGACCTCGAAGAAGCCGGTGCGGTCGAAGCCGCGCGCCAGGCAATCCTGGGTGCCCTTGATGGTGAACTCCTTGTCGCGGGTGCACATGTAGGCTTGGCCCGACCATTCGCCGCCGCGGTCGTAGTCGATCGCGTAGATGTAATAGAAGCGCGCGATCAGGGTCCCCTTGAGCACCGTCTCGCAGGAGCGCGCCGACAGATTCCACCAGCCTTCGGTGACCCAGCTGCCGTCGGTGTCCTTGTAGCCGACCGCGATGCCGACGCGGCTGCCGGTGTTGTTGCACAGATGGAAGTCGGCCAACGCCGGCGCCGGCAGAAGCGCGAACGCCGCCGCGACCAGCAGAAGTCGGCCAGACGTGAAAGCGGGGAAGGGCAAGGCGCAGGTTACCTTCTTGCAGGCCGGTATCGCGTGAAGGCTTACGGCCTGTCAACGACGATGGCGCGAAAATCGTTCACGTTGGTCCAGGTCGGACCGGTCTCGACCAGGTCGCCGAGACGGCTGAAAAACCCGGTGGAATTGTTGTCCGAAAGAAAATGGGCCGGATCGAGGCCGAGCGACCGGGCCCGGGCGAGGGTGGTCTGGTCGATCACGGCGCCGGCCGGGTCGTCCGCGGAGCCGGCGCCGCCGTCGGTGCCGTCGGTGTCGCCGGCGAGCGCCGCGATCCCCGGCGCGCCGTCGAGCGCCATGGCCAGCGCCAGGGCGTATTCCTGGTTCGGTCCGCCCCGGCCCTGGCCGCGGATGGTGACCGTCAGTTCGCCGCCGGACAGGATGACCGCGCGGCGGCCCTGCTGTTGCAGCGCCAGCGCGCGAGCCGGCATGCTCGGCGGCGACGTCGCGGGCCTCGCCCTCGATCCGGTCGCCAAGCATGACCGGCTCGTAGCCGAGCGTCCGCGCTTCGCGCTCGGCGGCGCGGAAGGCGTCGGCCGGGCGCGCGATCAGCTTGAACTCGGTTGTTGCGAAAACCGGGTCGTTGGGCTTCGGGCTTTCGTTGTTCGGATCGGCCAATGCTCGCGTCACGACGTCGGGCAAATCGAGCCGATAGCGCGCGACGATGGCGCGAGCATCCGCAAGCGTCGTCGGATCGGGCACCGTCGGCCCCGAGCCGATCACGGCGGGATCGTCGCCGGGCACGTCGGAGATCGCCAGCGTCACCACGCGAGCTGGCTGCGGCTCGCCGCGCCAGGCGGCCGCCCTTGATGCGCGAGAGATGCTTTCGCACCGTGTTGATCTCGCCGATGTTGGCGCCTGAGCGCAACAGCGCCCGCGTCACCGCCTGCTTGTCGGCGAGCGTCAATCCTTCGACCGGCGCGATCCAGTTCGCCGATGCGCCGCCCGAGAGCAGCACCAGCACCAGGTCGTCCGGTCCAGCGCCATCGGCGAGCTTGAGCGCCTGCTCGGCGGCTGCAACCCCGGCGGCATCGGGGATCGGATGGCCGGCCTCGATCATCGGGATTATTTTGGTCGGCCGGCCATAGCCCTGGCGCGCCACGGCGATACCGGCGAGTCGGCCGCGCAGCGCACGCCTGAATAGAACGCTTCCGCCACCTCGGTCATGGAGCCGGCGGCCTTGCCGGCCGCCAGCACGATCAGCCGGCCCGATTTCGGCGCCGGCGGCAGGTGCGGCGGCAGGCAGGCCGACGGGTGCGCTGCAGCGATTGCAGTGCGAAACAATCCGTCCAGAAGTGCCCTTGCCGTCATGCCATCCTCAGGTCTGTCTCGCCGGACACTTTATCGCACGGCGCGGCTGCCCACCCGGACGCAAGCTCGTTATAATGCTTCAAAAGAAAGATTCCTTGCCGCCATGTCATCCTCAGAGCTGTCCGCCGGACACTTTATCGCACCGGCGCGGCCGCCGATCCGGACCCGGGCTCGTTATAATGCTTCAAATGCAAATTCCTTTGGGAGGGAATAGGCCGGCTCAATGTCCGGCTTTCAGCGCCGAAAATGAAGATCGTGATCGGGTGAAGAAGGCGCTGGCGTAACGTCAGCATTCGCCCAACCATGCCCGCCGCGTCCCGCCGGGGACGCGGCGGGCTTCTTTTTTATTGAGGGCTGACGACGTCGAGGAACGCTTTGACCGCTTCGGGCGGCGTCGTGAGCGTCTGCTTGACGAAAGCCTGAAGCTGGTCGCCGCTGCGGTAGTGAAGCGATGTCGCCGCGGAAAGATCGATGGCGATGACCTATGGCAACGGCTGCCTTGTCGGAATATCTTTGATGCCAACGCCAGGGAGCTTGCCATGGACGATAAGACCCAAACCGAGCTCGAAGCCGCCGTCTATCGGCGCCTCGTCGAGCATCTGCGCGGCCGCACCGACGTGCAGAACATCGACATGATGAATCTCGCCGGCTTCTGCCGCAATTGCCTGTCGAACTGGATGAAGGACGCCGCCGACGCCAAGGGCGTGCCGATGACCAAGGACCAGAGCCGCGAGATCGTCTACGGCGAGCCGTTCGAGCAGTGGAAGGCGAAGCACCAGAAGGAGGCGTCTCCGGAGAAGAAGGCGGCCTTCGAGAAGTCCTCGGCCGCGCACAAGCACTGAACTACAGTCCGTCGCGTAGAGTACGCCGGTGTCCACGCTTCTCATCAAGAACATCGGCGAGTTTTTCACCGGCGACATCGGCAGGCCCCAGGCTGCGGTGACGTCGCTGCTGATCGACGGCGCCAAAATCGCGGCGCTCGATCCGCCCGCCGACACCAAAGCCGACGCGGTGCTCGACGCCGGCGGCAGCGCCGTCATGCCGGGTCTGGTCGACGGCCACATCCATCCGGTGTTCGGCGAGTGGACGCCGACGCAGGACACCATCGGCTGGATCGGCAATTACGTGCACGGCGGCACCACCACGATGGTTTCGGCCTGCGAGCTGCACGTGCCGGGGCTCGACTACGAGAACCTGTCGCCCGACCTCGTCACCTCGCTCGCGGTGGTGACCGCCGCCACCACCGGGCGCATCCGCTGGAGCGGCGCCAAGGTCTATGCCGGCACGGTGATCCTCGTTCCCGGCATGAAAGAGGAGCATTTCGACCGGCTCGCCGCGGCGAAGTCGATCTGCGCCAAGTTCATCTTCTTTCCGCTCGCCACCAACAAGGACGAGGCGCTGCGCTATCAGCAATGGTGCCGCGCCCGTGGCATCCGCACCAAGGTCCACACCGGCGGCGTGTCGCGCTCCGGCCTCTCGCAGATGTGCGGCTACGACATTCTCTCGTGGCTCAAGCCCGACATCGCCGCCCACATCAGCGGCGGGCCGATCCCGATGAGCGACGACGATCTCGACAGGGTGATCGACACCACGAGCTTCGCCATCGAAATCTGCTCGTCGGGCAACTATGGCTCGACCAAGCGCGCGGTCGAGCGCATGCGCGCCAAGGGCCAGCTTGCGCGGCTTACGCTCGGCACCGACACGCCCGGCGGCACCGGCGTCATCCCGCGCGGCATGTTCCGCAACATCTGCTACATCGCCTCGGTCTGCGGCGTGCCGCCGGCGGAGGCGGTCGCCATCGCCACCGGCAACACCGCGAAAGCCCACGGCCTCGACGTCGGCATCCTGGCGCCGGGCCGGCCGGCGGACCTGATCGTCTGCGGGCCGGTCGAAGGCTCGGCCGGCACCAGCATTGCCGACGCCATCGGCCACGGTGACCTGCCCGGCATCGCCTATGTCATCGCCGACGGCGAGATCGTGGTCAGCGGCCGCAGCCGCCAGACGCCGCCGCCGAAACGAAAACTGTTCTTCTCCTGCTGCGACGTGCATGCAGGATCGTTCACCGCGCAGTAGGAAAACTCATGGCCCCGCAGGATTGTCGTCGTTCCGCCCACCCACGCCGAAATCGCCGAGATCGCCAAGAAGATGGCGCCGTCCGGCTTCGAGCTGGTGGTTTCGCGCCCCGACCGCGCGGCGCTCGAGCAGGTGCTGCCGACCGCCGAGTATATCGTCTGCTATCCGAACGTGGTGTCGGACGATGCGTTCTACAAAGCGGCGCCGAAGCTCAAGCTCTATCAACTGCTCAGCGCCGGCTATGACGACGTCGATATCGAGGCCGCGAGCCGCGCCAGGGTGCCGGTCTGCAACAACGGCGGCGCCAACGCGATCTCGGTGTCCGAGCACGCCATGATGCTGATGCTGACGGTATCGCGCCGGGTGGTCTGGCAGCACGAGAGCGTCTCGGCCGGCCGCTGGCGCGGCAACGGGGCGGCGCCGATGATGTACGAAATCTACGACAAGACGCTCGGCATCGTCGGCCTCGGCACCATCGGCAAGAAGGTGGCCCGCCTCGCCAACGCATTCCGCATGCGGGTGCAGTATTACGACATCGCGCGGCTGCCCGAGCATGAGGAGGATGCGCTCGGCGTGCGGTTCCGGCTGTTCCGCGAACTCCTTCGCACCTCCGACATCGTCACCATGCACGTGCCGCTCAACGATTCGACCCGCCACATGATCGGCGCGGACGAACTGGCGCTGATGAAGCCCGAGGCGATCATCGTCAACACCAGCCGCGGCCCCGTGATCGACGAGGTGGCGCTGACCAAGGCGCTCGCCGAAAACAAGCTGTTCGGCGCCGGCCTCGATGTGTTCGACCAGGAGCCGCCGCCGCCCGACAATCCGATCTTCAAGCTCAGGAATGTGGTGCTGACGTCGCATTTCGCCGGCCCGACCTGGGACAATCACGTGGCGCGCTTCCGCAATGCGTTCGACAACATTCAGCGCGTGCATCGCGGCGAGAAGCCGGCGTGGGTGGTACCGGAGCTGGCGCATCTGGTGAAATAGAACTTCAGGGAGACGCATATGAACGGGGCCGGCGTCATTGCCGAAATTCTCAAGCGCGAGGGCACCGAGTTTCTGTCCTGCTATCCGCGCAATCCGCTGATCGAGGCCTGCGCCGCGATCGACATCCGGCCGGTGCTGTGCCGGCAGGAGCGGGTCGGCGTCGGTATCGCCGACGGCTATTCGCGCATCCGGCGCGGCAAGCGGAACGGCGTGTTCGCCGCGCAAAACGGCCCCGGCATCGAGAATGCGTTTCCCGGCGTGGCGCAGGCCTATGCCGAGAACGTACCGATGCTGATCATCCCCGGCGGCCTGCCGCTGGCGCGGCAATATGTGCGGCCGGTGTTCCGCGCGGCTGACGTCTATCGGCCGGTCACCAAATGGACGGCGCTGGCGCACAACGTGCAGGAACTGCCCGACCTGCTGCGGCGCGCCTATCACGCCATGCGCTCGGGCAAAGGCGGCCCGGTGATGGTCGAGGTGCCCGACGAGGTGTTCGAGGCGGAGTTCAAGGGCACGCTCGACTACACGCCGGTGCCGGTGACGCGGATGGCGCCCGATCCGGATGCGATCAAGAAGGCCGCGCAGATGCTGCTCGCGGCGAAGAACCCGCTGATCCTGGCCGGGCAGGGCGTGCATTACGCCGAAGCCGGCGAACAGCTCGCGGCGCTGGCCGAACTCATTCCCGCCCCGGTCGCCACCACCAATCCGGGCAAGAGCGCGATCGCCGAAAATCATCCGCTGTCGCTCGGCGCGTCGACGCGCTCGCGGCCGAAGATGTACACCGACTTCATGGCCAAGGCCGATCTCGTTCTGGCGATCGGATCGAGCCTGACCAAGACGCCGTTCGGCCCGGGCGTGCCGCCGGGCAAGACCATCGTGCATTCCACCAACGACGCGGGCGACATCAACAAGGAGTACCGCGCCGATCACGCCCTGGTCGGCGACGCGGCGCTGGTGCTCGACGCGCTGATCGCCGAGGTGTCGCGCCAGAAGGGCCCGGGCGGCGGCAACGCGTTCACGTCGCTCAAGGAGGAGGTCGCGTCCGGGAAGAAGGCCTGGCTCGGCGAATGGGCCAAATTCCTGGATTCCGACGAGACGCCGCTCAACCAGTACCGCGTGATCCGCGACCTGATGCGCACGGTCGACCGCAACAACGTCATCATGACGCACGACTCCGGCAGCCCGCGCGAGCAGATGATGCCGTTCTGGGAGACCACGGTCGCGGGCAGCTACATGGGCTGGGGCAAGTCCACGCAGCTCGGCTACGGGCTCGGCATCACGCATCGGCGCCAAGCTCGCCGAGCCGAAGAAGCTCTGCGTCAACGTGATGGGCGATTCATCGTTCGGCATGACCGGCATGGACATCGAGACGGCGGCGCGCAACCGCATCGGCATCCTCACCGTGGTGTTCAACAACGGCGTGATGGGCGCCGAGCGCGACGTGCTGAAAATCTCCGACCAGAAATACGGCGCGATGGCGGTCGGCGGCAATTACACCAAGGTCGCCGAGGGATTGAACGTCGCCGCGCGCCGCGTCGAAAAGCCCGCCGACATCGTCGGCGCCATCAAGGAGGCGGTGTCGGTGACGGAAAGCAGCGCGCCGTATCTGCTCGAATTCGTCGTCAAGGAAGGCCGCGACTTCTCGCGCTATGCGCTGGCGGGACTCTAGGCCGCGGCTGCCCGAAATCCGTGAAATAAGGCAATCTTTCCCACAGCTTGGCTGTGGATGACGGGGGCGGATGGTGCCGCGCCTTGCCCTCGCGGCATGGAGTCCCGAATGCTTCCGGCGACACGGCGGGGACAGTCTCCGCCCGGTTCACCATGAGGAGCGTTTGATGTCCGCCGTCGAAAAAGAGCAGCCTGAAGCCGCCAAGACCCGTTTCGCCAAGGATCAGCTGAAGGCCTTCGTCGAGCGGATCGAGCGGCTGGAGGAAGAGAAGAAGACCATCTCCGACGACATCCGCGACGTCTATGCCGAGTCGAAGGGCAATGGCTTCGACGTCAAGGCGCTGCGCGCGGTGATCCGGCTGCGCAAGCAGGAGCCCAGGAGCGCCAGGAGCACCAGCTGATCCTCGACACCTACATCAACGCGCTGGGCATGCTGGCGGCGTAAGGCATCGGCGTCAGCGGCGAGACTGTCCCCGCGACCGGGGTCCTGCGAAACCCAGGGATGCCACATCAGAGATCGAGGCGTTTCGCGCGCCACCGCGCAGTCCGTCGTCATCGCCTTGGCGTCGACCTCCACCGGCTTGAACTCGCAGCGGGCGAAGCGCGCCTTCTCGGCGAACGGCACGGTGGCGTCGATGCCGAGCTTGGTCCGCATGCCGCGATCGGAGACCCGGACATATTCGTGCCCGCGCGCGGCCGGCAGCATGAAGATGTCCTTCGACGCCTCCATGCGCGTCGCCAGCGCATATTCGACGTCGGCCGGATCGCGGATGTCGATGTCGTCGTCGACCACGATCACCATGTCGAGGTCTTTCAGCGCGCCGAACGACGCCATGATGGCGTTGCGCTGCAGGCCGTCGTGGGCCGGCCCGGTCTTCTTCACCTGCACGACGGCGTGGAAGCGGTGCAGGCCGCCGGCCGTCATCTCGGCGTCGGTGACGATCGGCACCGCGCCTTGCAGCACCTTGAGCAGGCTCGCCTCCAGCACGTACTTGCGCAGCACCACGGTCTCGCGGCCGTAGCCGTTGATGGCGTGATAGATCGGCTTGGTCCGATGCGTCACCGCCGTGATCTCGAGCACCGGTCCGGGATCGGCCGGCGCCAGATAGCCGACGAACTCGCCGAACGGGCCTTCCATGATCTCCTCGTCGCACTTCAGCACGCCCTCCAGCACGATCTCGCTCTCGGCCGGCACCAGCAGATCCTGCGAGATCGCCTTCACCACCGGCAGCGGCCGCCCGCACAAGCCCGCCGGCGACGGCGAGCTCGTCGGCGTTCTCCGGCATCTGCGAGCCCATGGTCGCCGCCGTGTAATGCAGCGCCAGGTCGGACCCGATGCAGACCACGACCGGCAGATGCTGGCCCTTCTTCTGCGCGCGCTCGAACGCCGCGCGCAGATGGCGGCCGAAGTCGAGCTGGATGGCGGCGCGGTTGGGGCCGGCCAGCATCAGGCGGTGATAGGACGCATTGTAGACGCCGGTCTCGGGATCGCGGGCGATGACGATGCCGGCGGTGATGTAGCGGCCGGCGTCGTCGGCGGTGTGATGCAGCGCCGGCAGCATCCGCCCGATGTCGATGTTCTTGGTGTGCACCTGCTCCTGCGCCGGCGCCCGCTCGACCAGCACCGGCGGCTTCGGATCGCCGAGCGCGCGGCCGACGAACTGGCGCATGCGGCGGAAGTCGGTGCCGAACGCGGCCTCGACGTTGGCCTGGCAGGACAGCAGGTTGCCGATCACCGGCATGTCGTGGCCGTTGACCTTGGCGAACAGCAGCGCCGGCCCGCCGTCGAGCTTCTTCATCAGGCCGGCGGCTTCGAGATACGGATCGACCGGCGCGGCGTAGGTCTGCAAGCGGCCGGCTTCGGCCATGCGGCCGAGCGCCGAACGAAAGCGGGTGTCGAGGACCGAATTTGAGAGGCTCAACGTCAAGTCTCCAGGAAGCGAGGCACAGCCTTTGCCGCATCATACGGACGTCGAGGCACGAGCACCCTGAATCATCGCGTAACAGACCGTCGGCGAAATAACGCTACTCGCCGGCGAAGACCTCTTTCAGGTAGCGCCCCGCCGTCGCCCGCGACTGCATATCGGCGCGCTGGTCGGCCTTGCTCTTCGGCACCGAGAAGCCGTGCTGCGGCGCCGCTGTAGACCTCGTACTGGAACGTCGCACCTTGGCGGCGCGCAGCTCGTCGATCACGCCGGCGACCGTGGTGAGCGGATAGCCCGCGTCCTCGGCGCCATGCAGGATCAGCATCTTGCCCTTGAGGCTCTTCGCCCATCCGGCCTGATGGTTGTTGAACGAGCCGTGGATCGTGATCGTGGCCGCGAGCGGCACGCCGGTCGAGCCGAACTCGACGGCGGTGCGTGCCGCCGAAGCAGTAGCCGGCCTGCGCGATCTTCGACGGCATCGACCAGCGGATGCTTGGCGAGCACGTCGTAGCCGGCCTGGGTGCGCGCCTTCATCAGCGCGCGGTCCTTGTTGTAGATCGTCGTCTGCGCCTGCATTTCCGGGACGTCCTTCGGCAGCACGCCCTGGCCGTAGCCGAAGATGTCGGCGGCGAAGCCGACGTAGCCGAACTTGGCGTACATCTCGACGTTCTTCATGGTGTTCGCCGTCATGCCCTCGCGGGCATGGATCACCAGCACGGCGGGCCGCTTGCCGGTGATGGCGTCGTCATAGGCGAGATAGCCCTTCAGCTTCACGTCGCCGTGGCTGTATTCGATCCACTCGGTCTTGATCTCGGCCTGCGCCGCCGAACGCGGTGAACGCGGCGGCGAAAATGAAGGCAACGATGACGCAGCATCGTCATGGCAACCTCCCCAGAATGAGCTTTTTTTGAAAGCTTTGCGCAGCCGAGAGGCTAAGTCCAGACGGTTTCGGCGTGGTCGCAGGCGGATGCGCACGGCGCGCCGAGCGCGCGCTCAGCGAACCGAAAGGGTCAGGACGGCTGGCTTATTGCTGCAGGCTCGCGGTGCGCCGCGAGGCACCGAAGGTCACCGTGGTCGGGAACACCACCGCACTGCCGGTGAACTGCCCGTCGGTCATGCCGAGATGCGGGATCGCTGGAGAACGTCATCAGCACGGCCGAGCCGGGCTTCTTCATGAACTGGGTGAGCCCGGCGAAATCCGGATCGCCGACCTGCGTCACGACCAGCGAATTCTGCACGCTCGTTGCCAGCACAAGGCCGCGCAGCCACGGATCGTCGAGGCGCTCGGCGGCCGGGGTCAGGCGGCTTGCGGCGATCGCCTCGGACGGCTTGCTGGCGGTCGATGTCGTACCCTTGCTGGTGACCGCAGCGGACGCGCGCGTCGGCGGGCCGGCCTGCGGTCTGCGCCGCATAGGCGAGCGCCACATCGGCCGGAACGCGATCGTGGTTGGGGAACGGGCCGATGCTGGCGGTCACTTCGCGGCCCTCGGGAGCGGTCTGAATGCGGCGTGCGCTCGATACGCTCAGCGCGTTGGTTTCGGCGCCCGGCGGACTTGCCGCGACCGCGTCACCCGTATTGTCCCAAAGGCCGCGCATGTTGATGATCTCGTTCGGCGACAGCGACGCGAGCTGTATCGGCACGGCGGCGCGCGGAGCGGGGGCGGGCGCCGGCCGGCTTTCCGCGGCGGCGACTTGATAGATCGGGCGCCGCGGCGGCAGCGGCACCGGCGGCTGGCGTTGCACGACGGGCTCGGCGGCGGAGGCGATCTGAACGCGGGCGGGCGCGGCCGGCTTGTTGGTTTCAGTCTTGGCGGCGCTCACGCTGCGCGATGCCGGGGCGCTCTCGCGAGCCGTGGTGTTGTCGTCAGCCTCTTCGGCGTCCTTGTCGCGATTGAACAGCGAGGCCAGGAAGCTGCGCTTCTGCGGGGCGGCCACGGTGCGGTGGCCGCGCTCGATGTCGGCTTGCGCCAGCTCATAGCCGGGCAGCGGGGTGCCGTCGGCCGGCAGATGCACGGTGCGGCCATCCGGGAACAGCTTCACCAGTTGCTCGCGCGTCATGCGCGGCCAAGCGCGGACGTTGCCGACGTCGAGATGGACGAACGGCGAGCCCGAGGTGGGGTAGTAGCCGACGCCGCCGCCCTGCAGCCGCATCGCGGTGGCGCGGAGCGTCTCGAGCGGAACGCCGGGGATGTAGAAGTCGATGGCCTTGCCGAGGGTGTGCTGGCTGTTTCGCGCCACGCCGCTTTTGGCGCTGCGGCCGCGGAGCATGTTGTTGGTGGCGGGCGAACGGTAGCCGCAGATGATCTGGATCGGCTCCTTGGCGCCGACCTCCTGATAGACCTGCCAGAGCAGATCGATCTCTTCCCGGTCCATCGTGGTGGCTTCGTTCTTGCGCCAGTCACGCATGATCCAGTTGATCTTCTTCAGCGCCTCTTCGTCGTACTGTCCGTTCTTCTTGAAGGTGATGGTGAGGCTTTCGTCGGTGTGGACGTGGTGCAGGTTGATGGTGCGGGTGTCGCCCACCGCATCCGCGTGCCGCACTCCAACCGAGCCGACGAGAAGAAGACAGGCGGCGAGACCGGCGCGATTAACCGCGCGCGAGACGCCTCAACCCAGATCCGGCATGATGCTCGGCACAAACTCGCACGTGCGATCTCGTCCCCACGGGTCGCTAAGCGCCAAAACGATGCGTCGCCACGGCTTGCCGGCCGCGGTGACATGGCTAACGCAGTCTTGTCGGGATGGGTTAATGCGGAATTACTGTCCCCCCGCCCCCGATTTAGAAGTCCTACCGGCCGAGTATGGCGAAAAATGGCCTGCGAAATCTAGATGGGTCGCAGACATGGGTAAGGGCCGGATCGGTGAACCCGGCCTTTTTCGAGGGATTTGTCGCCGTTTTAGCGGAAAAGCCAGCCCAAAAGGCCGCCCCCGCCCCCACCGCCGCCGCCTGCGGCACTCCGGAGCTTCCGGCCTTGTTCCGGGGTCGGCTTGAAATTGGGGTCGGCTGGCCGCTCGATGGCGACGTCGGCGACCTGCCGCTCGCTGCCCTTGAGGATCGAAATGAGCTTGGTGTCGAGGCCGTAGATGTCGTCGCGGAATTGCAGCTTGCCGGCCTCGTCCACGAACGCGGTCTGGTACATGAGGTGGACCGGGATCTGATTGACGAAGTCGAGCTGCTTTTCCTCGCCGCCGAGCATCCGCTTGATGCCTTCGGCGGTGTAGTTCGCCTTCGGTGACGCATAGGACAGCAGCACCTCGGCGTATTTCAGCGGGTCCTGCACGCGCTGGCAGCCGTGACTGTATGCGCGCTTGTCATGGTTGAAGTAGTTCTTTTCCGGCGTGTCGTGCTGGTACACCAGGAACTTGTTCGGGAAGTTGAAGCGGATCTGGCCGAGTGCGTTGCGCTCGCCCGGCGGCTGGAACACGCGGATCTTGCCGTCGGCGGTGCGCTCCATCTTCAGCCCTTGCCGCTCGAAGATCTGCGGGTCGCTTGTCTCGTAGACCGGCAGGAGCTCGTTGTAGATGATCGACTCCGGCACGTTCCAGGTCGGATTGAGCGTGATGAACTTCATCGTCTCGGTGAGCAGCGGCGTCTCATGCCCCGGCTTGCCGACCACGGTGCGGGTCTGCCAGACCTTCTCGCCGTTGTTGTAGACGCGAACGAAATAGTCCGGGATGTTGAGCTCGACGTGCGTCTTGCCGAGGTCGCGCGGCATCCAGCGCCAGCGCTCCATGGTGGCGAGAACGGCATCGAGTTTCTTGACGCGGCTCGGGCCGTTGATCGCCTCGATGGTCGGGCCGTTCAACTGGCCGGTGACCTGAATGCCGTTGGCCTTCTGGAACTTGCCGACCGCCATGGCGAGCGCGGCGTTGTAGTTCGAGTTGGGTTCGGCGGCGAGGCCAAGCCGCTCGCGCAGCAGTGGCACGCGCGGATCCGCCATCACAGTCTCTTTGCCCCTGCTGTCGCGGGTGTAGCGCAGCACCGGTCCGTTCTCGACGCGGCTGCTCACCGGCTCGTCCAGCGCGTCGCGCATCTCGGCGAGCTTTGCCCTCAGGGCGCGGTAGCCCGGTTGCGGCGGGTTGAACTGCGCCAGCGTCTTGCCGAGGTCGTTCGAGGCCGCGATTTTCTTCAGCACATCATCGGCGTCGAACGCGAGCTTGTAGTCGATGTTCGGGCTGACGCGGCTGAAGTGCACGCGCCCGGTCATGGCATGGCGCGCATAGGTCAACAGCGTCTCGGTGAACTTCAGCTCGGCTTGCGCCTGCTCCTCGGCGCTGCCGACGTTGAGCTTCGGCATCCGGTAGTCCTTCGGATCGAGCCCGTCGGCGTCGATGGTGCCGAGATATTCGATCACGTCCTTGGCGCGCTCGCTCGCCGCGCCTTGGCGACCCAGAGCGGCTGGAAGTTGCGGGCCTTCTGATAGAGCGCGACGATGGCGTCGCGGTCGGGCTTGCGCGCCACCATGCGGTCGAACTGTTTGCCGGTGATGATCTCGCGAATCTTGTTGCCGACTTCCGCCTCGGTCGCAGCATTGGCCGCGGGCGCTTCCACGGCGACGGGCCTGGGCGGAGGAGCCCGGACGCGCAGCGGGAGCGGGCGCGGCGACAGATCGAGCCACCGGCTCGGGAGCAGGGGCTGGTGCAGCGACAGGTCGGGGCGCAGGTTCGGGAGCGGGAACTGGCGCGGCGATCGGCCGAGACACCGGTGCGGGAGGCGGCGCGAATTTGGCGACAGGCTCCGGCGGGGCGACGACAGTCTCGGGCTCCGCCTGGGCGCGGGCCGGCTCCGGCGCGGTCACCGGCTTGGCGGTTGCCACGGGCTTTGCAGGCTCGCTCCGCAATTCGTTGCTGGCCGGGGCCAACGGTGTCGGCGCGCTGCTTGAAGCCGGCAGCGTGCCGCGGAAACGGATGCCGTCGTCCATCGTCGTCGACGGCTTGGGCATGCTGCCCGGCGTGCTGTAGTCGCGCGCGGACGGGCTGCGGCGGCTGCATCTGGTTGGAATTCTGCGGCGCGGCGGAGGCGGTGGTCGATACCGTCAGGATCAGCGCCAGCGCGGTGCCGGTGAGAAAACCAAATCGCATGCCGAGTTCGGACGCTGTGCATCGTACGCGTACTCCACTTCACCGGGCCCGATCGTGACGTGACAAAGCCATACGTCACGATGCAATGCGGGACTTATCCAGCTAAACGCCGCGGCGTCTATGAACTGTCGAATTGACAGTTAACGCTGCGCGGAACTTCGCGCGGTGATGGTTAGCGCGAAGCGTTAATGCGCCTCGGCGGGTTCCTTGCGTTCGTCTTTGCGCCCTTCCGGAGCGCGCTCCGCGAGGCCGAGATTTTCGAGCTTGCGGTAGAGCGTGGAGCGGCCGATCTGCAATCGCCGCGCGACCTCCGACATCTGCCCGCGATAATGCGCGATGGCGAAGCGGATCACCTCGGCCTCGATCTCCTCGAGCGGCCGCACGTCGCCGTGGTGGTCGAGCAGCGCGAGCGTGCCGTGCATCGACGGGTTCGACGGTGCGACGCCAAAATCGGCCAGCGGCGGCACGTCGATCATCGACGGCGCGCGCAGCGCTTCGGTGAAACCCTCGGACGCCGGCACGGCAGCCATCGGACTGCCGATCTGCGCTGCGATCTGCGGGAATTCGTCGATGCCGATGCTGTCATCCTCAGCCATCACCACCGCCCGGAACACCGCGTTCTCGAGCTGGCGCACGTTGCCGGGCCAGCGATGGCGGCCGAGCAGCGCCAGCGCTTCGCCGCTGATGGCGCGCACGCGCTTGCCCTCTTCGGCGGCGATCCTGGCGAGGAAATGCCGGACCAGGTCGGGGATGTCTTCGGCGCGCTCGCGGAGCGGCGGCACCGCGATCGGGAACACGTGCAGGCGGTAGAACAGGTCCTCGCGGAAGCGCCCGCTTTTGACGTCGTCGATCAGGTTGCGGTTGGTGGCCGAGATGATCCGCACGTCGACCTTGACGGTCTTTCGCCCGCCGACCGGCTCAACCTCGCCCTCTTGGATGGCGCGGAGCAATTTCACCTGCGCCGCCATCGGCAACTCGCCGACCTCGTCGAGGAACAGCGTACCGCCGGTGGCTTCGACGAACTTGCCGAGGTGCTTCTCGGTCGCGCCGGTGAAGGCGCCCTTCTCGTGGCCGAACAGGATCGACTCGACGAGATTGTCGGGGATGGCGCCGCAATTGACCGCGATGAATGGCTTGGCGCGCCGCTCGCCCTGGCCGTGGATGGCGCGTGCGATCAGTTCCTTGCCGACGCCGGACTCGCCCTCGACCAGCACCGGGATGTGGGACGCCGCGGCTTTTTCGGCGCCGCGCAGCACCGACAGCATCTTCGGGCTGCGGGTGACGATGTCCTTGAACGTCAGCGTGCCGGACTGGCTGCGCTTGATGCGGCCGAGTTCATCGGCGAGCGCGCTCTTTTCCAGCGCGTTGCGGAGCGACACCTGAAGCCGCTCGGCGCCGACCGGCTTCACCACGAAATCGACGGCGCCCGCGCGCATCGCCGACACCACATTGTCGATGCCGCCGTGCGCGGTCTGCACGATCACCGGCACGGTCGAGCCGGCCTCGCGCATCCGCGCCAGCACACCGAGACCGTCGAGATCGGGCATCACCAGATCGAGCACGACGCAGTCGAAGCGCTCGGTGCCGGTGAGCATCGCCGCGGCCTGGTCGCCGCTCTCGGCGATCGCCGGTTCGTGGCCGAACTTCCGCACCATATTGTCGAGCAGGCGGCGCTGAACGGGATCGTCGTCGACAATGAGAACACGAGCGGTCATGGCAACACTCCAAACGCAACTGTGCCGTTTCGAGGCAGTCTGCGTGTGTTGCCTTAAGGGGGCGTTAGGAATTGCCCTTAATGAAGCGTGAAGCGACGGCGGCGTTCGGGCCTTTACCGGAACGCCGCCGCTGCTCCCTAGAGATTGGCCTCGTCAAACGCGCGGACCCACATGGCGCAGATGCCCGAGCGAACGATGTCGCCGCGGGTGAATTCGATCACCGGCACCGGCAGCATCTGCGACTTGATCATGTGGATGACGGTGCGGAGCCCGCTCGCCTCATTGAGATCGCATTGATTGACGTCGCCGTTGATCACCACGGTGCAGTCCTCACCGATGCGGGTCAGGAATGTCTTGATCTCGGCCGGCGTGCTGTTCTGCGCCTCGTCGAACAACACAAAGGCATTCTTCCACGACCGGCCGCGCATGACCTCGAACGGCACCAGTTCGATATCGCCTTTCTTGAGCGCGATCTCGTAAGCGGCCTTGCCGATCCGCTCCTTGATTGCCTCCACCACCGGCGCGGCCCAAGGCGCGAACTTGTCTTCCAGCGTGCCGGGGAAATATCCGAGCGAGCGTCCGCACGGCACGTTGGGCCGGGTCAGGATGATCTTGTCGATGGCTCCGTTGCGGAAAAGATCGGCGGCATGCGTGGCGGCGATCCAGGTCTTGCCGGTGCCGGCCGGCCCGAGGACGACGACCTGGGGGGCTGTGCGCAACGCATCGATGTAAGCGGCTTGGGTGGGATTGAGCGGCAGCAGCGGCGGAAGCGAACGTTCGATCTCGAACTTGGAATGCTGGAATTCGATGATTTCTGCGGTCTCAAACGAGCGAACGTTGCGCCGACGCTTTTTGCTGAAGTGCTTGTTGCTGAAGTGCTTACCCAAAGCCGGACTCCTTTTGTTGGACCAAGAGGAATACTCGCGCGCAGTCGCTCCGCGCGGGAACGCGGAGTGTTCGGATATTGCTGATGGAAATCTTCGGCAGACGGCAAGGCGGGTGGCGGCGTGCGACTGTATCCGGTTCTGGATACGTCGATCTTCTCATCGTATCGCCAACGTGAAACCCGACATTGCGAAAGAGTATAGCTGATTCTCGTGACAGTTTTAATGGTAGGTTTCAGGCAATGCGGTGAAAATATCAGCACGCCGCAGCCGACATGCGCCGCACCGGCTTTTGCGAGTTAATTTTGTGTTAATGGCGCGGGCTACTTCACCAGCTCGACGGTGAACAGATCGGGCAGTGCCATCACCGCCTCCCGGGCGACTGACTGTCAGGGTTAAAAGCTCATCCACTCCAGCTTATGGAGAGCCGCGCGCATTACAGGGGTCTTACCAAAGTTTAATTTAGATTCTCACATTTGACCGAAATCCACCCCGGTTTCATCACGCCTGGCGAGTACGGTCACAATCAACGGGCCGATGTGAAGCACCTCTCGCGCCTGTTCCTCCAAAAAGCCCCGCTGAAGCCCGGCGGGGCTTTTTATTTTAGATCCTCCAGGCCTCCGCCACCCTCAAGATGGGCTTTAACCCAAGCCGGCTGAGAACCCCTGGCCGGGACTGGCGCCGACCGCCAGCATCACGCCATCAGCGAGGCAGGGGCAGGGCACGCCTTCGCCTTGGTAGAACACCACCGACAATTCGCGACGGCTTGGCGTTGAGACGCCGCAACGCGTCCTCGCCGATCCGGATGCCGACCGGCAGGAACGAGCCGAAACCGCCGTGCACGCGGGTCAAGAGTTTGACCCATTGCTCCGGCGTCTCGGCACGGGCGGCGCCGGCGCCGATCAGCAGCAGCGATAGGACAGCGATGCGTATTCCAGTTATCACGGTGCGTGCCCGACATGTTCTGACGATAACGCCATTCTAGCGGCTTGCCGGATGCGCGGGCGGCCCTATGTTCAGGGCAGTCCGATCCCAGCAACAGCCAGGTTTTCATGACCCCGCATCAAAGTTCGCGCCCCGCGCTCCGCGGCGGCCAAGAAGGCCCCGAAGGCGCTCGGTCCGCTGCCGGAATGGAATCTGGCCGACCTTTATCCTTCGATGGACGCGCCCGAGATCAAGCGCGACCTCGACCGCGGCGAAACCGAATGCTTCGAGTTCGAGAAGGCCTACAAGGGACGGCTCGCCGACATCGCGGCCAGCCCCGACGCCGGACGCACGCTCGGCGAGGCGGTGCGGCGCTACGAGGCGATCGAGGACGTGCTCGGCCGGCTGATCTCCTATGCGGGGCTGCTCTACGCCGGCAACTCCACCGATCCCGCCATCGCCAAGTTCTATGGCGACATGCAGGAGCGCATCACCGCGGCCTCGCTGCATCTCTTGTTCTTCACGCTCGACTTGAACCGCCTCGATGACGCCGCGCTCGACAAGGCGATGGCCGATCCCGCGCTCGGCCATTACCGGCCCTGGATCGAGGACATCCGCAAGGACAAGCCGTACCAGCTCGAAGACCGCGTCGAGCAACTGTTCCACGAGAAGTCGGTGACCGGCTATTCCGCCTTCAACCGGCTGTTCGACGAGACCATGGTGGCGCTGCGCTTCAAGGTCGGCGGCAAGTCGCTGCCGCTCGAGCAGACGCTCAACATCATGCAGGACGCCGACCCGAAGAAGCGCAAGGCCGCCGCCGAAGCGCTGGCCAAGACCTTCAAGGAGAACCTGCGGCTCTTCACGCTCGTCACCAACACGCTCGCCAAGGACAAGGAGATTTCCGACCGCTGGCGCGGCTTCGGCGACGTCGCGCAATCGCGCCATCTCGCCAACCGCGTCGAGCCCGAGGTGGTGGATGCGCTGGTGTCGTCGGTGCGCGAGGCCTATCCGCGGCTGTCGCACCGCTATTACGCGCTGAAGGCGAAATGGTTCGGCAAGAAGCAGTTGCCGCACTGGGACCGCAACGCGCCGCTGCCGCAGGTGGCGATGCGCACCATCGCCTGGCCGCAGGCGCGCTCGACGGTGCTGACCGCCTACGGCGCGTTCTCGCCGAAGATGGCGTCGATCGCCGAGCGCTTCTTCAACGACCGCTGGATCGACGCGCCGGCGCGGCCGGGAAAATCGCCCGGCGCCTTCGCGCATCCGACCGTGCCGTCGGCGCATCCCTATGTGATGCTCAACTACCAGGGCAAGCCGCGCGACGTGATGACGCTCGCCCATGAGCTCGGCCATGGCGTGCACCAGGTGCTGGCCGCGCCGAACGGCCCGCTGATGGCGCCGACGCCGCTGACGCTGGCCGAGACCGCGAGCGTGTTCGGCGAGATGCTGACCTTCAAGAAGCTGCTCGGCCGAGACCACCGACAAGAAGCAGCGCAAGGCCATGCTCGCCGCCAAGGTCGAGGACATGATCAACACGGTGGTGCGGCAGATCGCGTTCTACTCGCTTCGAGCGCAAGGTCCACATCGAGCGGCGCAATGGCGAGCTCACCTCGGAGCAGCTCTGCGCCATCTGGCTCGAGGTGCAGCGCGAGAGCCTGGGTCCCGCGATCGATCTCCGCCCCGGCTACGAGGTGTTCTGGACCTACATCCCGCACTTCATCCATTCGCCGTTCTACGTCTACGCCTATGCGTTCGGCGACTGCCTGGTGAACTCGCTCTACGCGGTCTACGAGCGCGCCAACGCGGGCTTTGCCGAGCGTTATCTCGAAATGCTCGCTGCCGGCGGCACCAAGCATCATTCCGAGCTGCTGGCGCCGTTCGGCCTCGACGCCCGCGATCCGAAGTTCTGGCAGGGCGGTCTCGGCGTCATCGAGCGGATGATCGGCGAGCTGGAGGCGCTGGACAGCGTGAAGTAGGCCAGTGCCTCACTTCACGTTCTTGCGCGCCCAGTCGTCGATCACCTTGGCGATCGCGAGGTTGTTCTTCTCGATCATCACCATGTGGCCGTTGCCGCGGATGCCGCTTGCTCGCAGCGGCATCCATTCGGCCTTCATGCCGGCCTGGGTGAGGTACTTCACGGTGCAATGGTCGTAGAGCTGGTGGTAGGAGGCCTCCGCCGCGATCACCACCGCCGGAATGCTCTTCAGGTTGACGAGCTGCCGCGCCGGCGCCTTCTGCATCCAGCACACGAACAGGTCGGGGCCATCGGCCTTGTCCTCGCGCACCACCGCGATCTCGCTCGGGTCCTTCACCGGCGGGTCGTAGGTCAGCGCGATGTCGGCCGGCCCCAGGCGCGCGACTTGCCGGTGCCGATGATGGTGTTCTCGAACGGCGGGCCCGAGGGCTCGATGGCGATGACGGCCTTCACCAGCTTCGGCCGCGCGTCGGCGATCAGCCAGCCGAACGGTCCCGATTGCGAATGGGTCAGCACGATCGCAGGCCCGATCTTGTCGAGCAGCGCCGCGCCCGCATCCTGGTTGCGCTTCTGCGTCTCCTCGGCGGAGATCACGGTCTCGACCTGCGTTGCGTAGAACGCGTCGAAGATCGGATCGCCCTTCTTGCCCTTGTTCGGCCCGTCGCCCGGCCATTGGGTGTGCTTCTCGCGGCCCGGCCAGGTGCCGTCGCGTCTCGATCGCGGTGAACTGGAACTGCTCGTTCTTCGCCGTGAACATCCGCGTCGCGCCGTCGCCCGGATGCCACGCCGAGCGGCCGCGCATCGGCTGGTCGATCATGTAGACGACGTAGCCCTGTTCGACGAAATACTCGGCCCAGCCCTTGCGGCCGTCCGGCGTTCCCATCCAGTTGGTCGCGGTCTGCGCCGCGCCGTGGATCAGCACCAGCGGATAGGGGCGGCGCTGCTTCTTCGGCGCCAGCACCTCGACGTAGATCTGGCCCTGCATGATCTCCTTGCCGGGCTCGCCGACATATTTGCCGCCGACGTAGAAATAGCCGCGCTTGGCGACGGCCGACTGATCGACCGCCGGCACCGGAAGCTTGACCTCCGCCAGCGATGCGGCGCGCAAACGAGGCTCGACAGCAGCGCGCCGCACGCGATGCGTGATGCAACGTTGTTCATGGCGTCCTCCCCAGTGCCGCATCGGCGCGGCGTCATCGATTTTCGATTGCACCAGCGTGGTGCTGCCCATCCTGTGTTGTCAATCGGTGGGCAGCGCGATAGCGGTGGCGGCGGCCGGCAATTGCGCTTATCTCGGTGTTCATGGCCGACCAGGAAAGAAACCGTTTCACCGCCCGCGCCCCGCGCTACGCCAGCGTCGGCGCGAACGTCGGCGGCGTCGCAGCGCGCATGGCGGGCGCGCGCTTTCTCGGCATGGACCTCGACCGCGGCAAGAACGCCGCCGAACTGGCCGCGGCGCTGGGCGGCCTCAAAGGCCCGATCATGAAGGTGGCGCAGCTTCTCGCCACCATCCCCGAGGCGCTGCCGCCGGAATACATCACCGAACTGACCAAGCTGCAGAGCCAGGCGCCGCCGATGGGCTGGGCCTTCGTCAAGCGCCGCATGCAGGCCGAGCTTGGCGCCGACTGGCAGAAGAAATTCGCAAGCTTCGAGCATCATCCCGCCGCGGCGGCTTCGCTCGGGCAGGTGCATCGCGCGCGTTCGCACGACGGCGCGGAGCTCGCCTGCAAGCTGCAATACGCCGACATGCAGTCGGCGGTCGAAGCCGATCTCCGCCAGCTCGGCCTGCTGTTCGCCATCCGGCGGCGGTTCGATCCGGCGATCGACACCACCGAGATGATCAAGGAGATCGGCGCGCGGATGCGCGAGGAGCTCGACTACCGCCACGAGGCCAAGCACGTCGCGCTCTACCGCGACATGCTGGCGGACGAGGACGCGGTCCGCGTGCCGAAAGTCGTGGCCGGAGCTTTCGACCGGCCGGCTGCTGACGCTCGACTGGCTCGAAGGCAGCCGCATGCTGGAGCACAAGGACGACACGCTCGCCGTGCGCAATCGCCTCGCCAACGCGATGTTCACCGCCTGGTGGGTGCCGTTCAGCCGCTTCGGCGTGATCCACGGCGATCCGCATCTCGGCAACTACTCGGTGTTCGCCGAGAAGGGCAAACCCGCCGGCATCAATCTGCTCGACTACGGCTGCATCCGCATCTTCCCGCCGAGCTTCGTCGGCGGCGTGGTCGATCTCTACAACGGCTTGCGCGACGACGACGACGCGCGCGTGGTGCACGCCTACGAGACCTGGGGCTTCAAGAAGCTGTCGCGCGAACTGATCGACATCCTCAACATCTGGGCGCGCTTCATCTATGGGCCGCTGATGGACGACCGCGTGCGCAGCATCGCCGACGGCGTGAAGCCCGGCGACTACGGCCGCCGCCAGGCCTTCGAGGTGCACAAGGCGCTGCGGGAAAAAGGTCCGGTGACGGTGCCGCGCGAGTTCGTGCTGATGGACCGCGCCGCCATCGGCCTTGGCGGCGTGTTCCTGCATCTGCGCGCCGAGCTCAACTTCCACCGCCTGTTCGAGGCGGCGATGGAAAACTTCTCGGTCAAGGGCGTGGCCGACCGGCAGGCCGCGGCGCTCAAGCAGGTCGGCCTGACCGCAGGCGAGCCTAGGCTTTTCCACCGCATGCCGCCGGTTGCGACATTCAGCACGTTGGACTTCCAGGCAGTATCCGGCTAATGGGGCGGGGGCTCCGTCCGTCGCCTTCTGAGTCCCGGCTGCCGCAATTCCGCTCGGTCTGCCGTTACGATGAATCCCAACGGAGAGGATTGGATGCTGGTCCGGCTTGCCTGCTGTGTCGCCCTTGCGCGGACTGGTGCTGATGCCCCACGGCGCGCGCGCGCAGAACTGCGCCGACGAAATCAGCAAGCTGATGTCCAAGGACACCGAGAAGCTGACCACCCGCTACCAGCGCGTCACCAAGCAGATCCAGGAAAAGGGCGCGAGCCCCAAGCTTGTCCAGGAAGAATGCCGCATCGCCCGCGCAGCTCGGGCCGCGGCTCGAGGACCAGCTCGCCGCCATGAAGCAGTCCGGCTGCGTCAAGGACCCGCAGATGGGCAACATGATCGCCGACATCGTCCGCGGCCATGAGGACGACCTGGCGCATGGCGCGCAAGACCACCGCCCGCTCGGAGTGCCGGTAACGCCTGTTCAGCCGTGCATATTTGGCCTGGGACGGCTGCTGTCGCGGCATTGCCCGGCTTCCGCGTTTCCGCTAAATCCTAGCGTCCTCGGTTGCGGTCGTGGCCAGCCGTTGGCTGCGAACGATGCTCCATGAAGTGATCGAAAGGATCGCGTGATGGCCGCGCATGGCGCCCCCGAATATTCAGTCGCTGAAGGCAATGACTACCCCGCGCACGAGCAGACCTATCTGAACTTCATCTCGCTGGTGAAATGGGTGGGGGGCTTTGTCATCCTCATCGTCGTCGGAATGGCCTATTTTCTGACCTGAGCGGTCGGGCTCGCCGCCTCGCGGGCCCGCAGCGCCCGCCATGATGCGGGCGGCCGTTGGAGGCATTATGAAAATCGCAGTTGCCGCTGAAGCCGATCCGTCCGAGCCGCGCGTCGCGGCCACCCCCGACACCGTCAAGAAGATGATCGGGCTCGGCGCCGAGGTGGCGGTGCAGCCGGGCGCCGGCGTCAAGTCGGGCATTCTCGACGCGGACTACACGGCGGCGGGCGCGACGGTGTCGGCCGATGCGGTCAGCGGCGCCGATATCGTGCTCCAGGTGCGCCGGCCGGCCGCGGCCGAGCTTGCGAAGTCCAAAAGGGCGCGCTGGTCATCGCCATCATGGACCCCTACGGCAACGATGCCGCGCTGAAAGCGATGGCGGATGCCGGCGTCACCGCCTTCGCCATGGAATTGATGCCGCGCATCACCCGCGCGCAGTCGATGGACGTGCTGTCGAGCCAGGCCAATCTCGCCGGCTATCGCGCCGTGATCGACGCCTCCGCCGAATACGGCCGCGCCTTTCCGATGATGATGACCGCGGCCGGCACGGTGCCCGCCGCGCGCGTCTTCATCATGGGCGTCGGCGTCGCCGGCCTGCAGGCGATCGCGACCGCGCGCCGGCTCGGCGCGGTGGTCACCGCGACCGACGTGCGCCCCGCCACCAAGGAGCAGGTCGAGAGCCTCGGCGCGAAATTCCTCGCCGTCGAGGACGAGGAATTCAAGAACGCCCAGACCGCGGGCGGCTACGCCAAGGAAATGTCGAAGGAGTACCAGGCCAAGCAGGCGGCGCTCGTCGCCGAGCACATCAAGAAGCAGGACGTGGTCATCACCACCGCGCTCATTCCGGGCCGGCCCGCGCCGAAGCTCGTGTCCGCGGAGATGGTCGCCTCGATGAAGCCCGGCTCGGTGCTGGTCGATCTCGCGGTCGAGCGCGGCGGCAACGTCGAGGGCGCGAAGGCCGGCGAGGTCGCCGACGTCAACGGCGTCAAGATCGTCGGCTTCACCAATGTCGCCGGCCGGCTCGCGGCCTCGGCCTCGGCGCTCTATGCCAAGAACCTGCTGACGTTCCTCGAAATCCTGATCGACAAGAAAGACAAGAAGCTCGCCGTCAACTGGGACGACGAGATCGTCAAGGCCACGGCGCTGACCCGCGACGGCGCCGTCGTGCATCCGAATTTCATGCCCAAGACTGCCGCATAGAGCGCGCGGCTTAGCCGCAGAAGGAGTCCCGCCATGACTGGAACCGCGCTCGACGCCGTCGATCCGTTCGTGTTCCGGCTGTCGATCTTCGTGCTGGCCGTGTTCGTCGGCTATTACGTGGTCTGGTCGGTGACGCCGGCGCTGCATACGCCGCTGATGTCGGTGACCAACGCGATCTCCTCGGTGATCGTGGTCGGCGCGCTGCTCGCGGTCGGCGTCGAGCTCGTGACCAACGACCAGGGCCGCATCTGGGCGCGTGCGCTCGGCTTCGTCGCGCTGGTGTTCGCCTCGATCAACATCTTCGGCGGCTTCCTGGTCACCCAGCGCATGCTGGCGATGTACCAGAAGAAGAAAAAGTAAGGGCAGCGCGACATGAACGCCGATATCGCAGCCCTCCTCTATCTCGTCGCCGGCGTCCTGTTCATCCAGGCGCTGCGCGGGCTGTCGAGCCCGGAATCGAGCCGCCGCGGCAACATGCTCGGCATCGCCGGCATGGTGATCGCGATCGGCACCACGCTCGCCGCGCATCCGCCGGCCGGCACCGGCGCCTGGATCCTGGTGGTCGCGGGCCTGGGCCTCGGCGGCGGCATCGGCGCGGTGATCGCGCGCAGCGTGCCGATGACCTCGATGCCGGAACTGGTCGCGGCATTCCACTCGCTGGTCGGCATGGCGGCGGTGCTGGTCGCGGCGGGCGCGTTCTACGCGCCGACCGCGTTCGGCATCGGCACCTATGGCCACATCCACACCCAGAGCCTGATCGAAATGTCGATCGGCGTCGCCATCGGCGCCATCACCTTCACCGGCTCGGTGATCGCCTTCCTCAAGCTGTCGGGCCGCATGAGCGGCGCGCCGATCACGCTGCCCGGCCGTCACGTCATCAACCTTGCGCTCGCCGCGGCGCTGCTCTTCTTCATCTACGGCCTCGTGGTGTCGCAGAGCCAGATGGACTTCTGGCTGGTCGCCGGCATCGCCTTCGTGTTCGGCGCGCTGATCATCATCCCGATCGGCGGCGCCGACATGCCGGTCGTGATCTCGATGCTCAACTCGTATTCCGGCTGGGCCGCGGCCGGCATCGGCTTCACGCTCGGCAATTCCGCGCTGATCATCACCGGCGCGCTGGTCGGCTCCTCGGGCGCGATCCTGTCCTACATCATGTGCAAGGGCATGAACCGGAGCTTCATCTCGGTCATCCTCGGCGGCTTCGGCGGCGAGGTGGCGGCAGGCGCCGGCGGCGCCGAGCAGCGCCCGGTCAAGATCGGCTCGGCCGAGGACGCCGCCTACATCATGAAGAACGCCGCCAAGGTCATCATCGTGCCGGGCTACGGCATGGCGGTGGCGCAGGCGCAGCACGCGCTCCGCGAGATGGCGGATCATCTCAAGAAGGAGGGCGTCGAGGTCAAATACGCCATCCATCCGGTGGCCGGCCGCATGCCGGGCCACATGAACGTGCTGCTCGCCGAAGCCAACGTGCCCTATGACGAGGTGTTCGAGCTCGAGGACATCAACTCCGAATTCGCCCAGGCCGACGTCGCCTTCGTGATCGGCGCCAACGACGTGACCAATCCGGCCGCGGAGGACGACAAGTCCTCGCCGATCTACGGCATGCCGGTGCTGCAGGTGTGGAAGGCCGGCACCGTGATGTTCATCAAGCGGTCGCTAGCGTCCGGCTACGCCGGCATCGACAATCCGCTGTTCTACCGCGACAACACCATGATGCTGCTCGGCGACGCCAAGAAGATGACCGAGACCATCGTCAAGGCGATGTGAGCCGCGCCGCGGCTTTCGTCACTTCGCCGGGCCGTCGCCATACACCCACCGGAAGTCGCGCTCGAAGTGCCGGTACAGCATCTCGGTGGCGAGCGCGCTGAGGTGGTCCTTGTCGACGTAGTAGAGGCCCTTGGGGCCGAACGGCCAGCAGGTGTCGCGGTCGCAGAACACTTCCACCGGATCGATCAGCCGGACGTTTGGGAACTTCGCCGCTGCGCCGCGCAGCACCTGCCAGGTCTGGCGATGCCGGAGCTCGACGTCGCTTCGCTTGATCGCGCATGACTCCTTCGGCTGCCCGGTGAGTTGCGCCCGTTGCAGGCAATTCTCGATCGGATGCTTGAGCTCGGGCGTCGGGCCGACGATCAGCACCCGCCGGCTCGGGCCGAGCGTCGTGATCAAATCGGTCAGGCCGTCGCCGACGATGGTTGAAAAATCGCGGCGGCGCCCATTGGCCTCGCTCCAGAACAGCCAGGGCAGGACAGCGTCGCCGGCCGGGGTGTCCTGGTCGTTGTAGAACGACCAGCGCGCCGCCAGCATCGCGCCGACGACTGAATGCGCCTGTGGCGACCACCGCACCCACTCCAGGATTTCGTCGTTGCTGCGGAAACAGATGTTGCGGCTGAAGTAAGCGACATCGACGCCCTGCAGCGGCGGGCACGTCGTCAGCCCAAGCACGACGGCGGTTTTGCCGGCGGCTTTCGCGGACCATTCCGCGGCGGGCTTCAGCATCAACGCGTGGGAATCGCCAAGCAGCATCACGCTCGGCTCGCCGGTCGCGCCGACCAGGCAAGGCTTGACGTGACTGAGCGGCGGCAGGCTGTCGGCGGTCCGGCAAGGCGTCACGCTCTCGGTCGGCGCCCCGATCGCGATGGCTTGCAGGTTGCGCTCGTAGACGGGGCTCCGCGCCAGCAGTAGCGCCAGCACGGCGATCAGCGCCGAGCCGCCGATGCCCGCGGCGACGATGCGGCCGCCGTAGCGCCGCGTGATCTCCGGCCGCCGCAACGTCTTCATCGGACGTTCGAGCAAGAGATAAGTCGGAATCGATAGCAGCAGCGCCACGCTGGAGGCGGCGACGTCCTTCCAGATGCTTTCCTGTCCGATCGGCAGCGAGCGCATCAGCTCGGTCAGCGGCCAGTGCCAGAGATACCAGCTGTAGGAGAGAACGCCGATCGCGACGAAGGGACGGCTCTCCAACAGCCGCACCAGCGGCGCGCGGTCGTTGTCGAGGCCGGATTCCAGCAGCATCATCGTGCCGATGGTCGGCAGCAATCCCGCTGCGATGCCCGGATACCGGATGTGCTCGTTGTAGAACAGCACCGATGCGGCGATGCCGAGCAGCCCCAGCACGCCGAGCACCGGGCGCAGGCGCGCCTGTGCCGTGGCGCCCCGGAGAACGGCAATCGCCAGCATGCCGCCCGCGGCGAACTGCCAGGCCCGCGTCATGATCGAGAAAAAAGCGACGCGGCGATCGTGGCCGCTCAAAATCGCGAGCGTGATGTAGGAGATCAGGATAGCGATCAGGCCGCCGATGAGCAGCGCCCGCGTCGCATCCCAGTTGCGGCGCGCGGCGAGCCAAACCGTCACGCCCATGAACGCCGGCGCCAGCAGGTAGTATTGCTCCTCGACCCCGAGCGACCAGGTGTGCAGCAGCGGATTGATCTCCGCCGGCGGCGAAAAATAGTCGCCGCCGGCGGAGCTGAAGTAATAGTTCGAAATCATCGCAGCGGTCGCGGCGCCCGACTTTGCCAGCTGGCGGCCCTCTTGCGGCAACAGCGGAAACAGCATCGCGATGATCATCGCGACGACGGTCACGAGCAGCAGCGGCGGCAGGATGCGCAGCATCCGCCGCGCGTAGAAATCGGTCGCCGAGAAGCGCCCGGTCAGCAACTGGCTGGCGATCTGATGCGTGATCAGGAAGCCGGAGATGACGAAGAACACGTCGACGCCGACAAAGCCGCCGCGGAAGCCTGGAATGTGAGCGTGAAAGCCGATCACTGCGAGGATGGCGATGGCGCGCACGCCGTCGACATAGGCGAGTCGCCCCCAGGGCGGGAAAACCCGTGCGGCCTCGGGAGTGCCGTCGGGCGCTGCACTTGTTATCGATTGAGGGGGCATGCGGCCTGGAGGTGTGACTTTCGGCGACGTTATCAGAGGATCGTGCGGCGGCGAAGAGGCGGGCGCCGGGTGAATGGCGTGGCGGCGTGCTATCAACGCACCAAGGATACGGTATGACACTTCTGAAATGGCTGATCGCGGTCGCGGCGGTGTTCGGCGGTTTTGTTGCGCTGATGTATGTGGCGCAGCGCGCGCTGATGTACCATCCGGAGGTGCTGCGCACGCCGCCAGCCACGGCCGGGCTGTTCGACCTGCAGGAGTTCGTTCTCGACACCGCCGACGGCGAAAAGGTGATCGTCTGGTACGCGCCGCCGCAGCGCGACCTGCCGCTGGTGCTGTATTTCCATGGCAACGCCGGTTCGCTGCGGTCTCGCGCCGAATCGCTTCCGCGCGCTGACCGGCGATGGCTATGGGCTCGTGGCGCTGAGCTATCGCGGCTACGGCGGTTCGACCGGCAGTCCGTCGGAAGTGGGAATGATTGCGGATGCCCAGGCCGCCTATGCGTTTGCCGCCGCGCGCGTGCCCGCGGAGCGGATCGTGGTGTTCGGCGAATTGCTCGGCACCGGCGTCGCCGTCGCGCTTGCTGCAACACAGCGGATCGGCCGCCTCATACTGGAGGCGCCGTTTACCTCGGCAGCCGACATCGGCGCGCGGGCCTATTGGTATCTGCCGGTGCGGCTGTTGATGAAGGACCCGTTCCGCTCGGATCAGCGGATCGTGAAGGTCACCGCACCGCTTCTGGTGCTGCATGGCGAGCGCGACCAGGTGGTGCCGATCGCGCTCGGCGAGCGGCTGTTTTCACTGGCGAACGAGCCCAAGCGCTTCGTGCGGTTCCCGGCGGGCACTCACGTCGATCTCGATCAGCATGGCGCGCTGGATGCGGTGCGGTCGTTCATCGCTGCCGCCCTGCCTTGAATGGCCTTAATGCGCTGGCGCCGCCAATGTGCATCCACTAGTCTTGGCGGTGGGGCGCTATCGGCGGGGTGCGGGCATGTCGGTGCGCGCAGGCTGGGAATCCGTCGCGATCAGATCATCACGGCTTCGCCGGTGGGTCACGCCCATCACCGCGTCAGCGACGCTGCTCGCTCTGACGACCGGGTTCCTCTGGATGATCGACGCGTCGCTGCAGCACGACCACCTGATCTTCATTTATTTCGTCCCGACCGCTCTGATCGCCATCCGCTACGGCAGCGTTCCCGCAATGTGCGTGACGATCGCCTCCACTTTTGCCGCAGCTTATTTCTTCTACGCGCCGCGCTTCAGTTTCAAGGTGGAGAGCCCGCTCGACCTCCTCGAACTCATCCTGTTCAGCCTGCTGGGGTTGCTCGCGAGCCAAGTGGTGTCCGGTTTTGCCAAGGACGGCGAGGTCGAGAAGCGCCGACCGTAGGCCCGCGCGGCGTCGTTGCGCACGCGACGGCCGTCGGTGGCAGCGTTCTGGGAAAGCCTTGGTCGCTGATTGCCGATCACGCGGCCCGATCAAAACGTCTGATAGGTCTGGCCCATCTTGCCGCCGACGCGAGCGAAGCCCTGTTTCGCCGCCTCGTGGTCTTTGTTGAGGTTGAGCGCGCGGGCGTAGGAGCCGGCCGCCTTCTCCTTGTCGCCCAGCTTCTCATAGGCATAGGCGCGTGTCGTCCAGGCCTGCAGATTCTGCGGCTCGACCGACACCGCGTCGTCGAGATCGCCCGCCGCCGCCTTGAAGTCGTTGATCGCCATGTAGCTCAAGCCACGCGCGATATAGGGCTCGGCCTGGTTTTGGGTGAGCCCGATCGCGGTCGAGAAATCGTCGATCGCGAACTGGTGCTGCTTCTGGCTCTGATAAAGCAGGCCGCGGTTGTAATAGGCCTCGGCGTTGTCGGGGCGGATCGCGATCGCTTTGTTGAAGTCCTTGAAGGCCTCGAACGGCTGCTTCTTCAACCGATAGACGATACCGCGGCCGAGCGACGCCGCCGCGTAGTTCGGATCGAGGGTCAGCGCCTTGTTGTAGTCGGCGAGCGCGAGATCGAGCTTGCCGGTCTTGCGGTAGATCAGCCCGCGGTTGCTGTAGGCTTGGCCGTAGTTCGGATCGAGACTGACCGCCTTGTTGAAATCGGCGAGCGCCTCGTCGTTGCGGCCGGCCTGGCCGTACACCGAGCCGCGCATGTTGTAGGCCTGCGGATCGTTCGGATTGTTTTGCACGACGCCGCTCAGCGAAGCGAGGTTCGCGGGCGAGGCGGCGAGCTGATTGTCCTCGATCTCGGTGGTCGGCGAGCCGGTGACGGTCTGGCAGCCGGCGAGCGCTGCGCTGGCGAGAAGCGCAAGCGCGACGATCCGGCTCGGGCTGCGCTGCGTCGTCGTCATCTGGATTCGATCAATCTAAAGTTCCGCTGCGGCCGATCGCGGCCCCGGCTGTTCAACCAAACAATGCGGCGAACGTTCGACGATATCCCGGGTTCCAAAAATGCCAAAGCGCGGGCGGCCTTGAGCGGCGGCCCGCGCTTGGAAAACAAGAGAAACAGCGATATTAACGACCGAAACCGCCGCCGCCGCCAAATCCGCCACCACCGCCGCCTCCGAAGCCGTTGCCTGCGGCCCGCGCCGCCCCGGCCGCCGCCCGGCCCGCCGCGGCTGCCGCGCTCGGCGCCCGGTCCGCCAGCCAGGATCTTCGGCTTCATCGGAATGAGGCCTTCGCGCTGCATCTTTTTGCGGGCGAGCTTACGGGCGCGGCGCACCGCCTCCGCCTTCTCGCGAGCCTTCTTTTCCGAGGGTTTTTCGTAATGGCCGCGGAGCTTCATCTCGCGGAAAATGCCCTCGCGCTGCATCTTTTTCTTCAGCGCCTTGAGAGCCTGGTCGACGTTGTTGTCACGGACGAGAACCTGCACGCGGCATTCCTTCTAAATGGCAGTCTGGTTGTCGGATGCGCAGCGGGCCGCAAACGGCCCGCTGAGTCGGGCGCAAATAGCAGAGCGGCGATTAAAAGTCCATCTGGGACACGGGGATTTCGACGACCCTGCCGGAGCGAGGCGCGTGGCTGACGGCCGGTGCAAGACCTTGGCCGGCGAATGCGGGAAATCGCTGGAAATCAGGAGCCGGACCGCGCGCCACCAATTCAGGCAATGATGTCGGGTGTGAGCTGGTCTTCGATCTGGATGATGCGATCGCGCAGATGCAGCTTGCGTTTCTTCAGGCGCTGCACCTGCAACAGGTCGGATCCTGGCGAGTTGTGCAGCGCTTCGATGGCAACATCGAGATCGCGATGCTCCTGGCGCAACTGCCCAAGCTGCGCCCGCAATTCGCTTTCGTCTTCTTGCTTCATCGCTGCTGCCGCACGGAGCGCCTCATGGGCCACACTGGCGGCGGTCCCGGCCGCCGGCGCCGAGCCTGAGATCAACACAAACTCTTGAATTCCCATCGCTTTCACGGCTCACAACACAATGGGAGCGCCGCGCTGAGTTATCTGCGCGGCCGGCGCCTCTTAGACAGGTAGGCAATTACGCCGGGTTTCTCAAGGCCCTCCCAAGCCGCACCCGTGGCTGCGGGTTGCGGAAAACGGGGATTTTTTGCGTTGCACAAGAAACGATAATCGACTTGCCGCCGACCTCGTGGCAGACTTGGCGAGTCAGGGGTGTTCGCTGAAACGTCTTAGGAGCCACTCCATATGACCATGCAAGCGCATCTTTCGGAACTTGAACGGAAGCACCGGGCGCTGGAGGACGAAATCGCCGATGCGATGGTTCATCCTTCGACCGATGACCTCAAGATTGCGGAACTGAAGCGTAAAAAGTTGCTGGTAAAGGACGAGATCGAACGTCTTCGCGTCGTGGAGCAACCAAGCCTCCACTGAAGCGTCCGAGACTCAAAGCTGATGTCACGAAATAGGACCGCCGGCCCTTCGCAGAGGGGCCGGCGGTGCTATTTTGGCTAAACCAAAAAGCAACGGGAAACGGCAAGGGAGGACATCATGGGCAGCGGCGCGGCAAGGATGCTGGCGCTCGGGGCATTGGCCTTGGGCGCACTCGGCTTCGCGGCGCCGGCCGCGGCGCAGGACGACTATCCGAACAAGACCGTGACCTTGGTGGTGCCATATCCGCCCGGCGGCGGCGTCGACGTGCTGGCGCGCGTGGTCGCGGAAAAACTCTCCGGCGTGCTCGGCCATCAGGTGATCGTCGACAATCGGGTCGGCGGCTCGGGCCTCGTCGGCACGCGTGCGGTGATCCGCAGCGCGCCGGATGGCTACACGCTGTTCCTCGGCCACACTGGCTCGATCTCGATCAACCCGAGCCTTTACGCCAATTCCGGATTCGATCCGCGCAAGGACTTCACCGCGATCGGCCTGTTCGCCTCGATGCCGGTCGCGCTGCTCGCGCATCCGAGCTTCCCGGCCAAGACCATCGGCGAGGTGGTTGAGCTCGCGAAGAAAGAGGGCGGCAAGATGAACATCGGCACGTCGGCGGTCGGCACCGGCGGCTATCTCTCCGCCGAGTTGTTCAAGTCGATCACCGGCGTGCAGGCGACCATCGTGCCTTACAAGGGCACCGCCCAGCTGATGAACGATCTGCTCGGCGGCCATGTGCCGGTCGCGTTCGGCGTGCTGCCGCCGGCGATGGGCAATCTCGCGGCCGGTACGCTCCGCGGCATCGCGATACTCGACCGCCAGCGCTTCAGCCTGCTGCCCAACATTCCGACCTCGCATGAGTCGGGGCTGCCGGGCTTCGAGTCGGTGCTGCATTACGGGTTGCTCGGCCCAACTGGCCTGCCGCGCCCGATCGTGAACAAGCTCAACGCCGCGATGCGCCAGGTCGCCAACACCGACGAGGTGAAGAAGCGGATCAACAACGAGGGCGGCGACCCGCTGACCTCGACACCCGAAGAATATGCCGCCGACATCGACAAGGAAGAGAGCAAGTGGAGCGCACTGATCAAGAAGCTCAACCTGAAGGTGGAGTGATGCGCACGCGCTCAATCATCGCCGCGGCGCTGCTCGGCGCGGCCGTCACCTGTGCGCCGCGCGTCGGCGCAGGACTATCCGACCAAGCCGATCACGCTTGTCGTGCCGTTCCCGGCCGGCGGCGGCAACGATGCCCTGGCCCGTCTCGTCGCCGAGAAAATGAGCCGCGCGCTCGGCCAGCAGGTCGTGGTGGAGAACCGCGGCGGCGCCGGCGGCACCATCGCCACCCGCGCGGTCGCGAAAACCGCGCCGGACGGCTACACCATCTCTGCTGTCCTACACCGGCACGCTCGCGATCAATCCGAGCCTCTATCCCAACGCCGGCTACGATCCGCGCAAGGACTTCGCGCCGATTGGGCTGATCGGCTCGCTGCCGAGCGTGCTGGTGGTTCATCCTTCGTTGCCGGTGCATTCGGTGGCCGAGTTGATCGCCTACGCCAAGGCCAATCCCGGCAAGATCAACTACGCCTTCGTGCCGGGCACCGTCGGACATATCGCCACCGAGCTGTTCGCCAAGACCGCCGGCATCGAGCTCACCAAGATTCCCTACAAGGGCAACGGCGATGCGCTCGGCAACCTGATCGGCGGCCATGTGTCGATGATGGTGCTCGCGATCGTGCCGATCATCGGCAACGTCAAGGCGGGCACCTTGCGCGCGCTCGCGGTGACGAGCGGCGAGCGCTCGGCGCTGCTGCCCGACGTGCCGCCGATCGCCGACTCCGGTCTGCCGGGCTTCTCCGCCGTGATCCGCTACGGCCTCGCCGCGCCGCCCGGCACGCCGCGGCCGATCATCGACCGGCTCAACAAGGAGCTTCGCGCCGCGCTCGCGGCCGACGACCTGCGCGCCAAGCTCGCCGCCGACGGCGCGGTGCCGGAGCCCGGCTCGCCCGAGGACTACGCCGCCGCGATCGACGCCGACGAAAAGAAATGGGCGCCGATCGTCAAAAGCCTCAACCTGAAATTCGAGTAGCGCAATGCTTCGACTGAATGTTCTGCTGCCGCCTGCTGGCCGCACTTTTGTTCGGCTTGGCGCCGCCAGCCGCGGCCGACGATTATCCCAGCAAGCCGATCACCCTGATCGTGCCGTTTCCGGCCGGCGGCGGCGTCGACGTGATCGGGCGCATCGTCGCCGACAAGCTCGCGGCCGAGCTCGGCCAGCCGGTGGTGATCGACAACCGCGGCGGCGCGGCCGGCGTGATCGGCACCCGCGTTGCGGCCCGCGCGGCGCCCGACGGCTACACGCTGGTGATGGCGACCTCGGGCTCGATCGCGATCAATCCCAACCTCTACGCCAATCCCGGCTATCAGACGCTGAAGGACCTGAGCCCGATCGGGCTCATTTCCTCGACGCCGATCGTGCTGATGGCGCATCCGTCGGCGCCGGAGCAATCGCTCGCCGAAGTGATCGCCTCGGCCAAGCGCGAGCCCGGCAAGCTCAACATCGGCACGCCGCCGCCCGGCACCAGCGCCTATCTCGGCGGCGAGCTGTTCAAGTCGCTGGCCGGCGTCGACATCACCATCGTCACCTATCGCGGCACCGGGCCGCTGACCACGGATCTGCTCGGCGGCCACGTCAAGCTCGGCCTCAACGTGCTGGCGCCGGCGATGAGCATGCTCAAGGCAGGCTCGCTGAAGGCGCTGGCGGTGCTGGCGCCGCGGCGGTCGAGCCATCTGCCCGACGCGCCGACCTCGGCGGAAGCCGGACTGCCGGGCTTCGAGTCGGGCTTGAACTACGGCCTGCTGGCGCCGGCGGGGACGCCGGAGGCGATCATCAAGCGGCTCAACCTCGCGCTTCGCGCCGGCATCGACACGCCCGACGTGCGCGCCCGCATTGCCGCCGACGGCGGCGATCCGCTGCCGTCGACGCCGGAGGAATACCGCGCCGACATCGAGCGCGAGGACGGCCGCTGGGGCGCGCTGATCCGCAAGCTCAATCTGAAGGTGGAGTGACGCGATGCGCAGGATGGGCCTCGCGCTCGCGATCCTGATGGCGCTCGTCCATGGTCCGGCGGCGGCCCAGGACTTCCCGAGCCGCACCATCACCATGATCGTGCCGTTCCCGCCCGGCGGCGGCAACGACACCATGGCGCGGATCGTCGCCAGCAAGCTCTCGGCGGCGCTCGGCCAGCAGGTCGTGGTCGACAACCGGCCCGGCGCCAACGGCGTCATCGCCATGCGCACCGCGGCCCGCGCCGCGCCGGACGGCACCACGATCGTGTTCGCCAACACCAGCTCGACCACCATCAACGTCGCGCTCAATCCGAATGCCGGCTACGACACCCACAAGGACTTCGCGCCGGTCGGGATGTTCGCATCGACCGGCATCGGCATCATCGCCAATCCCGCATTGCCCGCGAACAACGTCGCCGAGTTCATCGCGCTCGCCAAACGCGAGCCCGGCAAGCTCAGCATCGGGACCTCGCCGCCCGGCAGCGGTTCGCATCTGTCGGCGGAGCTGTTCAAGGCGCGCACCGGCATCGACGTCACCTACGTGCCCTACAAGGGCGCGGCGGCGCTGAACAACGACCTGATCGGCGGGCACATCCTTGCGGTGTTCAGCGTGCTGCCGGCCTCGCTCGGCGCCATCCGCGCCGGCGCGCTGAAGGTGCTGGCGATGACCGGCACCGCGCGCATTCCGCTGTTGCCCGATGTGCCGACGGTCGCCGAGACGATCCCGGGCTTCGAAGCGGTGCTTCGCTATGGTCTGCTGGTGCCCGCGGGCACGCCGCAGCCCATCATCGCGCGGCTCAACAAGGAACTGCAGGCGCTGGCCCGTTCGCCGGAGGTGCAGGAGCGCATCAACAACGAAGCCGGCAGCGCGATGACCTCGACACCGGCGGAATACGCGGCCGAGATCGTGCGCGAGGATGCGCTGTGGGGCCCGCTTATTCGCGGGCTGAACATCAAGGTGGAGTAGGGTTTCGCGACAAGGAATTCAAAACAGGAATTCACCAGGGAGGCTCGGAATGGCGCGAACGGGGCATGCGACTGGAATTCTGGCGGCAGCGATGATTGCGGCGATGAGTGCGCCGGCTGCAGCGGAGGTGCTCGATGCGGTCTATCGCGGCACGCTGGTGTGCGACAGGATGCCGTTCACCAGTGGCAAGATGCGCGAGGCCATCGCGGTCACGATCGCGGGCGGCGCGGCAAAATACAGCCATGTCGTGCGGCTGCGCGACGCGGCGGTGGAATCGGTGGCGGAGCAGGGCACCGGAACGCTCAGCGGCCAGAACATCGATCTGCAGGGCTCGTGGAAGGGCGGAGCCCGCGAATACCAGGCCAAATACAGCGGCACCTTCGTGCGGCGCAGCGCCAAACTCAAGGGCACGCAGACCTGGACCGAAGCCGGCAAGACGATGACCCGCGCTTGCTCGGGCGCGATCAAGCGGCCGTTGAAGCCATTCCTGCCGCGCAACAAAAAGCCGGCCGCCGCGTGAGGAGGGGCTGAGAGCTGAAACTACCGCGGCTGGTAGCCGGACTCCTGGATCAGCTTCCGCCCGTTGTCGCGCTGCACCTTCAGATAAGCCGCGAAATGCTCCGTGGTGTCGAACACCGGCACGATGCCGATGTCGATCAGCCGCTTCTGCCGGAACGCCGGATCGTTGCCGATCGCGACGATCTCGTCGTGCAGCTTGGCGATGACGTCCTTCGGCGTGCCCGCCGGCGCGACGAAGCCGAAATACACCGGCGCCAGATTGGGGAAGCCCAGCTCGTTCAAGGTCGGCACGTCGGGAAACAGCGGCGAGCGGGTATCGGAGTCGACGGCGATCGCCTTCACGGCGCCGCTTCTGATATGCGGGATGAAATTCGGCAGGCCGACGATCGACACCGGCACCGTGCCGGTCAGCAGTCCCGTCACCATCTCGTTGCCGCCGCGCGACGGCACCATGATGACGTCGGCGCCGGTCTTCTTCTTCCAGTTCTCGAAGGTGATCTGCATCGGGATGGCGAGCACGCTGTAGGACAGCGTGCCGGGCTTGGCCTTCGACAGCGCGGCGAGCTCATCGAGCGTGTTGACGCCGAGCGCGCTGCTCACCACCAGCACCTGGGTGTTGATGAAGCAGTTGGTGATCGGGTCGAAGTCCTTTTCCGGATTGTAGGGGATCGACTTGAAGGTGAATTCGTTGAGGGTGAGCACCTCGTTCGGCAGGATGCAGATGTTGTAGCCGTCGTTCGGCGATTCCGCGCAGGCGCGGCCGGCGATGTTCATGCCGCCGCCGGAGCGGTTCTCCACGATGATCGGCTGGCCGAGCCGCTTCTGCAGTTCGTCGCCGAGCGCGCGCACGAAGATGTCGCTCGTGCCGCCGGCGCTGTTGGCGGTGATGACGCGGATCGGCTTGTTCGGCCAGGCCTGCGCCTTCGCCGGGGAGGGCGCCGCCATTGCGGCCGCGGTCATGGCTGCAAACAACAGGGTCAGCGTCTTCATGGTGCTCCTCCGTCAATTCAGCTTGAGCAACCGGCGCGCGTTGCTCCAGAAGATTTTTTCCTTGTCGGCTGAGGGAATATCCAAATCCTGGATCAGCTTGATGGCGCGCGGCTTCAGCGACGTGAGCGGCGGCGCGTCGCTGCCGTAGAGCACGCGGTCCGGCCCCATCCAGTCCAGCACCATCTTCACCGCCGGCCTGTTGTAGCAAACGGTGTCGAGATACATCATCTTCAGATAATGGCTCGGCGCGTGCTTGATCTTCATCGGCGCGTAGGAGCCGAGGAAGAACGCCTCGTCCTGCAGTTCGTAGGCGTAGTCCATCCGGCTGATGGTTTCGCAGATGCCGCCGCCGCCGTGCGAGGCGACGATCTTCAGCTTCGGGAAATCCTCGAGCACGCCGCGCACGATCATGCGGCCGAGCGCCAGACACAGATCGAACGGCCGGCCGATGCTGGAGGCGAGGCGATAGTCCTTCATCCGCTCCTCGCCGAAGCCGAGATGCGGCGGATGGATCATCACCGGCACGTCGAGGTCCTGAACCAGCTCCCAGAACGGCCGCGCCTCGTCGTCGTCGGGATAATGCCCCTTGTGGCTGGAGTGGATGAAGATGCCCTTCAGCCCGAGCTGCTTGATGGCGCGCTCGGTCTCCTTGATGAAGGCCGGCCCGCCGCAGGGCAGGATGGTGGCGAAGCTGTAGAGCATGCCCTTGTGGTCCTGCTGCACCTTGGCGGCGTAGTCGGACCACGCCTGCACCGACGGCAGCTCCTCGTCGGCGCGCTTGCCCTTGAGGTAATGCGCGGCGTTGGTGACGACGCTGATGTCGATGTTGTTCTCCTTGTGGGCGCGGACGAAGTTCTCCAGCACCATCGGGCAGCCGCGCTCGCCCCACGACGGGCCGGTGTTGCCGTCCCAGGTGCGCAGATCGTCGGCGGCTTCTTCGGGCGTGTAGATGTGCGAATGCCAGTCCAGGATCATGTTTCATTCCGATTGCGTGAAGTATCGGCGCGCATGATCGCATTAACCACGCGCGCTAACCAGACGCGATAACCAAGCGCGGAAACAAACGCGGCGGCGCAATTGGTTTGCCGCCGCGCATTCGATACCTCTTCTTCGTCAAGGGGATCGGGCCTTTCATGTTGCACAGACGCGCGTTTCTGGCCGCCGCCGGTTCGTCGCTTGCGCTGCTCGGCAGCAGTGCGCCGTTCGCGCAAGGCGCGGGCGTCACGCGGCGTTCGGTCCGCGGCATGTCCGCCAACGATCCCGATCTCGCCGCGATGCGCCGCGCGGTCGCCGCGATGAAGGCGCTGCCGCAGTCCGATCCGCGCAACTGGATCCGCTTCGCCGACATCCACCGCAATTTCTGCCCGCACGGCAACTGGTACTTCCTGCCGTGGCATCGCGCCTACATCGCGTCGTTCGAGCGCATCTGCCAGGAGTTGTCGGGCAAGCGCGACTTCGCACTGCCGTATTGGAACTGGACCGCGGACCGGCAATTCCCGGCGGCGTTCGCGGCCGGCGACCGCAGCTCCAACCCGCTGTTTCACCCGCGCCCCGGCGTCGCGCAGCTGCGCCTCGCCGACGACATGGTCGGCCAGGCGGTGATCTCGCGGATCATGAACAGTCCGGACTTCGAAGCGTTCGGCTCGACGCGGCCGCGCGGCCAGAACAGCGCGGCGGCGACATGGCAGCGCCGGCTCGGCTCCAAGACCGAGCTCGAGTTCAACCCGCATGACGGCGTGCATCAGGCGATCGGCGGCAACATGTCGGTGGTCGATCTCTCGGCGCGCGACCCGATCTTCTTTCTGCACCACGCCAACGTCGACCGGCTGTGGACCGCCTGGAACCGGCGCGGCAATGCCAACAGCTCCGGAGCCGATGTGGCGCGATTTCGCCTTCAACGGAAATTTCCTCAATCGCGGACGGCTCGCGCTGGAATGTCGCCGTCGGCGAGCTCGGATCGCCCGCGACGCTCGGCTACCGCTACGACGACGATGACGGTCCGTTCGCGGCCGATCTGGTGCGGCCGACCGGCGATCTGATGACCGAAAAGCTCTCCGCCTACCGGCGGCTGGAGCCGCAAGCGGCGGTGAGCGCCGGCGCGGGACTCCGCCGGCTCGAATTGCCGTCGGGCGGCGCCATCTACGCCGCCGCCGCCGAGAACGAGCAGATCGCCTCGCGCGACCGGCCGATCGCGATTTCGCTGCCGCTCGGCCGCCCGCTCGGCGACATCGTCGGCGCGCAGGCGTTTGCGATGCGGCCGGACGCCAAGAAATACCGGCGCTACGTCTGGGCGGTGCTGCGCGACATCGAGCAGCCGCTCGACGTCACCACGCGGGTCCGGGTGTTCGCCAACTGCCACGATCTGTCGCCGCGCACGCGGCTCGATCATCCGAGCTATGCGACGAGCGTGAGCTTCTTCGGCAGCGAGCATGCCAATCACTATGCGGCCGGCGACCGCAGCACGGCCGGCATGTCGATGTACGTGGATCTGACGCCGACGCTCGCCCGCATGGACCATCCGGCGAGTCTGCGCTCCGACCGGCTGACCGTTCAGCTTCTGCCGCATTGCTCCAACAGCGAAACCAATGTCAGCAACATCCGGCCGCGGCGGGTGGAGGTGGTGATCCTATGAGCTCGATCGCGCAAGAAGTCGCACACCAGCCGGCAAAAGCCCGCGCGATGCCGAAACGATATTTCTCGCCGCGCCGCGTGCTGCTTTGCGCGCTGCCGCTGCTCGTCCTGGTGCTGTGGATCCTGGCGCTCTCGGGTCTCGCCACCGCCGGCGGCACCGCCACCGCCGATCAGCCGGCCCGCATGGCGGTGCAGGTGCCGTCGTCGGCGAAAAGCTCCAGCGTCGTCATGCTTGAGATGAGCATCGCGGTGACGCGCAAGGCCCCGGCCGGACAGCTCGGCGCGGTGGTGCGGCTGCGGCCGTCGGGCGGCTCGGCGGTCGAGGTCGGCCGCGTCTCGATCCCCGGCGGCAGCCAGAGCTTTCAGTTCAATGTGTCGCACGCGCTCGGCCAGGGTCGCGGCGCGGCTCCGCCGAGGTCGAAGTCTCGGTGATCGACCGCGGCGGCGGCGCGCCGCCGTCCGGCGCGGCGCTGTCGATCGGCCGCGCCCAGATCGTGACGCGCTGACGCCCGTTCGCGCGCGCTCGCTGACGTCAGCTCTTCTTCAGCTCAGCCGCGGCGCGCGCCAGCACCTCGACGACCTTCGCCTCGGTGTCGCCGTTGTCCTTCAGGCGCTCCACGGTGACGTCGCGCAGGTTCTCCAGCGCCGCTTGAACGAGCCGCGGCACCCGCGCGCCGCGCCGGCCGTCGTTGTCCTCATCGCTGCGGCGTGAGCGCATGCGCTCGCCGACCGCGTCGAGCCGCTCCAGCACCGCATCGACGAACGCGCGATTGCTCTCCAGATAGGTGCGGCCCTCGGCGGTGATGGTGTAGAGCCGCTTGGCGCCGTCCGCCTGCGCGGTGACATAGCCGGCCTCTTCGAGATAGGTCAGCGTCGGATAGACGATGCCCGGGCTCGGCGCGTACCAGCCCTGGGTCTTCTCCTCGAGCACCTTGATGATCTCGTAGCCGTGGCGCGGCTGCTCGGCGATCAGCGCAAGCGCCAGCAGGCGAAGGTCGCCCTGCGCCAGCATGCGGCCGGCGCGCATCATGTCGCCGCCGTCGAAACCGCCGTCGCGGCCATGACGCCCGCCGTGCCGGTGATGGCGGCCCCAGCGGCCGTGGCGACCCGCGGCGTGGCGGTCTTCGCAATGCGATCCGAAATGCCTCATTCCAAACATCTCAAGTTTCTCCTTTTGGTGTTGAGATATATCTTTAGATAGATCAAAGATAGATATAGCGCAAGATATATCTTTAGACTATCGGATTAATTTAAATTCCAGCAATATCAGTACCTTGGACCTCATCGAAGAGCCGCGCGTGACGCGGCGTCTGGTAGTGGTCCAGTTTATTTAAGGCAGACCGAAATTCGGCTGGCGGCTGGCGTCACGACGCGGCTTTGGGAAATGACGGACGTGGTCCAGATGATTGAGGCTTGGGAAACGGCCGCCAACTGAGGCGGACTACTTGACCTTGTGCAACAGAGGGACTTCGCAGACTTGTTCGCCCTTGCGGTTGGTCAACGATGACTCTCAGGTTTGTCCGACTGATTTGGTTTTTGGAAAGATCGCTCGCGATCAACTCAGCCTCTCGCAGGGCTGCTTGGTCGTCGGGAAATTCCTCGCCCCGGTCGTCGGTGAGGCGTTCGCCAATCTCAACATGGAAAAGTAGCAAGGCATGGCCAGACAACAGCAAAATCGCGAGAGCGTTCCTGTGTCCGGTAGCTGACGAAAAGGCACCGAGCGGCCTACTGGTTGGCCTTGTCGATGTCGGCTGCGTCCGCAACCATGTGTCGGCAATATGCTCAAGCATGATGCGCTGCGGCTTTGTCATCGTAGACTTGGCGGCCTTGCGGCATTCGGCGGCCTGCTTCCTGCAAGCTCTTGCACTCCGGCATTTGAGCGGCGCACCGATGTGCCGGTGGCACGAGGCAAACGTATCTCGCCGCAGGCGATGCAGATTGTCATCCACCGCCTTGGTCCATACCCGCATCTCGGCGACGCTCGACTGGCGACTGCGGCTTGAGCGGCACTCGGGAAAGCTCGTCGAGGTATTCGTTGATGACGGTCGACTCGAATCACGTTGCCCGTCGTGCACCAGTGTTGGCACCACGGCCTTGGGATTGAGCTTCTGGTACTCCGGTGCGAACTGGTCGCCCTTGAGAATGTCTAGATAGTGGCCCTGCCAGTCGATGCCTTTTTCGCCGAGCGCGAAGCGCACCTTGGCGGCGCAGACCGACGAGCCGTGATGCTAGAGACCGAGCGACCCGCTCCCTCAATCCGGCCGGATCGCCTTGCGGGCGCGCTCGACGATCGCCGGCGGCGTTGCATAGAGCTTGGCCACCACGTCCTGCACGCGTGGCGCCGGACAGCGGCTCGATGTCGATGCCGAGCTTCTCGGCGTCGGCGAGGAACACCGGATCGGCCACCGTCTTGTCGAACGACGCGCGCAGCACCTCGAGCTGGGCTGGCGGCGTGTCCGGCGGCGCGATGTAGGAGCGGTGGAACACGGTCTGGCTGATGATCAGCTCGACCACCTTGCGGTCGTCTTCGTTCTTGACGAAATCGAACACGCTCGGCACGCCCATCTTGGTCAACAGCGGATGCGGCTCCAGGCTGACCTGCATCAGCATGTTGGCCTTGTTGTCGCGCAGCCAGTCCGGCTTCTGCGAGCGGAAGCTCGACCAGTCCCAGCCGCAAATGCCGTCGATCTCGCCGCGCTCCATGGCGAGCGCCATCTCCGGCGTGCCGCGATAGCCCGGCACGATGTCCCACAGCGCGCCCGAGGTGTGCTTGTGCAGGTAGCCGTATTCGAAGGTCGAATCGTTCGGCGCGCTGCCGCCGAACTTCGACTTCACCTTCTGCGCGTCCTCGAACTTCTGGATCTTGCCGCTCTTCAGCGTGACGCAGACGCGGGTGCCGCTGTTGGCGGTGCCGACGTAGCGCACCTTGGTCGGCTCGAACAGCGGCGCGGTGCGGTCGTCGAGCAGCGGGCCCATGATCGCGCCCGGCATGATGCCGCCGATCGAAGTGCCGTCCTTCGGCGCGATGGTGGCGATGTATTGCGCGGCCTTGGCGGAGCCGGCGCCCGGCATGTTCTTGACCACGACGCTCGGCTCGCCGGGAATGTGGCGGCCGAGATGGCGCGCCACCGCGCGGGCGTAGATGTCGTAGCCGCCGCCGGGCGGCGCCCCGACGACCAGCTCGATGGTCTTGCCGGCGTAGCTGTCGGCGGCGTTGAGCGGCGCAACCGGGAGGCAAACGGCGGCGAGCGCCAGATGGAACACGCAAATCCGGGTCGGCGGCTTGAGCATGGGCGATTTCCCCGCGGCACCTTGGAGCTTGAAAAGGCTAGGTTATTGGACGCGCCAGGGCAACGTGGCGGAGCGCCGCCTCCAGAATGCCTTTTTGGCTGGCGATTTTGTTCCACGGTGTGTTGCGGCTCGGGCCGTTGACGGCATGGACCGGGAATCGTACCAGAGGCTGTATCCGGCTTCGGAGCCAGCGGGGGATCGATGCGCTTTTGTCTGCCGCATGTCGTTGTGGGGATCGCCGCCGCCTGGGTGCTGGCGGCGCCCGCCGCTCATGCCTTCACGGTGGAAAACAAAGACGCGGCCGGCCAATACGGCGTGCCCAAGTTCGATCTCGAGGAGCAGTCCAAGAACTTCCGCAAGGACGGCTCCGCCGCCACGACGAACAGCAACGGCCTTTACGAGACGCCGCTTGGCAATGGCAAGCTGCAGTTCGGCATCCAGCCGGGCGGCTCGTCCAACTTCGGCTCGGTGTTCGCCCCGGGCCTCGGCCCGTCGCTGTCCGCGCAATCCTCGCGCCAGGAGTTCGACCGCCGCCTCGCGCCGCCGACCTCGCTGGAATTCAACGGCGTCCGCTGAAGCGCGTCTAGACGGCCTTCGCCATCTCGCGCAACTTGAATTTCTGAATCTTGCCCGTGCTGGTCTTCGGCAATTCCACGAACACCATGTGCCGCGGCACCTTGTAGCCGGCGAGATTCTTCTTGCACCACGCCACGAGCTCGTCGCCGGTCGCGCTCTGTCCCGGCTTCAACTCGACGAAGGCGCAGGGCGTCTCGCCCCATTTCTCGTCGGCCTTCGCCACCACGGCGGCGGCCTGCACCGCCGGGTGCTTGTAGAGCGCGTCCTCGACCTCGATTGAGGAAATGTTCTCGCCGCCGGAGATGATGATGTCCTTGGAGCGGTCCTTGAGCTGGATATAGCCGTCCGGATGCATCACGCCGAGATCGCCGGAATGAAACCAGCCGCCGGCGAACGCCGCTTCGGTCGACCGCTTGTTCTTCAGATAGCCCTTCATCACCACGTTGCCGCGGAACATCACTTCGCCGAGCGTCTCGCCGTCGCGCGGCACCGGCTTCATCGTGTCCGGGTCGAGCACGTCGAGGCCTTCCAGCATGTGGTAGCGCACGCCCTGGCGCGATTTCTTTGCGGCCTGCTCGGCGAGCGGCAGCGCGTCCCACTCGGCGTGCCAATCGTTGACGACGGCGGGTCCATAAACCTCGGTCAGCCCGTAAACGTGGGTGACGTTGAAGCCGGCGGCCTTCATCGCCGCCAGCACCGCCTCGGGCGGCGGGGCGGCCGCGGTCGCGAACTGCACCACATGCGGCAGCGGCTTCTTCTCGTCGGCCGGCGCGTTGAGCAGGGTCGACATCACGATCGGCGCGCCGCACAGGTGCGTGACCTTGTGCTCGGCGATGGCGTCGTACATCGCCTTGGCGCGCACCGCGCGGAGACAGATGTGGGTGCCGGCCACCGCCGAGATCGTCCAGGGGAAGCACCAGCCGTTGCAGTGGAACATCGGCAGAGTCCACAGATAGACCGGTCGCGGTCCCATCCCGCAGGTCAGCACGTTGTTGACCGCGAGCAGATGCGCGCCGCGGTGATGATAGACCACGCCCTTCGGATCGCCGGTGGTGCCCGAGGTGTAGTTCAGCGCGATGGCGTCCCATTCGTCGTCCGGCATGCTCCAGGCAAAATTCGGATCGCCGTCCTTGATGAAATCCTCGTATTCGATTTTGCCGAGCCGCTCGCCTGCGCCGGTAAACTCCGGATCGTCGTAGTCGACGACCAGCGGCTTGACCTTGCACAGCGCCAGCGCCTCCTTCACCACCTTGGAAAATTCGCGGTCGGTGATCAGCACCTTGGCGCCACCGTGGTCGAGCTGAAACGCGATGACGGCGGCGTCGAGCCGCGTGTTCATGGTGTTGAGCACCGCGCCCGCCATCGGCACGCCGTAGTGGCATTCGAGCATCGCCGGCGTGTTGGCAAGCACCGCCGACACCGTGTCGCCGCGTCCGATGCCGCGCTTCGACAGCGCCGAGGCAAGCCGGCGCGCCCGCGCGTAGAACTCCCGGTAGCTCCGCCGCAGCGGGCCGTGCACGATCGCAAGCTGATCGGGAAACACCGAGGCCGCGCGCTCCAGCAAGGTGAGCGGCGTCAGCGGCTGGAAGTTCGCCGGATTGCGGTCGAGGTCGGTGTCGTAAGGCGACGTGCTCATGGCGCAAGTCCTAGCATCACGTTAGCGGAGAGCGCCGGCGCGATCAATGATAGTCGGATCCGACGGTCCGGTCACTTCAGCAGGTCGAGCACGCCGCGCTTCAGCGCTTCCGGGCTCCGTCTTCGGCTCGCCGACGCCGAGCGCTTCCAACGCCGTCCAGCGACGGGCCGGAGGTCAACGGGCTGATACGGACCACTTGGCGAAAGTCGGCGATGGCGTGCTCGCGGTCGCCGATCCGGATCGCCAAACTCAGAAGTATCCGATAGCCGTCACTTCAGCAGGTCGAGCACACCGCGCTTCTGCGCGCCGGGCTCTGTCTTCGGCTCGCCGACGCCAAGCGATTCCAGCGCCGCCCGCGACGGGCCGGCGGTCGCCGGGCTGAGGCGGACGGCCTGGCGAAAGTCGGAGATGGCCTGCTCGCGGTCGCCGTTCATCCGGCGCGCGACGCCACGGTCGTGGTAGGCGAAAGAGAAACGCGGGTCGAGGCGGATGGCTTCGCTGTAGTCGGCGATGGCACGGTCGAGCTCGCCTTTTTCGCGATACGAATTGCCGCGCGCGTAGAAGCCGCTCAAACCCGCCGGGTTGAGGCGCAGGAATTCGTTGAAGTCGGCGATGGCGAGGTCGTGGTCGCCTTGGGATTGGTACACCAGCGCGCGGGCGATATAGCCGCGCGGCGCGTGCGGCTCGATCCGGATCGCTTCGGAGTAGTCGGCGATGGCGCGTCCCTTGTAGCCCGCGTAGGCGTTGGCCTGGCCGCGGCCCCAGATGGCATCGATGTTGTTGGGGTTGAGCCGGAGCGACTCGGTGAAATCGGCAATCGCCCGCTCATAGTCGTGCTTGGCATAATAGGAGAGCCCGCGGCGGGTGTAGAACAACGCCACGCTGGGATCGAGACGGATCGCCTCGCTCAGGTCGTCGATGGCGCGGTCGTGGTTGGCGGCATTCCGGAACAGGCTGGAGCGGAACAGCCGCGCGTTGGCCGAGCGCGGATCGAGCCGGATCGCCTCGTCGTAATCGACCATCGCGCCTTTGACGTCGCCCTTCTCCTCGCGGGCGAGGCCGCGGCTGGTGAGGGCCAGCGCGCGCATCGCGGCGGACAGGCCGTTGTCGTCGCTCAGGCGCGTGCAGGCGGCGATCCTGCGGTCGGAATCGCCCGGCATCCGGCAGGTGTCGGCATCGCCGTCCGCGGCCCGCGCCACCCCGGTCAGCAGCAATGCGGCACAGAGCAGCGCCAAGTACCGCCACGCCAAGTATCGCAATGCCAAGTCTCGCATCGCAGCCTTCTATCTCACTTCAGCAGATCGAGCACGCCGCGCTTGGGCGCCTCGGGCTCGGTCTTCGGCTCGCCGGCGCCGAGCGATTCCAACGCGTCCCGCGACGTGATGCTACTCGTTCGGATCGAGGCGGATCGCTTCGCGGAAGTCGGCAATCGCGTGCTCGCGGTCGCCCTTCATGCGGTAGGCGACGCCCCGCTCATGGTAGGCGGGCGCATATTTCGGATTGATCCGGAGCGCTTCGGTCAAGTCGGCGATGGCCTGGTCGAGGTTGCCTTTGTCCCGGTAGGCGATGCCGCGCGAGTACAAGGTGTAGTCGGCCTTCGGTTCGAGTCGCAGGATCTCATCGTAATCGGCGATGGCGAGGTCGTTGTCGCCCTGCCACTGGTACATGCTGCCGCGTGCCGCATAGGCCTGCAGCGACTTGGGATCGAGCCGGATCACTTCGCTGTAGTCGGCGATGGCGCGCGCCCGGTAGGACGCGTTGGCGTGGGCCTGGGCGCGGTTCCAGTAGCCGAACGGAGATCGGGGCTCGAGCCGGATCGCCTCATTGAAATCGTCGACGGCAAACTCGTAGTTGTTCTTCTCGAGTATAGAAGAGGCCGCGCCGGTTGTAGAACAGCGCCACCCTCGGATCGATGCGGATCGCCGCATTCAGGTCGGCGAACGCGTGCTCGTCGTCGCCCGCTTCTTTGTAGAGCCTGGCCCGGCTGGAGTGGGCGTGGCTGGGCTTGGGGTCGATCCGGATCGCCTCACCGAGATCGGCCATCGCGCCCTTGAGGTCGCGTTTGGTTTCGAGGGCCAACGAGCGGAAGAACAGCGCCGCGCCGCGGACTTGCGGCGCCAGCGTCTGGTCGTCGATCACCCGCGTGCAGCTTGCGACGGTGAGATCGGGTTCTTCCGATTTTCTGCAGGTTTCGAAGTCCGACTGCTCGGCGGCGAGCGTCGGCAGGCCGGTCAAAAGGAATGCAGAGAAAACCGCAACCGAAAGCCGCATGGCCGCCTCTGTGCCGAAAACTGACACGTTTCAGACATTGGTCGTGCGGCGGCGGGTTTGGGTTCATCTGGCCATGGCCGGCATTATCGCCAGAACAGCTCCACCAGTCCCTGCCGCGTCAGTTCGCATCCCAGCACCAACACGATCACGTTGGTGAGCTGGTAGAACATCGCCTCCGGCGTGATCCGCACCAGATAGATGCCGAGGAAGTTGCAGGCGATCGCCAGCGGAAACAACGCGAACGACGTCGCCAGCCCGGTGGTCGAGAACTGGCCGAGCGCGAAGTAGGGCACGATCTTCATCATATTGGCGGTGGCGAAGAACATCACCGTGGTGCCGACATAGACCATCTTCGGCAGCCGCTGCGGCAGCACGAACGCATAGTAGGGCGGGGCGCCGATCTGGATCAGCGTCGTGGTGAAGCCCGACATCGCCCCCCAGAACACGCCGTGCGAGGCGCGGGGCCGCGCCGTTTCGCCCGGCAGCCAGTGGCGAAAGAACGTGTAGGAGACGAGGCCCAGCGCGATCAGGCCGACCACCAGCCGGATCACGCCATCGGAGACATAGGCCGCGAGCAGCCAGGCCGCGCCGACGCCGATCACGCAGCCCGGAATCATCACCTTGAGGTTCCAGGGATCCCAGGTGCGGCGATAGACCCACACCGACACCGCGTCCTGAATGAGGATGATCGGCAACAGCAGCGCCGCGGCTTCGAGCGGGCCCATCACGACCGCGACCAGCGGCGTCGCCACCATGCCGACGCTGGAGAAGCCGCCCTTCGACAGGCCGAGGAACATCACGGCTGGAATGGCGACGACATAGAACAGCGGATCGGTGATGACGGTCATGCGAGCGGAGTTAGAGCGGAGAAGCGCGCGCCGCGCCACCCGCTTTCCCGCATGGGCATCCCGTCTGCGGCTGGGCTCAGCGCCACCACAAATCCATCACCGAGCCGCGGATCAATTCGACCGCGATGACGAACATCAGAATATAGGCGATGCGAAAGAACATCTCGGTCGAGACGCGGCGCACCATCCAGATGCCGGCGAAGTTCGCCAGCACCGCGATCGGCACGAGCGTCAGTCCGATCAGAAGATTTTCGCGCGTGAGATAACCGAGCGTGAGAAAGCCCGGAATTTTGACGACGTTGCTCGCCGCGAACAGGATGCTCACCGTGCCGATGTAGGGCAGCTTTTCGAGCTTCTGCGGCAACAGGTGAATCTGCCAGGCCGGGCCGCCGGCGTTCGCCAGCATGGTGGTGACGCCGCCGATTGCGCCGAACACAATCCCGGTCGCGACCGAGGGCTTCGGGATCCAGCGCTCGAAGCGTTTGGCGGTCCAGTGCCGCAGCACGAACAGCGCGGCAATCAGCCCGATGGCGAGGCGGATGTGCGCGGCCGACAGCGACGCCGCCATCAGCCATGCGACGAACATGCCGGCGAACATGGCGGGCAGCATGATCTTGAGGTTCCACGCGCTCCACTCGCGCCGGTACACCCAGAGCGTCAGGAAGTCCTGCGCGATCGCGGTCGGCAGGATGATGGCGGCGGCCTGCAAGCGGCGGCACGAACAGCGACATCAGCGGCAGCGCCATGACGCCGAGCCCGAGGAAGCCGCCCTTCGACATGCCGAGCAGGCAGACGCCGATGACGGCGACGGCCATGAAAATGGGGTCGGCGAGCAGTTCCACGGGCACCCGGCATGCGAGGGGGAATTGGAGGAGCGAGCGCATTTAGAGCGCAGGCGCGCAGCTTGCGCCAGAGGCTCATCTGCCTCCACAATCGCGGCCGGAGACGGATGATGGACGCCAAGGTGGACACAAAGACCAGCCGCTATCCGGAGATCTACGCGCGCTGGCAGCGCGACCCGACTGGATTCTGGGGCGAGGCGGCGGACGCCATCGACTGGATCGAAAAGCCGAAGACCGTGTTCGATCCGAATGCTGGCGTCTACGGCCGCTGGTTTCCCGACGGCGTCTGCAACACCTGTTACAACGCGGTCGACCGCCATGTCATCGCCGGCCGCGGCACGCAGCCCGCGATCATCTACGACTTGCCGGTCACCGGCTTGAAGCAGACCATCACCTACGCGGCGCTGCAGACCAAGACCGAGACGCTCGCCGGCATCCTCAAGCATCACTTCGGCGTCCAGAAGGGCGACCGCGTCATTCTCTACATGCCGATGGTGCCGGAAGCGCTGGTCGCCATGCTCGCTTGCGCGCGCCTTGGCGCGGTGCATTCGGTGGTGTTCGGCGGCTTCGCGCCGAAGGAGCTCGCCACTCGCATCGACGACGCCAAGCCCAAGGTCATTCTCTCGGCGAGCTGCGGCATCGAGGCGGCGCGCGTCATTGCCTACAAGCCGCTGCTCGACGCCGCGATCGAGCTCGCGAAGCACAAGCCCGACGCCTGCATGATCCTGCAGCGTCCGCAGCTCACCTGCGAGCTGACGCCCGGCCGCGACCACGACTGGCAGGCGACCTGGGACAAGGCGCTGGTGTGGGCATGGAATGTGCTCGAGCCGGTGCCGGTCCGCGCCACCGATCCGCTCTACATCCTCTACACCTCGGGCACCACCGGCATCCCCAAGGGCGTCGTCCGCGACAACGGCGGCCACATGGTCGCGCTGCAATGGTCGATGCAGTATCTCTACGGCGTCAATCCGGGCGAGACCTGGTGGTGCGGCTCCGACATCGGCTGGGTGGTCGGCCACAGCTACATCGTTTATGCGCCGCTGCTGCATGGCGCGACCTCGATCCTCTACGAGGGCAAGCCGGTCGGCACGCCCGACGCCGGCGCCTACTGGCGCGTGATCTCCGAGCACGGCGCGGTGGCGTTCTTCACGGCGCCGACCGCGTTCCGCGCCATCAAGAAAGAAGACCCCGAGGGCAAGCATTTTTCGAAATACGATCTGTCGAAATTCCGCACGCTGTTTCTGGCCGGCGAGCGCGCCGATCCCGACACCATCCAATGGGCGGAGCGGCTGTTGCAGAAGCCCGTCATCGATCACTGGTGGCAGACCGAGACCGGCTGGTGCATCGCCGGCAATCCGGTGGGCCTCGGCCAGCTTCCGGTCAAGCACGGCTCGCCGACGGTGGCGATGCCCGGCTACGACGTGCGCGCGGTCGACGACGCCTCCAACGAATTGCCGCGCGGCACGATGGGCTCGCTCGTCATCAAGCTGCCGCTGCCGCCGGCCTGCCTGCCGACCTTGTGGAACCAGGACGACCGCATGGTGGAGAGCTACCTCGCGGAATTCCCCGGCTACTACAAAACCGCCGACGCCGGCTATGTCGACCAGGACGGCTACGTCTATGTGATGGGCCGCACCGACGACATCATCAATGTCGCGGGGCATCGGCTGTCGACCGGCGGCATCGAGGAGGTGCTGTCCGGCCACCAGGATGTCGCCGAATGCGCCGTGCTCGGCATCAAGGATGACTTGAAGGGCGAGGTGCCCTGCGGCTTCATCGTGCTCAAGGCCGGCGTCAACCGCCCCGCTGAAGAGATCGAGAAGGAATGCGTCCAGCTCGTGCGCGACAAGATCGGTCCGGTGGCGTCGTTCCGCCTCGCCATCGTCGTCGCCCGGTTGCCGAAGACGCGTTCGGGCAAAATCCTGCGCGGCACCATCAAGAAGATCGCCGACGGCGATGCCTGGACGATGCCGGCCACCATCGAGGACCCCAAGGTGCTCGACGAGATCGGCGGCGCGCTGAAGGGCAAGGGCGTCGGCGCTTAAGCGGCTGCGAGCGCAACCCTCGGTTGTCATGCCCCGAACAGCGGTTCGCCGAATGCCCCGCAACCCTGTATGCATCCCTCGCCGGATGATCGCGATGAGCGTCCTCATTCCCCGGCTTTTAGGAAACACCGTGAGCAAACCCGAACTCGGCACCAAGCGCCTCTGCGCCGGCTGCAACGCGAAATTCTACGATCTGCTCAAGACGCCGATCGTCTGCCCGACCTGCGAGGCGGTGTTTGTCCTGCCGAAGGTTGTGCCATCGCGGCCGCGGCGCGGCTTCGAGCCGTTGCCGGCGATCGCGGCGATCGTGGCGGCGCCTGCGATCGCGCCGAAGGCCGAGGACGCGACCGCCTACGGGCGAAACCGCTGACGGCGAGAAGGAAGCCGAGGGCGGCGTCGCGCTGCTGGAGAGATCGACGAGGATTAGCGTTCGGAGGGGCGCTGAGGCGCCGCGCCTCACTTCGGCAGTTCGATGATCTTGTTCACGCCTTCGGCGGAATTGTAGATCGACACCTGCACGACGGGATGGCCCTTCTTGATGACCAGTCCGGCGGCCTCGGCCGCGTCTTCCGTCAGATAGAACGCCTTGGTCTGCCGGTCGACCTGGAGCCGGTAGTTGCCGATCTCCTTCTTTGCCTTCTGATTGGGCGCTTCCTGCACCGTATCGTCCGGTTCGGATTTTTTGACCTTGATCTCGGGTCGCGAAGCCATTCGGTGATCTCCTTTGCGTTGAACGGGGCACGGGCGCACGCCCGTGCGAACTGGAATTTCTGAAACTCGAGTGTTGACCGGCGGCGGCTCTGAAATGCCTCACGCGGCGCACTGTTCGGTGTTGCTGTTGTTCGGTGCCGGGGCGCCAGGGCGGCGCGCGATGACGCTTGTGGGCCTGCAGTGGTGATTTGGGAAGAGCCCAGTATATCGGCCAACAATATGTTCGGCGCAAGGCCGGTTCAGCTTATGGGAATATAATCATAATTCTTCAGCGTGGGCCGTGCTAACATTCCCGCACAACAACAAAGCGCCAATGAAACGGGGAGGAACACCATGGCCGACACGCAAGCCGAACCCAAACTGCTGCTGCCGCAGCTCAAGCCGTTCTACGATGTTCGCCATGCCGCTGGCCTGGCCGGTGGTCCGCATCGCCTGCGGCTGGAATCTCGCCGTGCACGGCTGGGGCAAGGTGACGCGCGGGCCGTCCGCCTTCGTGAAACCCTTTGCCGACATGGGCTTCGAGCCGGCCATCGCCTGGGTGTGGGGCGGGCTGGCGATCGAATTCGTCGGCGGCATCGCGCTGATCCTCGGCTTGTTTACCCGCTTCTGGGCGGCGGCCGCCGCGATCGAGCTTGCCATCATCTCCGTGCTCTACTGGAACAACGGCTTCGCCTGGCTCAACCGCGGCTACGAGTACACGCTGCTGTGGGGCCTGTGCTGCTTTGCCATCGCGCTCCGCGGCGGCGGGCCGTACTCGCTCGATCGCAAGCTCGGCACCGAGCTGTAAAAAAGCTCAAGCCGGTTCAAGGCGTTGCAAAGGCGCTTGCGGGGCGCGGCGTCAGGCATTACCTGAACGTCGCGAGGGCTCCCCAATTCCATCGGCGCCTGCCTTCGGAACAACGCAGCAAAGCCGGCATGATGACGATGGCCGATTCAATCGGCGATGCTGTGGCGCCTGACGAGATCAGGGCCGCGCTTCGAGCGCATGATCGGCAGCGACGTGTTCAGCCGCTCGCCGCAGCTTGGCGCTTTCCTGCGCTTCGTCGTCGAGGCGGTGCTGCACGGCAAGGCCGGCCGCATCAAGGCCTACACCATCGGTGTCGAGGTGCTCCGGCGCGACACCAAGTTCGACCCGCAGCTCGATCCGATCGTACGGGTCGAAGCGACCCGGCTGCGGCGCGCGATCGAACGCTATTACGCGGGTCCCGGCGCCACCGATCCGGTCATCATCGATCTGCCGCGCGGCTCTTATGTGCCGACCTTCCGGCGGCGCGAGATGGCGCGTCGCCGCGCGATGCTATCCATCGCTGCGATCGGACGCTGGGCCGATGCTCTGCGACGCCCGCTGCCGTCCGCCTCGCTGGCGGTCCTGGCGGCGGTCGCGGTCGTGTCGATCGCCGCCGTGTTTTTCCATGGCCGCCGCGACGATGGCATCACCACGGCGACGGTTGCGGTGCGCGATCTCGGCGGCCCGAACGCCCATACGCTGCCGCCGGGCAACGGCATGCCGACGATCCAGATCGAGCCGCTCCGCGTGATCGGTTCGCCATCGCCGAACGCCATCGCCGCCGAACGCCTGCATGCCAAGATCAGCGACGCCTTTGCGCGCTTCGACACCATCAATGTGGCGTCAAATCCCGTCCCGGCGAATGCCGCCGCCGATGCGCCTGCCGCCGACCCGCGAACCGATTATCGCCTCTCCGGCGCCATCGAATACATCGGCGACGCCGCCAATGCCTGGTTCACGCTGACCAGCAGCGCGGAGGGCAAGGTGGTCTGGTCGCGCACCTTCGAGCGCGTGCAGCCGGCCGACGCGGAGGGCGTCACCGAAGACTCGATCGTCATTTCGCTCACCAATTCGCTGCTGCAATCCTATGGCGTCATCCGGGCGCGGGACCGCGCCAATCAGCTGGCGTCGAATGCCGGCGATCCTCGCTATCGCTGCATCCTGGAAGCGGCCGACGCGATCCGTACGTCCGACCGGCAAACCCACGAACTCGCCCGCGCCTGTCTTGAACATTTGACCAGTGTGGATCCCGGCTTCGCGGTCGGCTTCACGTTTCTGGCGATGATCTACAATCGCGAATTCCAGCTTGAATATGAGCCGCGTCCCGGCGAACCGCCGGCGCTGGACCGGGCGCTGCGCGCGGCAAGGCAGGCGATTGCGCTGCATCCGGAAAGCTCGCGCGGCTATCTCGCGCTGATGGTGATTCAGTCCAACCGCCGCGACATGGCCGCGGCGCTGGCCGCCGGCGACAAGTCCCTGATGCTCAACAAATACGACATGCTGGCGCTGGGCGAATATGGCGGCCGGCTGATCCTGGCCGGCGACGTCGACAAGGGCATGAAAATGCTGCGGGACGCCGGCGCGCACGGCGCGGTCCGTCCGAGCTGGCATCACATCTATATGTTCATTGGCAGCTATGTCGGCGGCGACATGGTGGAAGCCGTGCGCCAGGCCAACGAGATCCCCGGCGACGATGTGGCGCTCGGCCAGGTGGCGCGGGTCCTCGCCGCGCGGGCCGTGGGCAACCAGGACGGGATGCGAAAGGCGGTCGAGCGGTTGATCGCGCTCGGACCGGGCTGGCGCCGCGACCCCCGTGCCGAACTCGCCCGGCTGATCCCGGACGAGGTTATTGTCGACCGGCTGAGCCGGGATCTCGCCGCCGCCGGCCTCCCCGGCGGGGCCTGAAGGTTGAGCCCACGTCTTCTTTTTCGTCAGGCTAACCCGCTGGTTTCACGTGGTTATTTCGGGCGGCTAACGCTCACTTTGCCGTAAGTTGCTTCACTTCAGGCCGCGTTCTCGGCCAGACACACGCCGCTGGCCCGATTTGGGCCGGCGCGCTTACAGGCTGAGTGGTCTCCAGTCAGCCCCTTCGGAAGCGTGCCCTTTGAAAATTTGGCGCGAGCTCCGATGCAAAACCAATCCCCACCTTTCCAGGCTGCATGGCGCGGTAACGAGGTAACGATGTCCAATGGTGAACGTGAACCCGCTGCTGAGACCGTCTGGCCTGACGATACCGGGAGCGGGCGGGCCGATCCGCCATCGGAACGGCGTGCTTTCGATTGAGAACGTTGCCAGGATGTTCGGCGTTTCGAAGTTGAGCCTGCGCTACTACGAATTCCGCGGTCTGATCCGGCGCATGCATTCGCTGGACGGCGTGCCGGTGTTCAGCTGGGCCGATTGCGAGCGGCTCGCCTTCATCATCAAATGCCGCAAGGCCGGTGTGAAGCTCAGCGATGTCGTCACGATCATCGATGCCACGGACGACGATGCTTCGCCGCTCGTCTTCAAGACCGGTCAGGAAAACTGCATGGCGCTGGTGGAGCAGCTGGAGCGGCGGCGCAGGGTGATCGACGAGGCGCTCGCCGAGCTGAGCCACGTCTACGCTTTGCTCACGACCAAGCTGCTCGGCGACGCCGAGCCTTCGCGCCGCGAGTAGAACTCAAGTCACCTCGAACTGCAGCTTGGCGAGCCGCGCGTAGAGCCCGTCGCGCGCGACCAGGCTGTCGTGGCTGCCCTCCTCGACGATGCGGCCCTGGTCGAGCACCAGGATGCGGTCGCAGGACAGCACGGTCGCCAGCCGGTGCGCGATGACGAGCGTGGTGCGGCCGGTCATCAGCCGCGTCAGCGCCACCTGCACCAGCGTCTCGCTCTCGGCGTCGAGCGAGGAGGTCGCTTCGTCGAGCAGCAGCAGCGGGGCCTCGCGCAGGATCGCCCGCGCGATGGCGATGCGCTGGCGCTGGCCGCCGGACAGCGTGACGCCGCGCTCGCCGACCGGCGTGTCGTAGCCCTGCGGCAGCGCACGGATGAAAATGGCGGCGGCGGCGTCCTCGGCCGCCCGCTCGATCTCGGCGTCGGTGGCGTCGGGCCGGCCGAAGCGGATGTTGTCGCGCACGCTCATGCCGAAGATCGCGGTGTCCTGCGGGACCAGTGCGATGTGGCGGCGCAACTCCGCCGGATCGGCGTCGGACAGGCGCACGCCGTCGAACGTCACCGTGCCGGACTTCGGATCGTAGAAGCGCAGGATCAGGTGGAAGATCGTGCTCTTGCCGGCGCCGGAGGGGCCGACGATCGCGACCTTCTCGCCGGGCTTGACGCGGAACGACACGCCATCGAGCACGTCGGCGTCCGGCCGCGCCGGATAGGCGAAGCGCACGTTGTCGAAGGCGACCTCGGCGCGCGGACGCTGCGGCAACGGCACCGGATGCGCCGGCGCGCGGATCTCGGGAACGATGGCGAGGATCTCCATCAGCCGCTCGGCGGAGCCCGCCGCCTGCGACAATTCGCCCCAGACCTCGCTCAACTGGCCGAGCCCGCTCGCGGCAAACACCGCGAACAGCACGAACTGGCTGAGCCGTCCGGGCGTCATCTCGCCCGCGATGACGTCCTGGGCACCGACCCAGAGGATGACGACGACGCTCGCGGAGGCGAGGAAGATGATGATCGCGGTCAGGATCGCGCGCGCCCGGGTCGACTGAATCGCGGCGCGATAGGCGCGCTCGACCGCTTCGGAAAAGCGCCCGCCCGCCAGCGGCTCGTTGGTGAAGGCCTGCAAGGTGCGCACCGCGCCGATGAGCTCGGACGCGTAGGCCGAGGCATCGGCGAGGGTGTCCTGCGCGGTCCGCGAGCGCCGCCGCACCGCGCGGCCGAAGCCGACCAGGGGCAGCACGATCAGCGGGATGGCGGCCAGCACGAAACCGGACAGCTTCGGGCTCGTAATCACCATCATGGTGGCGGAGCCGAGAAACAGCACGACATTGCGGAGCGCGACCGACACCGATGAGCCGACCGCCGACTTGATCTGGGTGGTGTCGGCGGTGAGCCGCGAGGTCAATTCGCCGGTCCGGGCGGTGTCGAAGAACGGCGCCGACAGCGCGACGAGGTGGCCGAACACCGCGGATCGCAAATCGGCCACCACGCGCTCGCCGAGCGTCGTCACGAGGTAGTAGCGCGAGGCGCTGGCGACCGCGAGCACCGCCACCACCGCGATCATCACGCCGAAATACTGGTCGATCAGTCCGACGCGCTCGCCCTCGAAACCGAAGTCGATCATGCGGCGCACCGCGATCGGCACCACCAGGGTGGTGATCGCGGCGGTGAGCAGCGCGACGAGCGCCGCCGCCGCCCGTCCGCGGTAGCGCATGACGTAGGGAACCAGCAGCCGGAGCGGGCGGAGCTTGGCCTTGCGGGTGGCTGGAGCGGCTGCGGCGTCCGGGGCCGCGGACGGTGCAGGCGTGAGCCCTGCGCTGCCGGCGGTGTCGTTCATGTCGCTGTTCCGTCCCGGATTGCGGCCGCGTCCGGCCCTTGCTGTGCCCCCGCGGAACCGCAATTGCAACTAGGTCTGCCCAGGTCCTTGCCCCCAGGCTTGTCGGTCCAGGGCTTGTCGGTCCAGGCCTCGTCCTGTATAGAACCGCGCAAATCCAGCGAAATTCCAACGGCGGCCATCTTAACCGCGGCATGCCGCAGGACCTTGACCATGAAGCCCGACGCGCACCCCGAATATCACAGCATCACGGTCAAAATGACCGATGGCACCGAGTTCACCACCCGCACCACCTGGGGCAAGAAGGGTGACACCCTGCATCTCGACATCGATCCGAAGTCGCACCCGGCCTGGACCGGCGGCAACCAGCAGCTCATGGATCGCGGCGGCCGCCTGTCGCGCTTCGAGAAGAAGTTCGCCGGGCTGAGCGTCAGCAAGAAGTAAGCCCGAGGCCAACCGGATAAACAAAAACCCCCGCGCGAGCGGGGGTTTTTCGTTTCAGGCGGCAGGCTTTCAGTGTCCGTCCTGCTCGAAGGCTGCCTTCAACAGCCCCATCTGGCGCTCCACCGGATTGCTGGCCCGGGGTTTATCCGGCGCCAGCGGCGGCGCGTAGATGTTGGCATCCAGGCGGCGAACCTGATCGTTGAGCTTCTTGGAACGGTCGATCAGGCTGCGCAGCCGCTCGGGCAAAAGCTTGATGGTGTCCGGATCGCCGGGCTCGCCGGCGGCGAGCTTGACCTTGGACTTTTCCTTGTTGGCCTGGATGAGCGTCATCTCGCCCTCCTTGACCGCGCGGTGCAGCAGCAGCCACGAGGCGAGCTGCATCAGGCGCGTGGTCAGCCGCATGCTTTCGGTCGCATAGGCCAGCGCCGCGCTGCGTTCGAGCTTCTTGGATTCCTGTCGGCCGGGCCCATCGAGATAGGCCGCGGTTTCCTCGACCAGCGCCATGCCGTCACGAAACAGACCGGCGAACGCCTGAGAGCTGGCAAGCTTCTCGCCGAAGTAAATCGGCGCCGCTTCGTCGGCGGAACGCTCTTTCATACTGATACGCCTCACCCAACTGGTCTTGGATATGACCGGGTTGGCGCGAACCTGTCCAGACGTTCAGCCGCAATGTTTACATAATGGTAACCGTCCGGACGGTGTGCCCCGAAACGGAACAAAAAAAGAGCCGCCGTTGCCGGCGGCTCGAAGTGATAACAGGGAGGCGTCAAACAGAGTGGACAGGAGCCACTCAATGTCCATGAAGATGGACAGTTATGAGTAATGAACGAGAAAGCTTAACGCAGGGTTAAGGATGCGCCGGCTGCGATTTATGGTTAACGCGCGGTAAAGTTTTTGGTGCTCGGCCGCGCGTC
>CAWKOD010000019.1:0-132185 GCA_963850885.1 uncultured Alphaproteobacteria bacterium | reverse complement strand
CCAGGATTGGCCGCGGCGACCGGACGAGTCTCCGAATTCGGCGCGGCCACCGTGGTTTCCGGCGCCGGCTTCATCACCGGGATCGGCTCGGTGGTGGTGGCGACGATCGGATCGGAGCCGACCGGCGCGATGGCACGACGAGGCCATTTGAAGTCGTCCGCCCGTCCGGCCGGCGAAGCAACCGCCTCGCCGTTGACCAGCACGCGAACCACAGACTTCGAGCTGGACACTTCGCCGGTGTCGCGGGAGCCGATCAGCTCCTGCGCCGTGGTCACCGAAGCGGTCAGCGGCACCACCGGACCCGCGAGAGGGCGCGCCGCCGGCCCGCTGGGCTTGCCGGCGACCGGCGCCTGCGGCTCGCTCGACGGCAGCGCCACGGGTTCGGAGCCCGGCATCAGCATGCGGCGGATTTCACGCTCGAGATAATGCGCGAGCTTGCGTGCACCGGCCCTGGTGAAATGCACGCCGTCGCCGGCCCGCAGCCGGCGGGTCTGGCCTTCGAAGTCGGCGCCTTGCGGGATGAAGCGCCCGCTGTCGTCGACGAAACCGTCCCACACGTCGATGTAGTTGACCCCAGCCTTCTCCACCCGGGCGCGGTAGAGGTCGTTGAGATACTGCATGTCGCTCGTCGACTTCGGCCCGCGAATCGACGGCAGCCCGACCCAGAACACCGGCACGCCAGCGCTTTTCAGGGCGACGATCGTGGCGTCGATCCGCTTCTCGTAATAGGCGGCCCATTCGTCTGAATGGAACTCGTACGTGCGCATGGCGCCGCTGGCGCCTTTGGATTGGTCAGGCGCAACGACCACCGGCTGTTCGCCAGGCGTCTGCTCGGCATCTGATTCTCGGACTTGGCCTCCGCCGGCTTCGCTGGCTGCTCCGGTGTCAGGCGCCGGAGCAACTGCCGGCGCCGCGGTTTTCGACCCTGGAGCCGCGGGTGACGCAGGAGCGGTCGGCACGCGATCGCGGATCGACACGCGATCATTCAAGCCGACCATCATCACAATGAACTTCGGCTTGGTCTGGGCGATCGCCTCGCGGATCACCTGTCCCCAATCCTGGGTTTCGTTGCGGCTGTCGTAACGGATCAGGCCGCTGGTGGCGCGGTTTTTGCGAACCACGGCGAGATCGGGCGGATCGCCCAAGGCGTCCTCGAGCCCATAGGCCAGCCAGTCGGCCATGGAATCGCCGAGCACCAGCACGCTGCCGCCGGTCGGCTGAACGTCGAGCTTTTTCGGCGATGGCGCGCGGGTGGAGTCGACCGGACGGTCCATCTGGCGCGGCGCCGAAAACGGGGTGAAAAACGAATCGAACGAGCCGCCCCGGCCGCCGCCACCGCCGAACCCGCCGCCGCCGAACCCGCCAAATTGCGCGAGCACCGGAACCGACATCAGCGCGAGCCCGCAAACGGCCGCGACGCCGATCGTCGCGCGATTGCCAAGCCGCTGTAAAAACTGGCCTTTTGCCGCCATCACGATATCGACCGGTCGAGGTGCCTCCGGCGCCCCGATCGAGGGCCGCCGCGGGTCTATCGATCGTTAACCGCGGGAAATTGTCAACCTGATGGCCTGCGGCTTGGTTACCGCCCCCGCAGCCGGGCCAGGATTGTGGCGGAGGCGAAGCCGTCCGGAACAAGCCCGATCGAGGACTGGTAGTCGCGCACCGCGGCGCGCGCCTTGGCGCCCAGCCGGCCATTCGGCTCGCCGGTGTTGAAGCCCTTGCGGTTCAGCAGTTCCTGCATTTCGCGGCGCTCCGCCAAGGTCAGCACCGGCTCGTGACGCGGCCACGCCTGCACGAACGGCTCGCCGCCGCGCAGCCGGTCGGCGAGATGGCCGATCGCCATCGCATAAGCCTCCGCCGGATTGTATTTCATGATGACGCGGAAGTTGTGCAGCATCAGGAAGCCCGGACCCTGATTGCCGGCCGGCACCAGCAGGTAGGCTTTCTCGTGCAGTTGCGGAAACGGCTTGCCGCCGGCGCGCTTGACGCCATGGCCTTCCCATTCGGCGAGCGTGAGCTGCCTGGACCGATCGGCCAGCAGATAGTTGAAGTTCTTCGGTATGACGACCTCGTAGCCCCAGGTCTCGCTCGGGACCCAGCCGTCCTTCTTGAGATTGTTGGCGGTCGAGGCGATCAGATCGGCGGCGCTGCTGACGACGTCGCGGCGGCCGTCGCCGTCGAAATCGACGGCGTAGCGCTTGAACGAGGTCGGCATGAACTGCGTCGGACCGAACGCGCCGGCCCAGGAGCCGACCAGCTGCTCCGGCTTCAAGTCGCCGCGATGCAGTATCTCGAGCGCGGACAGAAATTCGTCGCGGAAATAGGCCTGTCGGCGGCCGATGCAAGCCAGCGTCGCGGTCGAGCGCAGCACCGGCCGGTCGCCGCCGAGCGTGCCGTAGTTCGAACTCGACGCCCCAGATCGCGGTGATGATGTAGCGGTCGACGCCGTACTGCTTCTCGACCTTGTCGAACACCGCCTTGTTCTTGGCGAGGATGTCGCGGCCGCCGGCGATGCGCGCCTCGCTCACCAGGATGTCGAGATAATCCCAGAACGCCTTGGTGAACTCCGGCTGCGCGTCGATCAGGTCCATGATGCGCAAGTCGGGCGTCAGGCCGCTGGTGAACTTGTCGAAGCTCGCGCGCGAGATGTTGCGCTTGGCGGCCAGCGGCCACAGACCTTCGACGCAGGATTCGAATCTGGCGGCGGCCGCACGGATGGCGCTCGCCTGCATGTCCGGATGGCCGGACGAGCCGGATTCGCCGCTCCATTCCTTCGGCGGAGTCACGGCGGGGGCCGGTGCCGGCGCTTGAGCCGTCACGACCGCCGGCGTGGCTGCCCCACCGCGCGGCGTCGGAGGAATCAACCGATCGGGTTGCGCAAGGCCAGGCGCGGCTGCGCTGAGCAGCAGCACGCCGCCCAGCATCAACCGGGCAAAAGAGACGGAATACTTCGGCATATGCGCATTTGCCAACCGCATGGAGACCGCATCACTCTTCATGTCGTCTGCCTTGTGGCCATGTCCAATGTTCGGCCCCTATTGGGCCTAGATATGGTTGAGCGAGGGTTAACCGCGCAATTCACAGATGCGTGGTTGGGCCGGTTCCGCCGGCGGACGCGCTACCGCCCGGCCCGCAGACGCTCGATCAGTTCCGCCGTCGGATAGGCATCGGCCGGCAATCCGACCTTTTGCTGGGCCTGCTTCACAGCGACGCGGGTGGCGGAGCCGAGCCGGCCGTCGGCCTCGCCGGTGAGCATGCGGCGCTGGATCAGGAGCTGCTGCAATTCCTGGATCTGCGCCGTGGTCGGCACCACCGGCTGGCCGTTGCCCGGCCCGAACGGCGGGGCGCCGGCGAGACGGGTGCCGAAATACGCCGCCGTGGTCGAATAGACGATCGCCGCGTTCCATTCGATGTAGGCCTTGAAGTTCGGATAGGCGAGGAACGCCGGCCCGAGATGGCCCATCGGCAGGATCAGCGACGCCGGCAGGGTGTCGGCCGGGAGTTGTCCGCCATGCGCCGCGGTGACGCCCCACTTCACCCACTGCGAACGCGGATGCTGGGTGTCGAGTCCCGATTGCTCCCACGGCATCTGCGCCGGCACGCGCACCTCCTGCAGCCAGGGCTGGCCCTTCTGCCAGCCGAAGCTCTTGAGCAGGTTGGCGGCGGAGGCCAGCGCATCCGGCACGCTGTGGATCATGTCGACGCGGCCGTCACCGTCGAAGTCGATGCCATGCTTGAAATAATCCGCCGGCGTGAACTGCGTCGGGCCGAGCTCGCCGGCCCAGTTGCCGATCATCTCCGCGGGCTTGAGGTCGCCGCGCTCGACCAGACGCACCGCGCCCATCAGCTGGTCGCGGAAGAACGCCGAGCGCCGGCAGTCGTAGGCCAAGCGTCGCGACCGAGCGGATGATGTTGTAGACGCCGCCCTTGTAGGCGCCGTAGTCGCTTTCGAGACCCCACAGCGCGACCACCACGGGCGGCGGCACGCCGGTGCGCTGCTCGATGCGGGAGAGCAGCGCCGCGTTGGCCTTCAACTGCTTCAGCCCGTTCTGATAACGGCCCGCCGCCGTCATGCGGCTGGCGAATTGCACGAAGCTTTGCTGAAACACGCCCTGCCCGCTGTCGCGGCGGATGATGGCCGGATCGAAGGTGACGCCGTCGAGCGCCGCCGCGATCGCCTGGCGCGAGATGCCCTGCGACTCCGCGTCCTTCTTGAACGCCGCGAGCCAGGCCTCGAAGCTGCCGGTGTTGCGGCATCGCGGCGCGGCGTCCGCCGGTCCCGGCAGCGCCGCAACCGCCAGCAGCACCGCGCCGATAGAACCGAAAATTCGCCGCCTCATCGCCGCCGCCCCAGTCCAGAGAATACTGCCAACTGTGCGATTCGACTTGTTATCGTCAAGTTCGTGGACAAAAACTTGGGTGGTACGATCGATTTAGCACCCCGCCCGGTCCCTCACATAGCGGCGAATGAACGCAACCACCCCGTGGCCTGATCCACTGCTCTGCCGCATGATGCGCCCGACATGAAACCGATTTGCAAAGCTATTTTCCCCGTCGCCGGCCTCGGCACCCGCTTCCTGCCCGCCACCAAGGCCATGCCCAAGGAGATGCTGCCGGTGGTCGACCGGCCGCTGATCCAGCACGTGGTCGACGAGGCGCGCGAGGCCGGCATCGAGCATTTCATCTTCGTCACCGGACGCAACAAGGCGGTGATCGAGGACCATTTCGACCGCCAGTTCGAACTGGAAATGACGCTGAAGGATCGCAACCGGCAGGCCGACCTCGACCTGCTGTCGCGCGATCTGCCCGGCCCCGGCACCACGAGCTTCATCCGCCAGCAGTTGCCGATGGGCCTCGGTCACGCCGTCTGGTGCGCGCGCGAGGTCGTGGGCAACGAGCCGTTCGCGCTGCTGCTGCCGGACGTCCTGGTGCAGAACAAGCCCGGCTGCCTGGCGCAGATGATGGAGGCCTATCGCACGGGCGACGAGCAATCGAACATCATTGCCGTCGAAGAGGTGCCGCCCGAGCGCATCCACCAATACGGCGTGGTGGGCGTCGGCAAGGCCAAAGGCAAAGGCTTTGCCATCACCGAGATGGTGGAGAAGCCGCCGCGCGAGAAGGCGCCATCCAATCTGATCATCACCGGGCGCTACATCCTGCAGCCGGAGATCTTCGCGTTCCTGGAGAAGCAGGAGGGCGGCGCCGGCGGCGAGATTCAGATCACCGACGCGATGATCAAGCTCGCCAAGACCCAGCCGTTCTACGGCTTGAAGTTCGAGGGCCGCAGCTTCGACTGCGGCTCCAAGATCGGCTTCCTGTCCGCCAATGTCGCCTACGCGCTGGAGCGCCCCGACCTCGCGCCGGCATTCCGCGCCGAGATCAAGAAGCTGCTCGGCTAAGAGCGCGGTCGAAGTTTCGTGCGCATGCGGAGGCACACGTTCGTCGCATCACGCACAGCCTCACGTTCGTCATTGCCGGGCTTGACCCGGCAATCCATGACGCGATAAATCAGAGACAGACTTACTGTACAGCGTGGGTGCGCCTCATCAGGATGCCCGGGTCAAGCCCGGGCATGACGTGGAGAGGCTGATCGCGAACAAGAAGTGCTTCGGGTTCGTTTCGCCAAAACGGTCTTCGCCGCTTTCGCGCAATTCGGATTCACATTTCAAACAGCCAGCGGGCACAAAAAAGCCAAAGCTCCGCCGCCCCTGTTTTCGCAAGGCGCGGGGTGCGCCGGGATTTCCATCCCCTCGCTCACGAGGGGAATGCTCCCTCACCAAACGTGAGGGAGCGGAGCGCCGAAAGGCGCGGGTAACATTTCAACGCCTTGCGGCGCACGCCCATGACGTAGGGCGTTCGCCTCGCGGCGCTCCACTGCGGCGTTTTCCTTCGTCCTCGGGACCGCCTTCTGGAAACGGACAGGGGCGCCCTTTACGGAACACCCTTGATTCCACGGGCTTTCACCCGCTTTCATCCGCTCCACCAGCCCGTTGCCGGACGGACCCACGTAGTTGGGCCGGGCGATGTCTCCCGAGGCCCCCGGAGGCTGGCTGACGAGGCCGAACCCGCAGGCGCCGAGCCCGTTCCACCATTTAGACGCCTCTAGATGGCACCCTCATGAGAACGAACCATGAACATAATGCCCTAGCGACAAGGCGCCCGTCAATCTGGTGCCGCGAATATCTGTGATCCACGGCTGGTCGGTTCTCCGCAATCCGGTATCCTGCCACTGCGGCTAGAGTACCGGCGGGATGTGACACATGGGCCATCGCAATTCCTACTCGGTCGTTTTGGCGGTCGCGGCTTCAATCTTCACTGCGGCTTCGTGCTTCGGCTCAGAGATCCGCGTGTGGAGCGGCGGCGCGGTGACACCGGTGATGAACGTGCTGGTGCCGCAATTCGAGCGGCAGACCGGTCACAAGGTTCAGTTCCGCATCATGACCGTGCGCCAACTGCCGCAGAAACTGGCGGCCGGCGAGCGCGGCGAAATGGCGATTGCGGCGCTGCCCGACATCGATCAATTCATCAAGGATGGCTTCCTGCGTGCGTCATCGCGCGCAATCCTCGGCAGCGTCGGTATTGCGCTGGTCGTGCGCGAAGGCGCCCCCAAGCCCGATATTTCAACGCCGGAGAAATTCCGTAAGGTGCTGCTCGATGCGCGCAAGATCGCGCACTCCCGGCCGGGCGACACGCCGAGCGGGAAATTTCTGATCGAGGTGTTCCAAGACCTGGGTGTCACCGAAGAGATGAAGCCCAAGGTCGTCTATCACAACGTGGTGGACGGCGGGACGGAGCTGATCATCCGAGGCGATGTCGATTTTGGCCTCTACCCGGCGAGTGCGATGATCCCGATCAAAGGCGTCGCAGTGGCGGGATTGCTGCCGCGCGAGGTGCAGCGGGTGACGGTTTTCGGCGCGGGGATCATGACGGATAACCCATCGCCCGACCCGACCATGGCATTCATCAAGTTCCTGATTGACCCGGCCCATCAGGAGCCTTGGAAGCGCGCCGGCTTCGAGCCATCGCCGGGAAACTGATCCGCTCCCCCGAAGCCTACGGCAACATCACGATCTTGCCGAAATGCGCATTCGTGCGCATGTGCGCCTGCGCTGTCTCGGCGTCGTCGAGCTTGAAGACGCGGTCGATCGGCAGCGAGAGCTTGCTCGCGGACACAGCGTCCCACAGATCCGCGCGCATGTTGCTTACTTCCGCCCGTAGCTCGTCCATCGAGCGCGTGCGATGGGTGACACCAATATAGGCAATGCGCCTATTGGCGTGGAGGTTGCAGTCGAATTCCGTGTGACCGCCGCCGAGACGCCCGACATTGATGATGCGCCCCAGCACTGCGGTCGCTTTCATGTTCTCGTTCACCACCGGTCCCGAAATCATGTCGATGACGACTTCGACACCTTTGCCGCCAGTTGCCTTCAACACGTCCTCTGACCAGTTCGCTTTGCGCGAATCGATCACGAGGTCGGCGCCGAACTCCTTGAGCCGCGCGCGACGCGCGTCGTTGGTCGAGGTTCCGATGACGAGCTTCGCGCCCCTGAGCTTGGCGATCTGTAAGCCGAGCAGCCCGACGCCGGAGCTTGCGCCTTGGATCATGATGGCCTCACCGCGTTGCAGCTTGGCATTGGTAACGATGGCGTCATGCATCGTGCCGAGCGCGACAGGATAGGTCGCAGCCTGTTCCCAGCTCATGTTGTTCGCCGGGATCGGCGTGGTCCGTCCCCAATCGGCGACCGCATATTCGGCGTAGCCGCCTTGGCCAACACACACAACTCGGTCGCCTGGTTTGATGTCTCTGACCTCGGCCCCACATTCAACCACCTCGCCCGACCATTCGATCCCTGGAATGGCGCCAGTAACGCGGGTGTGTCCCGAGCCGTAAGAGCCTGGCAGCTCGGCGCGGTTCATGCCGATGGCGCGTACCTTTACCAGCACTTCGGTAGGCTTCGGCTTTGGTTGCGGCACCTCGCGGATTTCGAGCGCAGTTTCGCCGACCACAGCTGCCTTCATATCGACCTCCCATTTGTCACGTGACTGGTCACTCCAGTTTGATGCCGGCGAACTTAATCACCTTGGCCCACTTCTCGGTTTCGTCCGCGATCAGTTTCGCGAAGTCCACGGGCGAACCAGAAAACGGCACACCTCCTTGGTCGACGAGTCGCGACTTGATCTTGGGATCGGAGAGGCCCGCGTTGACCTCCTTGTTCAGTCTGTCGATGATTTCCACCGGCGTATTCTTAGGCACACCAAGTCCGTAGAAGATGCTCGCCTCGTAACCAGGCACAAATTCACTGATGGACGGAACGTCCGGAAGCGCATGCGACCGGCTTGCACTTGTCACTGCAAGCGCGCGCAGCTTGCCGGCACCGATATGCCCGACAGAAGAAGCCGGAATACCAAAGTAAACTTGGACCTGGCCCGCAAGCAGATCGGTCAGCACCGGCGCACCGCCGCGGTATGGCACATGGGCCATGTTGATGCCGGTCATCATTTTGAACAACTCGCCCGACACGTGGGTGCCCGTCCCGTTCCCGGCCGACGCCATGTTGAGCTTGCCCGGATTGGCCTTGGCGTACGTAATGAACTCGGGAATCGTCTTTGCCGGAACCGATGGGTGAACAAGCATGACGTAGGGCTCGCGATCAATTCCGGCCACCGGCGCGATGTCGCGGATGAAATTGAAATTGTGCTTGTCGTAGAGCGTGGCATTGGTTGCGTTAGCGGAGTTGACCAGGAGAAGCGTGTAACCATCTGCCTGTGCACGAACCACCGCCTCAGTGCCTATGATATTGCCGCCTCCCGGCCGGTTCTCGATGATGAACTGCTGACCAAGTCGTTCAGACAGCCATTGCGCTATGAGACGTGCGACGGTGTCATTCGCGCCACCGGCAGTGGTTGGTACGATGATGCGCACTGGCCGAGTCGGATAGCCCTGCGCCATCGCGATCCGTGGCACGGCCGGCAGCGCCGCAGCACTCGCGACCAGATACAAAAATCGCCTGCGGGGAAATTTCACAAATGCTCTCCGCCGATCGCGCCGTGGCCAATTGCCTTCGCACGAGCGAAACCGTAAATTCAATCCCTACAGCGCCACACTTTTTCTATCTGGATGGATAGTACTCGTGTTGACACGTCTTGTTGTGACCGTGGCGGCAATCGCCGCCCTGCTTGGTTCCGTCAGTGTCGCGCAGGCCCAGTCCGACAACGAGCGGCAAGACATGCTGCGCGGCGGCTCGACGAAGAAGGGCATGTACAACGTTCTTGGGCTCGACGGCACTGACTTCAGCCGTACCACCGTGAGTTATGCGAGTAAGTATCCGCCAGGCACCATCGTCATCAACACGGCAGAGCGGCGGCTCTATCTCGTCCAGCAAGGCGGCACGGCGCTGCGCTACGGCATCGGTGTCGGCAAGGCCGGCTTCCAGTGGAAGGGCACGCACAAGATCACCGCGAAAAAAGAATTCCCAGGTTGGACGCCGCCGCCGGAGATGCGCGCGCGGCAGAAGGGTCTGCCGGCGCACATGAAGGGCGGCGATCCGGACAATCCACTCGGCACCCACGCGCTTTATCTCGGCAGCACGCTCTATCGGATCCATGGCTCGAGCGATCCGGATTCGGTTGGTGAGGCGGAATCGTCCGGCTGTTTCCGGTTGAGGAACGTGGACGTGGCAGATCTCTATAAGCGGGTACCGGTCGGTACGACCGTGGTGGTGCAGTAGTGGACATGGCCAATTTGCCAGTACACAGCCCGCTCTAAAGCGCCGTCTTCGTCACCGCGCCGCTGTTGTCGACATACCAGCGCTCGTTCGCCATCGGCTTGCCGGCAAACCGCGCCGCCATCCAGTCGGCCACCATGGTCGGCGGATACGGCCCGAGGTTGACCGACGGGCAGGCGCCGATGGCGTGGCGGGCCTCCTGATAGACCACGAGCCGGCGCGGGTTGCTCATGGTCCCGAGCATGCGTTCGGTGTGCACCATCGGGCTGAGCTCATCCCACTCGCCGGCGACGCAGAGATACGGCACGCGGATTTTCTCGGCGTGGCCCTCCCAGGTCAGCGTCCGGCGGAAGGCGTCGAACTTTTCCTCGTCGGTGAAGCCCGCCATGTACATGAAGCGCTTCTTGTAGCTCGGGCTCGCCTCCTCGAAGATCGCGTGAAAGCCAGGCTCGAGATTGTTGGAGTTGGCGACGCAGGCGCAGATGCGCGGCTCGTTCGCCGTGACGAGGGTGACGAAGAACGAGCCGAAGCTGTTGCCGAACGCGCCGATCTTCTGCGGATCGATCTCCGGCCGCGCCATGAGCCAATCGACCGCGGCTTTGCCCACCGCCGTCCAGTTCTCCATGCTGACGGTGAGGCCGAGCACGCGGCATTCGGCCTGGCCCGGGCCATCGAGCGCCAGCACCGCGATGCCGCGCTCGAGCCAGCGGTCGCCCTTCAGCGCGACGAACACCTCCTTGTAGGTGTCCATGCCGGGAAACGAGATCACCACCGGGATGCGGCCGCCCTGGTAATTCGGCGGCAGATGGAACCAGCCGGGCAGCGCCTTGCCCTTGAACGGGATCATCACCGGCTCGATCTTGTGATCGGCGAGCGCCGCATAGCGCGTGTAGCAGTCGCGCTTGCTCTTGTTGTAGGCGAGATTGGTCGCGTCGTTGTCGTAGTGCGACCACTGCGCCGAGCCCCAATGGATCGCCGCCATGAAATAATTGTCGCGCGCGGTGACCGGCGAGCCGTCCTCCTCGGCGGCCCGCGCCTTGGCTTCGCGGCGGCGCGCCGTGTTGGCGAAGGCCGGCTCGATGTCGGCGTATTTCTTGACGCGCTCGCGGATCGCGGCGAAGTCGGCGCCGCCCTCGATGCCGCAGGCGGCGTTGAGATAGAACGAGCGCGGCTGGTCCCAGTCGATGCCGACCGAACGGAGCACGTTGTCGAGCGCCCAGCGCTGCGCGGTCCAGCGCCGCACCTTGGGTTCGCCTGCCGCAGCTTCCGTCATCACGTCCTCTTTCCTGAGATCTGGAGAGGGACGATGCCGTGTCAGCGCTGCAACTTCAACCCGACCAGGAAGACATTGGCGTGGTAATTCGCGCCGGGCGAATTGGACTGCAGCTGATCGTAGCGATACTCGCCCTTGAGCGAGAACTCCCGGTTGAATTTGTAGGTCAGCGCGGTGCCAAGCGAGGCCCTGGTGTCCTTGCGCTCCGGGGAGCCATTGCTTGCGCCGACATAATCGTCGAGGCCATAACCCGCCTTCACGGTCCAGATCAGCCAGCGGCGCAGCGCATGATCGACCTGCACGCCGATGTCGCGGCGCAATACCCCGGAGACGCCCTGCACCACGGTTTCCTCGCCCTTCGAGCTTGCGGTCAATGTTGCCGTCGTAAGCCCGGTGGCGTTCCAGATCAGCGACGCGTCCGCCACGATTCCGGCCAAAGTCGGCAGCGTCGGGTCCTCGAACTTTCGCGTCAGATAACCGACCGACATTTCGCCGGTGAGCCTGCGGGCGATGTCGAAGGTGGTGCCGACCCGCGGCGTCAACGACTTGGAGTCGCGCTGCAGGCCGTCGCGGTCGAATGGCAGATCATGGATGCGGGTGTCGCCGCCGACCTCCACGAACGGCTTGACGCCGGGGAACACCTCGTAGCTCGCGCGCACCGCACCGCCGTACTGATCGAAATCGCGGTCCTGGTTGCTCGACGTGCTGCCGTCGACGAGGAGTGTTTTCTGGTATTGCGTCCGGTCGACGGTCGCCTTGGCCGTCAGTTCGAGATGGTTGAAGCGCTGCGTCAGGCCGACCGTGGTGCCGTAGGTGGTGAAAATCGGCAGCTTGGCAAAGCCGACCGGCAGGTTCGGGCTGCCCGGATAGTCGGTGGACAGGTACAGCCGGGCCTCGGCGTTGATCGCGGTATCCCGCGACACGTCGATGCGCGAATGGGCCTTGGTGTCGAGCAGCGGGCGGCTCAGCGACGACAGCTTGTCGTAGTCGCTGTAGCTGCCGCGCAGATCGAGGCCGAACTCATGCCGCGCCCATTGCGATTGCACCTTGAGCGTGGGCTCGACCACCGTGAAACCCGATGCCGGGCTGTTGGAGCCGTGCGACGGATTGGTGTCGTAGCCGCGCGTGATCTCGAGCGCAGGCTTCAGCAGAAAGGACCCGACGCGCAGCCCGAGCGGCTCGTAGGCATCCTGGGGCAGCGGCGCCGGCCGCCGCGGCGGCGCATCCGGCGGCTTGTAGGCGTCGGCATAGGGCGCGCCGCGCCTTGATCTGCTGCGCGCTGGTGTGGCCCGCGGCGGCCTGCGGCGCGCCGGGCAGCGGTGGCGGTGGCGGTGGCGGCGGCAGCGGACGCGGTTCGCCGGGCTTCTTCTTTGCTTTCTTCTTCTTGCCGATCGCGCCGGTGGAGTTGAAGCCGGTTTCGCCGGCGCCCGACGGCGGCACGATGTCTTTCGCTGTCGCCAGTGGCGTCGTATCCCGCCGTTGCGCGCGTCGTCGGAGCCGAGGTGCTGAAGCGCTGCACGTTCCGCGGATCGGTGAGCGAAGGCTGGAATGGCGAGGTGCCGGAGCCTTGGGCGCTCGCCTCCGTGACCATCGAGAGATGGACGAATGCCGTCGCCAGCGCTGCGAGCGCGAGAGCAGGATGCTGATGGCGACGGCGCGGCAGAAGTCTTCTCTCCTGGCACAATGCGTCGCGCCGGCGTTCGCGCGCCTTTTGCGAGGCAGCGACAGCCGGCATGCGGCCGCCTCCGGGCGGCCGGTGGTTAACGGGGTTTAAAGATTTGTGGTTAACGGGGCCTTTAACGGCCCCGAAAGGCCGCGAAATACGGGCCTTTCAGCGGGTCGAACCGCCTTCGATTCAGGGCATCGTGAACGCGATCAGCTGGTCCGTCACCTCGCCCGAGCCGGGCTTCAGCGAGCCCGCCGCAACATAGAGGCTCTTGCCGACCACCGCGGCGCCGGTGCCGTGGCGGCCGTGCGGCATCGGCGCCAAGGTCCGCCATGCGTTCGACTTCGGATCATAGGCCTCGTTGTTGGGAAACGTGTCGGGCGGAAGCTCGCCGCCGAGCACCACGATCAGGCCCTGATAGCTTGTGGAGGCGAGCCCGCTGCGCGCGGTCGGCAGCGGCGGGCCGGATGACCACGAGTTGGTCTTCGGATCGTAGATGTCATGCTCGGCGACACGGCTGGCCGGATTGGTGATTCGCCCGCCGATGGCATGGATTTTCCCGTCGATGGCGACCAGCGCCATATGATCGCGGGCCTTGGGCAGCGGCGCGCGTTCGCTCCAGCTGTTGGTGGCGGGATCGTAGACCTCGTGGGTTGCGACCGTGAAAGTGTTGTCGACGCCGCGCCCGCCGATCGCGTGCACCTTGCCGTCGAGCACCGCCACGCCGACCGAGCCGCGGGCGTTCTTCATCGGCGCCAGCGTGCGCCAGGCGTCGGCCGCCGTGTCGTATTCATAAACGTCGCTGACCGCGCCGCGGTGCACCGAACCGATGAAGCCGCCGACGGTGATGATCTTGTTGCCGATCACCGCGACGCCGAGATGATCGAGACCCTTCGGCATGGCTTTGCCGGCACGCCAGCCGTTGGACGGCGGATCGTATTCGTCGATCAGCGGCACGGCCTCGCCGCCGACACTGCCGCCGACCACATAGAGCTTGCCGCCGACAGCTGCGAGCGCGACTTCGTTGCGCGGCGCGGGCAGCGGCTGCTTTATGGTCCAGGCGCCCTCCTGCGACAGCGCAGGATCGGCGGCGAACAATGCGACGGCAAAGACAATCGGCAGGCGACTTTGCTTGAACATCAAATTCCTCCCAGCAGATGGAGCGTTTGCCGCTCTCAAATCCAACCCTGCAACTCGCGCAGGACCAGTTGCGAGATCACCGCCATCCCGCCCGCGCTGTCGTTGAGACACGGAATCGCGGCAAAATTCTCACCGCCATTCGCCTTGAAAATATCGCCGTTCTCGACCGCGATCTCCTCCAGCGTCTCCAGGCAGTCGGCGGAAAATCCCGGCGTCACCACGGCGAGGCTCTTGACGCCGCGCCGCGCCAGCGCCTCCACGGTCTTGTCGGTGTAGGGCTGCAGCCATTCGGCGCGGCCGAAGCGCGACTGGAACGTCAGCATCAGCTTCGTTTCGTCGAGCTTCATTCGCTCACGCAACAGCCGCACCGTCTCGACGCAATGGCTCGGATAGGGATCGCCGTCGTCGACGTAGGATTTCGGGATGCCGTGAAACGACGCCAGGATCAACTCGGGCGTGAACGGCAAGGTCTTCAGCGCCGTTTCGATCGAGTCGGCCAGCGCCTCGATATAGACCGGCTCGTCGTAGTACGGCGGCACCACGCGCAACGTGGGTTGATCGCGCATCGCCGCGAGCGTGGCAAAGGCCGCGTCGCAAACCGTGGCGGTCGTCGCCGCGGCATATTGCGGATAGAGCGGCAGCAGCAGGATGCGCTCGCAGCCGGCCTTTTCCATCGCTTCGATGCGCGTGCTCATCGATGGATTGCCGTAGCGCATCGCCCAATCGACTACGATGGTCGGATCGATCGCCTCGACCGTGGCGCGGAGCTTGGCGGCCTGGGCGCGGGTGATGGTCTTCAGTGGAGATTCGTTTCTCTCGCGATTCCAGATTTTCTCGTAGTCGCGGCCTTTGACGCGCGGCCGGCGCGGCAGAATGATGGCGTTGAGCACGAACTTCCAGATCAGCCCCTGGTTCTCGATCACCCGTGCATCGCTGAGAAACTCACGCAAATAGCGCCGCACCGATCCGGCGTCGGTGGCATCCGGCGTGCCGAGGTTGACGATCAGCACGCCGATCCGGCCCGCGCGTGCGCGGGCTGCGGGACTGTCGGCACGCACAATCGATTCAGGCCGGTTCATTTTGCGGAGCATAGCCGGGCGCCGGTGATGCGTGCTAGAGCAACGGCCCGTTTGGAACCGCCATGACCGCCCTCCGCCGCCGTACCGTCACGTTTGGCCTTGCCGCCGCGGTCGTCATGCCGCCACGGCTGGCGTGGGCAGAGAGCACCAAGGTCACCTTCGTCCTGACCAACGACATCTATCAGATGGGCGAAACGCTGATGGCCGACGGCAAGCGCCGCGGCGGCTTCGCCCGTCTCGCCGCCGTGGTCAAGGCCGAGCGCGCCAAAGGCGGGCACGTGGTGTTCGCCCATGGCGGCGACACGCTGTCGCCGTCGCTGATGTCGGGGGTCGATCAGGGCGCGCATATCATCGCGCTGACCAATGCGATCAAACCGGACATTTTCGTTCCGGGCAATCACGAGCTCGATTTCGGCAAGGCGGTTTTTCGAAAGCGCATGGCCGAGGCAAAGTTTCCGGTGTTCGCCGCCAATATGACCGAGGCCGCGGACGGCCGCTGGCCGGGATCAAGGATCGCGACATCATCAGCTTCGACGGCATCCGGATCGGGCTGACCGGCGGCGCGCACGACAACACGCCGCGCATGTCGAACTCCGAGGATCTGCAGTTTCTGCCGACCGTCGCCACCATGAAGACGCAGGCCGAGGCGCTGCGCCGCGACGGCGTCGATCTGGTGGTTGTCGTCATGCATGCCGACCGCAAGCAGGGCCTCGACTTGGCGCAAACGCATGTAGCCGACGTGATCCTGACCGGCCACAACCACGACCTCTTCATCGCGTTCGACGGCCGGACGCTGATGGTCGAGTCATCCTACGACGCGCAGTATGTGACGGTGATCGACCTGCACATCGAGACCAAGCTGCAGGGCAACCGGCGCAGCGTCGAATGGTGGCCGCAATTCCGCGTGGTGGACACCGCGACCGTGACGCCCGATCCCGAGATCGCGGCGATCGTGGCGGGCTTCCAGCAGGAGCTGGACCGGCAGATGAACGTGCCGCTGGCGACCACTGCGGTCGCGCTCGACAGCCGCAATGCCACCGTGCGCGGCCGCGAGGCGGCGATCGGCAATCTCATCGCCGACGCGATGCGCGAGCGGACCCGCGCCGACCTAGCGATCATGAACGGCGGCGGCATCCGCGGCGGCAAGGTCTACGAGGCCGGCACGGCGATCACCCGCCGCGACGTGCAGGCGGAATTGCCGTTCGGCAATCACCTGGTGACGTTGAACGTCAAAGGCAGCGAGCTTCGGCTCGCCATCGAGAACGGCCTGTCGCGGCTGCCCGGCGCGGCCGGGCGGTTTCCACAAGTGTCCGGCATGACAATCGAGTTCGATCCGCAGCAGGCGGCCGGCAGCCGCGTGCTCAGCATCGCGGTCGGCGGCGCGCCGCTCGATCCAAACAAATTCTACCGGGTTGCGGTCAATGATTTCATGGCCCGCGGCGGCGACGGCTATGCGACCTTTACCGCGGTCGATCCGCTGCTGCCGCTCGAGGATACGCCGCTGTTGTCCGACGAGGTGATGATCTACCTGCGCGACCTAGGCCACAGCGTGCAGAGCCGCGTCGAAGGCCGCATCACCGCCAAATAGCGAGACGCCGCCGCGCATGGCTGCACGGCGGCGCCTCTTTTGAAAAACTCGAAGCCGGATCAGCGGGCGGGGCGCAGCTCCAGGCCCGCGACGCCGGCGGCGACGCTGAGACCGGTCTGAGCCTGTCCGCTCAACGGCTGCAACGCGATGGTGTTGCCCGAGCCGCCGATCAGCGCATTGGCGCCGAGGCCGACGCCGACTGTGGCGCTCGCGGCGCCGCCGCCGTAATTGCCGGCCAGTTCCCGACGCTGCGGTCCGCTGCTCGGCGCCCACACCGCCCACGCCACCACGATCTGCTGGTTGAAACCGAGATCGACGCCCGCGCGCCGCAAGGTCGCGTGGTACGGCTCGGCTGGCCCACCGCCCGCCGGCCTGAACGCGCAGCTCAAGTCCGTGACCGAACCAACGACGAAGCTGGTGGTCGAGCCGCGGCATTCGAGCACGCCGACTTCGATGCGCGATTGAGCCATGGCAGAAGAAGCGGAAGCGACGAAAACCGTCGCCAGAGCAATTGTAGTGAGACGAATCATGCTGGCCCCTCCTCAAAGGCAGCGGGAACTTACTGCATGTCGGTCGGGCCGAGAAGTACAAGTATGAGAATGACCGCGTTAACTATTTCAAATTGCCACAGAAACGTTGGATTCGGCGGCACGCTTCCTCCAAATCCTCGGTCTTGGTGGCATAGGAGATGCGGAAGGCCGGGCCGAAGCCGAACGGCGTGCCCTGCACCACCGCCACCCCCTCGGCCTCCAGCAATTCGGTGACGAAGTCCTCGTCGGTCGCGAGCTTCTTGCTCGATGGTGCGGTCTTGCCCATCGTCCCGGCGCAGGACGGATAGACATAGAAAGCGCCCTCCGGCTTCGGGCAATGCAGGCCGTTCGATTGGTTGAGCATCGACACGCAGAGGTCGCGGCGCTCCTTGAAGATCGCATTGTGCTTGGCGATGAAGTCCTGTGGTCCGTTGAGCGCTTCAACCGAAGCCCATTGCGACACCGCAACCGGGTTCGAGGTCGATTGCGATTGCAGCATCGACATCGCCTTGATCAGGTCGGCACGGCCGCCGGCGTAGCCGATGCGCCAGCCGGTCATGCAATAAGCCTTCGACACGCCGTTGACCGTCAGCGTGCGCTCGTAAAGGTTCGGCTCGATCTCCGCCGGCGTCGCGAACTTGAAGTCGTCGTAGACCAGATGCTCGTACATGTCGTCGGTCATCACCCAGACCTGCGGATGCCGGACCAGCACGTCGGTGATGGTCTTGAGCTCGGCCTTGGTGTAGGCGGCTCCGGTCGGGTTCGACGGCGAGTTGAAGATGATCCACTTGGTGCGCGGCGTGATCGCCTTCTCCAGCGCCTCCGGCTTCATCTTGAAGCCGTCCTCCATGCGCGACGGCACGATCACCGGCTCGCCGCCGGCGAGCAGCACCATGTCCGGATAGCTCACCCAGTACGGCGCCGGGATGATGACCTCGTCGCCGGGGTTCAGCGTCACCATCAGCGCGTTGAAGAGCACCTGCTTGCCGCCGGTCGAAACGATGATCTGGTTCGGCTTGTAGTCGAGGTTGTTCTCGCGCTTGAACTTGCCGATGACGGCGGTCTTGAGCTCGGCCAGGCCCTCGACCGCGGTGTACTTCGACGCCCGGCCGCTCTCGATCGCCTTGATCGCCGCCTGCTTGATGTTGTCCGGCGTGTCGAAGTCGGGCTCGCCGGCGCCGAGTCCGATGACGTCGCGGCCCGCCGCTTTGAGCGCCCGCGCCTTGTCGGTCACCGCCATGGTGGCGGAGGGCTTGATGCGCGACAGCGAGTCCTTGAGCAGGGCCATCAGAATCTCCAAGCCCCAAGGGAAGCCCCGAGCGGCTGAATTTCCTAATGGGCCAGGGCGGGCGCGGCAAGACGCAATCGGTTGATCGATCCATCAAAGCCGTTGATGACGGCCATTCGGGCTTTTCCGGACCTTGCGGGCTTGACCGGATGGGTCATTCGGCAATGATCCGGGGCGCCACGGGCGCGCAGGGCAGACGTAAAGGGCGGGGCTATGGAACTGGGGTTGAGTGGCAAGGTCGCCCTGGTGACGGGGGCGAGCCGCGGCATTGGGCAAGGCATCGCCCTGTCGCTGGCCGACGAGGGTTGCGACCTCCTGATCACCGGTCGGGATGAGGCCGCGCTCCAGGCCGTCGCGGCGACGATCAAGGCCAAGGGCCGCAAGGCCGCCATCTCGGTGCTCGACCTCCGCAAGGAAGGCGCCGAAAAGCCGCTGGTCGAGGCGGTGCGCCGCGAATTCGGGCGGCTCGACATCCTGGTCAACAACGCCGGCGCCACCCAGCGCGGCGACTTCTTCAAGCTGACCAATGCCGAATGGGCGGACGGCTTTGCGCTCAAATTCTTCGCCCATGTGCGGCTCACCCGCGAGGCCTGGCCGCTGCTGAAGGCGCAGCACGGCTCGCTCGTCACCATCGCCGGCATCGGCGGCAAGGAGCCGGAGGCGCCGTTCACGATCGGCAGCTCGGTGAATGCCGCCTGCGTCGCCTTCAGCAAGGCCATGGCCGACATCGGCAAGACCGACGGCGTCCAGGTCAATTCCATCAATCCGGGCCGCGTCGAAACCGAACGGCTATGGCGGCGCTTCCGCGAGACCATGAAGAGCACCGGCCGCGGCGAGGACGCCGTGCGCGAAGACTACCGCCAGGAGTTCGGCATCAGCCGGTTCGGCAAGGTGGAGGACATAGGCTCGCTGATCGCGTTCCTGGCTTCCTCGCATGGCCGCTGGCTGCACGGCGCGACCATCGACATCGACGGCGGCGAGGTCCGCTCGACCTGAGCGTGCCATGAACATCCTGCTCACCCCCGCGCGCATCGGGCCGGCCGAAATCCCGAACCGGATCGTCATGCCGCCGATGACGACGCGCGGCTCCGACGAGGAAGGCAACGTCACCAACCAGACCATCGCTTATTACATGGCGCGGGTGCGCGGCGGGGTCGGCCTCATCACCGTCGAGATGGCGTCGCCGGAAAAGGCCGGCCGCCATCGCCGCCGCGAGCTCGGTATCTATCACGACGGATTCATTCCCGGCCTGACGCGGCTCGTTGGCGAAATCCATCGCGGTGGCGCCAAAGCGTCGATCCAGCTCGGTCACGGCGGCGGCCACACCCGCATCGACATCTGCGGCGAGCAGCCGGTCGCGCCGTCGGCCGTCCCCCATCCGGTCTATGAGACGACGCTGGAGACCATCGTACCCGAAGCGATGAGCAAGGCGCGCATCGCGCTGACGACGGCGAACTACGTCGCGGCCGCCCGGCGCGCGCAACAGGCCGGCTTCGACTGCGTCGAAATCCACGCCGCGCACGGCTATCTGATCTCGCAATTCCATGCGCCGTTCGAGAACCGCCGCACCGACGAATACGGCGGCTCGCTCGAGAACCGCGCCCGCTTCGGCCTCGACGTGCTGCGCGCGGTGAAGGCCGCGGTGCCGTCGCTCGGCGTGATCTATCGGCTCTCGGTCGAGGACTTCTTCGACGGCGGGCTGACCTACGGCGAAGGCCGCGTCATCGCGATCTGGGCGGCGCAGGCCGGCGCCGACGCCATCCACGTGACCGCCGGTCATTACCGCTCCAAGCCCACGGCGCACCGCATGATCCCGCCGATGACCGAGCCGGACGCGCCGTTCCTCGATTTCGCCGCCGACGTCAGGAAGGCGATCAAGGTGCCGGTGATCGCGGTCGGCCGGCTCGGCGATCCCGCTATCGCTACGGCCGCGGTGGCGAGCGGCAAGTGCGATTTCATCGCGCTCGGCCGCACGCTGGTGGCCGATCCGCAATGGGTCAACAAACTGCGCAACGAGGAGCCGATCCGCCGCTGCCTCGCCTGCAACACCTGCATCGATGGCATGCGAAGCGGCGCCGGCATTTCCTGCGTGGTCAATGGCGCGGCCGGCCGCGAATCGCTGTTCGCGCATCCATCCCCGCCGCTCGGCGAGCGCATCGCGGTGATCGGCGCCGGTCCCGCCGGCCTGACCTATGCGTCGCTGGTCGCCGACGACAACACCGTCACCGTGTTCGAGAAGGACGCGACCGCGGGCGGCGCGTTCCGCTACGCCGGGCTCGCGCCGATGTTCAACGACGTCGGCGCCAATCCGGCAAGCTTTGCGCGCTATGTCCGCGACATGGTCGCGGCCTGCCAGCGCAAGCGCGTCACGTTCCGCTTCGGGATCGACGTCACGGAGCGAGCCCGCCCTGCTCGCGCCGTTTCATCGGATCGTGGTGGCGACCGGCGCGGCCTATCCGCTCGGCACCGGCGCGCTGGCGATGGGTCTCCTGGAGCGCGGCGCCGGACATTGGCCGGTCGTCTCGCAGATCATGACGTCGCCCAAGGTACGCGACTGGTTTTATTACCGCGCGCGAAAGCCGACCGCCGACGACTTCACCTGGCTCGCCAAGCCCGGGCAGATCGTCACCGTCATCGGCGACGCGGCAAAGCCCGGCAAGAGCAAGGAAGCGATCGCCAGCGCCTTCGAGGCGGCGCTGCTGCCGCCGCGCTGAGCTCTACTGGAAGATCTCGTTGAATTTCGCCTTCAAGTCCTTGCCGTTCTTCTCGATGTAATCGACGTCGATCGGAATGAACTTCACTTCGCTCAGCGCCGGCTGGCCCTGCGGCGGCGCGATGTCGACCCGCGAGGAATGGATGGCGTTGTCGGCGATGATCTGCTGCGCCACCGGCGACAGCATGAATTGCGCGAACAGCTTCGCGGCGTTCGGGTTCTTCGCGTTCTTGATGATGGCGACCGGCGAGCACACCGTGAACACGCCTTCGGTCGGATAGATCATCGCCTGGTTCGGCAAATCCTTGCCGTCGTTGAAGCTCCGCGGATCGGATCCTTCGGCGCCGAGCACGCGCTCGCCCTGCTGCATGGTCTTGTAGACCTGCTGATGGCCCTGGACGATCATCGTGTCGTTGACGCGCAGCGCCTTGTAGAAATCCCAGCCGAGCTTCTGCGACAGCATGCCCACGACGGTGAGCTGGATCGCGGTGAACGACGGATCGGGCATCACCATCTTGCCCTTGAACCTCGGCTCTTTCAGATCGGACCAGGTCTTCGGCCGGTCCTTCTCCGCCAGAAGGTCGGTGCGCACCGGCATGCCGATCAGATGCACGCGCTGGGCGATCCAGGCGCCGTCCTTGTCCTTGGCGTCATCGACCACCTTGTCGAAGCCGTCCGGCTTGAACGGCACGAACACGCCCTTCCGCGCCAGTCCGGTCGCGGCACCGGAGTCCGACATGGTGATGATATCGGCGCCGGCCTGTCCGGCCTGGTACTCCTGCAGGAAGCGGCGGAGCACCGCCTCGCCGCCCGAGCGCAGCAGCGTCACCTTGACGCCGGTGTCGGCCGTGAACCGATCGGCCAGGATCTGCACCAGCGGAAACGGCGTCGAGGTGTACCAGTTGACGTTGCCTTCTTTGATCGCGGCGGCGCGGTCGGCCTGATCCGGCGGCCATTGCGGGGAGCATCGGCACGGCGAGGAGATGCAGGCCGAGCAGTGCCACGGCAGATGCGACGCAACGCATGGTTTCCTCCCGAATCGAACGATCGCATCTGTGCGATTTCTTGTTGCGCGAAACCTAGCACCTATCGCAGGCATTTTCCCAACGCTGTGCCGGTTCGCACGGCGCAAAGCGCGCTCCAAGCTGCGGCATAAACGCAACCGGTCACCTGTGATAAAGTGTCGCCATGCTGACTCGGCGGACGGCTTTGGGCGCGATGATCGGGCTTGTTACCGTGCGCGGCGCCCGCGCGCAGAGCTTTCCGAGCCGCCCCATCACCATCGTGGTGCCCTACCCGGCCGGCGGGCCGGTTGACGTCACCGCGCGGCTGATCGCGCAATCGGTCGGGCACGACGCTCGGCCAACCGATGACGGTCGACAATCGCGGCGGCGGCGCGGGCGTGATCGGCAGCGTCGCGGTGCAGCACGCCGAGCCGGACGGCCACACCCTCATCCTCGGCACCAACCAGACCCACGCCACCAACCAGAGCCTGTTGAAGAACTGCCCGTATGACGCCGTGAAGGATTTTTCCGCCGTCGCCGGGATCGCCGACATTCCGCATGTGCTGGTGGTGCGGCGCGGGCTCGAGGCCGACGACGTCGGCGCCCTGGTGTCACTCGCCAAAAAATCGCCCGGCGGGCTGAACTACGCTTCGACCGGCGTCGGCTCGGCCTCGCATCTCGCGGCGGAATTGTTCAAGACCAAGGCCGGCGTGGAATTGCAGCACATCCCGTTCCGCGGCTCGGCGCCGATGACCACCGAACTTCTCGCCGGCCGGATCGATCTCACCTTCGCGACCTTGCCGAGCGTCATCAGCCATATCGAAGCCGGCGCGGTCCGCGCTCTCGCCGTTGCGAGCGCCAAGCGCGCACCGCGGCTGCCGAATCTGCCGACGCTCGCGGAAGCAGGCGTCCCGGGCGTCGAGGCCGACGCCTGGTTCGCGCTGTTTGCACCGGCGCAGACGCCGGCTGCGATCGTTGAACGGCTTCACCGCGCGGTGTCGGCCGGGCTGACGACGGATGCCGCGACCAAAGCCATCGCGGCGCAGGGCATGACGCTTGGCGCTGCGAACGCCCGCGGAACTCGCCGCCTGGCTGCCCGGCGAAGTCGCCAAATGGGCGGCGGTGATCAAGGCGGCGGGCGTCGTTGCGGAATAAAGGAACCGGCGGTCGATTGAACCGACCGGCATCGGCCTATAATTCCTTCTTCCAGAGAGGAAGCAATGTTGAAAACAATTGCAACAATCGCATTTTTCATTCTGCTCGGTTCGGCCGCGCCCCAAGCGCAGCAGGCGCCGCTGCAACCGTCGCCGGTGAAACGCACCATCCTGCAGAAGGCCGATGTTCCCGGCACCAATCTCGAGGTGATCTACGCGACCGTGGAAATCGCGCCGGGCTTCAAGGCGGCCGCCATTCGCACCCAGGCGTCGTCATGGCGCAGTCGTCGAGGCGAGTTGGTTCGCCGCGGATGGTCAGCCCGAAAGATCTTTAAGGCCGGCGAGGCGCTCACCGTCCCGGATCGCGCCATCCACAACGAAGGCGCGACCGACAAGGGCGTCAAGCTCAACGCGGTCTATGTCGTGGAGAAGGGCCAGCCGCTGGCCTCGCCCGCCAAGTAGCGACCTCGAAAAGCCGGAGATCGAGCGATGCAGCTTTCAGCCGAGCAACTCCAAGCCTTCGACGACAAAGGCTACGTCTTCCTGCCGAACTGCTTCTCGGAGGAGGAGATCGCGCTGCTCCGCATCGAGGGCGAGCAAATCCTCAAGGCCGACCGCCAGGAGGTCTGGCGCGAAAAAACCGGGGCGCCGCGCACCGCCTTTGCGGCCCACACCTTCAGCGAGGTGTTCCGCCTGCTGGTGAGCCATCCGCGGCTGGTCGGTCCGCTCAAGCAATATTTCAGCGAGGACGTTTACGTCCATCAGTTCAAGCTCAACGCCAAGGCCGCCTTCGAGGGCGACGTCTGGCAATGGCACCAGGACTACGGCACCTGGGCGCGCGACGACGGCATGCCGCAGCCGCGCGCCATGAATATCGCGGTGTTTCTCGACGAGGTGATGCCGATCAACGGCCCGCTGCTGCTCATTCCCGGCAGCCACAAGCAGGGCGTGTTCGAGGCCGGCCACGACAAGCTCACCACGTCCTATCCGCTGTGGACGCTCGACAAGGACACCGTGACGCGGCTGTGCCGCGACGCCGAAACCGCCCACGGCCAGGGCATCGTGGCGCCGACCGGCAAGCCCGGCTCGGTGCTGATGTTCCACGGCAACCTGGTGCACGCCTCGCCGCCCAACATCACGCCCTACCCGCGCAAGATCGTCTACGTGACGTTCTGCGCCTGCTCCAACCACATCACCAAGTTCACCCGCGAGGCATGGATCGCGCACCGCGACTTCACGCCGATCCAGCCGGTGGGCGACGACGCGCTGCTGGAATACGCCCGCGCCCACCGCGTCGCGGCGGAGTGATTCGCCACATTCGATAGCGTCGATCGGGAAAGAAATTCTGCGCGGGCATTACGCGAGAGTGAAATTTATTTTAATCGCATGTTGCAGCGCACGCATTTATCCTTTTCACGCGATCGTCATGGCCCGGCCTTGCAATCGCCGCGCTTTGATCTTTTATCGGCGGCGGGACCGCTGTCGAAACCGGGGGGAGGATGCATGTACAAGCTCTATTCCATGCGCCGCTCGGGCAATTCCTACAAGGTGCGGCTCGCGCTCGCGCAACTCGACATTGCGCATGAGCTGATCGAGATCGACATCCTGCAGGGCGAGACCCGCACGCCTGAATTTCTCAAGATGAATCCGAGCGGCCACGTGCCGCTGCTGGAGGTGACGCCCGGCAATTACATCGCCGAGTTCGAACGCCATCCTCTGGTACGTCGCGGGGCGCACGCACCTGATGCCTGAGGACCGCGCCGAACGCGCCGAGATGCTGCAATGGATGTTCTTCGAGCAGCACAGCCTGGAGCCCAATCTCGGCGCCGCCTATTTCTGGCTGGCGCTGGTCAAGGGCGGCCGCGATCTGCAGAGCCACGCGCTGGAAGACTGGATGGAAGAAGGCTACCGCGCGCTGGGCGTGATGGAGAAGCATCTGGCGACGCGGCGCTTCTTTGCCGCCGACCGCTATTCCATCGCCGACATCGCGCTCTACGCCTATACCCACCTGGCGCACCAGTGCGATTACAACCTCGCGGGATTTCCGGCGGTGCGCGACTGGCTCGCCCGGGTCGCGGCCCAGCCCGGCCATGTCACGATGGACTGGCAGCCCGCCCGGGCGATGGTCGCGGCGCAGTAGCGCTACTGTTCAGCCTTGATATTGGCGTCCTTGATCACCTTCGCCCATTTGGCGATATCCGCCTTGATGATCTTGGCAAACGCATCTGGCGGGTCGCTGGCGGCGTCGAGGCCGAGCTGCGCGAGCTTGGCTTTCATCTCCGGCTCCATCGCGATCTTGGCGGCCTGCTGATAGACCTTGGTGATGATCGGCGCGGGCGTACCGGCCGGCGCCATCAGCCCGAACCAGGAGATCGCCTCGAAGCCCGGCAGGCCGGATTCCGCGAGCGTCGGCAGGTCCGGCATGATCGGCGTGCGGCGCGAGCGAGGTGACCGCGAGCCCGCGCAACTGGCCCTGGCGCACCACCGGCAGGATCGAACCCATGTTCTGCAAGGTCATGGTGACGCGGCCGCCGATCACGTCGGTGAACACCGCGCCGCGGTAGGGCACGTGGACGACGTCGATGCCGGCCTGCCGCTTGAGCAATTCGCCGGCGATGTGCTGCGGGGTGCCGACGCCGGGCGAGGCGTAGGACAGCTTGCCCGGCTGCGCCTTGGCGAGCGCGACGAACTCGGCAAAGCTTTTGGCCGGCACGTCGTTGTTGACGGCGAGAATGCTCGGCATCACCAGAAGTCGCGCCACCGGGGCAAGGTCGCGCTCGACGTCGTAGGTCTGGCTGGCCATCAGCGTCGGATTGATGGTCAGCGCGCCGTTCGCTCCCCAATAGAAGGTGGTGCCGTCGGGCGCGGCTTTCGCCACGCGGTCGCCGCCGACGCTGCCACCGGCGCCCGGCACGTTTTCCACCGTCACCGGAACGTTCCACGCCTCCTGGAATTTCTGCGCAAACAGCCGCGCCGTGATGTCGGTCGCGCTGCCGGCGGTGAAGCCGACGATGAAGCGCATCGGCTTGTCGGGATATGAACTCTGCGCGGCGGCGGTCGTGGCGATCGAGGCCGCCATCAGGGCGGCAAGCCAAGCTCGGATCATCGGTCCCTCCCCGCCGCGGCTTCGCGGCTATTCGACTCGTTCGAGCATTTTTATTGCGCCGCCTTGATGCCGGCGTCCTTGATCACCTTGCCCCACATCGGCAATTCGTCTTTCACGATCTGAAGAAACTGCGCCGGCGTGTTGCCGACCAGTTGCAGGCCGAGACTTTCGAGCTTTTTGCGGACGTCGGGCTGCGCCATGACCTTGGTCGTCTCGGCGTGGATCCTGTCGACGATCGGTTGCGGCAACCCGGCCGGTCCCATCAGTCCGAACCACGCGGTGGCTTCGTAGCCGGGAAAGCCCAGCTCTTCCATGGTCGGCAGCTCGGGGATTTCCGGCGAACGCTTGCGCGAGGTGATGGCGAAGGCGCGCAGCTTGCCCTCGCGAACCAGCGGCAGCACGTTGGAGATGTTGCCGAAGAAGATGTTGAGCCGCCCGCCGAGCAGGTCGGGCAGCACCTGGGTGGTGCCGCGGTACGGCACCTGCTGAATTTTGACGCCGGTCATCGACATGAACAGCTCGGCGCCGAGATGCTGCGAGGTGCCGACGCCGGCGTGGCCGGCGACAAAATAGTCCGGCCTGGCCTTGGCGAGCGCGATCAACTCCTTGATGTCCTTGACGGGGACATCGGTCGGCACCACCAGCAGGTTCGGCACGATGAACACCTGGGTGATGTAGGTGAAATCCTTGACCGGGTCGTAGCCGACCTTGTCCATCAGGTTTGGATTGATGACGAGCGAGGCGTTGCCGCCCATCGCCAGCGTGTAGCCGTCGGGCGCGGACTTGGCGACCTGCGCGACCGCCAGGTTGCCGCCGGCGCCGGTGACATTCTCGACCGCGACGCCTTTGGCCCAGGTCTCGTTCCACTTGTCGCCGAACAGCCGCGAGGTGACGTCGGGCGCGACGCCGGCGGAGAAGCCGACCAGGATGCGGATCGGCTTGTCGGGGTAGCCGGATTGCGCCATCGCCAAGCCGCCCGCCAGCGCGAGCATGACTGCGATGCCCACGCCCGCCACCATGCGCGCCTTGGGGCCCGCGATTTTCCTCATGTTTCCTCCCCGAGCGCGGCCTGTGTCATTCCCGCCACTTCCCGGGACAAAGATAGCAAACTTAACCTTCCATTAACCATACGCCACACATCCGCCGCGGTTCGCCAAAACCGCCGCCTTAGTCCGGCCGGAACCGCGCCCGACTTCACCCGCCATATTCATGAACAAGCTGATTCGCACGCGGGTTACGGCCATGACCAAAGAATTGATCGAACGTGCTCATAAACGTCACGCCTTTGCCGATGTGCCGTTGCTCATGTTGACCGCGACGCTTGTTTTGTCGCTGGCGGTTGCATTTACCGCGGTGTCGATCGGCATCGCGCGGGCCGATACGCTGGCGCCGTTCGGGGGCAGCGGCAGCGGCCGGCTCGCCCTGGCGATGCTGGTCGGAGTAGCGATTGCCGGCGTCGGCGGCCTGACCGCCGCTCTGGTGCACAACGGCAAGTTTCCGCCCGGGCGCGATTGAGTGTGTCGTAACGTCCGCGCGAGAGGGTAGTGCCGCGTGTGACTGTGACAGTGGCGTCGTTGCGTGTGGCTTCGCGTTTCGGTTCGGATTATCCCCCAGTAATCAGTTGTTCCTCCTGGACGCCGCGCTCGTACAGCGCCGGCGTCCAGGGTCTTTTTTCCGAGCATGAAGTCCTGATTACTGGACCTTGATGCCGGCGGCCTTGATCATCGGCCACCACTTCTCGATCTCGGCCTTGTGGTGCGCGCCAAGCGCCTCCGGCGTCAGTTGCTCGCGGGTCGGGATGACATGGCCCTCTTCGGTGAGCCGCGCCCGCACGCCCGGATCGTTAAACGTATCGACTACCGCGGCGTTGAGCTTGGCGATAACGTCGCGCGGCGTTCCGGCCGGCGCCCACAGGCCGTACCAGAACGTCATGTGCAGCCCCGGCGCGCCGGCCTCGTCGGTGGTCGGCACATCGGGCGCCGCGAACCAGCGCGTCTCGTCCATCACCGCGTAGGCCTTGATCTTGCCGCTGCGGTAAAGCGCCAGCGTCTGCCCGGCTTCGGGGCAGGTCAGATCGACATGGCCCGCGAGCAGGTCGGTGAAGATCGGGGCGGTGCCGCGATAGGGCACGAGCTGAAACTGGGTGCCGGTGTTCTGCTGCAAATAGATCAGGCAGAGCTGCGTGCCGCTGCCGGCGCCGATCGTGGCGGCGGTGGCCTTGTTCGGATTGGCCTTCAGCCAGGCGATCAGCTCCTTGAGATTGTTGGGCGGCAGATCGCCGCGGCCGACCAGCCACAGCTTCGCCGTGGTGAGTTGCGCGACCGGCGTCAGATCCTTCAGCAGATCGAATGTCATCGGAAACAGCGCGCCGGACCCGACATGCGAGGTCCATTGGCCGAAGCCGATCGTGTAGCCGTCCGGCGCCGCGCGCGCGACCCGCGCGGTGCCGATCGTGCCGCCGGCGCCGCCGACATTCTCGACGATCACCGGCTGGCCGAGCGACGACCGCATGCGCTCGGCCATGACGCGCGCCAGAATGTCGGAGCCGCCGCCCGCCGGGAACGGCACGATCATGGTGACCTGCTTCGACGGAAAGCCCTGCGCCCGCGCACCGGCAATGCCGGCGAGCAGGGCGAACGCAATCGCAAACAGCAGTCTCGTCATGGAACGGCTCCGGCCAGCCGGTTAAGTTAGATCTATTGCAGCTTGATGTTGGCCGCCTTGATGATCGGCCCCCACTTCTCGACGTCCGCCTTGTGCGTTGCATGGAGCCCTTCGGGCGTCTGCATGTTGCGCGGCGCGACCTCGTGGCCGAGTTCGGTCAGGCGCTGCCGCGTGGCCGGATCGGCGAGCGAGTCGACCACCGCGGCGTTGAGCTTGGCGATGACATCCTTCGGCGTGCCTTTCGGCGCCCACAGTCCGTGCCAGAACGGAAAGTGCACCCCGGGCACGCCGATCTCATCCATGGTCGGCACGTCGGGCGCCGCGAACCAGCGCTTCTCGGTCAGCACCGCGTAGGCCTTGAAGTTGCCGGCGCGGTATTGCGAAAGCGTCTGCCCGGCCTCCGGGCACGACAAGTCGATCTGGCCGGCGAGCACGTCCTGCAACATCGGCGCCGCGCCTCGGTAGGGCACGTACTGCATGGTCGTGCCGGTCTTGTCGGCGAAATAGATCAGGCACATGTGGATCGCGCTGCCGATGCCGATGGTGCCGCCGGTCGCCTTGTTGGGATTGGCCTTCAGCCAGGCAATCAGCTCTTTGGTGTCCTTGGCGGGAAAATCCTTGCGCGCGATGATCCAGAGCGGGCCGATCGACAGCATGGAGATCGGCTCGAAATCCTTGAGGTAGTCGAACGGCAGCGGATACATCGCGGCGGCGCCGACATGCGAGCTCCATTGGCCGATGACGACGGTGTAGCCATCGTTCGGCGAGCGGAACACCCGGGTGACGCCGATGGTGCCGCCGGCGCCGGCGACGTTCTCCACGATCACCGGCTGGCCGAGCGATGCCTTCATATGGTCGCCGACGATGCGGGCGACGATGTCGGTGATGCCGCCGGCTGGGAACGGCACAATGAGCGTCACGGGCTTTGACGGAAAGGATTGCGCCTGCGCGCCGAAGGCGCAGCCGAGCATTGCGCCGAGCGCCACCAGAAAACACAGCAGCCGAGATTTCATGCGCTTCCCCCGAACTGGCAAGCAAGCATGACACGAGCACCGGCCGCGCGAAAGACGGCCGGATGGCAGAGCGCGGCGCGCTATTCAGCCTTGATGCCGTAGGACCTGATGATCGGCCACCACTTGTCGAGCTCGCCCTTGTGGTAGGCGTACAGCGCTTGCGGCGTCAGCTCCGCATGCTCCGGAATGATCATGCCGAGCGCTGCGACGCGCTTCTGCACGTGCGGATCGGCCATGGCCTTGACCGCCGCGTCGTTGAGCTTGGCGACAACGTCCTTCGGCGTGCCCTTCGGCGCCCACAGACCGTGCCAGAACGATATGTCCATTCCGGAGATGCCGATCTCCTCCATGGTCGGCACTTCGGGCAGGCCGGCGTAGCGCTTTCGCCCCATCACCGCGTAGGCCTTCATCTTGCCGGCGGTGACATGCGCCAGTGTCTGCGACGCCTCGGCGCACATGATGTCGATCGTGCCGGCCAGCATGTCCTGCATCGCCGGCGCGCCGCCGCGGTAGAACACGAACTGGAACTTGGTGCCGGTCTTCTCGCCGAAATAGAGGCCGCAGACATGGGCGCCGGAGCCGGTGCCGACGCTCGCCGCCGTCGCCTTGTCGGAATTGGCCTTGAGCCAGGCGATCAGCTCTTTGGTATTATTGGCCGGCAAGGCTTGCTTGCCGACGATCATCAGCGATGAAACCGGCAGCCGCGCGATCGGTTCGAGATCGTTGGCCGGATTCCACGACACCGGATAGAGCGCCGGCGAGCCGACATGGCTCGTCCAGTTGCCGATGCCGATCGTGTAGCCGTCGGGAGCCGCGTTGACCACGCGGCCGACGCCGATGGTGGCGCCCGCACCGGTCACGGTCTCGACCAGGATCGGCTGGCCGAGCGTGCCTTTCATATGATCGCTGAAAATTCGCGCCACCGCGTCGGCCGGGCCGCCCGCCGGGAACGGCACGATGAGCGTGATCGGCTTCGACGGAAAGGTTTGGGCTTCTGCGCCGGCCAAGCCCAACGCAAGAACGATCGCCGCAACCAACGAGACTGTTCGCATGACACTTCCCCAAAAATGTCCGCTGCTCCCCGAAGCAACAATGACAGCGCGGGCTAGGCGGGAAGATATCCTACGAAAGTCCGCTTTGACCCGAAAGCCGACAAATTATCGCATCGCTGCGAAATGGCGCGATGGGCCGTATAACCGCGCCTCGTACCGGTAGTTAATCTTCGCCGTTAGCTGCTCACGTTAGAATGCCGAGGTGCTTGCATGCGTGTACGCCCACATTTCAGGATGCCGCCCGGACGAAACGATGAAACTTCCCCACCGCAGGAAATTCTTCCATCTCGCAGCGGGTGCCGCTGCGCTGCGTCATGTCGCGGGCCGCGCGGGCGCAAGGCTATCCGTCGCGGCCGGTGCACTGGATTGTCGGGTATACCCCTGGCGGAGGCAACGACATCTTCGCGCGTTTGATCGATCAATGGCTGCAAGATCGACTCCGGCAACCATTCATCATTGAGAACCGGCCGGGCGCAAACAGCAACATTGCCACCGAGGTGGTCGTGAATGCGCCCGCTGACGGCTACACGCTCCTTCTGGCGAACTTTGGCGAATGCGAGCAATGCGTCGCTCTACGCGAATCTCAAATTCAACTTCATCCGTGACGTCGACGCCGGTTGCGGGCATTCTCCGCGTGCCCAACCTGATGCTCGTCAATCAGTCCGTCCCGGCCAAAACAGTTCCCGAGTTCATTGCCTACGTCAAAGCCAATCCAGGCAAGGTCAACATGAGCTCGGCGGGTATCGGCTCGACGGGTCATTTGGCCGGCGAATTTTTCAAGATGATGGCCGGCGTTGAGTTCACTCACGTGCCGTATCGCGGTAACGCGCCTGCGCTCATCGATTTGCTCGGGGGCCAAGTGCAGGTGCTGTTCGCATCGCTTTCCTCGTCGATCGAGTGCGTCAGAACGGGCAAGGTTCGCGGGCTCGCGATAACCAGCGCGACGCGATCGGAAGCTGCTCCGGACCTTCCGGCCGTGGCCGATTCTTTCCAGATATGAGGTGAGCTCGTGGTATGGGATTGGCTCACCTCGAAATACGCCTGCCGACGTGATCGAGACGCTCAATAGAGAGGTCAACGCCGGTCTTGCCGATGCAAAGTTGAAAGCGCAGCTGGCCGATCAGGGCGGCATCGTGATGGCAGGCACGCCCGCCGCCTTCGGCAAGCTCATTGCCGATGAAACCGAAAAATGGGCCAAGGTGATGAAGTTCGCAGGCATCAAGCCGCAATAGTCGAACACGGCCGCGACATCCGCGAGCTCTACTCAGCCGCGATCAGCGATTCCTGGGGCGCGCGCTCAGCAAAGATCGGCAGGCCGATGAGCAAGACCTCCATTCCGCGATCGGAGCTCAGCGCCAGGTCTTCCTTGCCCGAAAAAGCCGAGTGCTTGCGGATCGCCTCCCCATTGACCGCTCCCTCGCCCTGCAGGACGAAGCCGATCTGAATGCCGCCACGCGATGGTTGAAGCCCGCGGGCTCCCGCATCAAGTTTCGCGACCGCAAATTGCAGGTGGCGTTCGGAGAAGACGCAGAGCTGCTTTGTCGCAAAGCCTGGCATTCTCCTTTGACGATTCCCACTCGAAGTTTTCAGGCTTGATGAGGATCGGCTCGCCGTATCGTGCCTTCGGATAAATGAGCTTGCGCTTGTTGATGTGCTCGCAGATCGCTTCGTAGCTGTCCTGGTTGCGCTTCTCACCCGGCGCAAGTTGGCCGATGCGCTTGAAAATGCCCTTCTCGAAGGTGCCGAATTCTCTCATTTTACTCATCGCTTGTTGCAGGCGGGCCGAGCCGACAAAGCCGTTGCCGCTCGCGCCGCCAAACTGGAGTGTGATGCTCAGTCGCTCTGTATTGCTCTGTTCGGGACCATAGGGCGTGCCCTCCGGGAAATATGCGATCTCACCCGGCGCAATCCACTTGCCAGCGCCGTAATTCTGTCGACCGCCTTCCAGGCACATTCGAATCTGATCGAAATTGTGCTTATGACGAGGAATGTCGACTTCGCCGCTTTGCCGAACAAAGTAGAGCCTGAAATTGTCGAGCGCGTTTTCCTCCCCGATCAGGAGCGTCTTGAACTCCCGTTCCGCGCCGCGAACGCTGTTGATCTTCGCGCTGTCTTCGGCATGGGCAATTTGCATGGTTGAACCCTTCTCGTGCGGACGCCATCGCACCGGACGCTCGAGCGTTGACGGTGAGCTTCTATTCGTCCGACCAGTGCAGCCCAGAATGGATTTCGGTTCAACCGGATTTGCTTGCAATTCGGCATCTTCTCAGTTGAGCCGCAACACCACGAAAAGGCGCCAGAATACCGCTCAAAGGTCAATTTGCACTGCAATATTGTAGAGCCGCGCATCTCGGAAGTGTCATTCGCGGCCGGGGCGATCTGGCAGTAGGGTTCAGCCGCACCGGTCACTCCGGCTTGATGCCCGCCGCCTTGATGATCGGCCACCACTTCTCGATTTCGGCCTTGTGATGCGCCGCCAAGAGCCTCCGGCGTCTGTTGCTCGCGCGGCACGATGTTCTGCCCGGCTTGCGCCAGACGCGCCCGCACCTGCGGGTCCGCCAACGCGTCGACCGCCGCGGCGTTGAGCTTGGCAATCACGTCCTGCGGCGTCCCGCTGGGAACCCAGAGCCCATGCCAGAACGTCATGTAGAAACCCGGCGCGCCGGCTTCATCGATGGTGGGCACTTCGGGCGCCACCGACCAGCGGGTTTTCTCCAGTACCGCATAGGCCTTCATCTTGCCGCCGTGCAGATGCGCCATGATGTTGGAGGCCTCGACGCAGGCGAGATCGATCTGGCCCGCCAACAGGTCCTGGATGGTTGCAGCGGCGCCGCGGTAGGGCACGAACTGATATTCGATGCCGATCTTGTTGCCGAAATCCGTGGCCCAGACCTTGCCGGGACTGCCGAGGCCGACCGTACCGAAGGTGGCGCCCTTCGGGCGCTCTTTCATCCAGGCGACCAGCTCTTTCAGATTGTTCGGCGGGAAATCCTTTCGCGCCACGAACAGCATCGGCGCCGACGTCAGCATCGTCACCGGCGCCAGGTCCTTCAGCAGATCGAACGAAAGATTGTAGACCGCGCCGGTGAAGACGTGCGTGTTCAGATGGCCGATGCTGACGGTGTAGCCGTCCGGCGCCGAGCGCGCGACCCGCGTCACGCCGATGCTGCCGCCCGCGCCGGTCACGTTCTCGACGATGACCGGCTGGCCGAGCGTCACCTTCATGCGCTCGGCCAGAATGCGCCCGATGGTGTCCGGCGGCCCGCCCGGACTGGTCGGCGCGATCAGCGTGATGGGACGGGACGGATAGGTCTGCGCCTGTGCGCCGCCGATTGTCCCGGCGACGAAAATCAATGCGACCACGGAAAATGCTTTCACGTCACGCTCCCGGGAATGACATTAACCACGCGTTTCATTGCGCCTTGATGCCGGACTCGCGGATGATCGCGCCCCACTTGTCCATCTCGGATTTCAAATACACCGCGAACCCTTCCGGGGTCTGCTGCTCGGGCGGCGGCACTTCCATGCCCTGATCGGCGATCCGCTGGCGCACCGCCGGATCGGCCATGGCGACGGCGAAGGCGTTGCTGAGCTTGGCGACGATGTCCTTCGGCGTGCCCTTGGGCGCATAGGCGCCGAGCCAATTGCTCAAATCGAGACCGGGCACACCGGCCTCGTCGGCGGTCGGCAGTTCCGGCGCGGCGAACCATCGCTTCTTCGACGTCACCGCATAGGCCTTGATGGTGCCGGCCCGGACCTGCCCGAGCGAATTCGCGGCAAGGTCGCACATCATGTCGACGTTGCCGGCGACGATATCCTGCAACGCCGGCGCGCCGCCGCGATAGGGCACCAGCGTGGTGCTGGTGCCGGTGGCCTTGCCGAAATAGTAGCCGCACACCGCCGAGCTGCCGCCGGCGCCGACCGAGGCGGCGGTGACCTTGCCGCTGTTTTCCTTGAGATAAGCGATGAACTCCTTGAAGTCCTTCGGCGGCAGGTTTTTCCGCGCGATGAACCAGTGCGGCACGCTCGGCAGCAGCGCCACCGGCTCGAAATCCTGCGCCAGGTCGTACGGCGTCGAATAGACGAAGGCGTTGACGACGTGGGTGCCCCAGGTGCCGACGCTGATCGTGTAGCCGTCGGGCGCCGCGCGGGCGACCCGGTTGATGCCGGTGACGCCGCCGGCGCCGCCGTTGTTCTCGACCAGGATCGGCTGACCGAGCGTGGTCCGCATCGACTCGAGCATGATGCGGACATTGGTGTCGACCGCGCCGCCCGCCGCGAGCGGAATGACGACGGTGATCGGCTTCGATGGAAAGGTCTGCGCCTGCGCGGCGCCGACATCGCGGCACAGGACCGCGACCGCCGCGATCAATGTCCGCCTCATTCCACTCTCCCCGCCGATCTCACTGACCTTTGATGTTGGCGGCCTTGATGATCGGCCACCACTTGTCGGCTTCTGTCTTCTGGAAGGCGCGCAAGGCGTCCGGCGTCTGCTGCTCGCGCGGCGGCGTGTCGATGCCCAGATCGGCGAAGCGCTTGCGCGTCTCCTCGTGCGCCAGCGCCTCGAGCATCGCCGCGTTCAGCCGCGCGACGATCTCCTTCGGCGTGTCCTTCGGCGCCCACAGCCCGTACCAGAGCGAAGCATGGAAGCCCGGCAACCCCGCCTCGTCGGTGGTCGGAATGTCGCCGGCCGCCGTGCTGCGGTTCTTCGCCGTGATGGCGTAGGGCTTGATCGCGCCGGCCTTGGCCTGCGCAAAAAAATTCGACGCCGGCTCGATCTGCAGATCGATCTGGCCCGCGACCAGATCCTGCAGCGCCGGACCGTTGCCGCGGTACGGGATGAACTGGGCCTTGGTGCCGATCTCGTTCAGAAACGACAGTCCGGCGAGATGGCCGGTGCCGCCGACCGCCGGAATGCCGATCGAGGCCTTGTCGGGATTGGCCTTGAGCCAGGCGATCAGCTCCTTGAGGTCCTTCGCCGGCAAAGCCTTCTTGCCGACGATCATCAGCGGCTCGCTGGCGATCATGCAGGATCGGCGCGAGGTCGTTGATGCAGATCGAACGGCAACGGATAAAGCCCGCCGAGCAGCATGTTGGTGGTCGAGGTGCCCATCTCGATGGTGTAGCCGTCGGCCGGCGCGCGCACCAAGCGGGTGACGCCGATGCTGCCGCCGGCGCCGGTGACGTTCTCGATGATGATCGGCTGGCCGAGAATGGCCCGCAGCCGCTCGCCGAGGAAACGCGCCAGCACGTCGGTCGCGCCGCCGGCCGCGAACGGCACGATCACGGTGATCGGCTTCGACGGATAGGTCTGCGCGGATGCGCTGCCGGCCCCGAACAGGGCCGCGATGACGATGGCCGCAAGCGCTTTCCTGATCATGGCGTCCTCACTGCTGCTTGATCCCGGCGGCCTTGATGATCGGCCACCAGATCGCGATGTCGGCCTTCTGCTGCGCCACCAGCGCTTCCGCGCGTCTGCTGCTCGCGCGGCGGGATCTCCATGCCCGAGGCTCGTCAGCCGCGCCTGCACCTCGGCATCGCCGAGCGCGTCCTGCACCGCGGCTTTGAGCTTGTTGACGATCGGTGCCGGCGTGCCGGGCGGCGCCCAGAAGCCGTACCACAGCGACATGTGCAGCCCCGGCGCGCCGGCCTCGTCCACCGTCGGCACATCGGGCGCCGAGCTCGCGCGCGTCGGCGCCGCGATCGCATAGGCCTTGATCGTGCCGGCGCGAATTTGTCCCGACGAGGTCTGCACCTGATCGACCATGAGATCGATCTGGCCGGCGATCAGATCGGTCATCGCCGGACCGGAGCCGCGATAGGGAACGTAGTTCATCGTGCCGCCGGCGAGGTTCGCCAGTTGAATGGCGCAGCAGATGCGGGCCGGTGCCGACGCCGGGATGGCCCATGTTCACCTTGCCGGGGTTGGCCTTCAGATAGGCCATGAACTCCCGCAGATTGTTCGGCGGCAGATTCTTCTGCGCGACGACGAGATACGGATTGCGCGGCAGCAGCGAAATCGGCGTGAAGTCCGTCACCAGGTCGTAGGGCAGTTGATAGACCGCGCCGTTGGTGGCGTGGGTGCCGAAGTGCCCGCAGATGATGGTGTAGCCGTCGGGCGCGGCACGGTTGGCGCGGGTGGTGCCGACGGTGCCGCCGGCGCCGGTGACGTATTCGACGATCAGCGGCTGGCCGAGCGAGACGCGCATGCGCTCGCCGAGATTGCGGATGATGGCGTCGGTCGGCCCGCCGGCCGGGAACGGCACGATCACCGTGATCGGCCGGTTCGGGTAATCCTGCGCCGACGCGCCGGCGACGCTCACCACCGCGAGCAGGCCGGCCAGCAACAACCGCTTCATCAGCAGCCTCCGAACTACTCCGGCTTGATGCCGGCCGCCTTGATGATCGGCCACCATTTCTCGATCTCGGCCTTATGGTAGGCGTAGAGCGCCTCCGGCGTCTGCTGATCGGTCGGCGGAATGTCCTGGCCGAGCTCGACCAGGCGCTGCGCGCACCGCGGGGTCGGCGAGCGTCTCGCGCACCGCCGCGTTCAGACGCATCACGATGTCCTTCGGCGTGCCCTTGGGCAGCCACAGCGCGTGCCAGACCGCGATGTAGAAGCCCGGCATCCCCGCCTCGTCCACCGTGGGAATGTCGGGCGCGGAGGTCAGGCGCGTCTTCGCGGTGACGGCGAAGGCCCGCACATTGCCGTTCCGCACCTGCGGCAGCGCGCTCGCCGCCTGGTCGAACATCAGATCGAGATTGCCCGCCACCACGTCCTGCAGCGCCGGGCCGGTGCCGCGATACGGCACGAAGGTGAACTTGGTGCCGGTCACGCTTTGGAAATAGACGCCGCTGACGTGGGACGCCGCGCCCGCGCCCGCGGTGCCGGCGGAAATCTTGTCCTGGTTGGCCTTCACCCAGGCGATCAACTCCTTGAGGTCCTTCGCCGGGATCGGACTTTTTGGCGACGAGAAGCTGCGGATTGCTGGCGATCAGCGAGATCGGCGCGAAGTCGTTGAGCAGATCGTAGGTCAGCGGATAGATCGCGCCGTTGACGACATGGGTGCTCCAGTGGCCGATCAGAACGGTGTAGCCGTCGGGCGCGGCGCGCACGACCTTGCCGACGCCGATGGTGCCGGCCGCCCCGGTGGTGTTCTCGACCACGACGGTCTGGCCGAGCGACGCTCGCAGCCGTTCGGCGAAGATGCGCGCGATGGTGTCGGTCGGCCCGCCGGCCGCGAACGGCACCACCAGCGTGATCGGCCGCGTCGGATAGGTCTGCGCATGGGCGCCGGCGGCGATGACGCAGGCCGCAGCGGCAACGACGGCGGTCAGAAACTTTTTCATGCCCGTCATTCGCCCTTGATGTTGGCCGCCTTGATGATCGGCCACCATTTCTCGATCTCGGCCTTCTGGAATGCGGCGAGCCCTTCCGGCGTCTGCTGCTCCTTCGACGCGACGTCGAGACCGAGCTCGGCGAACTTCGCCTTGGTGGTCGGGTCGGCGAGCACCTGCATCATCGCGCCGTTGAGCTTGGCGACCACGTCTTTCGGCGTGCCCTTGGGCGCCCAGAACCCGAACCATCCCGACATATAGAGTCCGGGCACGCCGGTCTCATCCGAGGTCGGGATGTCCGGCATCGACGCCGAACGCTGCGGCGACAGGTTGGCGATCGCCTTGATGGTGCCGCCGCGGATCTGCGGCAGCGTCACCGCGCCCTGCGCGACCAGGAGATCGACCTGCCCCGATACCAGATCGGTCATCGCCGGACCCGCGCCGCGATAAGGAATGAAGGTCAGCTTGGTGTCGGTGAGCTGCTGCAGCAGCAGGCCGGTAATGGCGGCCGCGGCGTTCTGGTTGACGAACTTGGCCTCGCCCGGATTGGCCTTCATCCAGGTCACGAGCTCGCTGAGCTTGTTGGCCGGAAGATTTTTCTTGGCGACCAGAAGCTGCGGATTGACCGAGATCAGCCCGAGCGGCTCGAAATCCTTCTGCAGGTCGTAGTTCAGATTGTAGATGATGCTGCCGACGTGGGTGTCCCACTGGCCGATGTCGATGGTGTAGCCGTCGGGCGCCGAGCGCGCGACGCGCCCGACCGCGATGCTGCCGCCGGCGCCGCCCTGGTTCTCGATGATGACCGGCTGGCCGAGGATCGGCCGCATCTTCTCGGCCATGATGCGGGCCGCGACGTCGGTCGAGCCGCCCGGCGGGAACGGCACCACCAGCGTGATCTGCCGCGATGGAAAGGTTTGCGCCTGCGCGCTTGCAAGACCCGCGACCATGCGAGCGCGAGCGCCCCAATCAGCTTCCGCATGTGTTTCCCCCGGACTGGATTTTCGAACCTACTGCTGCACTTTGATGCCGGCGGCTTTGATGACCGGCCACCACTTGTCGATCTCTTCCTTCTGGTACTTGGCGAGCGCCTCCGGCGAGCGCCATGTCGGCGGGGAAGAACTCCTGCCCGGCGTCGGCCAGCCGCTTGTGCGTCGCCGGGTCGTTGCGCGCCTTCACCACCGCTTCGTTGAGCTTGGCGATGACGTCCTTCGGCGTCCCCTTCGGCACCCACAGCGCGTGCCAGAAATAAAAATAAAATCCCGGCAGTCCGGCCTCATCCGTCGTCGGAACATCCGGCACCACCGGCGAACGCTTGTTCGCCGTCATGGCGAAGGCCTTCAGCAGCCCGCTGCGGACGTGCCCGCCTGAGGTCGCCGCAGTGTCCATCATCATGTCGATGTTGCCGGCCAGCAGATCCTGCGAGGCCGGACCGGCGCTGCGATACGGGACAAATTGCATCTGACCGCCGATGGTGTTTTGAAAGAACACGCCGCCGACGTGGCCGGGACTGCCGATGCCGGCGTTGCCGACTGTCACCTTGCCCGGATTGGCTTTGATCCAGGCGATCAGCTCTTTGAGATTGTCCGCCGGCAGGGTTTTCCGGCCGACGATCATCGACGGCTGCGTGCAGATCAGCGCAACCGGTTCGAGGTCTTTCAGGAGATCGATCGGCAGGTCGTACACCGCGCCGCTCGCGACATTGGTGCCCCACTGGCCGATCTGCACGGTGTAGCCGTCGGGCGCCGAACGTGCGACGCGGATCACGCCGGTGGTGCCGCCCGCGCCGGGCGAGTTCTCGACGATCACCGGCTGGCCGAGATGCGGACGCATGCCCTCCGCCATGATGCGCGCGATCGTGTCGGTCGATCCGCCGGCGGCGAGCGGAACCAGGATCGTGACGGGGCGCGACGGAAAGGATTGTGCGCTGGCGCCGCTGATCGCGCAGCCCGCGGCCAGCGCAATGGCGATCATCGTCTTTAACATTTGTTTCCTCCCTAGCGTTGGGTACACAGTAGCACCTCGAATTCGCCCGGGCCTAGGCGGTCGGAACCCGCCCAGGCCCTTTGACTCAACGCCAATCCGCCGGGAACTGGCTTGACGACACACGACATCGAGTCGCGCTCGACAGAGCAGCGACCCATTGACACACGCGCGGACACGCGCTCGATCGAGACCCGCACCTCGTGGGTCGTCGCCAGCGTGTCGCTGATCCTGCTCGGCCTGTCGTTCGGCGGGCCGTGGATCACCGCGGTCGGATTGAAAGAGATCGCATCCGAGACCGGCGGCGCCCGGCAGGTGCCTTCGCTCGCGGTGTCGCTGTCGTTGTTCGGCAGCGCGGTCGGCGGACTGCTGATGGGCCGGCTCGCCAACAGCTACGGCATCCGCTGGACCGTCATCACCGGCTCGGTGATGATCGCCTTGGGCCTTTTCATTTCGTCATTGGGCGCGCCGTGGCAGCTCTACGTCGGCCACGGCCTGTTCATGGGCCTGCTCGGCAACGCCGGATTGAACGCGCCGCTGTTCGTCTATGTCAGCCGGTGGTTCGACCGGCGCCGCGGCTCGGCGCTGGCGCTGATTTCCAGCGGCGGCTATCTGGCCGGGTTTGTCTGGCCGACCATCTTCGAGCGTTCGATTGCGTATTTCGGCTGGCGCTGGACCATGATTGGGTTCGCGATCCTGCAGCTTTTGGTCATCGTGCCACTGGCGATCATTTATCTCCGTCCGCCGCCCGAGATGCAGCACGAGACGGCCGCGACCGCCGCAGGCAGCGCGCGGCCGAAGGTGCTCGGCTGGCATCCCAATGTCGTGTTCGGCATGATCGCGGTGGCGGGCTTCCTGTGCTGCGTGACGATGTCGATGCCGCAGCAGCATCTGGTCGCCTATTGCAGCGACCTTGGGATTTCCGCGACCGTCGGCGCCACCATGCTGTCGGTGCTGCTCGGCATGGGCTTCTTCAGCCGCCAGGGCTGGGGCTGGCTGTCCGACCGGATGGGCGGCGTGCTCACGGCATTCTGCAGCTCGATCCTGCAATGCGCGGCGATGAGCGGATTTCTGTTCACCCAGGACGCCGTCGGCCTGTTTGCGGTTTCGACCGCCTTCGGGATTGGCTTCAGCGCGCTGATCCCGGCCTACGTTCTGACCATCCGCGAACTCTATCCGATGAGCGAGGCGCATTGGCGGGTGCCGGCGGTGCTGCTGCTCACCGGCAGCGGCATGGGCACCGGCGGCTGGCTCGCCGGCTATCTCTACGACATCTACGGCTACTACACGCCGGCCTTCGCCACCGGCGTCGCCTTCAACATCGCCAACATCGCGATCCTGTTCATGCTGCTGGTGCGGCAGCGCACCTATTCCTATATCCGCTGACATCCATCGCACGTCACGGAGATCGTCATGCGTTTCTCGATCGCGCTTGCCGCCGGCTTGCTCGCGCTGTCGTCCGCGGCAGACGCGCAGACATTCAAATCCTCGGCCGGCGACCTCAAAATCGAGACCGTGGTGGGTGGGCTGTCGCATCCGTGGGCACTGGCCTTCCTGCCTGACGGCCGCATGCTGGTGACCGAGCGTCCCGGCCGCATGCGGATCGCAACGCCGGATGGAAAATTGAGTGCGTCGCTGCAAGGCGTGCCGAAGGTCATGGCGTCCGGACAAGGCGGCCTGCACGACGTCGTGCTCGACCGCGGCTTCGCGCAGAACAAAACGATCTATTTCTGCTACGCCGAGCCGGCCGGCGGCGGCGGCGCACGCACCGCGATGGCGCGTGCGACCCTCGCCGACGACAGCAGGCTCGACGACGTGAAAGTGATCTTCCGTCAGGACGGGCCGTTGTCGAGCGGCAACCACTTCGGCTGCCGCATCGCCCAGAGTGCGGACAACAATCTCTTCCTGACGACGGGCGAGCATTTCACCGACCGCGACGAAGCGCAGAAGCTGACCAGCCATCTCGGCAAGATTGTCCGCGTCAAACCCGACGGCTCGGTGCCGAACGACAATCCCTTCGTCGGCCGCAAGCATGCCAAGCCGGAGATCTGGTCATACGGTCACCGCAACGCGCAGGGCGCCGCGATCCATCCCGTCACCGGAAAACTGTGGGAGCACGAGCACGGCGCCCGGGGCGGCGACGAGGTCAACATTCCCCAGCCCGGCAAAAACTACGGGTGGCCGGTGATTTCATTTGGCGTCAATTACGACGGCACGCCGGTCGGCAGCGGCAGGGCCGAGATGCCAGGCATGGAGCAGCCGATCAAATACTGGGTGCCGTCGATCGCGCCGTCCGGCATGGCGTTCTACACCGGCGATCTGTTCCCGGCGTGGAAGGGCAGCCTGCTGGTCGGTGCGCTGGCCGGGCAGATGCTGGCGCGGCTGAGCCTCGACGGCGACAAGGTCACCGGCGAGGAACGCCTGCTGCAGGGCCTTCGCGAGCGCATCCGCGACGTGCGCGTCGGACCCGACGGCGCGATCTATCTCGCCACCGACAACAACGCCGGGCGCATCCTGAAAGTCGTGCCGGCGAAGTAGCCGATCCAGAATTAAGCCCGCATTCACCGGATGTCGCACTCGTCCGCGCCACCAGGCAGTCTTGTCAGCGCGAGGCAAAAGCGCAAAAATCCAATCCGGTCCGGGGTTCACTGGGGAATCCCGATTGGATTCCTTTTCCATCGAAATAATGGAGGCGTTCGTGCGAACACGGATGTGGCTCGGCATCATTGCGCTTCTCGCCGTTCCAGCTGCCAGCGCCGCCGACGAGCCGATCACGCGCAACCCGATTCCCGAACCCATTGTGAAGCGCGGGATTGCCGTCGAGGTCAAGGATCTGGCGCGGCTGCCCGATACGCGCGGGTTGCGCGCCCCCGAGCTGGACGTTGCGCCGGCGGCCTGGGCGCGTGTGAGTTACGTGCGCGATCTGCCCGACGGCCGCCGCTTCGCGAACGACTCGCGAGGGCTGCTGTATTGGATCGATTCGAAAAATCAGCCGCACGTCTATGCCGACGTCGGCACGACATTTCCGCTTTCGGTCTATCGCCGCCTTGAAAGCGGCTTCATCGGTTTCGCCTTTCACCCTGAATTCGCGACCAGCGGCCTGTTCTACACGGTGCACAGCGAGAACGGACCGGGGAATCCGAAAACGTCTGACATTATTCCGGTCGGGTATGGATTGAAGGACGTGACTTACCACAACGTCGTCACCGAATGGCACGCGACGAACCCGGCTGCCAACACGTTCGAGGGTACGCGGCGTGAACTCCTGCGCGCGGCCCACGTCGTTGCGAACCTGACCCATCCCATGGGCGCGGTGGATTTCAATCCGACGGCGAAGTCGGGCGATCCTGACTATGGCTTGCTCTACACCAGCGGCAGCGATTTTGGGTTCGGCAACGGCGGCGGGCCGAACGCGAGCAATCCCGCGCAGACGCAGCGGCTCGATTCAGTCGTTGGCGCCATCCTGCGCATCGATCCGCGAAGCCCATCGGTGACGCGCGGGCGAAAGGGGGTGGGCGACTACACGGTTCCGACGGCGAACAAGCTCGCCGCGGACGGCAATCCGAATGTGCTTGGCGAAATCTACGCCTACGGATTCCGCAACGCCCATCGGCTTTCCTGGGACACCGACGGAACGATGTTCGCCGCCGACATCGGGATGGACCACATCGAAGAGATCAATATCGTCCGCAATGGCGAGAATTACGGCTGGATGAAGCGCGAAGGTTACTTCGCGAACGGCAGGTTTCGTGGCGGCGCGCTGAATGAGTTATATCCGCTTCCGCCGGAGATTTTGGACGGGCGAGTGAAGGACGGATTTACCTACCCCGTGGTGGTCTACGATCACGACGAGGGGCGCGCGATAACCGCCGGCTTCGCTTATCACGGGCGTATCGATGCGCTGAAAGACAAATTCATTTTCGGCGACATCTTCAACGGACGCGTATTTGTCTCCGACCTCGCCGCGGTGAAAAAGGCCGACGACGGCATTCCGCAGACGGTCGCACCCGTCGAAGAGGTTCAACTCTATGTCCGCGACGCCAGCGGGAAGCGCGTAGAGGTGTCGTTCAAGGATCTGATCGACCAGGCTATGGGCAAGCCCGTGACGCGAGCCGATCTGCATATCAGCCGCAGCCACGATGGCGAGTTGTTCCTCACCTCGCGGCAGGACGGTATGATCCGCATGCTCGTTCCCGATAGCGGTGGCGCCAACTGAATTTGCAGCTCGGCAAGGCCTGTTACATCTGTCCGGCCGGTGAGACGCTCGCCTACCACTACACTCCACTTGGACTCCTCGTCACGCCCCTGCGGACTCTCGCTATTGCCCTTTCTGCAGCAGCTTCTTCTCCAACATCACGTGGATGCCCTTCGCGCCGTTGACCACCTGCGTGACGCGCAAGTCCGCAGCCAAACTGCACAGCGTGTAGGCGTCCTCGCGCGAGATGCCGGTGCGCGCGCAGATCAGCTTGATCATGTCGCGGAGCGCGATCACCACGCAATCGTCAAGGTCGGGATCGAACGCCATGGTCATCACGTGCGTCGGCGTCTCCGCCATCGGCCATTCGAGCGGCGCCATGTCGGAGCGCGCGATCAGCTCGAAGGTGCCGACCAAGCCCGTCTCGATCGCGGTGATGCAGACCTCGCCGTCGCCTTGGGCGCCGTGGCCGTCGCCGCAGGAGAACAGCGCGCCGTCGGTGTGGATCGGCAGATAGAGCGTGGTGCCGGCGACGAGCTCCTTGTTGTCCATGTTGCCGCCGTTCCGCCGCGGCGGCGGCGAGTTGATCATGCCCCATGCGGCGGGCGGCGCCACCGCCATGATGCCGAAGAACGGCTTGAGGTCGAGATCGAGACCCCACGGCAATTTTCCGATCATCCGCTTCTTGTCGAGCGGGATATGGATCTGCCGCATCGTTTTGAAATCGTCTGGCAGCGCGCCGGCGAGCGGACGGATGGTGTTGTAGCCCCAGTCCTGGAACAGCTCGATCGCCTTGATGCGGACCTCGAGCACTTGGCCGGCTTTGGCGCCGCGCACCGCGACCGGCCCGGTGAGGATGTGCGGACCGCCGAGCTTGGCCTGCACCTTGTCGTGGATCGCCTGCAACGCCGGCGGCACCGTCAGCCCGGAGTCCGCTTTCGGCAGCCAGCCGAGCGTGCCCGACACCGTCGAGACGGTGACGGTGTCGCCGGAATCGACCGTGAGCTGCGGCGGCAACTTGGCGTCGAAGTAGCCCCAGTGCACGGTTTCGGGCGAAGCCTCCAGGCGATGCGTGGCCATGTCAGTATTCCTTTTTGAGCATGATCTTATCCGAAAACCGGTTCCCACTTTTCGGGATCATGCTCAGTCCTTCTTCATGATGACGGTGCTGTCGATCTGCTCGATCAGGCCGAGAGCGATGATGACCGCCGCGCCCTTCTTGTCCGGGTCCTTACTCTGCTCTTCGTGATTGGTCAGGTCCCAAGCCTTGTCGCGCTCCGGCCCGCTGGTGACCAGCCGCGCCTTGCCGTGAAAGCGGATGCAGCCGGCGCGATAGGGATTCTCCTTGCGCGCCGGGTTGCGGTAATAGACCACGACGTTCGGATTTTCACCGAGCCGCTTCTGCGACGAACGATGGCTGCGCTCCCAGTAGCACAGCGTATCGTCATTGAAGACCGCGACGCTGCCCTTCGGGCTGATCTGCGGATGGCCGTCCTTCGATGCGGTGCCGACCAGACACGGCGTACCGTCCGCCAGCGCCTTGTCCAGCAGGTCCTTCATCACGGGCGTGATCTTGATCATGACTTTCTTCCCCCTCGCACGGTTGAGCCGGCGTTCGCGTCACCCTACCACTTTTGAAATATGAAAAACGCTCCCAACGCCGAATCCTCATTCATCCACGAGATTGCCATGCCCGCGATGCTGTCCTCGCCTTATGTGCTGCCGATCCTGATGCTGCTCGGCTCCAACATCTAGTCGCCGTAGCGCGGGCAGGGCCGGTTGAGAACGCGAGATGCGGATGGCCGGTTCCGGCGCTAGGGCGGACATAAACTCATAGATGCGCCGGGCGGACGCTAACAAAAATCCGTCTTGCTCCGAAAAGCAAAGCGCCGTCGCTTAAAGCGACAGACTGCCGCGCATCATCGTTACACACCTTCCACCGATCCACATCCCGGTGATCCGGTTGTTGCGCTTCTCAGCCATCGCCTCGAGCAAGCTGGGGCGGCCCATGTCGACACCCTGGGCGATCCGCAGTTGCAGCGTCAAATCGGTCTCAGAACGCAAGCTGGCCAGAAACCCGGCAAGAGCTACGTTGGCGCTACCGGTGGCTGGATCTTCCGGGACGCCATAGAGCGGCGCGAACATCCGAGCTTGAATGTCGACGCCACGTTCTTTGTCGAACGCGTAAAGGAGTACGCCGGTCACTCGATCCGCTCTAAGGTGTTCGGAGAATACCTCCGATCGCGGTTGCGCAGCCGCCAGAGACGATCGCGTCTTCAACTGGGCAAGCGCGAAGGGAATACCACATGACGCAATGCAGGGAGGGTGATTGGCCGTCTCGATATCGCTGACGCCAATGGAGCATGCCGCCGCCACGACATCCAAGGCGATATCTTCTCCCCGCACGAGAGATTGCGGTGCGGCAAGTCGGGCGCCAACGACCGAAGTCCCATCCCTGATCAGGTCCAGCCTAACCAGACCAGCCCGCTCCTCGAATACGATCGGTTCGCGAACGACGCCGCCGTTGGCGCTGCTTGGCCGAGCCAAGACAAAGGCCGTTCCGATATTGGGGTGGCCCGCAAAAGGCAACTCAGCGCGGGGTGTGAAAATTCGAACCTCGGCGGTATGGGCGGGGTTCTTCGGAGGCAGGACGAACGTTGTTTCCGCAAGATTGAATTCAGCCGCAATGGATTGCATCTGCTCTGTCGTCAGCTCCCGACCGTTGAGCACAACCGCGAGCGGATTGCCTCCGAAGCGCCGATCGGTGAAGACATCAACCGTTATGAAATCGAGCTGCATATCAAAGTCGCTCGGTGGTGCCGGTTATTGTCCCGCATGGAGACCATTTCAGAGCGTACGATCATGATTCTCCGAGAGCCAATGACAGTTCCTGATATCTTCAATTCGCGGGTGTGATGTTGGCAAACGGATAAAGTAGCCTGCGGCGCGCTATGATAAGCTCGCAGCAAACTGCGCGCCCTACCCTGACCGCCCGCAATTCGGCACCACACATGCGCCACTCCTGTTCATTCCTGCTGGCTGTCATCGCAGCGTCATGCGCCGCAGCGACCTCCCTGGCGCAGTCGCCGCCGCGCCCACCCAAGCCCTACGAGCCCGTCACGATCACGCGGCCGGCCGCTTTGGACGACGTGACTTTTGCGTTGTTCCGCGCGGCGCGACTTGGTCGCCGGCTGGCGGATCGCCGGCTACGTCGCCGGGGCCAATTAAAAAGATTTGGCGGAACGAACCCGAGCCGTCGCAACACCGACTTATTCTGACGTAGATTCCACTCATTAAGTTCACCGAAGGAGATACCCGATGAAGCCCCGTCTCATTGCCGCCGTGTCCATCGCCTCGCTGCTGCTCGCCGCCCCTGCCCTTTCGCAAAGCCAATTGCCGCGACCCGGGCAGTTGCCGCCGGCCGGCGGCCAAGGCGCCCCGCCGCCCCAGCGCGGACCGGCCGCGCCGCCGCAACAGCCGGCCGCCGCCGCGGCCAAGCCTTACAAGCCGGTGTCGATCACCGCGCCCGCGGCCGTGGCCGATCCGAGCTTCGAGGCGTTCCGCAAGCAGCTCGGCGCGGTCGCCGAGAAGAAGGACCGCAAGGCGCTGGCCGGCCTCGTCGTGCCGAACTTCTTCTGGATGGGCGATAAGGGCGACAAGGCCGACAAGAAAAAGCCCGGCATCGAAAATCTCGCCAAGGCGATCCAGCTCGACGGCAAGGAGGCGCCGGGCTGGGAGCTGCTCGGCGCGGCCGCCGCCGATCCGACCGGCACGCCGTTTCCGGACCGCAAGGACACCATCTGCTCACCCGCCGACCCGACCTTCAGTGCGCAGGAGCTCGAGGCACTCGCCAAGGCGACCGGCACCGAGGAAGGCGACTGGGCCTATCCGACCCAAACCGGTCTCGAGGTGCACTCGGGCCCGCAGCCCAACTCGCCGGTGGTCGAGAAGCTCGGCCTGCACTTCGTCCGGGTGATGGAGGACAACGCGCCGGGCAATCAGCAAAATCCGATGCTGAAGGTGGTCACGCCATCCGGCAAGACCGGCTTCGTGCCGGCCGAAGCGCTGAGCCCGCTCGGCAGCGACCAGCTCTGCTTCAGCAAGGAAGGCGCCGGCTGGAAGATCTCGGGATTCATCGGCGGCGACCAGTAATCGCCGATCAGACTTCGAAATATTGCGGCGCACGCTGGAATAAGCGTGCGCCGCTTTTGTTTACAAACCGGGGCCGGCCGACGATATCGCTATCGTGATTGTGCACACGCCGCGTCATAGTTTAGCCTTGGGCCGCGACAGAAACTTCAAAGAGGGGCGACCATGTCACGTTCTTTATACACTGCGCTGACGGCTGCATCGCTCGCGGCCGTGCTCGGTCAACCGGCTGAGGCGCAGCAGCAGCCGGCGCGGCCGCAGATCGAAACCAAGAAGGTCGACGGCACCGACAACGTCTATATCTTCCGCAACGGCAACCATCAGTCGATGTTCGTCGTCACGCCGGCCGGCGTGATCGCGACCGATCCGGTCGCCTATGGCCGACCGACCGGCGGCCAGCAGTATCTCGATGAGATCAAGAAGGTCACCGACAAGCCGGTGAAATTTCTGATCTACAGCCATCACCACTTCGATCACATCGCCGGCGGCAAGGCGTTCAAGGATGCCGGCGCCACGATCATCGCGCACAAGAACGCGACCGCCCATCTTGCTCCGCTGAAAGACCCGAATACCCCGATGCCGGACGAGTCGATCGGCAACAAGAAGGTCATCAAGCTCGGCGGCACGACGATGGAGCTGCTCTATCTCGGACCCAACCACTCGGATTCCAACCTGGTAATCCGGCTGCCCAAGGAGAAGATCATCTTCGTCGTCGATACGATCCCGGTCGGCTCGTTCCCGGGCCGCGGCATGATCGACTTCTTCCCGCTGGAGACCGAGGCCTTCATCACCAAGGTCCTGGCGCTGGATTGGGACCGGCTGATCCCCGGCCATCCGGGCGCGCCGAATGGCCGGCTCGGCACCAAGGAGGACGCCAAGAACGTGCTGGCGCTCTATCAGGACGCGTCGTCCGAGATGAAGAAGCTCGGCCAGGCCGGCAAGTGCTGGGACGAAGCCGAGAAGGAGTTCAAGCTGCCGAAATACGAGAGCATGCCGGGCTATGCCAACGGCCTGCCGTTCGTGGCGCGGCGCTACTGCGGTCTCTGGGGCCGCGGCACCTGACCGCTGCAACAACACTCAACATAAAACGGGCCGCTCCAACGAGCGGCCCGTTTCGTTTCTGCACGCGAAGATGCAGTGCTAACGCGCGGCGGCCGCGGCCTTGGCGATCGACTCCGCGGTCTGGCCGAACAAGATGGCGCGTTCCTCGGCGGTGCGAATGCCGCCGTGATTCGGATTGACCTTCTTCACAATGTCGTAGGCGCGTACCGTCGCCGGCCGCGCCGCGATGACGTCGAGCCATTTCTTCAGGTTTGGAAAGTCGGCGATCTTCTGGTGCTGCCGCTCGTGCAGCGCCGCCCACGGATAGCTCGCCATGTCGGCGATGGAATAGTCGCCGGCAAGGAACGGGCGATCGGCCAGCCGCCGGTCCATGACGCCGTAGAGCCTGTTCACCTCGTTACGATAGCGGTCCATCGCGTATGGAATCTTGTCGGTCGCGTAGTTGCTGAAATGGTTGTTCTGCCCGGACATCGGCCCAAGCCCGCCCATCTGCCAGAACAGCCATTGCATGACGTCGGCGCGCTTCGCCGGCTCGTTCGGCAGGAATTGTCCGGTCTTCTCGGCGAGATAGACCAGCATGGCACCGGATTCGAACACCGAGATCGGCTTGCCGCCGCCGGGCGTATCGTGATCGATCATCGCCGGGATGCGGTTGTTCGGGGAAATGGCGAGGAAGTCCGCCTTGAACTGCTCGCCCTTGCCGATGTTCACCGGGAAAATCTTGTAGGGCGTGTCGGTCTCTTCGAGAAACATCGTGACTTTATGACCATTCGGCGTGGTCCAATAATGCAGGTCGATCATCAACAGGTTCCTTCCGCTCAAGCGACAAAAACTGCAAGTAAGCTCCAAGTATCATAAGCACTGATCGCGGCTCCGGCCATGCCCGGCGCCTATGAAAGAAAATGCTATGAAAGCGGCGCTGCGGAATACAGACACTGCCGCAATACGGTCACCGCGGCATGATTGATCTCACGGGCAATGACACCCAATAATGCCAAGATGAGTCTGGCTCCCACCGATTCGACATTGCTGCTGCCGCGCCTCGCCTGCGCCCGCTGCGGCACGTCGTTCGAATGCGGCGCCAGCGCCGGCGCCTGCTGGTGCATGGACGAGGCCTATCGTCTGCCGATGCCGGATGCTGCGGACACGACCTGCCTGTGTCCGGCCTGCCTTCGCGCGGCGGCCGCCGCATCGGCCGGGCTGTCGGCATGACGCATCGGAACGCCTGCCGTGCCGCGCTCGCACTGGCCGCGCTTCTCATGTTCGCGCCGAACGCACCGGCTGCCGGCGTCTCGATCCTCGGCAAATGGCAGATCGTCGAAGCCGTGCCCGCACCGTGGGCCAAGCCCGAGGAGTGGGCCGCGCTCGCCGCCGCGGGCCGGCGCATGCTCAACACCGAGGTGACGTTCGCGCCCGGCGCCGTCGCCTCGAAGTGGAAGGCGCTCAACTGCAAGAGCAAGGTGCTGTACGACACCAACTCGATCGAGGCCGACGCGCTGTTCCAGGGCAATCTGCCGGAGCCGAATCCGGCGGCGGCGGCCGCGCGGCTCGGCTTTCCCAAGGGCGATATTCCCGGCGTCGATGTGCGCTGCCTGAAGGCGCTCCACACCTTTCACTTCCGCGATGCCAATACCGCGCTGATCAATCTCGACCGGGTGATCTACACGTTCAAGCGGCAGTAGAACGCGGTCGAATAAATCCCTGCGCATCCGCCGCCACGGTCTGGCCAAGAACCGTACTTAGGTGCATTGAATCTCCATGTTCCGCCTGTTCGAAAAAGCCCTCGACCCGACCGAACTGCCGGCGCAATCGCAGCCGCCTGCCGGCCTGATCGCGTTCTATTGGCACTTCGCGCGCCAGGCCAAAGGGCTGTTCGCCGCGCTGTTCGTGGCGGGGCTGATCGTGGCCCTGCTCGATTCCACCATCCCGGTCTTCATGGGCCGCATCGTCACGTTGGTGACGTCGAACCAGCCCGAGACGCTGTGGACAGACAATTGGCCGATGCTGCTCGGCATGGCGGTCGTTCTCCTGCTGCTGCGGCCGCTGGCGCAGATGGCGCAGAACCTCGTCAGCAACCAGGCCATCGCCGTCAACGTCGCCAACATGATCCGCTGGCAGAACCACTTCCATGTGGCACGGCAGTCCTGGGCGTTCTTCCAGAACGACTTCGCCGGCCGCATCGCCAACCGGGTGATGCAGACCGGCCCCGCGATGCGCGAGAGCCTGGTCTCTCTGATCACCGGCGTCTGGTACATCCTCGTCTACGGCACCGCGGCGCTGATCCTGCTCGCCTCCGCCGACCGCTGGCTGGCGCTGCCGATCGTGTTGTGGTTCGCCAGCTACATCGTGATGCTGCGGGTGTTCGTGCCGCGCATGCGCGACCGCTCCAAGGAAGTCTCCGAGGCGCGCTCCTGGCTGGTCGGCCGCATCGTCGACACCTACACCAACATCCTCACCGTCAAACTGTTCGCCCGCGCCCGCGACGAGGACGCCTATGTGCGCGAGGCGTTCGAGGAGCACACCGGGCTGTTCTACAACTCACTGCGGCTCAACACGCTGTTCAGCTTCTGCCTCTCCACGCTCAACGCCATGCTGGTGGCCGGCACCGGCGGCATGGCGATCTGGCTCTGGGTCCACGGCAAGGTCGACGTCGGCACCGTGGCGATGGCGCTACCGCTGTCGTGGCAGATCATCAACATCGCCGGCTGGGTGGCGATGCGCGTCACCGAAATCTTCGAGAACATCGGCGTAGTGCAGGAGGGCATGATGACGATCGCCCGCCCGATCACGCTGACCGACAAGCCGGAGGCCGGCGCGCTGACGGTGCCGCGCGGCGAGATCGAGTTCAAGGACATCCGCTTCGGCTACGGCCGCGAGAACGGACTGATCGATGGGCTGTCGCTCACCATCCATCCCGGCGAGCGCATTGGCCTGATCGGGCGATCCGGCGCGGGCAAATCTACCCTGGTCAACCTGATGCTGCGTTTCTTCGACCTCGAGGACGGCGCCATCCTGATCGACGGCCAGGACATCGCCAACGCGACCCAGGAGAGCCTCCGCACCCAGATCTCCGTGGTGACGCAGGACACTTCGCTGTTGCATCGGACAATCCGCGACAACATCCGCTACGGCAAACCCGACGCCACCGAGGCCGACATCGTCGCCGCCGCGAAAGAGGCGCAAGCCCACGAGTTCATCCTCGAATTGGAGGACTGGCGCGGCCGGCGCGGCTACGACGCCCATGTCGGCGAGCGCGGCGTCAAGCTGTCCGGCGGCCAGCGCCAACGCGTCGCCATCGCCCGCGTCATTCTGAAGAACGCGCCAATCCTGGTGCTGGATGAAGCCACCTCCTCGCTCGACAGCGAGGTCGAGGCCGCGATCCAGGCGAGCCTCGACACCCTGATGGCCGGCAAGACCGTGATCGCCATCGCGCACCGACTCTCCACCATCGCGCGGATGGACCGGCTGGTCGTGATCGACCGCGGCCGCATCGTCGAACAGGGCACCCACGCCGAATTGCTTCGCACCGGCGGGCATTATGCCGAATTGTGGCGGCGGCAGTCCGGCGGCTTCATCGATTCCGCGCCGCCGGCGCAGGCAGCGGAATAGCGGCCTACTCCGCAGCGACCCTCGCCATCGAGGCAACCCGCGCCCCGCGCACATGGTCGATCATTCCAGCGGATCGTCCGGCGCCGCATCGGCGCGCCAGGCGACATGACGGTCGGGCCGCACCAGCACGAGCTTGCGGGCATAAAGTTCTTTCGCGTCGGCATCGTCGATGTCGAGGACCGCGAGCGGGACACCACGCTTTTTCGCCGCGGCAACCATGTTATCGACCGCAACCGACGGATCGAACCGCAGCAATCCGAAGCCCAGCCCCAGCACATCGTAAAGCGACCGGCCGTCGCGCAGCCAGAAATGCGGCGCGCGACAGCCGGGCACCGTCGTCGAGGTGAACTGCCCCATCGAATAGTCCGGGTGCGGCGCGCCGTCATAGGCGACGATTGGCGAGCCCTCGTAGAAATAACCAAAGTTGAGCCCGCCGCAGCATTGCTGCTGGATGTAGAGATCGCGCGCCTGCTGTCCGATCGCGGCGCGGGCCGCCTCGCCCGCGGGATTATCCTGCTCGATCTCGGCGGGGATTTCGCGGCGTTGCTTGGAATTGTCCTGCGACATCTTGAAGGCGAACTTCGACACCTGGTCGGTGATCGGCTGACGCTCCGCCTGATACGCGGCCAGCATCGCGGGCTCGGCCCAACCGTTCAACACCGCCGACAGCATCCAGCCGAGATTGTCGGCGTCGGCGATGCCCGCGTTCGTGCCGTAACCGGCGTGCGGAATCCAAAGATGCGCCGCATCGCCGCAGATGAAGACGCGGCCGTTCTGGAAGCGATCCGCCACGAGACGGCGGCCGATCCAGTCCTCCTTGGAAATCACCTCGTATTCGAACTCCGCGAGTGGCGATCGCCCAGTCGCGATCGATGGAATCGAATTCCGGCTCGCCATTGTAGAGGAAATTGTGGATGAGCCAGCGCTCCTCGCCGTCGATCGACATCATGGTGCCGCAGCGGCGCGGATTGAAGGCGAGATACATCCACGCCGGCTTGCCGGGCAATAGGCTCTTGAGCGCGGGCGCGCGGAAGTAGGTCGACTGAACGCGCTGGATGACCGTGACGCCGGAGAGCTCCGCGCCCATGCCGTGGCGGACCGCCGAGCGCGCGCCGTCGCAGCCGACAAGATATCGGCAGGCGATCGAGATACGCGCGCCACTGTCGAGATCGCGGGCCAGACCGGTGACGCCGCGCTCGTCCTGAGAAAACTCTTCGAATTCCGTACGGTTGAGGATGCGGATGCGCGGCTGTGCCGCCGCACAAGCGAACAGGATGGGCTCCAGATAGGTCTGGTTGATCCGGTGCGTCGCTTCCGGCGTTGGCCACCAGGTGTCGTCGCCCGCCTCGCCGCGGCTCCGACCTGCCGGAGACGGCAGCGTGATGCGCGACAGCTCCGGTCCGGTCGCCGAAATCCGGCAGGCGACATCGTGCGGATGATCCGCCGGGAGTCCGGCGGCGCGGATCGCTTTGGCGATGCCCTGACCTCCATGGATCGGGACGACACCTGATTGCATTTGACGCTCGGCAATTCGCCGGCGTGCCGGATTTCGGTGACGGTCACGTCGATGCCGCGCGAGGCAAGGTCGAAGGCGAGCGTGAGCCCGACCGGCCCGCCACCGACGATCAGCACGCTGGTGTCAATGGTTGCAGGCATCGATTGATTTTGACTCTCTCGCGACGGGCCGTGCAATGTACAAATCAGCACAGACGGCCAGTGGAGCGAAATATGCCCAAGGCGGTGTTCTACCAGAGCATCGGGCCCGAGCTTGCCCGCTACGACATCGATGTCGATGGCGCGGCGCTGTCCAAGCGCGATGCCGTCAGCACGCCCGGCGTCAACGTTCAATACGTCTGGCCGCATCCTTCGAAGGAATTTCTCTACGTGGTGTCGAGCGACGGCGGGCCCGGCACCATTCCGGGCACCAAACACATCGCCACCGCGTTCCGCATCGACCCGGCAACCGGCGCGTTGACACCACACGGCGGCACCGCGCCGCTGCCGTCGCGACCGGTGCATTGCAGCGTCGACCGCTCCGGCGAGTATCTGCTGACCGCGTACAATTATCCGAGCAACATCACGGTCCACCGCATCAAGCCGGACGGCACGCTCGGCGATCCCGTTGCGCCACGCGAGAAGCCTGACGTCGGCATTTTCGCCCATCAAGTGCTGGCCACGCCGGGCAACCGGACTGCGATCATGGTGACGCGCGGCAACAATGCCGACGGCGCGAAACCCGAGGACCCCGGCGCGCTCAAGGTCTATGGCTTCAAGGACGGCGTGCTGAACAATCTTGCTTCGATTGCACGCGGCAACGGGCTCGGCTTCGGGCCGCGCCATTTCGACATCCATCCGGACAAGCTTTGGCTGTTTCTCTCAGTCGAGCGCCAAAGCGAGCTCCACGTCTACAAGCTCAACGACGACGGCACCTTGCCGCGCGACGCCATGTTCATCAAGAACGCGCTCGCCGACCGTGCCAACAACGTTCACACTCAGATGGCCGGCGCCATCCACATCCATCCGAACGGCCGGTTCGTCGCCATGGCCAACCGCAACTCCGGCACCGAGGAGATCGGCGGCAGGAAAGTGTTCAAGGGCGGCGAGAACAACGTCGCGACGTTCGCCATCGACCACGCCAGCGGCGAGCCGACGCTGATCCAAAACATCGAGGCGCGCACCATTCATCTCCGCACCTTCGCCATCGATCCGAGCGGGCGGCTGTTGATCGCCGCCAGCATCCTGCCGATGGCGATGCGCGACGGCTCGACATTGCCGGCCGCCCTCGTCCTCTATCGCATCGGCGATGATGGCAAGCTGACGTTCGCGCGAAAATACGACGTCGACACCGGCCGCTTCATGCAGTTCTGGACAGGTATCGTCACGCTGCCGTGACGCGCGGCGCAAGTGTCGCAGCGGCTGGCGGGCTGCGTGGAAACATGCTTGGCTCCGCCCGCTCAGGGAGGAATGCTATGAAGAAATTGACGATCATCGCGGCCGTCGCGGCGCTCGCCTGCACGGCCGGGCTGGCCCGCGCGCAGGATTACCCCAACGCGCCGATCCACCTCATCAGCGGCTTTCCCGCCGGCAGCACCGCCGACATTTCCGCGCGCGTGGTCGGCGCCAAGATGGGCCAGATCCTCGGCCAGCAGGTCGTGATCGAGAACAAGCTCGGCGCCGGATCGAGCATCGCCGCAGCCCAGGCGGCGCGCGCGCCCAAGGACGGCTACACGCTGTTCATCGGCTCGGCCGCCAATGTCATCAACGCGGCGATGACACCGAATCTCAATTTTGATTTCTACAAGGACTTTGCCCCAATTGCCTTGATCACCTCGACGCCGACCGTCCTGGCGGTAACGGCCGAGCTTGGCGTCAAAAGCGTCAAAGAATTGATCGCCTACGCCAAAGCCAGTCCCGGCAAGCTGTCATTCGGCTCGTCCGGCGTCGGCAGCTCGACGCATCTGGCGCTTGAACTGTTCAAGTCGCTGGCGGGCGTCAACATTACGCACATCCCCTACTCCGGCAGCCCGCAGGTCATCACCGACATGCTGGCGAACCGCATCCAGGGCTATTTCTCTCCGGCCTCGACGGTTTCCGGTCAGGTGGCCGCCGGCAAGCTCGTGGCGCTCGCGGTTACCGACGCCAAGCGCAGCATCTTCTTTCCCGACCTCCCCACCATGGTCGAAGCCGGCGTGCCGGATTGCGAGTTGGTGTTGTGGTTCGGCATCGAGGCGCCGGCCAGCACGCCGCAGCCGATCATCGACAAGCTGAACCGCGCCGCCAACGAGGCGGTGAAGTCGGACGAAGTCGTCAACTCGCTGAAGGGACAAACCGTGACGGTTCACGGCGGCACGCCGGCAGACTTCGCCCGTCACCTCGAAGCCGAGCAGAAGCGCTGGACCAAGGTGGTCGAAACCGCGGGCCTGCGGAAATAGCGCTCGCGGGATCGGTAGCCATGATCCACACCGAAGAGGTCGTCATCGCGGCGGAGGGATCGCGCCGCTTCGACGGCCACCTCGCCCGCCCGGTCAGCGGCGCCGGACCGGGGCTTCTCATCTTCAGCGAGATGTGGGGCGTCGCCGCGAAGAAGCGCGAGATGGCCGAGGACTACGCCCGGCGCGGCTGGTGCGCGGTCGCGGCCAACATGTTCTGGCGGTCGGAATTCACCGGCGTCGTGCCGTTCGACCAGGCCGACAAGGCGTGGCAGCGGCTGCAGGCGTTCGACTTCGACACAGCGGCCGAGGATTGCCGGACCGCGGTGCAGTGGCTCCGCACATCGCCGGATTGCAATGGCAAGATCGCCGCGATCGGTTTCTGCATGGGCGGGCGCATTGCGTTCCTCGCCGCGGCGCGGGCCGGCGTGAATGCGGCCATCGGGCTCTATGCGCTCGGCATTGCCACGCACCTCGACGAGGTTCGTAAGATGGCCGTCCCGCTTCAGCTCCACTACGGCCTGAACGACGAGCACATCCCCAAATCCGAGATTGACGCGGTCGCCGCTGCCGCCGCCGGCAACCGCAATATCGAGATTCAACTTTATCCGGGCGCCGGACACGGCTTCTTCAACCGGACGTTCTCGCCGGGCGATGTGAAGGCGGTCGAAACGGCGACCGCTCATATCGATCGATTCTTGAGCGGTTTCAAATAGCTTTCAGCATCGCCGCGATCCGTTCGCCGGCGAGCTTCGCCGCAGCGGGATCGTAGGTCGGCCGCACCGGATTGGCGAACGAGTGCCCGGCGTCGGGGTAGAGCAACACCTCGACATTCCTCCGCCCGCGCGCGCCGGCCGCGACCGCGTCGATCTCCTCGCGCGGGATGTGCTGGTCCTGCAGCCCGTAGTGCAGCTGCACCGGGCATCGGGCCTTGGCGATTTCGCCGACATGCTGCGAGATGCCGAGGCCGTAGAGCGACGCCGCCGCATCGACACCGCAGCGCACCGCGGCAAGGAATGCAAACCGGCCGCCGCCGCAGAACCCGATCGCCGCGACCTTGCCGTTGCCGAACGGCTGCGCCCGCAGCCAGTCCGTCGCTGCGCGCATGTCGGCCGAGACGACGTCGAGGTCGAGCGCTTTGAGCCGCGCCCAGGCCTTGGCATGCTGTGGATCGTCATAGGAGATCGCACCGGGGATGTCCGAACGCCAGAACAGATTGGGCACCAGCGCCGCGTGCCCGCGGCTCGCATAATAATCGGCGACGGCGCGGATCGGCTCGTTCAGGCCGAACATGTCCGACAGCACCAGGATGGCCGGGTGCGTTTCCGCTTCCGGCGACGGCGCGGGTTGCGCGAGATACGCCTCGAAACGGCGCGGGCCGTCGCTCGCAATCGTCACCGTGCTGGCCGTGCCGCTCATGCCACCATGCTAGCGCACGTTTAAGATTTTCGCGCCGCCATTGATCCGCCGGTTACGACGAGACAGTCAACTAGCGAGCTTGATCCCCGCGTCGCGCACCACCTTGCCCCACTTCTCGGTCTCGGCGGCGACGAAGCTGCGGAATTCCTGCGGCGTGTTTTCCTTGAAGTCGACGTTGAGCGACTTGAACCGCGTGATGATGTCGGGCTGACGCAGCACCTCGTTGAGCCCGGCGTTGAGCTTCTTGACGATCTCCGGCGACGTGCCGGTGGGAACGAACACGCCGTTCCACTCGTAGGCCTCGAAGCCCGGGATGGTGTCCTGCACCGCCGGCAGATCGGGCAAGGTGCCGAGCCGACCCCGTCCGGTGTGGGCGATCGCCTTGACCTGGCCGCCATTGACGAGGCCGACCGATGACGAGCCGTTGGAGAAGAAGTATTTCACCTGTCCGGCGATCACGTCGTTCAGCGCCGGCGCGCCGCCGCGATAGGGAATGTGGTTGATGGGCACCTTGGCCATGAACCGCAGGAGTTCTAGGCAAAGGTGTTGCAGCGTGCCGTTGCCCGACGAGGCGAAGTCGAGGCCGCCCGGCGTCTTCTTGGCAAGCTCGATGATGTCGGCGACGGTCTTCGCTTCGACCGAGGGCGTCACCACCAATAGATTGGGCACGAGCGAGGCGAGAAACACCGGTTCGAAGTCCTTGCCGTAGTCGAACGACAGCTTGGGATAGAGCGCCGGATTGACCGAGTAGGCGGTGGCGTCGTGCATGACGGTGTAGCCGTCCGGATCCGACTTGGCCGCGACCGCCGCGCCGATGGTGCCGCCGGCGCCGCCGCGGTTGTCGATAACGAAAGACTTGCCCCACATCTCCGACAGCTTCTGGAACAGGATGCGCGCCGTGGTGTCGGCGCCGCCGCCCGCCGGATAGGTCACGATCACCTTGACCGGCCGGTTCGGCCAGTCGGCCTGCGCCCGCGCACCGGTTGCTCCTGCCGCCAAGCATACGGCCGAAGCCGTGATCAGATGTCGTCGTGTCAGCATGTCGCGCTCCCCAGGCGGCTTTGGACGGGGAGCCTAGCCGATCAAGGGCACACGAAACAGCAAGCCTAATGTCGGGTTAATTCGAGATCGGTTTTATAGTTAATTCGAGATCGGTTTAAAAATCCAAGTCGGCGATAGCCGACTTGGATCTGAACGCTACGCTTCTTGTTCTTACTTAGTTCCTACTTGTCTTACTTCGCGCTGATGTGGGCGCCGCTGCGATTCATCGAGATCGCGACCGACTGCAATTCTGTGCCCGGAGCCTGGATCGAGATCGACTGCTGGTTGGCGTTCGTGCTCACACCGAGCGTCGCCGAGATGATGCCCGACACCCGCAGGCTCATCGCATTGCCGCGAGCGTTGCCCCCGATGTTGCCGCCGACGCCGCGCGTGGTTTCCGACCAGGTGCCGGACACGGCGCCGTTGCGGTGGGTGGCAGTGCTTTGCAGTTCGAAGTTGTAGCTGTCGCTGGCGCAGCGGAGCGTCAGGTCCAGGCTCGAGCCGGCGCCATCGACGTCATACTTGGCGCGGCAGCGGATGCGCTCCTTGTTGCCGTTCGACGTGGTGATGGTGCCGCTGCCCGACCAGGAGCCGGACATGGCGGTGAACGGGCTGCCGAAGGCCTGCACGGCGCCCGGCAGAGCCGCGACGCTCAGAAAGCCTCCGGCCGCAGCCAAGGTCAGGGCGAATTTAACTTCGTTGGTCAAAGACTTGGTGATCGAAAACATGTCGCGCTGCCCCCTCGGAGTGGTTATCCTAATTGGTAGTCGAAACTCCCTGAAAAAAGGTTCACGCCGCCTGGAAAATCATGGTTAAGGCCGGCTGCCGATCGGGCTTGGATTTGAAACTTCCGGTTAAGCGGGCATTTACCGCAAGTCGCCTCCCGCCGCGGGTTTCGCCGCTATACTTGCCGGCTGCAGCGTGGCGCTAGTGTCCCAATTCCGAAGTTCGCACACCATTGCGGTAACCACTGATGCGGACTTCGGAATCAAAGGGACACTAGGACACTAGCAAGCATATGAACCTAGTGTGGTTTTGGTTCAGAAATTCCCTCGGCGGACTCGCGGCGAGAGTGGGGGGAATTTCTGAACCACCACACTAGGCCACCAATCCCATCGGAAAAGGACCAGGCGGAGCATGGCAAGCGACGAAAAGAAGATCCGGCGGACCCTGCACTTCAAGTTCACGGTGCCCGGCGCCTCGGAGCAGGTGATCGCGATGATCAAATCGGCGGCGCCGCTCTACCAGATGTTCGGCGACGCCCAGGTCCGGCTTTTGCAGAATGTCGACGATCCCGGCCGCTTCCTGCAGGAGATCGAGTACGACGCCCCGGAGAGCCTGGAGACGAACCGGCAGCAGATCGCCAGCGACCCTCGGGTGCAGGCCTATCTCATGGGCTGGAAGGCGATGTTCGCCGGCGCCATCGAAATCGAGGTTTATAAAGTCATCTAAAAAGCACCGGCCCGCGTCAGGCCTGAGCCTGACGCGGGCCGGGACGTAAATCATGCTCGTTACATCGTCGGCAGGATGGCGATGTCGCGGACACCGCTGACGCCCTTGATCTGCACCGAAGGCGTCGCCTTGCCGGTCGCCAGATCGACGCTGTGCAGCCAATCGCCGGCCATCAGCCAGGCTTCGTTCTTGCCCTGACCGTCTGACCAGATATCGAACGCCACGACGTCGACCTTGATGCCGAGCTTGCCGACCGCGTTGAGCGTGCCGTCATTCGGCGGCGCCTGTTTGATCAGCCCGCCGATGGTGGCGTCGATGTTATAGAGCGCGGTTTCCTTCGCACCCTTGACCGAGTTGGTGTAGGCGCCGGCGACGATGTTGGGCTTCTCGCTCTTGTGCATGTCGGTGTCGGCGAACTTGTGCAAGCCGTCGGCGGTGACCTTGCCGTCGTCGACGTTGACGCGGAGGTTGGTGCCGTCGTTGCCCATCACGCGTAGGCGATCGGCCACCGGGTTGAAGTCGACCGTCGCCCAGGTGCCGGCCGCGAGCATCTTGTCGAGCTTCGACTTCATGGTCGCTTTGCCGCTGGCGAGATCAACCGTGTAGATGCCGCCGTCGGCGCCCACCGCGTAGAGCATGCCGTCGGCCGGCCGCACGTCGATGCCGAGCACCTTGCCGCTGACGCCCTGAATCTTCCAGGTCTTGGTCACCGACTTGCTGCTGGTATTGACGATCGAGATGGTGTTGTCGCCCGACAACGCGGCGACCTCAGCGGCCTGCGCCGCGGCCGCGCCGATAATGACGGCCGCGGACGCGGCCAGAATGGTCCGGAACTGCATTGCACTCTCCCTTGGTTTCGCAGTCGCCCGATGCGACTGAGGGGGTACGGCCCGGGGTCATGGGCAGATGCGGGAGCGCCGCTAAAATAAACGTGATCCGGCTGCATCCGTTTGGCGTGGGACGCGGTACCCCCATGACATTGGCGGCTTTCAGGCCTTTTCGTAGGATGCGCACGAACGGAGTATCATGACCGCCGCCACACCGCCCGACAGCGCCACCGAAGCGCAGGTTGCCGCGGCGCTCGCCCGCTGCGCCGCCGGCGACCGGACGGCATTGCGCGTCATCTACGACGCCGAGGCGCCGCGCATGGCCGGCGTGGCGCGGCGCATGCTGCGGCGGCAGGACCTGGCCGAAGAGGCGGTGCAGGACGCCTTCATGCGGGTGTGGCGGGCGGCCGGCACCTTTGATCCGCAAAAGGGCGCGGCGCGAAGCTGGCTCGACGCCATCTTGCGCAATTGCGCGCTGAGCATCCTGCGCGACGAGAACCGCTTCACCTCCGATGAGGATGCCGCCGATCAAGCCGCGCCGATGACCGAAAACGCGCTGGCTCACCTGCCGGAAACCAGCGCATTGCGGCGCTGCCTCGAGCGACTCGAACCGGCGCGGCGCTCGGTGGTGGTGCTGTCCTATGTCCATGGGCTCTCGCACGGCGAGGTGGCCGGCAAGCTCGGCGTGCCGCTCGGCACGGTGAAGAGCTGGGCGCGGCGTAGCCTGATCTCCTTGCAGGAGTGCATGGGATGACCGACAGCGACGACAGATTGCTGGCCGGCGAATATGTGCTGGGCCTGCTCGAAGGCGTCGCCAAGCTCGACGCTGAACGGCGGCTGGCTTCGGACCCGGCGTTTGCGCGTGAGGTGGAATCCTGGCGGGTGCGCTTTGCCGCCTTCGACGATGCCGCCGAGCCGCATCCGGTCGGCGACGAACTCTGGCGCAAGATCGAGGCCGGCGTGCCGGCAGCGGCATCGCGCGCAAAGGCTTCGCCGAGCGGCTGGAGCCAGTTCTGGAACAATCTCGCGGCGCTTCGCGCCACCGCGCTCGGCGCCTCGTTCGCTGCGCTCATTCTCGCTGTGGGGCTGGGCTTTGCAATCCGCGCGGCGACGCAGCAGCCGACCATGGTCGCCGTGCTGCTCGACGGCAATCGCGCCGGCGCCGTGGTGCATGCCTTCGCCGACGGCCGCGTCGTACTCGTGCCTATCACCAACATCAACGTGCCGGCAGGACGAGCGCTCCAGGTCTGGACGCTGCCCAGCCGCGAACGCGGACCGGTGTCCGTGGGTCTGATGGACCAGGCGCGGACGCTGCAACTGTCGCTCAAGGATCTGCCGCCGCCGGGGCTGGATCAATTGTTCGAGATTACCCTCGAACCCGCCACCGGCTCACCCACCGGACGGCCGACCGGGCCGGTGCTGTTCAAAGGCAACACCGCGCTGGCGCTTTGATGTGTGGCGGCGAAACGAACGGCGCGCGGTTCAGACCGACGGGTTGAGCGCCAGGACGCTGCCCGGAAAGCTCAGATTGTCGCCAAGCTGCCGGCGGCCGCGGAACAGTGCGCTGCGGGCGGCCCGGGCATCCGCCACCACGCGCAGCAGCGCGAACATCTGGCGCGGCTGCTGGCAGAGCGAGCGAACCACCGCGAACACGTCGGGCCGGCCATCGGCGCGCATGCCGACCAATGCGGCCGGCGGCAAGGTCCGCTCCGCCGGATCGATGATGACGCGACAGGCTGCGAACGGCACGCCGTGCCGGGCGGCAATCTTGGCCGCGATGTGGGATTCCATGTCGACCGCGACGGTGCCGGCGGATTGGTGCAGCGCTCGCTTGTCGCCCTCGCTCACCACCGGGGCGTCGACCCCTGAAATATCGGCATAAACCGCGTTCGGCAGTGCCTGAAGCAGCCGTTGCGACCAGCGGTTATCGGTCGGGATGCGGATGCCCTCGGCCACCACGCCGGAGGCGATCACCCAGTCGCCCGGGTTGAGGCCCGGAGCCAGACCTCCGGCGATGCCGATGCTGATGATGCCGCTGCCGCCGGCTTTGACCGCCGACTCAAGCTTGTCGACATAGCGCTGGGCGGTGCCGCAAAGCACGTCAATGCCCGGCCCGGCCGCGACCTGGGCCTCGAACGACAAGCACGTGACGGCGATGATCGGATGACTATTCACGGCGTGGCTCATCGAACAGGCGCGGCCACGTTCAGGAATCGCATCAGCAGCCCCCAACCTCAGCCCGACCCCAGCACCGTACACCGTAATCAGTGCCTCGCCGCATAGCAATTTGCCGCAATGCGAGAAACTCACAGGCAACTGTGATGATTGGGCCACACCGGACCTACAATTGTGGCGTGGGGAGCCGGGCCCGGCCTGAAACGCCCCCCGGCTAGAGCTTGGCTATTCCGGCATCCTCGATGATCTTCTTGAACATCGGGATTTCCTTGGCAATCCGGGCCTCGTGGCCCTTGCCGTCCCTGGCGGTCACGTCGAAGCCGGCAATGACCAGCTTTTTCCTGAATTCGTCCTTCGCCAGGATGTCCAGGCAGACCTTCTCCAGCCTGGCGACGATCTCGTGCGGGACCTTGGCCGGCGCCATCAGCGCGCAATAGGTGTCGAACACGAAATCCTTGTAGCCCTGCTCCGTCATGGTTGGCACGTCGGGCAGCCCGATGAACCGCTTCTCGCCGGTCTGCGCCAGCGCCCGCAATGTGCCGGCCTGGATCTGCGGAAGCGCCGGCGCCAGCGTGCCGGAGTTCAACTGCACGGTGCCGGCGAGCACCGCCTTGACCGCATCGCCGCCGCCCTGGAACACCACGGTCGCCATCTTCTGCAAGCCCTCGCGCAGCTTCAGCACCTCGGCCTGGAGCTGCGGCGTGGTGCCGATCGGCGGCGTCGAGACGTTGAACTTGTCCGGGTTCGCCTTCACCAGGGCGACGAACTCCTTCATGTTTTTGGCCGGAAGGTCCGACTTCACCGCGAAGACGTGCGGCGTCACCACCGGCTCGCAGATCGCCGCGAAGTCCTTGAACGGGTCATACGGGATCGAGTTGTAAAGGCTCGGGTTGACCACATAGGCGCTGGTGGTGAGCAGGATGGTGTAGCCGTCGGGCTCGGAGCGCGCGACGAAGCCGTAGCCGATGTTGCCGCCAGCGCCGCCCTTGTTCTCGACGAACACCGAGCCGCCCAGCACCTGCTGCATCTCCGCGGCCATCATGCGGGCGGAAATGTCGGAGGGGCCGCCCGGCGTGTTGGCGACGACGATCTTGATCGGGCGATCCGGATAAGCGGCAAGCGCCGAACTCATCCGCAGAAAGGTCGGAGCCGCGAGGCCGGCCACAATCGCGCCGGTCGCCTTGAGAATGCGGCGCCGTGATGTCCTGATTCCGTCATTCGACTGTGTCATCGGCATCCTCCCCGAGGCATTTTGATTGACCGCCATGCTAGAAACTTACTCCTGGCACAGCAACTGACGCCATGCCGCACGGGGCCTTTGCATCGGTTGAACAGCGCCGCCCCGCTCTGGTTTAATCCGTGCCGCGACTTTCAACCTGGAGAGCATGGCAATGACCCCATCACGGCTGACGATCTGCGCCGCGACCCTCGTGCTGCTGTCGGCAGCGTCCGCGACCGCCGAGCCGGCCTATGTGGCATCGACCGTGAACCTGCGTGCCGCCGCCGGCACCGGCAACGAGATCGTCGCCAAGATTCCCGGCGGCAGCCTGGTGGACGCCGCCAACTGCAGCGAGTGGTGCGAGGTCGAGTGGCAGGGCAAGAAGGGCTTTGCGATCGCGACAGCGCTCGACCGCAGCGGGCGCGTTCCAGGCGCCGCGCGCCGCACCGCGACGAGCCGCGCCGGTGGCTGGCGCCGTTGCGCCCGGCGCATATATCGAAGATGACGACTACGTCCCGGTCAGTCCGCCCGCGGTCTACGCTGTGCCCGCCCCGTACTATTACGGCTACGGCTACCGTGGGTATTACGGCTGGCGCGGCGGTTATGGCTACGGCTACCGGCGCGGTTATCGACGCTGGTGAGTGAGATGCCAACCATGCGCACCATCATCACGGCCCTGGTCTGCGTCGCCGGCGCGATCCTCGTGCCGCCACAGGCCACCGCGCTCGACTATCCGACCAAACCGGTCCACGTCATCGTGCCGTTCACCGCCGGCGGCGCGCCCGACGTGCTGATGCGGCTGCTCGGACAGAAGCTTGCCGAGAAATGGGGCCAGGGCGTCGTGATCGAGAACCGCGCCGGCGGCAACACGCTGATCGGCACGGTCGCCGGCGCCAAGAGCCCGCCGGACGGCTACACGCTGACGCTCGCCGCCGACCAGACGTTCGTACTCAATCCGCTGCTGTACAGCTCGCTGCCCTATTCGATGAAGGAGTTCGACCCGATCATTCTCATGGCATCGATCCCGCACATGCTCGCGGTCGCCAACAAGGTGCCGGTGACAAACGTCAAGGAGCTGATCGCGCTCGCCAAGGCCAAGCCCGACACCATCACCTTCGGCACGACCGGCCCGGGCACCGATTCAGCGCATCGCCACCGAATATTTTGCCGGCATCGCCGGCGTGAAGCTCGTCCACGTCCCTTACAAGGGCGCCAACGAAACCACCACCGCGATCCTGAGCGGCGAGATCGACATGACCATCAACGGCATGTCGAACATCCTGCCGCATATCGGCGAGGGCAAGCTGAAGGCGCTGGCGGTCTCGACCGTGACACGCAATCCGCTCGCGCCCGACGTCCCGACCATGCAGGAGGCCGGCGTGCCCGGCTACAGCTCGCAGGGCGCGTTCGGCCTGTTCGCCCCGGCCGGCACGCCGAAGGACATCATTGCGAAAATCCACGCCGACACCGCCGAGGTGCTGGCGCAACCGGATGTGAAAAAGGCGCTGGAGGCGCGGAGCTTCGTCATTGGCGGAGCGGGGCCGGCCGAATTCGAGAAGTTCATCGCCGACGAGCACGTCAAATGGCAGAAGGTGATCAAAGAGGCCGATATCAAAATCAACTAGGGCATTGGCATCATCGCAGGCCGAGCTTCGCGCACAGCCACGGCCAAGCGTAATAGAGTAAGGCGCCGCCGAGCAGCGCGACCACGAGCCAGCCGGCGAAGAACACAAGCTGCGAAACCGGCATCAGCACTCTCCATCGTTCAACAGGACCGCACCATGTTTCTCGAAATCGCACAAGTCGACATCAAGCCCGGCCAGGAGGCCGAATTCGAAGCCGGCGCCGCCAAGGCGGTGCCGTTGTTCAAGCGTGCCAAAGGTTGCAGGGCCATGTCGCTGCAGCGCTCCGTCGAGAAGCCCTTGCGCTACCGGTTGTTCCTGACCTGGGACACCGTGGAGAATCACACCAAGGATTTCTACGGCAGCGCCGACTGGCAGGAATGGCGCAAGCTCGTGGCGCACACATTCGCCGGTCCGCCCGAGGTCGAGCACATGCGCGAGGTGGTGAAGGGCTTCTAGCGCTTGTCCGGCCGGCGCCCGCGCCCTAGGCTCGCGCCAACAAAAGACCGACGAGCCGGGAGGACACCATGCGTGCAGGCGGCTTTTTGCTGGGATCGATCCTGCTCGCCGCGCTGACCGCGCCCGCCGCCGCGCAGCAATTCCCATCGAAGCCGATCACGCTCGTCGTCCCCTACGCGCCCGGCGGCAACGTCGATATCAGCGCCCGCGTGCTGCAGGCCGGCATCGGCGACGCGCTCGGCCAGCCGATCATCATCGAGAACCGTCCCGGCGCCGGCGGCCTGATCGCGGGCGATTATGTCGCGCGCTCGGCGCCGGACGGCCACACCCTGTTCGTCGGCTCGAACGCCTCGATCCTGCTCGGGCCGATGACGATGCCGAAGCCGCCCTATCAATGGGACAAGGTGTTCGCGCCGGTGAGCTCGCTCGCGGTCGCCACCAACATGCTGCTGGTGACGCCAAAGCTGCCGGTGAAAACCGTGACCGAGCTTGTCGACTACGCCAAGAAGAACCCCGGCAAGCTTACGCTCGCAACCTCGAGCGGCGCCAGCATCAACCACTTCCTGGCCGAGCTGCTCAAGCTCAAGACCGGCATCACCTGGACCGAGGTGCATTACCGCGGCAACGCCCCGGCCATCAACGACCTGATGGCGGGCCATGTCGATGTCGGCCTGATGCAGCTCACCGATTCGCGGCAGCACATCGAGTCCGGGACGCTCCGTGCGCTCGCCGTGCTCGGGCCGAAACGCGCCCCGGCGGTGCCCGATGTGCCGACCATCGTCGAGGCCGGCCTGCCCGATGTGCAGGGCATCACCTTCAACGGCCTGTTCGCGCCGAAGGACACGCCGCCCGCCGTCATCGACAAGCTGAGCACGGCCATCCGCGCGGCGCTGGAGAAGAAAGAGGTGGTCGCCAAACTCGGCGATCTTGGCTCGGAGGCGCGCGGCAGCACGCCGCAAGAATTCACCAAATTCCTCGCCGACGAAACCGCGAAATGGACCGACGTCATGCAGAAGGCCAACATCAAGGTGCCGGAGTGAACAATCCCGTGAAGCCCGCGCAGCGTCCGTTCTCGCCGAAGATCGACCGCAGCTATCCGAAGCCGAAGCTGACGCTGCCGCCCGGCGCCTGCGACTGCCACTTTCATTTCATCGGGCCGCAGCAGCAGTTCACGCTGAAGCCGAACCACGTCTTCAGCCATCTCGAGTTCGAGGACACCACGTTCGAGGACTGGGAGAAGATGCAGGCGGCGCTCGGGCTGTCGCGCGGCCTGCATGTGCTGTCGATGATGTACGAGCACAACTACGAGATCGCGCTGCACGCGCAATCCCGGTACGGCGACCGCATCCGTTCGGTGATCGTGCCGTGGCCCGGCATCACCGACAACGAGCTCGACATCCTCACCAAGGCCGGCGTGGCCGGCTATCGCATCACCTGGCGGCTCACCAAGGAGATCGACCAGAAGATGGTGGCGCGGACCACCGAGCGCGGCTGGTCGATGCATTATCTGCACCGCGCCGACGAAGAGCAGATGGACGGCTGGAAGCCGCAGATCCTGAAGACGCCGGGAAAATTCGTGCTGGAGCACATGGGCGGCGTCGACCCGGGCAAGGGCATCGACGGCGAAGGCTTCAAGTTCGTGCTGAAGGCGCTCGACACCGGCCGCTGCTGGGTCAAGCTGTCGCCGCGCATCTCCAAGCAGGACGACTTCCCGTTCTCCGACACCGATCCGCTGGTGAAGAAGCTCGTGCAGCACGCGCCGACGCGATTGCTGTGGGGCTCGGACTGGCCGCATCCGCAATATTTCAAGCCGATGCCGAACGACGTCGCCCTGCTCGACCAGGTGCTCGACTGGGTGCCCGACGAAAAGACGCGCAAGCTGATCTTCGTCGACAATCCGGCCGAGGCGTTCGGCTTCCCGGCCCTTTGAGGCACACCATGTCGGCGCGCAAACCAGCCTTATGGATCGGCCTGTTCGTGCTGGCGCTGGCGGGACCAGCCATCGCGGCCGACCTGCCATTGAAACCGGCGCGCCCCGTTCAGCCAACCGCTGCGCCGGCATCTCCTGCCACCGCCAAGCCGGCAGGCCCGGACGCCGCGTGCCTGGAATGGACGGACGGCTGCCGGGTCTGCCAGCGCGCGGCCAACAGCGAAGTGTCGTGCTCGAACGTCGGCATCGCCTGCGTCCCGAAAGCCGAAGAATGCACGCGGCGTTAAGCGGCTGGCGGCAAGGAAGTTTCAGGCGAGTTTGTCGTAGCGCGTGGCGATGCGCCGCCAGTCTTTGATGCGGCAGAAGTAGTTTTCGAGCTTGTGGCGTCGCCGGTATAAGCGCTTGGGACAATAGGCTATCTTCGTGGCGTTGCAGCGGCTCGGGAAGATCGCCAAGGCGCCGTCATCTTTGATCTGCTGGCGCACCTTCTCGCTGTCGTAGGCCTTGTCGGCGGTACGGCGAGAGGCGGCTTAGGTGTGTCTAGCACGTCGCCAACGACCTGGCCGTCGTGGACCAGTCCCTCGTGAAGGCGATGTTCAGTGCCGCCCTTGCTCGACATGGCGTGCATTTTCGTGGAGCGCTGCTGCGAATGCCGCCGAGCGCCTGATTTTGCGCCACCCTTTACCGCGGTGGCCGCACGATGGGCTTTCACAATCGTGCTGTCGATCAGATACAGACTGTCTCGCTATCTCTATACTAGCGTATCAAAAATCCGTTTCCACATCCGACCAGGTCGTCGTCGTCATGGGCATTGCACGACACGTCCAAGGTGCCGCTCGGTTGGCGAGAGCGCGCCATACTTTGCCGAATTGGTGGCGAGCTCATGGATCACCAGCGCCAGCGCCGTGCTCGATGTCTCGCCCACATTCATCTTGGGCACCGAGACGCGGATGCGGACGCTCGCTTCCTTCTCGTCGTAGGGCGCGAGCAGCACCGAGATGAGGTCGCCCAGCAGCGCCGCCTCGGTCTTGCGGCCGGGCATCGGGCGAACGAGTTCCTGGGCGCGCCCGAGGCCATCAGCCGCTCGGTCAGGTCGCGCGCCATGTCCTCTTTGGTCGCCGCCGAGCGCCCGGTGATTTCCGTCAGAGCCGTGGCGATGTGTAAGAGGTTCTTGACGCGGTGGCTCATCTCGCCAGCGAGCAGCTCGTTGGCCTCCTCGGCCTGCTTGCGCTGGGTGACATCGAGGAAGATGCCGAACATGACTCCGGCCGGCAATGTCGGCATTTTCGGCTAGCGCACGAGCCGCGAACGTATCTTGATCTCGTGTGTGAGCGTTTCGTGAACCGGGCACCTGTCGGCAATTTCCATGAGCCGTGTCCGAGCGGCTTCCGGAATGTCACCCTCGATTGTGATGTCGCGGGTAATCTCGCCGATGTTGCCTTCCTTGGTTTCACAATCGGCACAATCCTGAGCGTGGACCCTGCGATGGGACAAGCGCACGGAGAACCGCTCGGCGGCGAGCCCCTTGCGATCGGCATAGAGACGCATCGTCATCGAAGTGCAGGCGCCGAGCGCGGCGAGAAGATAGTCATAAGGCCCTGGACCGGCGTCGTCCCCGCCAACCTCGACCGGCTCACCGGCAATGAGCACATGGCGTCCGGCCGACACACGCTGCGCCAAAGGCCCCGTGAGCGTCTCACGCACCTCGACGGTGCCTGGCGGCAATGCCGCTGACTCTTCGGCGACCGGCAAATAACGCGATGCCCAGGCGGCAATCACATCGGCAACATAAATTGCATCCGCTTGCTTTCGCAGCAGATGATCCGCCGAATCGAGCGAAAGAAAGCTCTTGGGATGCCTCGCGGCCGCAAAGATCTGGGTTGCATTGTCGATGCCGACATATTCGTCGCGCGGCGCGTGGCACACCAGAAGCGCCTTCTTCAGCTTCGCCAGACCAGCGAGGACATTCTGCTCGGCGACGTCGTCGAGGAACTGCTTGGTGATCGTGAAGGAGCGCCCTGACAACGTAACCTTGGCCGTTCCTTTCTCGTTGATCTCCGCCAGATCGGCGGCGAAGTTATGCGTGACGTGGGCTGCCGAGGCTGGCGCACCGATGGTGACGACGGCCGTCGCTTCCGGCACGTGAGGCGCCGCGGCAAGCACCGCCGCCCCGCCCAAGCTATGGCCGATCAGCAACGAAGGCGCCGCGTGGTTCTTTCGCAGATAATCGGCGGCCGCGATAAGATCCTGAATATTGGACGAGAAGTTGGTATTCGCGAACTCGCCCTCACTGGCGCCTATCCCGGTGAAGTCGAACCGCAGCACGGCAATGCCGCGAGCTGTGAGGGCTTTGGCAATCTGCGAAGCTGCAAAGATGTCCTTGCCGCAGGTGAAGCAATGGGCGAACAGCGCAAAAGCGAGCGGCTTTACCGGCAAATCGAGACGAGCCGCCAGATTGCCGTCGTTAGCACCAGGAAACTCGATCTTCCTCGGTTCGATCATGTCCAACTCCTCGTCAGATCACGGCTTGTACCCCTATCGCGCCGCTGACGCCCTAACCCCGCCCGGCCACCTTGCGCATGATCTGCCCGGCGTCGGCCGGTGCGCTATCGCCGATCCAGACGATGAACTGGTCGGGCCGCACCAGGATCATGCGTGTCTCGTATTTCGTGCGGCCCTCCGCATAGGTGTCGCGCACGACCTTGAGCGGCACCTTGAGCGACGCCGCCGCCTGCTCGAAGGCCCGCACCGCCCCGTCGTCGGCGTCGAACGCGAACAGCGTGAAGCCGCGCCCCAGTTCCTCGAACACATCGCGGCCCGACGACAGCTTCTGCGGCACCAGATGGTGCCCGGCGCGCGCCTTGAACACGTGCTGGCCGTGCGCCGTCGAAACGCCGCCCGGCGGGCCGATCACCACCGGCGAGCCCTCGTAGCTCGGCTCATAGACCTGGGCGCGGTTGCCGACGTCGCTCTCCTGCCCCTTCCACGCTTTCTCGAACTCCGCCTTGTCGCGCGTGGGACTGTAGCGGTTGAGGAACGCGCCATCGTTGCGGATGCGCGCGGCGATGAAATCCTCCGCCACCTCCTTGAAGATCGGGCGCCGCTCGTCGCTGTAGGATTGCAGCAGCGTGTCGCCGCCCCAGCCGTCGAGCCTGGCGGCGAGCTTCCAGCCGAGATTGACCGCGTCCTCCAGCCCGTTGTTGAGGCCGAAGCCGCCGTAGGGCGGATGCGAATGCGCGGCGTCGCCGGCGATGAACACGCGGCCGACCTGATACTTCTCGGCGACCGCCACGCGCAGATCCCAGAACCCGACGTGATCCAATTCGGCCTTGAACGGAAAGCCGGTCGCCTCGTGCAAGAGCCCCATGAAATCGAAATTGTCCCGGGTGGTGTCCTTCGGCACCGGCGCGTGGAAGAAGAAGCCCTCGCCGACGTCGATGCGGCCGAAGAATTTCCAGTAGCCGTTGAGGTCGGGATGCATGGCGCGATAGATCGACTTCGGCGGAAAGCGCTTGCCGAGCTCGTCGTGCAATTCGCGCGAGCGCAGCACGATCAGCACCATGAGCTGGTCGAAGTCGTGGCCGCTCCGCGGGATGCCGATCTGCTCGCGCACGATGGAATGGCCGCCGTCGCAGCCGACCAGGTAATCGCCCTCCAGCACCTCGGTCGCGCCATCCTTGGTGATGGTGACGCGCGCACCGGTCGCGTCCTGCTCGACCTTGGTCGCCGTCCAACCGAACCGGCTCTCGACCTTCGGCAAGGTCGCCATCTTCGCCCGCAGCACCTTTTCCATCTGGTACTGCGGCAGCCGGTCGTTCTTCTGGAAATAATAGTCGTGAACCAGCTCGCGGCCCGCCGGCGCGAACCAATATTGCCCGTTCAGGTTGCCATGGCTGGTGATCTCGCCGATCGCGAAGCCCGGCGGCAGGAACCGCGCGGCGCGCAGCTCATCGACGATGCCCATGAAGTAGAAGTGCTCGAGCGTGCGGTGGGTGAGGTTCTGGCCCTTGGGAATGCGCCCGAGCTCGGTGCGGCTTTCCACCAGCGCGCAGGAGATGCCCCGCATCCCGAGCTGCACGGCCAGCGCCACGCCGACCGGCCCGCCGCCCACGATCACGACTTGAAATTTCTTCATTGCATTCCTCTAGCACCGACGATCCTCTCCAGTCATGGGTCGCAGCGCCCTGGCGAACCTGTACCCCTGCATGGCATGAATGTTGAATAGCTGATCCAAGTCCGGCCTGTCGTGATGGAGTGAAGCGATGCGAAACGCAATCCGGAAGCTCGACTCTCGCAGCCCCGCTATGCGCCGGGCTCGCGGCCCCGCCCGCTCTCGCCCAATCCGCCGGCACGCCGCTCTCAGCCGTGGTCATCAGCGTCAGCGTCACCATCTGGCCCGCCATCGTCGCCGACAAGAAGGGCTACTTCAAAGACGAAGGGCTCGACTTCGACTTCATCAACTCGGGCTCGAGCACCCGCTCGGCGCAACAGGTCGCCGCCGGCTCCGCGCCGATCGGCAGCTCGTCGATGGTGGACACCATGCGCGCCATCGACAAGGGCGCCAGGATCAAGGTGTTCCTCAACAGCCTCGCGGTCGGCACCCACAGCCTGATCGGCGCCAAGGGCATCAAGTCGGTGGCTGAGCTGAAGGGCAAGCGCGTGATGACCGGCGGCGTGGGCGACATCACCAACCTGTGGTGGATCGCCATGGCCAAGGCCAACGGCCTTGACCCGGAGAAGGACGTCGAGCTGTTGTTTTCCGGCGCCACCTCGGCGCGGCTCGCGGCGCTGGTCGCCGGCGCGGTCGACGCCACCATGCTGTCGACGCCGCAGAGCTTCCAGGCGGTGCAGAACGGCTATGCCGACTTGGGGCCGGTCGCGCCGTTCCTCGGCGAATTCCCGATGATGATCTGGCACGTCAACGACGATTGGGCGAAGGCGCACGAGAAGGAATTGCTGGCGTTCATCCGCGCCCACAACAAGGCGGTGCGCTACATGTCCGATCCCGCGCACCGGCAGGAGGTGTCGCAGATCCTGGCAGATGCCTCGAAGTCGAGCCTCGACGACGCGCTCAAGACCTGGGACGTCTGCATGCAGGTCAAGGCCTTCGTGGCGGACGGCGGGATTTCGGACAGCGCCACCGAGCGGGTGCGCGACACCTTGCTGGCGTCCGGCGACATCAAGCAATCCGCGCCGCCCGGAGCCTATGTCGATCTTCGCTTCGCAAAGGCGGTGGCGAAGTAGCAATCGTGGCCTGAAGGATCGTCGGATGCCGGAGTTCATCGTCGAGTTCGGCAAGGACGGCTCGCCGCCCGGCGACGGCCGGCTCGACGCCGCCGCATTCCACCGCAATCACGCAGCGATCGCGCCGGTGCTCGACGCCTTTCTCCAGGGCCGCGCCGGCGACGTGCTGGAAATCGGCGGCGGCACCGGCCAGCACGCGGTCGCCTTTGCCAGCCGATGGCCGGCGGTCACCTGGTGGCCGACCGATCTCAACAACAATCATCTGCTCAGCATCGCGGCGTGGCGGGCGCATGCGCGGCTCGACAACGTGAAAACACCCGTCCGCCTCGACGCCAGCGCGAACGATTGGCGTCTGGCCGCGCTCGGCCTGCCCTCATCCTTCGTCGCGATATTCTGCGCCAACGTCATCCACATCTCGCCGTGGGCGGTCGCGGAAGGCCTGTTCGCCGGCGCGGCCCGGCACCTTGCCGCCGACGGCCGGCTGTTCCTCTACGGCCCGTTCAAGCGCGATGGCCAGCACAACGCGCCGAGCAACGCCGCGTTCGACGAGAGCCTACGCCGTCAGAATCCGGAATGGGGTGTGCGCGACATCGCCGAGCTCCGCACCCTCGCCGCGGCAAACCAACTTCGCCTCGCGCAGATTTCGGAGATGCCGTCGAACAACGCGGTCCTGACGTTTAAGCGGATCAATCCGGCTTGAAGTTCATCGCCACGCCGTTGATGCAATAGCGCAGACCCGTGGGCGGCGGGCCGTCCGGAAACACGTGGCCGAGATGACTGCCGCAGCGGCTGCAATGCACCTCGGTGCGGACCATGCCGTAGGCGCGATCCACGGTTTCGTCGACCGAGCCGGGCTCGGGATCGTTGAAGCTCGGCCAGCCGGTGCCGCTCTCGAACTTCTTCTTCGACCTGAACAGCACCTGGTCGCAGCCGGCACAGGAGAACGTGCCGGCGCGCTTCTCGAAGTTCAGCGCACAGCTGCCCGGCCGCTCGGTGCCGTGCTCGCGCATGATGTGGAATTGCTCGGGCGACAGCAGCTTGCGCCACTCCGCCTCGCTGTGGGTCACCGGATAGGTCTTGGCTTCCATGGGTTGGCTCCTCGATTTCGACCCAAAGATAAGATCGCGCAGCCTCATGTTGTAGACCTTGCGTTAGGGCGTGTGCTCATAAAGCAGCGGTGTATGAATTCTCCCTGCTTCATTCGATCACCTCGTCGGCGCGGGCAATAAGCGTGGGCGGCACGACGATGCCAAGCGCTTTTGCGGTCTTAAGGCTGATCACCAGCTCGAATTTGGTCGGTTGTTCAACCGGCAAATCAGCAGGCTTGGCTCCTTTGAGAATCTTGTCGACGTAGGCGGCGCTTCGACGCCACAGGTCGACTTGATTTCGGACCGTAGGTCATCAACGCCCCGGCTGCCGCCATGGGTCGGAACTCGCCCATCACAGGGATGCGTTCTCGCATCCCCCAATCGACGATGCGACCGCGATTAGACTGGATCACGGGGTCGCCCATCGTGACCACCGCTTGCGTCTGCATGGCAGATCGCAAAGCAGCGTCAATGTCGCCAGCGTTCTGTATTGGAATTGATTTCAATATCAGTCCCAGGACGCGAGACGCGGGCTCCATTTCCTTCATTTGAAGGCGATGACCTGAAGCGTTCTCGTTCCAGAGCATGCACTCACGGCCCGCCAAGCGTTGCTTGTGCCAGCGCCGAGACCGTCTCCGTTTAGTCCGCTTCCCCGTTGATAGCGGCCGCAGAGCACACATCGTTTTTCGTCCGTTCAGTCCCCGCAAGCGGACATTCCGGCACATTTATGAGTAGACGCCCTAGACCGTGCGGTCGAGCAGTTCGATCGACACGCCCTGCGGGCCGCGGATGAAGCAGACGCGCGTGCCCGGCCGCACCGTGGTCGGCTCGCGGGTGAACTCGACGCCCTTGGCCTTGAGGTCCGCCGCGATGGCGTCGATGCCGGTGACCGAAAGCCCGAAATGGTCGAGGCCCTGGTACGGCGTGACCGGCGGCGCATTGACGCCGTCGCCCGCCTTGACCGGCGCGAGGAACACGTTGGCGCCGCCGATCTTCATGTCGATGCGCGGCGCGCCCTGCTGCATGGTGCGGCTGATCTCGGCGCCCAGCATCTTCTCGAACCATTGCGCGGTCGCCTCCGGATCGGGGGTGCGCAGATGGATGTGGTCCCAGGTGAATTTGGCCATGTTGAATCCTCCCTATTTCGGCATGCCCGGACGTTAGGACATGCCAAGGGAGGCCGCCAAGGGGCCAAAAGGCCAAAGTGCGTGCAAGCGATGCGCGGCGCGATCCGGCGACGGGCGTCAGGTCTTGCGGAGCGCGACCTTCTTGTTCGCCGGAGCTGGCGTAGGCTTCGCCGCGACGGTCGCGGACTTCACCGTATTCGCCGGCGTGCCCCAATGCGCCTCGTTCGAGCCGTCGCCCCAGTTGCGCGGACGGTAGAACGTGTGCAGTCCGTAGCGGACCATGACCTTCATGTCGCGGATCCAGTTCGGCCGGACGTAAGCGGCGTGATAGTGCGTCGCCTTGTCGACCTCGGGCAGCCAGACCTTGGCGTTGAGCGTCTGGGTGGCGATGCGGTTCGCGCGCGCCCAGGCGCCGTGCTCGTTGACCGTCTCCGGCTTGCCGTCGCAGGCGAAGGTGAACTGGCACGACAGATGGCGGTGCGCGTTCTGATAGACCACCGAGCACACGTCCTTCGGGTAATACGGCGAGAACACGCGGTTGAGCACGACCTGGGCCACCGCCTGCTGGCCGCGCGCCGGCTCGTTGCGCGCCTCGAAATAGATCGCCTGGGCCAGGCACTTCTCGGCCTTGTCGTAGTCCTTGCCCTGCAGCTCGAGCCGCTGCGCCGGCGACAGCGGCGGCTTCGGCAGCGGCAGGGTGAGCGTCATGCTCTTCGGAAACTCACCGGGCTCGGCTCCGCGGCGAGACTGGCCTGCTGCACCGGCCGCTCGGCCGGCTGCGGTGTCGCGACCGGGGCAGCGGCGGGCTGCGGCGCGGCGATGACCACTTCGGTCTGCGGCATGGCCGTCAGCACCTGGGCATCGGCCGGCTTCGGCGCTTCGAACACCATCGGCGCGGAAAGGAACGGACGCTCCTCGGCAATGGCGGGCGCCGCGCTCGGCGCAAGACTCGCCGTGACGGTCGGCGCGGGCTCAGGGTCGGCGGCGGTGAAGGGATTTCGGACCGGCGCTTCTTCGACCGCCGGACGCCGCGGCGGTCACAGCGGGCGCCGCAATCACAGGCGCGGCGGGAGCAGCAAACACGGGCGCAGCAGGAGCAACGGGCATCGCGATGGCGGGCGCGACTGGAGCCACGACTGTGGGCTCGATCGGAGCCACCATCACGACCTGCGGCACCGTCCGCACCACCGGCTCCTCCGGCGCGACATCGAACACCGGCGACACCGCGACGGCCTTGGTATTTTCCGCGACCTTCAGCGGCCGCTCGATGACCGCTACGGCGGACTCGGCCGTCGCCGGGAATTTGATATTGAACTTCGCCATCGCGGCCGACAGCGCCTGCGCGGTCAGGTTCTCCGGCATGCCGTAGGCGCCGGCGGCGCCGACCACGGCCAGCATCGTCAGGGTGCCGGCGACGCTGCCGATGAACGTCCGCCGCACCGAGCGCGCCGCTTCGTCCAGGATCGCTTTGTTGTTGCGCATCGAAGGCCCCCTCGAATGCAGGTTTGATCTGGGTTCTCGAGGCCCACTCATAGCGCTGCCGCGCACGACGCGCGACGACCTTCGCGAATTAACGTAAAGTCGAATGGCTAACGCTAACGGCGCGTGCGCGCGTAACAAGATTAATTCGCGTCAAAACCATCCGGCGCCGTGCGCCGCGCTCCACAACAGGCGCAGGCCGAGGATCGTTAACGCCAGTTGCAGCACCAGGCGGAAGTGCTGTTCCTTGGTGCGCAGCAGCGCCACCTCGCCGATCCAGTTGCCGACCGCGCCGGTCGCGATCATCGCCACCATCAGCGGAACGTAGCGGCCGATGGCGAAGCCGATGAAGCCGAAGGCCGCGACCTTGGCGAGATGCGAGGTCATCATCAGCGCGCCCATGGTGGCGACATGGACGCGGCGGTCCGGCGTCGAGGCGGCGATGAACGGCGCCAGCAGCGTGCCGGTGGCGCTGACGAACACGCCGAGGAACGTCGTCACGAAGCCGAGCACGCCGAAGCGGCTGCGCTCGGCGCCGAACCGTCCGAGCTTCGGCATCCAGGTCACCAGCAGGATGAAGGCGCCGAGGATGAACTCCAGCCACACGGTGGTCAGCGCGACGAACACCCGGGCGCCGAGCGCCGCCCCGATCAGCGAGCCGACGACGAACGGCAGCACCGCCGGCCGCATGACGTGACGCCACATGATCATGGTGCGGGTGACGCCCGAGCCCAGCATCACCACGGTGTGCACCGGAATGAGCGCCAGCGGCGGCATCACCGTCGCCATCAGGCCGAGCAGCACGATGCCGCCGGCCGCGCCGGTGAACACGCCGATGAAGGACGTCACCAGCGACGCCAGCATCAGGCCGCCAAACGCCAGCGGCCCGATGTCGGGGGTTCCGAGAAAATCCATGGTGCGGCTTTAAGGGAAATCGCGTGACGGGTGGAGAACCAGCCGAGACAAAGCACCGAGCGGCGCACGGCGCAATCCACCGTTGCGCATAACTCCTCAGCGCACCGTCACCGTCGCCATGCCGGCGGAGCGGCCGCGCGCGATGCCGAGCGTCAGGATGCGGTTGAGCAGGTCGGGATATTTCAGCCCGTCGTGCAGCGCCGACTGGGCGAATTCCTCGATCTTGGCGATCTCGGGATTGGGATTGGCCTCGATGAAATACGGCGTGCCGTCGGCGGCGAGCCGGAAATCGATCCGGGCGTAGCCGTCGAGATCGAGGGTGCGGCAGATGCGCTTGACCATGTTGTCGATGCGCGCCGCGACCGCCGGCGGCAGGCCCTTGGCCGGGCCCTCCACGACGCCGTGGCGCTGCTGGTATTCGAGGTCGTGCTTGACCTTTTCGGTCGCGATCGGCCGCGTGCCCTGCGCCAGATCGCCGAACTGCAATTCCCAGATCGGCAGCACGCGGCGGCGGTCGTTGCCGAGCACGCCGACGTAGATCTCGCGGCCCTCGATGTACTGCTCGGCGATCGCCGCGGTGCCGATCCGCTCGTGGATGAAGGTGACGCGCTCGGCCAGCGCCTCGTCGCTCTCCACCACCGAGGCCTGGGCGATGCCCATCGAGGCGTCCTCGATCAGGCTCTTGACGATCAGCGGCAGTTGCAGGCGCGGCGGCCGCTTGACCTTGCGCCCCATCGGAAACACCACGAAGGCCGGCGTCGGCACGCGATGGTAATGCACGAGCTTCTTCGCCGTATCCTTGCCGCGCGCCAGCACCAGGCCGCGCGGATTGCAGCCGGTGTAGGGCACGCGAAGCAGCTCCAGATAGCTCACCACGCTGTGGTCGTAGACCGCCTCGCCGTGAAACTCCTCGAGCAGGTTGAACACCACATGCGGCTTGAAGCTTTCGACCGCGTCGCGGATCGGCGCGAGCTCATCCTTGACGCCGAGCGGCATCACCTCGTGGCCGCAGCCGCGCAAGGTGCTGACCACGTCGTACTCGGTCTTCCAGGTGTGGATTTCCTGCTCGCTGCGCGCCTTTGAGCGAATCCGGCGGCACCAGATCCGGATGCGTCAGCATCAGGACACGAAGCGGCTTCATAGCGCGATCCACTGCCGCCGCAGCGGGCTGTACAGCGAGTGCACCGTCTTGGCGGTCAACAGCACCGTGAAGTCGGTCCGCAACTGCCGCTCGTGGCCGACCGCGCGGAGCTTCAACTCGCGGCAGCGCTCGATCATCTCGTCGAGCACCTGGTCGAGCGTGAGCTGGTACTCGCCGGTCCATTTCGAAACCAGCCGCCGGATGTCGCCGCGATGATGGCGGATGAAGGCCGCGGCCGGCGGCGAATGCCGGTGCCGCGGATTGTTGGAGAAGATGCGCAGCAGATCGCGGTCGTAGGCGCGCGGCGCATCGACCGAATAGTGCTCGAGCTTCTTCTGGTAGTGCTCGCCGAGCGTCGTGCGCAAGCTGCGCAGCGGCTCGACCTCGGTCCGCCGCGACAGCACGGGCTTGCGGTCGGCGAGTCTCCGCCATCAGCTCGTCCACGTATTGCAGCTTCTTCAGCGCCGGCCAGCCCTCGTAGCGCTTGCGCCAGTTCGAGCGCGGCGTCAGCCAGACCGCGAACGTCTCGGCGAAATCCTCATCGGGATGGCTTTGCGCGTACCAGAGCCGGAGATGCTGGACGAAATTCCGGCTGGCCGGATCGGGCGCGATAATAGCTTCGGATAGCGGATCGATGAACGGCCGAACAGGCGCCGCCAGCGCGGCTGCTTGTGCAGCGCATAGGAGTGCTGCAGCACGTGGCCGGCTTCGTGACGGAGGATGCGCATGCATTCGGCGTGCGTGCCGCCCTCGACGTCGATGATCATCTTGCGTTCGAGCCGCATCAGCCGCGGATGCGCCAGGTAGAACGGAAACGCGATGCCCGGCGTGTTGCCCGGGCTGAACCACTCGCTGGAAATCCAGCCGTGCGCCCGCACCCGCTTGAGCCCCTTCTCCGCCATTTCGGCGTTGAGCTCGCGCAGGCAGGCGGCCAGCCAGGTGCCCCGCAGCGGCAGCTTGAGGTCCTTCAGCCGCAGCTTCAGCAGCCGCTCGTCCGGCCACGACGCCCAGCGCGGCTGCGACTTGCGCTGTCGCGGCTTTCGGCGCGCCAGCTTTTTGCGCCTCTTTTTAACGAGCCATCGCCGTCCCCAGTCATCCGTCCCAATTGTTACACGACCTCCGCCGAGGTGCGAGACTGCCACAGCGAGGCCCGCCATTTCACGGCGATCAGGACGGTGAAAATCAAGCCGACGACGGCATAGAGCGACGCCGTGGCGCGAAAGCCGATCCAGCCGATCAGCAGGCCGGCGGCGAGCAGGCCGAGCGGCAGGCTGTAGATCGCCAGCATCCGCACCCCCATGATCCGGCCGCGGTAGCGCTGGGTCGAGGCGCTGAGCAGGATCACGGTGTGGCAGACCATGGTCAGGCTCTGGGCGAAGCCGCACAGCATCAGCATGACGATGCCGGCCCACAGCGTCGTCGTCTGCGCGAAGATCAGCACCAGGATGTGCCAGATCACCGCGGCGACGATCATGATGCGGGCGAGCTCCATCCGGATTCCCGACCGCGTCATGATGATGGAGCCGATGAACGCGCCGGCCGCGACGCTGGCGATCAGATAGCCGAGCCCGGTCTGGTCGGTGCCGAAGATGTCCCGGGCGGCATAGGGCATCAGGCCGTTGGTCAACGGAAACACCGCGAAGTTGAACAGGAAGGCGTACCAGACGATGGCCAGGAGCCGCGGCGTGTTCCAGACCAGCAGCACGCCTTCCCATAGCTCGCGCCACGGCGACGGCTTGCGTCTCGGCCTCTTCCGCCGCGATCGCCTCGGCCAGCGCCGAACGCGGCGCCACCGTGTTCCAGGTCAGGATCGCGCTCGAGAAAATAGAACACCGTGATCGCCGTGTAGCTCGGGCCGATGCCGATCGCCGCGAACATGCCGGCGCCGGTCAGCGCGCCGAAGATGCGCGCGGTGTCGGAGGTGGTGCGCGCGATCCCCATCGCGGCGGTGAGCGAGGCCGGCGGCATGGTGTCGGCGATGAGCGCGCCGCGCAGCCCCATGTCGGACGGCCGCACCAGGCCGGTGAACGCCACGCACACCAGCACGATGGTCGGATTGAGCGCGCCGGTGAAGGCGAGCGTCGTCAGCGTCGCCGCCACCAGCGCATAAATCGCGCGCATGCCCGTGAGCATGTTGCGGTGGCCGATCCGGTCGCTCCACACGCCGACGATCGGCGCGATCAAGGTGCCGCCGTAGAGCAGCGCGCCGAAGATCGTGAGCATCACCACCGAGTTGGTCTCGACCAGCACGTACCAGCCGAGGATCAGCGTCTCCATCTCGAACGCCCACGACGTCAGCAGGTCCGCCGGCCATTGGAAGCGGTAGCTGCGGATGCGGAACGGGGCGAGCGCGCCCAAGGAGGAACCAAGAACTGGCATGGGAGGAGATCAGGTCCGGCAAGGATCGCTAGGGAGGAGTTAGGCGAAGAATCCTGTCCGGAACCATAGCAAACCCGGCCTTCCGCGCGGGTCCTTCCGCATCTTTCTGTTTCGGCAGGAACCTTGCGGACGTGGCCGGCGTTGATGCGGCGGTGGATGGGTGAGGGAGGGCTTTGCGCTGGGTTCGGGAGATGCCGAGCCGGCACCGTTTCGGAGGGTCCTATGGCCAAGAAATCGAGCTATCTCATCGGCGGCCTGGCAATCGCAGCCGTGATGATCGGCGCCCTCCCCGCGGCCCAAGGCATCGGCGCCTCCGCCAACGAGCCGGCGGTTCTTCAGGTCAATCGCAGCGCCAAGGGCGACCGGCTGGTCGAGCCCCGCACCATCGCGGTGAAGAAAGCCCCGACCGAGACCGCGCGCGAAACCGTCAAGAATCCCGAACAGACCGGCAAGCCCCGCATCATGGACGGCTGCGATCCGATGTTCAGCCCGGTGACGGTGCCCTCGATGGCGCACCTGGCCGGCCGCTGCGTCGGCTGACGCCGATCACGTTTGTGTGTAGAGTTGCGTTAAGGGCGGCCCGTCGGCCGCCCTTTTGTTTGAGCCGGGTGATCTACCGGATCGGCGGGGCGTACAGAATGCCGCCGGCGTTCCACAATTGATTCAGACCGCGCGGAATGCCGAGCTTCGAGCCGGAGCCGACGTTGCGCTCATAGACCTCGCCGTAGTTGCCGACGTGGCGGACGATGCGCGCCGCCCAGTCCTTGGTCAGGCCGAGCTCCTCGCCGTATTCGCCCTCGGTGCCGACGAAGCGCATGACGTCCGGCTTCTTGGATTTCAGCGCGTCGCCGATGTTCTTGGAGTCGATGCCGAGCTCCTCGGCGTTGATCATCGCAAACAGCGTCCACTTCACCAGCAGCAGCCAGTCGTCGTCCTTCTGCCGCACCACGGGCGACAGCGGCTCCTTGGAGATGACGTCGGCCAGGATGGCATGGTCGCCGGGCTTTGCCGAGCTCTGACGCATCGCATAGAGCTGCGACACGTCGGCGGTCAGCGTGTCGCACTGGCCCGTGTCATACGCCTTGAACACGTCGTCGACCGTGCCGAACTTCTTCACCTCGAACTTCATGTTGTTGGCGCGGAAGTAGTCGGCGAGGTTGAGCTCGGTGGTGGTGTCGCTCTGCACGCAGACCTTGCTGCCGTCGAGCGCCAGCGCCGAATCCACGTTGCGCGCGCGCGGCACCATGAAGCCCTGGCCGTCGTAGTACGACACGCCGGCGAAGTGCAGGTAGTATTCGGTCTCGCGCGACATCGTCCAGGTCGAGTTGCGCGCCAGCACGTCGACCTTGCGCTTGCCGAGCTCCTCGAAGCGCTCCTTGGCGTCGAGCGGGATGAACTTGACCTTCTTCGGATCGTCGAAGATCGCCGCCGCGATGGCGCGGCAGAAATCGACGTCGAAGCCCGACCAGTTGCCCTTGTCGTCCTTGGCCGAGAAGCCGGGCAGCCCGGTGTTGACGCCGCAATGCACGGCGTCGCGGCGCACCGTCCGCTTCAGCGTCTTGGTGTCGTAGCGCTCGTAGGTGATCGCCGCGGCCGCAACCCCGACCGCGACGACGCAGCCGATCAAGAGACCGGTCGCGAAATTACGCCCAAAAAAACCAGCCATGAAAATCTCCCCCGCGCCCGATCAGACTTCAGGCCGCTGCCGGATGATCACCTTGGTGCCGACCGGAATCCGCTCGTAGAGATCGGCCACATCCGGATTGGTCAGGCGGAAGCAACCCGACGACACCGCGGTGCCGATGGTCTGCGGCTGGTTGGTGCCGTGAATGCGATAGACCGTGGCGCCGAGATACATCGCGCGGGCGCCGAGCGGATTGCCGGGCCCGCCGGCCATCCAGCGCGGCAGATAGGGCTGGCGCTGGATCATCTCCTCAGGCGGCGTCCAGTCCGGCCATTCCATCTTTCTGCGTGATCTTGACCAGGCCCTGCCAGCTGGAAGCCGTCGCGGCCGACGCCGATGCCGTAACGCAGCGCCCGCCCGCCGGGCTGCACCACATAGAGATAGCGCTCGTTGGTGTGGACGATGATCGTGCCGGGCTGCTCGGTGGTGCGGTAGAACACCACCGTCTTCTGCCACTTCGGATCGAGTTGCTCGTCGTCGGGACCGGCGATCAGGCCCGGCTGGTCGTCGCCGTTGCGGTTCGCCTGCGCAAACGCGTCCGGCGCGGCGAACAATGCAAAGAGACCGATGGCAATGGTGAAGCAGAGGCGAAAGAGCGTCATCTGAGCGATCCGCATTTGAATGTGAAGCGGCGCTCCATCCCCGAACGCGCCGCCGCCTTCCCCGAAGACCATACATACCCGTTCCCGGCCCGTCGGCAAGACCCTGACGGTATCCGGTTACGTCACGCCGCTCCGCCGTTGGCAATCAGCCTTCGAGGCGCTTAGCCTCCAGGCCTTTGGCGCCCATCCACGGATGGCCGGCGATGTCGAACACCGTGCCGTCCGGGCCTTTGAACTTGATCTCGAAGAAGCCTTTGCCGTGGCCCTTCTCCTTGCCCATGAAGCATTCGGCGCCGAGCGACTCCAGGTGCTCGGTGGTCTTCTCCGGATCGTCGACCAGGATGCCGAAGTGGTGCACGCCGGTGTAATCCATGCCCTTGCCGATCTGGTCGGTCTTGAACTTCAGCACCGCGATGTTGAGCGTGCCGTCGCTGAGGAAATAGCCCTGCGCCAGCGGACTTGTCGGGCTGGTTTCGCCGATCTGCTCGAAGCCGAACGCCTTCTTGTAGAACTCCGCCGTCGCCTTGGGGTCGTTGGTGGCAATCGCGATATGTCGAAGCTTGGCCATGATCGTCATCCTGTCCGTTTGAGACGCTTGCCGGATTGTATCACTTCTGCCGCAGATGGGCAGCATCGACAACTGTGGTCCATTTCTTGATTTCGCTGGCGATGAAATCGCCGAACTCCTTTGGATCGGTCGTCATCGGCCGGCTGCCGAACGACTTGAAGCGCGCCAGCACCTCGGGATCGCGCAGCACCGTGGCGAAGGCGCGATGGATCGTCGCCAGCGCGTCCGGCGGCACGCCGGCCGGCGCCAGAATACCGAGGAAGCCGATCGACTCGAAATCCTTCAGCCCGGCCTCCTGGAAGGTCGGCAGGTCCGGCAGGCCCTCGAAGCGCTGCGCCGAGGAAATCGCCAGCGCGCGGACTTTTCCGGATGCGAGCGCCGCCTCGGCGGACGGGATGTCGATGATGCCGAGCGGAATATGCGCGCCGAGGAGATCGGTCACGACCGGGCCGGTGCCCTTGTAGGTCACCAGGGTGATGTTGAGCCCGGTCGCATAGTTAAACAGCGCCGCGGTGAGATGCATGATCGCGCCGCCGTGCCCGATCGTCAGCTTGGAATTGCCGCGCTTCTCGGTGTCGATCACGTCGCGCAATGTCTTGAGCGGCGAATCTCCCGGCACCGCCAGCATGAACGGCTGGCCCGACACCGCGGCGATCGGCTGCGAAGGATTTCAGCGGATCGTAGGGCACCGTTTCGCCGAGCGCCGGACTGGTGGCGAGCGAACCGGATGCGCCCATCCCGATCGTGTAGCCGTCCGGCTTCGACTTCGAGAGCGCATCCATCGCGATGATGCCGCCGGCGCCGGCACGGTTCTCGATGATCAGCGGCTGGCCGAGAATCTTCTCCAGCTTGGGCTGCATCAGCCGCGCGATCACGTCGGCGCTGCCGCCCGGCGGATGCGACAGGATCCAGCGGATCGGGCGATCGGGGAATGCGCTGAACGCAGCCGTGCTGGCGGCGCTGATGCCGGCACCGGCCAACACGACGGCCAGCAGAAAGCGGCGAACGTGCTGCCATCGTCTAAGTTCCTCCCGCGCTGCTGCACCGATTATGCCCGATGCGGGCCGGACCGAGCGCGATATTGACGATTCACGTACTCGGCTTCCTGTTCTCGTCGCCTAGGATTACCATCGATCGAAAATTGTCTGTACGCCGATATAAATGATTAGCCGCGCGTATCCTCGGCCGTCGACGTCCTCGAGATCCAGTTGATCCGGCGTCTTGCTCACATGATGCCGAGCTAACGCTACCTTGCCTCTTGCAACTGCCGTGTGGCGCGAAGCCGAACTCGCAGTCTCGTATCGGGCAATAGCCCGCACTCGTCCGTTGAACAGCACGTCGCACAATGTATTGAGCGGCGAATCTCCCGGTACCGCCAGCATGAACGGCTGGCCCGACACGGCGGCAATCGGCTGGAAGGATTTCAGCGGATCGTAGGGCACAGTTTCGCCCAGCGCCGGACTGGTGGCGAGCGAACCGGACGCCCCCATCCCGATCGTGTAGCCGTCCGGCTTCGATTTCGAGAGCGCGTCCATCGCGATGATGCCGCCGGCGCCGGCGCGGTTCTCGATGATGAGCGGCTGGCCGAGAATCTTCTCCAGCTTGGGCTGCATCAGCCGCGCGATCACGTCGGCGCTGCCGCCGGGCGGATGCGAAAGGATGAAACGGATCGGACGGTCGGGAAACGCGCTCCACGCCGCCGTGCTGGCGGCGCTGATGCCGACACCGACCACCACGGCGGCCAGCAGAAAGCGGCGAACGTTTGCCATCGCGAAGTGCCTCCCGGATGTTGCGCCGATTATGCCCGATGCGGGCGGCCGGTTAAACGGCCGCGCCGTCACGGCTGGCGCAGGTTCAGCGTCTTCGCCAGCACCTGCATGGTCTCCCATTCCGCCGCCATGGCGCGGCCCATCTCCTCAGGCGTGCTGCTGACGATCGGCGTGCCGTTCTCGCTCAGGCGCCGTTGCAGCTCGGGGTCCTTCGAGGCCTGGATGAAGATGTCCCGGATCTTGGCGACCAGCGCCGGCGGCATGCCGGCGGGCCCGCCGAGCGCGAACCAGCTCGCGACGCGTTCCTTGGTGAAGCCCAGCTCGACCAGTGTCGGCACGTCCGGCAGCGGCGCCCAGCGCGCGTCGGCGTCGAGCGCGAGCGCGCGGAGCTTCTTTTCGGCGAGATAGGAGCGCGACGTCGACAAGGTCGGCCACGCCATGTCGACGCGGCCGGTGATGAGATCGGCCATCATCGGCGCGCCGCCGCGATAGTGCACGGTTTCCGACGGCACCTTGTCGGCGAGCAGGATCTTGGAGCCGAGCAGATGCGACGGCGAGCCCAATCCCGGCGTGCCGACCGTCAACCCGCCCGGTTTCTTGCGGCCCCAGTCGTGCAGCTCCGCCATCGTCTTGACCGGGCTGTCCGCCGGCACGGTGAGCACCACGACGCTGTTGAACAGATAAGTGATCGGCGAGAAGCCCTTCACCGGATCGTAGGCCGCGTTGCTGACCGCCGGCACCGTCGCGTGCTGCGAGCCCGAGAACACCAGCAGCGTGTAACCGTCCGGCGTAGCGTTCTGCACCGCCGCCGCGGCGACGCCGCCGCCCGCCCCGGTCTTGTTCTCCACGGTGACGCGCTGGCCGATGCTCTTCGACACCGCCTCGGCATAGAGCCGCGCCGTGATGTCGGTGATGCCGCCGGCGGCGAGCCCGACCATCAGCGTGATCGGCTTGCTGGGATAGTCCTGCGCCGGCGCGCCGGTCGCGATGAGCGCAAGGCCGGCGGCCAGCACGAAACGGCGGATGAGTGTGAGTTGCACGAAAAGCCCCCCTGATATGAAGGCCGGTCGCCGGCCGCTTTGGCAGACCGTAGCATTGCGCGGCGGACGAGGCTATTTCAGCTTGGCTTCTTCAACTTAGCCTGCACGCGCTGATCGAACCGCTCGACGTTGACGACCAGACGCGTGTGCGCGCCGTCGCCGATCAAATCCTTCTCGTCGTGCGCCTCGACCCGGAACTCCAGGGTGCGGCCATCCACCGCAAGAAGTTTTGCCGTCGCCCGCACGCGCATGCCGACCGGCGTCGCCGCGATGTGGCGCACGTCGAGGCGGGTGCCGAGGCTCTGGTGGCCGGCCGGGATCAGGTTCTCGACAGCGTCGAGCGCGGCTGCCTCCATCAGGTTGATCATCACCGGCGTCGCCAGCACGCGGACGCGGCCCGAGCCGATCCGCGGCGCGGTGTGCTGCTCGCCCACGCACGATCTCGGCGTGGCCTTCGAGGCCGGGGACGAGTTTCGACAGATCGACCGTTGCCACGGGCTATTGCGCCTTTGCGTGAGCCTTCATCGCAGCATTCCCAGCGTGCGCGGCAGCCAGAGCGACAACTCCGGCACATAGGTCACGATCACCAGGAACACCAGCATGGTCAGGAGCCATGGCCACACCGCAATGGTGAGCTCGGTGATGCCCATCTTGGCGATGCCCGAGGCGACATAGAGATTGAGCCCGACCGGCGGATGGCACAGCCCGACCTCCATGTTGACCGTCATCAGGATGCCGAGATGCACCGGATGGATGCCAAGGCCGACCGCCACCGGAAACAGGATCGGCGCGGTGATCAGCACGATCGAGGACGGCTCCATCACGTTGCCGGCGACCAGCAGCAGGATATTCACGAACAGCAGGAACTCGATCCAGGTCAGACCCGACGCCGTCACCCACTCTGTCATCTGCTGCGGGATCTGCTCGCTCGTCATCAGGAACGAGAACAGCACCGCGTTGGTGACGATGTAGAGGATCATGGCGCTCATGCTGGCCGACCCCAGCAGCACGCGCGGCACGTCCTTCATCGACATGTCCTTGTAAACGAACACCGCGATGACGAAGGCATAGACCGCGCTCATGGCAGCGGCCTCGGTCGGCGTGAATGCGCCCGAGTAGATGCCGCCGAGCACGATGACGATCAGCAACAGGCCCCATATCGACTTGCGGAACGTGGTGAAGCGCTCGCCCCAGCTCGCCTTCGGCATGCGGGGATAGTCGTTCTTCCAGGCGCGATACCACGTCGTGACGCCGAGCATAGAGGCGAGCATCAGCCCCGGGATCACGCCGGCCATGAACAGTTGCCCGACCGAAGCCGAAAGCACGCGCTTGCCCTCGGGATCGATCGCGATGCTGCCGCCGGTCGCCACCGAATAGATCACCATGACGATCGACGGCGGGATGAGGATGCCGAGCGCGCCCGAGGTCGTGATGACGCCGGCGCCGAACCGCTTGGGGAAGCCCTGCGCCACCATCGCCGGCAGGATGATCGAGCCGATCGCCACGACCGTCGCCGGCGACGAGCCCGAGATCGCCGCGAAAAACGCGCAGGCCAGCACGCCGGCAAGGCCGAGCCCGCCGTACCAATGTCCGACCATGGAGGTCGCGAACGCGATCATCCGCCGGGCCACGCCGCCGTGGGTCAGAAAGTTGCCGGCCAGGATGAAGAACGGAATCGCCATGATCTCGAAGTTCTCGATGCCGGTGAACAGCTTCAGCGCCACCGCCTCGATCGGCACGTCGGTCAGCACAAACAGGTAAGCCAGCACCGTGAGGCCGAGCGCGATCGAGACCGGCATGCCGGTCAGCATCAGTACGATCAGCAGGCCGAAGATGATGGTCGCGGTCATCGCGTCGCCCCATTCACCGGGCTTTGCGCCGGCGACGGATCGATCTCGATGCCTTCGACGTGGCCCTCATCGTGGTGGGGCAGATCACCGGTCTTCCAGAACGTCCAGGCAACCTGAAGAAACCGGAAGCACATCAGGTAGGACCCGGCCGGCACGGCGGAGAACACGATCCAGCGCGGCGCCTCGAGATCGGCGGAGACCTGATCGGTGGCGTAAAGCTCCATGACGAACTTCAGGCCCATGGTGCCGACCACGAAGGTGAACAGCGCACCGCAGAACAGCGCGAACAGCACCACCTTGTTGCGGAGCGCGGGCTTGAGCTGATTGACCAGCACGTCGACGCCGACATGGATGCCGGTGCGCACGCCATAGGCGGCGCCGAACTTCGCCATCCACACGAACATGTAGATGCAAAGCTCCTGCGCCCAGGAAATGTGAAGCTGGATGAAGTACGGATAAAGAAACGGAACGCCGGTGCCGTAGCGATGCACGACCGCGACGAAGATCAACAGCGTCGCCGCCGCCATCAGGCTGGCGATGATGATTTCCTCGAGCCGGTCGAGGATGCGAAGAAACACAAGACCCCCCAGTCCTTGCGCAAGCAGTCCCCCTCAGACTGCTTGTCGGAAACGGGCGCCGGTTTGACCCGGCGCCCGCAGTCTTTGGCGTGAACCTCAGCTAATGCGTGGCGCTGCCGCCCGCCTCTTTGCGGAATTCGGCAATGGTCTCCTTGCCGACGCGCGATTCCATCTCGGTGGCGACCGGATCGAGCACCTTGCGCCATTCCGCCTTCTGCGCGGCGGTCAGCTCGACCATCTCGGTCTTGCCGGACTTCGTCATCTCGGCGATGGCGTCGTCGTTGTCCTGCTGCGCGGCGCCGTTGCCGAACGCGGTCGCTTCCGCCATCGCCTTCTCAAGCGACGCGCGGATGTCCGCCGGCAGTCCATCCCAGAACTTCTTGTTGGTGATGACGGCGTAGCCGACATAACCGTGCCCGGAGCGCGTGGTGTACTTCTGCACCTCGTGCATCTTCTGGGTGTATTCGTTGGATGGCGGGTTCTCGGTGCCGTCGACGACGCCGGTCGCCAGCGCCTGGTAGACTTCGGAGAACGCCATCACCTGCGGGATGGCGCCGAGCGCGCGCATCTGCGCCTCCAGCACCTTCGACGACTGGATGCGCATCTTCAGGCCGCGGAAGTCCGCCGGCAACAGAAGCTTCTTGTTGGCGCTCATGTCCTTGAAGCCGTTGTCCCAATAGGCGAGGCCGACGATGCCCTTGGACTGGAGCAGACCCCAGGAGCTTCTTGCCGAGCGGCCCCTGGGTGACTTTGTTCAGCGCCGCCTTGTCGGGAAGAATGTACGGCAGGTCGAACACCTCGAACTCTTTGACGCCGAGCGGGCCGAACTTGGCGAGCGACGGCGCCAGCATCTGCACCGAGCCGAGCTGGAGCGCCTGCAGCTCCTCGTTGTCCTTGTAGAGCTGCGAGTTCGGATAGACCTCAACCTTGACCTTGCCGTTGGTGTACTTCTCGGCGAGCTCCTGGAATTTCAGCGAGCCCTTGCCCTTCGGCGTGTTGGGCGCCACCACGTGGCTGAACTTGATGACGATCGGGCTCTGCGCCAGCGCCGGCGCCGCGAGCGCCAGCGACAGGGCTGTGCCCAAAATCATTGCGATTTTTTTCATGACGTTTCTCTCCCAGTGTGTGCTGTTGCGATGAGTTTAGCCCAAGTGCCCGCCCCGGCCATAGCCTACAATCGTCTTAGGAAGCGCCGCGGCAGAGGCGAATTGACGCTTGCCGGCCCTCCGCCGCACGGGTGTTGATGGCCGCAAGCGGGACCTTGTTGGCCCCTCTGGAATTGCCACAATGGCGCGGTGGAGTTGGCTGATCGCGGCCGGTTCCGGCAGAGGCGCAGGATGCAGACCTCCATCGCAACCGTATCGCTGAGCGGCGGGCTCGCCGAGAAGCTCGAGGCGATCGCGGCGGCTGGATTCACCGGCGTCGAGATCTTCGAGAGCGATCTGTTGTCGTTCAACGGCACGCCGAAGGACGTCGCCCGCATCATGGCGTCGCTCGGCCTGAAGATCGTGACGTTCCAGCCGTTCCGCGATTTCGAAGGCATGCCGGAGCCGCAGCGGAGCCGCACCTTTGCCCGCGCCGAACGCAAGTTCGACCTGATGGGCGAGCTCGGCTGCGACCTGCTGATGATCTGCTCCAACGTCGCCCCGGATTCGCTCGGCGGCATCGAACGCGCCGCCACGGACTTCCACGAGCTCGGCGAGCGCGCGGCGAAGCGCGGCATCCGCGTCGGCTTCGAGGCGCTGGCCTGGGGCAGGCACATCAGCGACTACCGCGACTCCTGGGAGGTGGTGCGCCGCGCCGACCATCCGGCGATCGGATTGACGCTCGACAGCTTCCACATCTTCTCGCGCAAGACCGACCTCAAGGCGATCCGCTCGATCCCCGCCGACAAGATCGTCCTGGTCCAGCTCGCCGACGCGCCGTGGCTCGACATGGACGTGATCAACTGGAGCAGGCACTTCCGCTGCTTCCCCGGCCAGGGCGAGTTCCCGCTGACCGATTTCATGGATGCGGTGTCCGCCACCGGCTACAGCGGCATCCTGTCGCTGGAGATCTTCAACGACCAGTTCCGCGCCGGCTCGCCGCGCGGCGTCGCCGTCGATGGCCAGCGCTCGCTGGTTTATCTGATGGACCAGATGCGCGACCGGCCCGGCGCGCTCGCCAAAGCCGCGCCGCAAATTCCGCCGCGCGCCAAATGCCTCGGCATCGAGTTTCTGGAATTCGCCGCCGACGATCGCACCGCGGCCGGCGCTGGCCAAGCTGTTTGCCGGGTTGGGCTTCCGCAAGGTCGGCGAGCACAAGTCGAAGGCGGTCGCGCACTGGTCGCAAGGCGCGATCCATCTCGTGCTCAACAGCGACAAGGAGGGCTTCGCGCATTCGCACCAGCTTTCGCACGGCCCCTCGGTTTGCGCGATCTGCCTCAAGGTCGACGACGCGACCGCCACGCTCGACCGCGCCGAGAAGCTCCGCGACACGCCGTTCCGCCAGGCGGTCGGACCGGGCGAGCTGGAAATCCCGGCGGTGCGCGGCCTCGGCGGCAGCCTGCTTTATTTCGTCGATCCGAAGAGCGAGCTCGGCCGGCTCTGGGACATCGACTTCACCGCGCCGCGCGCGCCCGAGGGCAACGGCGGCGCCGGCCTCACCGCGATCGATCACGTGTCGCAGTCGATGCAATACGAAGAGATGCTGTCGTGGCTGCTGTTCTACAATTCGCTGCTCGACGTCACCAAGACGCCGCAGCTCGACGTCATCGACCCGGGCGGCATCGTGCGGAGCCAGGTGGTGCAGACCGCCGACGGCACGCTCCGCATCGCGCTCAACGCCTCGCAGAGCCAGCAGACCTTGGCGTCGAAATTCCTGACGCATTATTTCGGCTCCGGCGTGCAGCACATCGCCTTTGCCACCGACGACATCGTCACGACCGTCAAGAAGCTCCGCGCCAACGGCGTCGAGCTGTTGTCGATGCCGGAGAACTATTACGACGATCTCGAATCGCGCACCGATCTCTCCGCCGAGCGGATCGAGGTGCTGCGCAGCAACAACATCCTCTATGACCGCGACGAGGCCGGCGAATATCTCCAGGCCTACACCCGCGCCTTCGAGGACCTGTTCTTCTTCGAGATCGTCGAGCGCCGCGCCTACAAAGGCTTCGGCGCCGTCAATGCGTCGATCCGGCTGGCCGCGCAGGCGCGGGAAATGGCATAGTGGCTAGCGTTGGGTGAGAGGCCGGTCATGAATCATGGCGTATCGCGAAGCCTATTCGTTGCGCTGGCCGTTGTTTCGGCGCTCGCAACCATCTCGGCGCAGGCCGCCGACTATCCGAACCGGCCCATTCACGTGGTGGTGCCCTGGCCGCCCGGCGGCCCAACCGACGCGGTGGCGCGCGTCATCTCCCAGGAAATCTCCGAGACGCTGCGTCAGCCGGTCGTGATCGACAACAAGGCCGGCGCCACCGGCGTGCTCGGCAGCGACTTTGTGGCGAAGGCTGCGCCGGACGGCTACACCATCGTGGTCGCCGGCACCGCGAGCCATGCGCTGGCGAAGATCGCCAACGCCAAGCTGCCGTACGATCCGCTCAAGGACTTCCGCCCGATCGCTGAATACGGCCGCTATCCGGTCGGCATTTTCGTCGGCACCGTGCTGCCGATCACCAATCTCGCCGAATTCATCGCCCAGAGCAAAAGCGCCAAGGACGGGCTTTCGATCGGGCTCCCCGGCGTGGGCTCGGTCTCACATCTCTATGCGCAACTGCTGGCGTCGAAGACCGGCGCCAAGCTGACCTTCGTGCCGTATCGCGGCGATGCCCCGGCCCGCCTCGATCTCCTGGCCGGCAACATTCACGGCATTGCCTCGACGCCGGACTTCGGCCTGATCGCCGACGGCAAGGCGCGGCTGATCGGCTCGACTGGCACGCAGCGCTGGCCGCAGACCCCGAACGTGCCGACCTTCGCGGAAGCCGGCTTCCCCGACCTGGTCGGCTTCATCGTCTGGGGTTTTGCCGCGCCGGCCGGAACGCCCGACGACGTCGTCAAGATCCTGAACGAGGCCACCAACCGCGCGCTGCAAGTCGGATCGGGTCAAGCGGATCATGGTCGACAACGCCTACTTCGTCACCGGCGGCACGTCCGAGGCGCTGTGGTCCACGTTCAACCAGCAGATTGCGGAATTCGGCGCGGTGGTGCGCAGCGGCGCGGTCAAGTTCGAGTAGGAGGAGCCATGCCCCGCTACTTCTTCAACACCCGGATCGGCGACGACACCATCCCCGACGTCGAGGGCGAGGAGCTGCGCGACGCCGATCACGCCTGGGAGGTCGCCAAGGCGATGATCGTCGATCTGCTCGAGGAGCAAGGCGAGTATCCCAACATCCTCACCGCCGCGCTGGTGGTCACCGACCAGAAGGGCGAGGTGGTGCTGGAGTTCCCGTTCGCCGAGGCGCTGACCGCGACGGACGAGACGCCGTCAACCCGGCACTAGGGCGGCACACATAATGATCGCGCGTCCGGCGAGCACTGATCGCTGAAGCGGGTGCCGCTTGCCGGATCAAAGCCCGAGCGTAACCCCGACCCATTGCAGCACGGTTTTGCTGTTGAGGAATTCCATCACCGCCGGCTCTATCGCGGCTGTTTGCTCGCGTCCCAGCACCGCGGTCGCGACGATGGCATCGCAGCGGTCGTTGAACCCGACCGATAGCGCGGACGGACCAGCCACTTGTGCGCCCCCGACGCGGAACGCGCGGCTGCGGCCCTTCATCCATCCGATCGTGATCGGCCGTCCGGGCTCGAACGCGACAGGGTTGCTGCCGAGCAGATCGTAGTCGCTGATCCGGTCGAGTTCCTCGTCGTCGGAGACGCCGGTGGTGCAGTTGCAGAATCCGATCTTGGCGCGAACATAGACCGAGACCTCGGTGCCGCAGTCGGAGGACTTGCAACGGTACGCCTTGCCTTTGCCCCACTGGTCCATGGGGAAAGGCCAGGGCGTTTCGCTCCAGGCCGGCTGGAGCGCACCGGCCACGGCGCCGCGTTCGAGCGGGCGCTCCGTCAGTAAGGCGTAGGCGCCCACCAGGCCGCCCAATGCGAAGGCGGCGACGGTGAGGATGACGCTGGTATGGCGCATGGCGTCACCGGTGGCCCGGCCTGGAAGTCACCGCTAGCCTTTACCGAGGAATTGGTAAGCGGCCTTGACCTCCGCCCGGTCGGATTGCGGCTGTCCCAGGAGCTTGATGAGCTTCTCGTAATTGGCTTTTGTCGCGGCGCGGTCGCCGAGCTTTTCGGCGGCTTTCGCCGCTCCGGCGTAGCCGCGGAAGCGGTTCGGCTCCTTGGCCTTGGACGCCTCGAAGGCGGCCAGCGCCTCTTTCACCATGCCGCGCTCCAGCAGCATCTCGCCATAGAGCTCGCGTGCCGGCGCCAGCGGGCCCGGCGTCACCGGCGACTTCTCGGTCTTGTCCTCGGCGTCGGCGGCGGCACTCATGACCTTGAGCGCCTCCTCGGTCTTGCCCTCGGCGTTGAGCACCCAGGCATTCGCCACCTGCCACTGGATGTCGACCTGCTCCGACCAATAGGCGTCCTTGGCTTCGCGCAACTGGTCGCGCAGTTCGGCGAGCTTGGCGATATCGGCCTTGGCCGCGTCGGGCTTGCCCGCCCGCGCCGCGCCGACGGCGCGGGCGAAGTGCGTGATTGCCATCGCATGCTTGAAGGAACTGGGGCGGACCTGCAGTTCGGCCGCGGCCTTCCAGTCGCCGCGCTCCATCTCGTAGCGCGCAGGCGAAGCCGCGAGCGCGAAACCGCCGGCCTGGACATTCGAAGTGACATTGGTCGTGTCGTCGACAACGGCGCGAGCGAGCTTGTCCTGGGCGGTCTGGAGATAGGCATAGACCAGGTAGTCCTGGCCGTGGAGCTGGTCGCCGACCGACTTGTCGGCTTTTGCCGCCTTCACCGAGGCGATATTGGATTGGATTGATTCCTTCCAATAGCCGACGCGGGTGTAGATGTGCGACGGCATGTGCTGGGCGTGCGGAGCGGCCGGCGCGATCTTGGCGTAGCGGGCGGCGGCATCGAGCCCCTTCTGTGCGGTCGCGGGGTAGTCATAGAGATGGATCAGGTAATGGGTGACGCCCGGATGCTGCGGCAGCCGCTTTGAGATCGGCTCCAGGATTGCCGCGCCTTTGCTCTGCTGGGCATAGGTCTTGTCGGCCGGCGACGCCGAGGTGTTGAGCGTGATCGCGTAGGCGATCTGCGCCTCGTCGTCCTTCGGATACTTTGCCGCGAGCTTCTCCATCGCCCCAAGGAACGCGCGGATGCGCTGGGTATGGGTCAGTTTGTCGTAGTCGGCATACATCAGTATCAGCGCGTCGATGTAGTCACGCTCGCGCTCTGTCTTGGCGCCAACCTCCTTGGCCTTCTGGATCGCGGCAAGACCGAGTGGCAGATTGGCCGCGGGGATGGCGGCATGCGGATTATTGAGCAGCGACAGCGCGACGCCCCAATGCGCCATGCCGCATTCCGGGTCGGCCTTGGCGACCTCCTCGAAGATCTCCTTGGCGGCGCTGTACCAAAACGAGTGCTGATAGCGCATGGCGCGGTTGAAGCGGCGCTGCGCCACCGCGTTGCACGACGTCTCGAAATGAACATTGCCGAGCTGTTGGTCGGCTTCGCCCTGGGCCGCGATCGGGCCGGGCGACGTCAGGGCCAGCGCCGCGAGACCGGCGGTGGCTGTGAGTAGGGATTTTCGCATGATGTGCCTCCAGCGTGCGTTAGGTTGACGGCTTCGCTGAACTCAACGCCGCATGATACGCCGTCAGGCCTTGGCTGGAAAGGCCATGCCGGTGGTCAAGGCGAGCGTAGAGCTTGGTGGGCTCATCCTTGATCAGGCCATCGACTGTCGCGATGTGAGCCCGTTACCGGCACAAAGCGGACATCGCGACGAACACATCTGCTTTGACCCAAACTTCACGACGCGAACGATCACCGATATGAGTGGAGCTCCCAAGCTCACTCTGACTCAGCGAAAACGAACGACTTATCGTCCACCTTCTGCACCGACAGCGATTTCACATCGACCTTGCGATGGATGTCATCCACCGACAAGCCATTGGCTGCTGTGGGCCGCGAACCAGCCGCGGTTTCTGACACGCTCGATTTGAGCCAGAAGCCCGCCGCAACGATTGTCAGGACGGACGCCAACACGAGAGTGATGATCTTAGACATTGCTACGACTCCGTTTGACTGCAACGTTGAAGATTCAGACGCCTTGTCGTGAACGTGACGTGTTTCGAAAACCGCCGCGCGCTTATTGATGCGTCGGAGGATCGCCGGCGCGGGCGGTCACTTCCTTTGCCTTCATGGCGCCGGCGATTTGTTCGATCGCCGCCTTCCGCCGCGCTTCCTGCGACGGGTTGCTGAGCTCGGCCAGAGCGCTGGTCCGGGCCGTCACGCGGCCGATGGCCTCGCGGGCGTCCGGAGACAGGCCCTGCGCACGCTCGATCTGAGGCGCGAGACGCTCAAGCCAGGCGACGTCCTGAAGCGCGTTGTTGGGACTGGGAAGGCTGACAAGACAGGCCACAGCGACGAGCGCGGCCAGCGCCGCAAGATAGGACCAACGGGGAGACGGTAGCGTCCAATCGATCGCGATGAGGGCTCGTTGGGGGCTGCAATTGCCGGCCGATGCAGAACCGGCGGCGTCGTATTCAGCGGCCGTACTCATGGTGATCTCCTCAATCTCTTGAGTGACCCCCCGTGGTCTTGCGACCCTTCCCCTTCGCACTCCACATTTTGGCCGATTTGCGGCTCAAGATACGTGAGTCCGATACTGGACCGTATTGCGAGGGCGTTCTTAAGGTCTTTGGTTCAGGACATTAAATCTTCTGAAATCTCTACCGTTGAAATGGTCCGCGAATGGGCGGCGACGAAGTAGAATTTGGCCGATTTCGCCTCAACCCTGGGCAGCGCGCGTTGCTGCGTGCCGGTGTCCCGGTACGGCTCGGCAGCCGGGCCATGGACCTGCTGTCCGTTCTGGCAACCGCCAAGGGAGAGGTCGTCAGCAAGGACGAACTGCTGACCCGGGTATGGCCTGGGCTCACGGTCGAAGAGAACAACCTCCAGGTCCAGATTTCCGCGCTGCGCAAGCTGCTCGACGAGGACAATGGCGGACCAAGCCATCTCGTGACCGTTCCGGGCCGCGGCTACCGCCTTGTCGGCTTCGCCGATGTGCCAGCCACTCCGGCGCTTCCGGACAAGCCGTCGATCGCCGTGTTGCCGTTTCAAAACATGAGCGACGACCCGAAGCAGGATTACTTCGCGGATGGAATCGTCGAGGACATCATTACGGCCCTGTGCCACATCCATTGGCTGTTCGTCATCGCGCGCAATTCGAGCTTTGCCTACAAAGGCCGTTCCGTCGATGTGAAGCAGGTGGCTCGCGAACTGGGCGTGCGTTACGTGCTTGAAGGTGGTGTTCGCAAGGCGGACCGGCGTGTGCGCATTACGGCGCAGCTGATCGACGCTGCGACCGGCACTCATCTGTGGGCGGATCACTTTGACGGAAGCCTTGAGCACATCTTCGACCTGCAGGATCTGGTCACCGCGAGCGTCGTCGGCGCGATCTCGCCGAAACTGGAACAGGCCGAGATCGACCGGACCAAGCACAAGCCGACCGAAAGTCTCGATGCTCACGACTATTTCCTCCGCGGCCTGGCCAGCGCGCATCGCGTGACCCGCGACGCCACCACCGAGGCGCTGCGGCTGTTCGCAAGGGCGATAGAGCTTGACCCCGATTTCGCTTCGCCCCATGGAGTCGCGGCGTTCTGTTACGTTGTTCGCAAGATGAACGGCTGGATGAGCAACCCCGCCGCTCTGGACGTCGCCGAGGCCGCTCGGCTTGCCTGGCGCGCAGCGGAACTGGGCAAGGACGACGCCGTCGCTCTTTCGTTCGGTGGGCTGGCGCTGGGTTATGTCGTAGGTGACCTTGAAGGAGGCGTCGCGCTCATCGATCGGTCACTGGCGCTCAATCCGAATTTGGCGACCGCTTGGTATGCCAGCGGTACGGTGCGGGCATTTCGCGGCGGCGAGCCCGACTTGGCGATCGAACACTTGGCGCGCGCGATGCGCTTGAGCCCGCTCGATCCCTTCTTGTTTACAATGCAGGGTGTCACCGCCTTCGCGCATTTCTTCGCCGGCCGTTACGACGAGGCGTCGGCGTGGGCCGAAAAGGCATTCTGGCAACGTCCGAACATCCTCGCCACGTTGCGTATATCAGCCGTCAGCAATGCTTTCGGCGGACGGCATGACGAGGCGCGGAAGGCCGTCGCCCGCGCGCTTCAACTCGATCCGGAGATGCGTATTTCCAATCTCAAGGATCGGATCGGAGCGTTTCGGCGGCCGGAAGACTATGCCAAATATGCCGAGGGCTTGCGCATGGCGGGACTGCCTGAATGACCACTCCCCCAACTCGATACACGCCTGCGCCCTATTCCGCCGCGGTCGAAGCCGCAGCAGCCGCATAGCGGCTCACCGGACGCGGCAGGCCCAAGTTCTCGCGCAGCGTCTTGCCTTCATAAGCGGTGCGGTAGATGCCGCGCCGTTGCAGCTCCGGCACCACCAGGTCGACGAAGTCTGCGAGGCCGCCGTTGAAATACGGCGGCAGCACGTTGAAGCCGTCGCAGGCGTCGGTTGCGACCCAGTGTTCCATCACATCGGCGACCTCCGCCGGCGTGCCGATCACCGAGGAATGGCCGCGCGAACTGGCGAAGCGCTGATAGAGCTCGCGCAACGTCGTCGTGCCGTCCTTCGACCACGAGGTGATCATGTCGGAGCGGCTGCCCACCACCTTGTTCTCCGGCAGCGCCGGCAACGGCTTGTCGAGCGGATAGCCGGTGAGATCGTAGCCGAGCCGCCGCGACAGCAGCGCCACGCCGAGATCGGGATGCAACAGCTCCTGCAAATCCTGGAACTTGGCTTCGGCCTCCGCGCGCGTCGGCGCGACGACGACCAGCAGGCCCGGCAGCACCTTCAAGTGATCCGGCGAGCGGCCGCAACGAACCATGCGGCCTTTGACGTCGGCATAATACTCGCGAGCATGCTCGACGGAATCGGAGGCGGAAAACACCACCTCCGCGGTTTCCGCGGCGAGCTGGCGGCCGTCGTCGGAGGCGCCGGCCTGCACGATCACCGGCTGGCCCTGCGGCGAGCGCGCCACGTTGAGCGGTCCGCGCACGTCATAGAACGCGCCATGGTGATTGAGCTCGTGCATCTTCGAGCGGTCCATGAAGACGCCGGTCTCCTTGTTGCGCACGAAGGCGCCCTCGTCCCACGAATCCCAGAGCCCGCGCACCACCTCGACGAACTCGCGCCCGCGCCGGTAGCGGTCGGCCTTCGGCAGATGTGGCACCTTGCTGAAGTTCTGCGCCTCGGTCTCGTTGCCGGACGTCACCACGTTCCAGCCGGAGCGACCGCCGCTGATGAGGTCGAGCGTCGCGAACTTGCGCGCGACCCCGTAGGGCTGCTCGAAGCTCGTGCTGGCGGTGCAGACCAGCCCAATGTTTTTGGTATAGCCGGACAGCGCCGACAGCAGCGTGTAGGGCTCCATCCAGTTGGAATAGTGCACGCGCTCGATCGCCGATTCCGACACCGTCCAGACGGTGTGGTTGTCCGCCGAGAACAGCATGTCGAACAGCCCGCGCTCGGCGAGCTGCGCCATCTCGACGAAATGCGGAAAATTGACGCCGGCGTCGGCCTGCGCGCGCGGATGACGCCAGCAGGCGATGTGATGTCCGCCGGGCCTGATGAACAGGCCGAGCTTCATTTGCCGTGTGGCCATATTTCGCATATCTCCTGGCAATCGTCGCGGCGAAGGAGAGTTAAGCATGACACGACTGTGGGCCGCATGCATCATCGCCGTGGCTGCTTCCGTCTCACCCGCTCACGCGCAAGGCTTTCCCAGCAAGACCATCCGCATCATCGTGCCGTTCACGCCGGGCGGTTCCAATGACGTGGTGGCGCGGGAGATCGCCAGCGGGTTGCAGGACAGCCTCAAGCAGACCACCGTGGTCGAGAACAAGCCCGGCGGCGGCGGCGTCATCGCCTATACCTTCGTGGCGAAGTCGCCGGCGGACGGCCATCTCCTGCTGATTACACCGGCCTCGTTCACCATGGGCCCGCACCTGTCGCGCAATCCGCTGTACAACCCGGTCACCGATTTCGCGCCGATCAATCTGGTCGCCGACGTGCCCTTCATCATGGTGGTGCCGCCGACCCTGCAGGCGCGGACCGTGAAGGAGTTCATCGCACTCGCCAAGAATTCGCCGAACAAGCTGACCTTCGGCTCGGTCGGCGTCGGCACGCCGCAGCATCTGAGCGGCGAACTGTTCAAGATGAATGCCGGCGTCGATCTGATCCACGTGCCGTTCCGCGGCGCCACCGCGGCGATCCCGGACCTGCTGGCCGGGCGCATCGACATGTTCATCGGCGCGCTCAACTCGCTGCTGCCGCTGATCCAGGACGGCAAGCTGCGCGCGCTGGCCGCGGCCGGCGGCAAACGCATCGCCGCACTTCCGGACGTGCCGACCTTTGCCGAGGCGGGCCTGTCCGGTGTCGAGGTCGGCTCGGCGGTCGGTCTGGTGGCTGCTGCCGGCACGCCGCCCGACATTGTCGAGACGCTCAACCGCGAGATCGGCAAGACCATCGCCACGCCGGGCTTCCATGAACGCATGGCCGCGATCGGCGTCGAGGTGGTCGGTACCACGCCGGCCGCCTATGCCAAGGCGCTCAAGGACGACTACGAGAAATGGGGCAAGGTGGTCGCAGCCGCCGGCATCAAGCCGGAGTGAGCCGCGCTTCAGAGCTTAATTCTCAGGCCCCGTTCCGAGGCGTATCCAGCATCTCAATTATCGGGCAGGCGGGAGAGCGATTGCCGCTGCATTGCGCGACCGTCTTGGCGAGGAGCTTTTCCATCTTGGCCAGATCGGCAAGCTTTGACCTAACGTTGTGAAGATGGCGGGCGGCTATTTTCTGCACCTCGCTGCACGATACGCGACCCGGTTCGGCGAGCTCCAACAAAGTCCGGATGTCCTCAATGGCGAACCCCAGCTCGCGCGCCCGGCGGATAAACGTAAGCCGTCGCACGTGCATCGCTGCGTAGTTGCGATGACCGCCGTCGGTGCGCCCGGGCTCTGGCATGAGGCCGAGCCGCTCGTAGTAGCGGACGGTTTCAAGGTTGATCCCGGCACTGTTTGCAAGCTTGCCGATGGTCAGTTTTTCCATGGTCGTAGATCCCCCTTGAACCTGTAGTCCCTACAGGTGGCAGCAAATTACCTTACCTGGGAATGCGAATCGATCATGAGCAAGAGCAAATTTGACGCAACGGCGCCGGGGACCATCACAACGAGTCTAGCCGCATACCTTCCAGAGAAAGCCCATCACTGCATGCGTCTTGCTCGCGACTGTTCTGATCGGGAGACTTCCCACGCCCTTGAAGCCATGGGCGTCGAGTTTTTGGAGAGAGCGACAGAGATCGACCAAATTCTGACCGTTCCTTCGGCGGGCTCAAGCAACGCAGGTTCCGATGGCTAAATCGCCGCCGCAATCAAACTCGCCGACCGCGCCGGTCCACTGACAGCCATCATTGCGAACAAGATCATCGCGGCGGCGGCCGGTGAGCGTGACCTTCAGCGTTTGTGCGACGAGGCACTGAAAAAATAATCACCGTCCAGCCGTCCCAACATCGCCGCGCAACACACCGACCGCTGTCATCGTGCTGTCACCTCAGGCGTGACCATTCGCGGGATGACCTCTGAGGCCAAGACCAAGACCAAGACCGCCGACCGCGCCGAGACCATCTCCGGCCTGCCGGAATCCGGCATCGTCTATGTCTATCGCTTCCTTGACGACGGCACCGCCGTTTCGCTGCCGTGCGAGCAGGTCAAGGACGCGTTGTCCGCCCACGACGGCTGGACCTGGGTCCACATCGGTCTGGCCGACGCGCGGGCGCGCACCTGGATCGCGCGACACGCACCGGTGTCGGACATGGCGCGCGAGGTGCTCGCCGGCACCGACGAGCACATCAGGCTCGACATTCTCGGCAGCGAGATCCTCGGCGTCATACCCGATCTGCACCAGATGTTCGCGCAGCCGTCCGACGACATCGTGCGGCTTCGCTTCGTCCTGACCGACCGCATGCTGATCAACGCGCGCCGCACCCCGGTGCATTCCCTGGAGCTCACCCGACGTTCGATCGAGACCGGCCGGCGCTATCCGACGCCAATCGCCTTCCTCGACGGCATCGTCGGATCAATTCGCCGATGTGATCGGCCGGCGCTCCGAGACGCTCGCGGATCAGCTCGACGCCGCCGAAAGCCACCTGCTGAAGGAGGAACTGGGCGACGAACGCCAGCAGCTCGGCCGGATACGGCTGCAACTGGCGCACATGCCCCGCCAGCTCATGCAGTTTCACCTGCTGTTCCAGCGCATCGAGCCGCGCATCGCGGAGGAGAGCCAACAGGTTGCCCGTGCGATCCGCGCACTGGCCCAGAAGCTCGAGGCCATTGACCATGATGTCGGCGCTCAATATGAGCGGTCACGGCTCCTGCTCGACGAGGTGGCGGGCAAGATGGCGGCGCTGACCAACCGACGGCTGTTCACCCTGTCGATCTTGACCGCGTGCCTGTTGCCGCCGACCCTGGTGACCGGCGTGTTCGGCATGTACACCAAGGACCTGCGAAGGCTGCGGGCGCTGTAGCGGCTCAAGCTGCCGGTGCGGCCTCGGCGACCGGCGCCGCCATCTTTTCGTTGGTTCCCAACTCCGGCATCAGCGCGGCGGCCTTCAGCCCTTCCTGGACCTTGGGCACCGTGAGCTTCACGTCGGTGATCGGCAGGCCGTGGGTCGGCGCGATGGTCTTGACGTTCAGCCGCTCGATCAGCTGGTCGAGCCGGTCGCAGTAGACATTCATGTCGGCGAACTTGGTCCAGAACAGCGCCAGGTCGGCGAACGTCGACGACACATCCGGCAGGTCGAGCGAGATGGCCTCCTCGGCGACCAGGCCGCAGTGGCCGTCCTCGTGATAATGGCTGTAGGCGAAGCCGTCGCCCGGGAACAGCACGCGCTCGCGGGTGTCGAAGCCCCACCATGTGGTGCGCAGATCGCGGATCACCGGCTCGACCGCCATCAAGCTGCGGCCACCGAGGTCGATCTCATCGCCCTCTTTCATCCAGCGCATGCGGTGTTCGTATTGCGGGAACGCCAGGTGATAGTCGCTGACGTCACCGTACAGCAGTGCGTCGGGGAAGGTCTTCAGCACCCGGCCGAGGCCGCCGCAGTGCGGCGTCTCCTGGTGGGTGACGAACAGGTACTTCAGCGGCGCGATGCCCTGGGCGAACAGCTCGTTCATGTGCCGCTCGATCACCGGAAAGTCTTTCGGATGACCGGTCTCGACCAGGCACGACGCTGTCTCGCCGGCGACCACGAAGGCTGCGTTGTAGCCGTGATAGCTCTTGCCCTTGTGACGCTGCGCCAGGCAGTCGCCGATCCAGAACACGCCGGGCGCGATCTCGCGGGGCATCTTGTGGGCCATGCTCAGCGCTCCTCGTCGCGGCTGACGTAGCGCGACGCCGCCACGCTCTTGTCGCAGGCCGCGAGAAATTCATCCAGCATCCGGTAGTGCCGCGCCACGACCTTGCGGCCGCGCAGCACGCAACCATAGCCCGGCGCGATCGTCTCGATGTCGTATTTGTCGAACACCGCGTCGATGCCGCGCCGGATCGAGTCGGTCGGCGCGCCCTCGAGCCACCAGTACCGCGTGTTCAGCATGAACGACCGCAGGTCTTTCGCGGTGGTGGTGTCGTCGGCGTCGGTGACGATCCAAGGCCCGTCGGCGCGGTCGCGCCAGACGTGGGTGAACATGTCCGAGGCAAACAGCGTCTTGGTGGCGCGGTCGTACAGCCAGCGCGTCGCGATCAGGCGGATCGGCGCCTGCATGACGTCGATGGCGCGGCCGTGCTTGCCGAGCTGGATCGTATCCGCCCGCGTCACGGCGTTGACCTTCATCGCATCGAGGATGTTACGGCTGTTGTCTGTGCCGAAATCGAACCACAGCGCCGCGTCCGGATTGCTGGTGTAGCACTGGTCGACGTTGAAATGCCCGGCGAAGGTCGCGACGTTGTTGATCGACATGAACTCGTTCAGCCGCAGCGGGAACAGCGACAGCGGCGAGCCGGGCGCGATCAGCTGACTCGATCTCGGCGCGGATCGCCGGCTCGTCCTTGCCGAAGCCGGTGTCGATCAGCATGGCGGTGTCGCTCTGCTTCAGCAGATAGCTGTTCACCACCGAGTAGCCGCGGGCGCTCATCGGATAGGAGCTGACCCGGCCGTCGAGCGCGAACGGATGCTGCAGGGCGTAGAGCTTGCCTTCGGCCATCGCCGCGATGCCCCCGGTGAAGCCGCCTGTTTCGCGAGCTTGCCGGGGCGCGTCTTGAGTGAGCAGTGACATGACTAGACCTTATAGGCCCCGCCCATCAAAGTGAACGGGGCTCGCCTGCATCGGCGAGAGGGAACGGAGAGCCGTGGTGGGTGACATTCGGCGTGTTCTCGTGGTCGGCGGCGGTGTCGGCGGACTGACCGCTGCGGCAACGTTCGCGCGGCGGGGCGTCGAAGTCGTGCTGATCGAGCGGCGGCCGACCTTCGATATCCCGGGCGTCGGCCTCGGCCAACCCGCCAATGCGCTTCGCGTTTACAACTCGCTCGGCGTGCTCGACGAAATCCTCGCCACCGGGTTCAGCTACGATCGCATGTGGCTGTTCGATCCCGATCGAAGGCTGATCGTGGAGCACAAGTTCCTGCTCGGCGATGACAGGGTGCCGGCCTTCTGCGCCCTGTCCCGCTTGCAGTTGCATAAAATCCTGCTGGGCGCCGTCGAACGCGCCGGCGTCGAGGTCCGCCTCGGCGTCACGGTCAGCGCCATCCACGAGGACAAGGACCGGGTCGACGTCGAGTTCTCGACCGGTCAGCGCGATACGTTCGATCTGCTGGCGGGGTTCGACGGCATCCGCTCCACCGCCCGGCTGCATCTGGTCGGCACCGCGTTCGCGCCGCGCCCGTCGGGCTACGGCGCCTGGCGGGTGCAGGCCCGCCGCCCGGACGACGTGCGCGGGATGGAGTTCCTGCAGGGGATCGGCAGCAAGACCGGCGCGATGCCGCTCGGCAACGACATTATGTATCTCTTCCACATCCGCCCCGAGGCAACCGATGCCGATTTCGCCGGGCAGGACCATGCCGAGCTGTTCCGGCAGCGCCTGGCGCAGTACGGCGGCTACGTCGCCGAAATCTCCGCGTCGCTGAACAGCAGCTCCGACATCGTCTACAGTCCGATCGAGCCGCTGCTGCTGCCATGGCCATGGTGCCGCGGACGTGTGGCGATCGGCGGCGACGCCGCCCACACCTTCGCTCCCCATCTGACCCAGGGCGCGGCGATGGCCGCCGAGGATGCCTTCGTGCTGGCGCGCGAGGTGCTGGCCGACGATGTCCCGGTCGAGGCGCGGCTGATGCGCTATTCGCACAAGCGCTACGCGCGGTGCGCTTTCGTCTACACGTTCTCCGGCCAATGGATGCATGACGAGCAGTTGGTCCGGTCGGCGGCGGACCTGGAAGCGGCGCGGGCGGAGCTGACGCTGAACGCATCGGCTCGCATCGGCGCGAGCGACCGCATCCTCAACGGCCCGATCTAGGACACGACAATTTCGTGACGATACCCACTCGATTTCCGCCCAGTGCCAATACCCTGATAGGGTGTCGTTGCGCTGGCCCCGGTCATCTGGGGATTTCAGCAAAAGCGGGGGCTATTTTGTTTTTTCCGACGGACCTCACCTCATTCCTTGACCTCATACGCCAGCATGGCGATGCGGCCTACAGCTTCATGTTTGCCTATGCAGCCTCGCACAGCTTGCTGCTGGCGCTGTTCGCGGGCTACGCCGCGCATTCGGGCGCGCTGGGTCTTGGCACTCTCATCGTGGTCTGTTGGTTCGGCAGCTTCACCGGCGACGTGATCCGCTTTTGGATCGGGCGACGGTTTGGCACGCGCTGGATCGGGCCATTTCCACGACTTGAACGCGCCGTCCAGACCGCCGCCGAGCTGGCAAACCGCCACTACGTCTGGATGATCCTGATCCATCGCTACCCGCACGGTATTCGCGGTGTCGCGGGTTTTGCCTACGGGATGTCGCGGCTGCCCTGGTCCACGTTCCTCGCGCTGAATTTCGTTGCGGCGGGCCTGTGGTCTTGCGCCGTCGTTTCGGCCGGCTATGCCTTCGGTCAGTTATCGGAGAAGGTCATGAGCGATGCCTCTTCCGGTCTGGGCCTGGTGATGCTTGTGGCGTTCCTCGGTCTCTCCTGGATTCTGAGCAAAAAGCTCGAACGTGTGATCGAGCGAAGCTGAAGCGCGCGGCAGCCTTTTGAACAGGCTTCGTACTCAGTCGGCGTTAGTCGGCGCCTGCACCGGCAGGTCGGCGGGCCGCTTCACATTGAACCTATGATCGAAACTACAATCCGGGCGACCGGGACAATCCGCCGCGCGGCATTTGCGCAGCTCCGGCCCACGTCGATGAGGTCGGCTGATACCGTTGCGCCGGACAGCAGCCGCATGCTGCGGCAAGGGGGGCGCATGAACCAGGAAGAACGTGAACGAAGGATATTTCGCTTGATCGCCGGAACGATGATGGTCGGTTTGTTGACCTACGGGCTCAGCCTCATCGCGTACCAAAACTACAATCAAAAAAAGCGAGTTGACGTGCCGCAGACGATCGCGCTGCTGCAACAATAAAGGCTGCGGCTCCCCTCCGCGCATGCAGGGCTCTAAGATTAAGAGCCCACGATCTTCATCGCCTGCGCGCGCGATCCGTGCAGGCGAAGGGGCTCCGCAGCATTTTGAACGATCAGCGCGACGCGGCCTTCATTCTGTCGTAGCTGAACAGGTAGTCCGGCCCGGCGCCGAGCGGCTTGTGACAATTGAAGCAAGCCGTGAGGTTGGCCGCGGTGTTGGGCGTCTTGTCCGCCTTGAAGGCCTGATACTCCCACTCGCCGTTGCGCACGTTGTCCGGATATTCGGCGCCCCAGCCGGTGCGCTTCTCCATCACCGTGTAGCCGACAAGATTGCCCTTGATGAAGCGCCCATTGGGGCCGATCTGCGGATTGCCGTTGGCGTCGAGCAGCGCGGCGTATTGCACGAGCGTGACCACCGTGCCGCTCGGCATCGGCTCGCCCTTCTTGGCGGCCTCTATCGCCGCCGGCGGGCTGACAAAAAGCTCGCGGAATTGTTTGTTGTCGGCCCGATCGACGGTCGTGTAAAGCACGCCGCTGGCGTGATTCTCCGGAAACGCGACATTGTCGCCGCCGGCGCGAGCATGAGCCGCGAGCAGCGCCGCCGCGGCGCAAGCGATCGCGGCCGAAGCTGCGATGGATTTGCCAATCTTCATGATGGTCTCCCCCGCCGCCAACCTCCTGGCTTGTGGCGCTCCTTATATACCACAGCCCTTGCCGGTCCCCTCGGCCGCCCTTCCCTCTGCCTTCGACTCCACCCATATTTGCCGCGATGGCCAAGCCCCCCGACAAGCCCAAAAAGCCGCGTGATTATGCGCGCCCGACGCGGTCCAAGGCCCATCGGCCGGACTCCGCGCCGACCGATCCTGCCCTGGAGCGGCTGCTCAACCCCGGCATCGAAAAGGGCACCGCCGGGATGGGCTCGGGAACCGGGCTGCAGCCGCCGCCGGATAATTCGTTCGAGCGTCGCGCCGACCGGCGCAACGAACACACTGCGCGCAAGTCGACCGTCAAAGGCTTCGACGAGGCGCCGCAGCGCGGCTATGTCGCCCGCGCGCCGCTCGACATTAGCGCGGAACTCGCCAATGCGCTGGGCTACGGCCAAGGCGATCCGAACAAGTCGCTGATCGACGACACCGCCGGCGAACCGCCGGAGCGCGACGAGATTTCGCAGATCTCCGAGCCGCGCCGCGAGAAGCGCCAGATGCACCGGCCGACGCCGCAGCCGGTCACGCTCGGCGTCACCGCCAGCATGGAGGCGCTGGACAAGCTCTTGCGCGAGGGCCGGCCCGAGTTCGCGGCAAGCGACGGCACCGCGGTGTGGACGCCGCATCGTCCGCCGCGGCCGGACAAGTCCGAAGGCGGCGTGCGGATCGAGCTGAAGTCCGAGCTGACGCCGAAGGGCGACCAGCCGACCGCGATCAAGGATCTGGTCGAGGGCGCCAGGCGCCACGACCGCACGCAAGTGCTGCTCGGCGTCACCGGCTCCGGCAAAACCTTCACCATGGCGAAGGTGATCGAGGCGACGCAGCGGCCGGCGATCGTCCTGGCGCCGAACAAGACCTTGGCGGCGCAGCTCTACGGCGAGTTCAAGAGCTTCTTCCCCGACAACGCGGTGGAATATTTCGTCTCGTATTACGATTACTACCAGCCGGAAGCCTACATCCCGCGCACCGACACCTATATCGAGAAGGATTCCTCGATCAACGAGCAGATCGACCGCATGCGCCACTCGGCGACGCGGGCGCTGCTCGAGCGCGACGACGTCATCATCGTCGCCTCGGTTTCGTGCATCTACGGGATCGGCTCGGTCGAGACCTATTCGGCGATGACTTTCACGATCAAGAAGGGCGAGAAGATCGAGCAGCGCCGCATGATCGCCGATCTGGTCGCCACGCAATACAAGCGCACCTCGGCGGATTTCTCCCGCGGCACCTTCCGGGTGCGTGGCGACGTCGTCGACATCTTCCCGGCGCACTACGAGGACCGCGCCTGGCGGGTCAACCTGTTCGGCGACGAGGTCGAAATCGATCCACGAGTTCGACCCGCTCACCGGCCACAAGACCGACGAGCTGGAGTTCGTGAAGATCTACGCCAACTCGCACTACGTCACGCCGCGGCCGACGCTCATCCAGGCGATCTCGGGCATCAAGGCCGAGCTGAAATGGCGGCTCGACCAGTTGCACAACTCCGGCCGCCTGCTCGAGGCGCAGCGGCTCGAGCAGCGCACCCTGTTCGATCTGGAGATGATGGAGGCGACCGGCGCCTGCGCCGGCATCGAGAACTATTCGCGCTATCTGACCGGGCGGAAACCCGGCGAGCCGCCGCCGACGCTGTTCGAATACGTGCCCGACAACGCGCTCGTGTTCGTCGACGAGAGCCACGTCACCGTGCCGCAGATCGGCGGCATGTACCGCGGCGACTTCCGCCGCAAGGCCACCCTTGCCGAATACGGCTTCCGCCTGCCGTCCTGCATGGACAACAGGCCGCTCCGTTTCGAGGAATGGGACGCGATGCGGCCGCAGACCGTCGGCGTCTCGGCGACGCCGGGGCCGTGGGAGATCAACGAGGCCGGCGGCGTATTCGCCGAGCAGGTGATCCGCCCGACCGGGCTCATCGATCCGCCTGTCGAGGTGCGGCCGGCGCGGACGCAAGTGGACGATCTGGTCGGCGAAGTCCGCGAGATCGCGCGCATGGGTTACCGCGCGCTGGTCACCGTGCTGACCAAGCGCATGGCCGAGGACCTCACCGAATATCTGCACGAGCAGGGCATCCGGGTGCGCTACATGCACTCCGACATCGACACCTTGGAGCGCATCGAGATCATCCGCGATCTGCGTTTGGGCGCGTTCGACGCCCTGGTCGGCATCAACCTCTTACGCGAGGGTCTCGACATTCCCGAGTGCGCGCTGGTCGCGATTCTCGACGCCGACAAGGAAGGCTTCCTCCGCAGCGAGACGTCGCTGATCCAGACCATCGGCCGCGCGGCGAGAAACATCGAGGGCAAGGTCATCCTCTACGCCGACCAGGTCACCGGCTCGATGCACGCGCGCCATGGACGAGACCAACCGCCGCCGCGAGAAGCAGACCGCCTACAATACCGCCAACGGCATCACGCCGGAGAGCGTCAAGAAGTCGATCGGCGACATCATGGCGAGCGCCTACGAGCGCGACCACGTGTTGGTCTCGACCGGCACCGGCGAGACCGGCGACTTCGAGGACGCCGCCACCATCGGCCACAATTTCGGAGCGGTGCTGGCTGATCTCGAAGCGCGGATGCGCGCCGCCGCCGCCGATCTCGACTTCGAGGAGGCGGCGCGGCTCCGCGACGAGCTCAAGCGCCTGCGCGCCACCGAGCTGGCCGTGGTCGACGATCCGACCGCGAAGGTGGTGCGGCTGCCGGCGAAGGGCGACCGCTCACGGCCGCACAAGCCGCATCTCGACGAGATGGGCATCGCGACCTACCACGAGGTCGCGCCGCATCGGCCCGGTGCGAAGCGGCAAAGCAGCGAACGCGAAGCGCCGCGCAAACCGACGCTCGATGAGATGGGTCCGGGCCCCGAGAGCAAGCCGTATCGGCCAGGACCGCGCTCGACCACCGGCAAGCCCGGCATGCACGGCGGCTGGAAGCCGAGACGCTAAGAGCCGCTAGTTATGTTGCAGGTTGTTCTCGCGAATGACCTGCCCCCATTTGGCCACTTGTTCAAAGAAGAACTTCCGGAAGACCGCCGGACCGTCGAGCCGAAGGTCAATCAATAGACTGTCGGTCAACTTGGTCCGGATCTCCGGCTCGCCAATGATGGCGGTCAGCTCTGCGACAAAGCGTTCCACAATGCGGGCCGGCGTATTTGAGGGTGCATAAAACCCCCAGAATGACGGAGCGCTGAAACCGGGAAAGCCACTCTCATTCACAGTCGGCACGTTGGCGAGGGCCGGGAGCCGTTCCGGCCCGGTTTGAGCGATCGCGCGCAATTGTTTGTCTTGCAGATAGGGAGCGAGCAGACTCGCGCTGCCCGAAACGAGCGGAACGTGTCCTCCGATCGCATCGCTCAGAGCTTGCGGCGCGCCGCGATAGGTGATCGGCGATAGTTTGGCTTGCGCAAGCTTGCTCAGCAAAACCATCGAGATATGCCCGAGCGTATCGGTGAGCACCGCAAGGTTGACTCCTTGCGGCGAGCGCGCCGCTGTCAGCACATCGCCGAGGGTCTTGAATGGCGTATTGGGATTGGCGGCGAGCACGTTGGGCGACGTGCCGAGCAGCAAGATCGGGTCCAGATCTCGCTCCACATCATAGGGAAGGCTCGCCAGGAGCGATGGATTCAGGGCTTGGGGATCGGCATTGATGAGCCATTTGGTGCCGTCTCTCGGGGCTTTTGCGACATAAGAAGCGCCCAGCGAGGTGGCGCCGCCGCTACGATTTTCAACGATGACCGTAACACCGAGCCGTTGTTGCAAGCCCGGTTGAACCAAGCGGGCGATGATGTCCAGCGATCCTCCGGCAGGCGCGGGCGCCACCAGCGTAATGATGCCGGATGGCCAATTCGTTTGCGCATGAGCGACGGCAGGCGCAGCTAGCGTTCCAAGCAGGACTGAACGTCGTGTCAATTGCGGCATCATTCCCCCTGCGCGTTGCAATTATTGTCGACGTTCAACGACCGTTCGAAAACCGCCGGGCCATCGCGAAGCGTCCGGCAAGTGTGGACGCCGATCTGTGATAGAATGCACTGCAATGGTCGAAAATAACAGGCGAATTGATTATGCCGGGGCTGATCGACTTTCATCACCACGCGCGTCCAGCCGCATTTCTCGAGGCCTTGGCAGATTCAGGACGCACCACCATGGGTGGGCGGCCGTTTCCTCCGGCGTGGACGATGGCCAACGCCCTGGATGTGATGGACAGAGCGGAAATCGCAACCGCCGTGGTATCGGCACCTGATGCCGATCTCCTGTATCGCGATCGGACTGTCGCACTGCGGCTGTCGCGTCTGCTGAACGAGTTATTCGCCGAGACGATCCAATCTCAACCCAGGCGATTTGGCGCCTTCGCCTCACTCCCGATGCCACACATCGACGCTTCTCTTGAAGAAGCCGCATTTGCACTGGACGAACTGCAGCTCGACGGTGTGATGCTTTCGACGAGTTACGATGGCCAGTATCTCGGTAGCTCAGGTTTTGATGCGCTGCTTGCAGAATTGGACCGGCGCCGGGTTGTCGTTTTCGTTCACCCCGTCACGCCGATTGGATTGAAGCTTTTGAATTTGGAATTTCCGGCATCCTTGCTGGAATATGCGTTCGATACGACGCGCTGCATTGCCAACTTGCTTCGTCATGGCGTACCGGCACGCTTCCCCAATCTTCGTCTTATTTTTTCACATGCGGGTGGAACGCTGCCCTATCTTCTCAATCGGATGTCGCTGATGGATTATTTTCTGACGCCAGGGCATCGTTTTGCGATGGAGTCCGATCGCAATGTCATTCAACGCGGTCTGCGGTCATTTTATTATGATACGGCTCTTTCGGCGACCGATCCGGTCTTCGCGCTGCTGAAGCAGGTCGTCGGTGTGGACCGTCTGGTGTTCGGTTCGGACTATCCCCAGGTCCCCGATGATTTCGTCTGCGCCACAGCGGACGCCCTTCGTGACTCGAAGGAATTGACGGAGGCCGACCGCCAGCGGGTCGCACGCACCAATGGTCTTGCCCTGCTGCCGCGTTTGCAGGCCGTCGAGCGTGGCTTCAACCCGGCAGCCAACACCACGGCCTAGTTCGGAATCTCGCCGATCACGACGCGGTTGGTCGGCTCGACCAGCAGGATGCGGCCCTGCGCCTGCACATATTTCATCTTGGCGAACGCCGGATCGCTGGCCGCCGCCGGCCAGTCCTGCACCGTGACGCCGATCGGCAGTTCCTCGGCGGGCTTGGCGCTGGTCGATTGCACCGGCGGATTGGCGCCGCGCACGGCGTCGATGATCGAACGCTTCTGCTCGTTGCTGAAGGCCAGCGCCGCCATCGCCATGACCGGCACGTGATCGATGGCGTCGTTGCGCTTGGAGAATTTCGCCGGCACGGTCTGGCTGTCGGCCGGGGCACCCGCCACGTTCCACGCGCCGTTGACCAGCGCTGCGGCGTCATTCTGCGACGGCGCGTGCGAGCCGGGCTCTTCGGCGCCGGCGCGGCCGGCGGTCGAATGGGTCGCCTTGTCGCCCTGACCGTCCTGATTGGCGGTCGGCTTTGCATTGGACGGCCCGGACTGGTCGTTGCTGCCCGATGATTTCCGATTTTCGTCGCCGGCGGCTCGCGCCGGCGCCGCGGATTGCCCGGTCTCGGCCTTGGGTCCGGCATTCTGCGGCGCATCCTCGGCGCGGGCGGCAAAGCCCGCCAAGGTGCTGAGCGCGATCAAAGCGGCGGCGGATGACAAAAGCGGACGGCGCAGGCGCATGGCAATCTCCAAGGCTACCCCGACCCGACGAGACAACGCCGCCACCGCGGTTCGGTTGCATCGCCGGCGCTGGCGAAACGCTTCGTTTCGCCAGTCACTTCGCCGGCGGCGCGGCGGGTGGTGCGACTTGGGCGACCTGCCCGCTGCGCTTCAGCGCATCGGCGACGAAGCCCGACGCCTTCATCTCCTCGACGAATTTCGCCAGATAGGCGGCGCCGGCCTTGCCGGTCTCACCGCCCTTCTTCGGCGTGCCCATCGCCTGCTGGATCTGCTGGAACGCGCCGCTCATCACCCGCATCTCCGGATGGCTCTTGGCGTAATCCTCCAGCGGCTGCCGCACGCCCGCCGCGGCCTCGAGCTTGTCGGCGACGAACATCTCGATCATCGCCCGTCCGCCGCCGACCTTCGCGCGCACCAGGGTGGCGTTCTTGATCGTGCGCGTCAGGTAGAGGTCGTAGGCGGAGCCCAGTCCGACCGCGATCCTGATGCCCGGCTTGTCGACGTCGCCGACCTCCTTCAGCGGCGAATCCTGCCGCACCATGTAGGTGCCGTCGATGAACAGATACGGCGCGGTGAACTCGATGTCGGCGGCGCGCACCGGCTCGATGGCGACGAAGCCGATGTCCCAGGAGCCGGCCTTGGCGGCCTCGAACACCTTGCCGGCCGCCTCGAAGGTGACGAACGACACTTCGACCCCGAGGCGCTTGGCCAGTTCGCGCGACAGGTCGGCGGTGACGCCCTGCGGCCCGCCGTCCTTGCCCTTCTGCGCCAGCACGCCGTTGCCGAAGTTGATGGCGGCGCGAAGTTTGCCGGTCGGCGCCAGATCCTTCAGCACATCGGGCGGCACGGCGCTCTGCGCCGAAGCCTGAAATGTCGCGGCCAGCAGCATGAATGCGGCGGAGATCAACAGTCGCATGGCAATCCTCCCGTCATATTTTCCTCGGGCGGGCGGCTGACCCGCCTCGCGCTTTAGCAACAGGGAACGCGATAAGCCGGTCCGCGCAAGCCCATCTTCTCCCCCTTCGGCCTGCCTCTCCCTCACACGGGGAACGGACTCGCTGACGCGATCTTGCGCAAAAAAATATTTTTCGAAAAACTTTTTTCTCTCAACGCCTGTGTCAGCAATGTGTTCGCCGTGATTTAATCGTGTGACAGCTGTCGCATTCATGGGCATCTGCTGAACGATCGTGCGCCGATTGCACGCGACGCGACACAAAACATTTTCCGCATGAGCGGAGCGCATGAACGCCATCTTGCATCCGCGCTCGCCTGCGCAAACGAATCGCGCTACACACAAATCAAGAAAAGCAAAAAGAGGAAACGCCTGGATCACAACCCGATGGAGTTGCTGACCATGGCTACCCACGCACTGTCCTCCTCGCACGCGCTGTCTTCTTCGCACATTGTCGACGACGTCACGCCAGCCGCCCGCACACTTGTGCCGTCGTTGAATGTGCCGTCGTCGCAGCCTTCGCTGATGCGCCGCCTGTACGACGCCTTCACGGCGGCGCAGATGCGCCGCGCGCAGCGCGAGGTCGACCGCATCCTCGGCCCCGGCGCGCTGCATCGCGCGTTTCGCGCGGAGCTGCCGCCGGAACGCTGATTTCACACGACCGTCGCCAACACGGCGTATTGCCGACACGCTCGCAAGCGAAGTCTCTCTCAAGCGAGGTCTTGCACGACCTCGCAAAAACAAAAGGACACTGCCATGCTCCCAACTGTCATCTATCTGCTCGAAGCCCTCCGCCGCGCGCTGAAGAAGAGCGGTCGCGGACTGTTCATCGTCGCCGAAGCATTCCGCGAGGCGATGCACGACTGGCGCGCGGCGAAACGGAAGTATCCGTTCGCCGAGTAGCAACGCCCGGTTTCTGCAACAAGGATTTGCGCGGCCGCCAACTGGAATGCGGCCGGAAATGCCGATACGCTCCGCCCGCACAATAGAGGTGGAGCATCATGAACGGCCGCGCATTCAAACTCGGAACCTTCGCCAAACCGGACGGCAAGCCGTTCACCGCCATCGTGCTGGACGACACCGCGATCGACCTCGCCCAGGCGGCGGCCGCCTATCACGGCTTCGGCCGCAAGACGCTGACCACCGAAGCCAACACGCCAGAACCCGAGCATCCAGGACCTGCTGGAGAGCTGGGACGCCAATTTCGCCACGCTGCAGGAGATCGTCGCCTTCCTCGACAAGGACGGCGCGCGGCCCGGCGCCACCCCGGTGAAAAGCCTCACCCCGCGGCCGCCGGTCGCCCGCCCGGGCAAAATGTTCTACGCCGCGCAGAACTTCCAGGAGCACGTCGACGAGATGATCCGCGCCGGCATGTCGCCGACCACCGGCCCGAAATTCACCGGCGAGAAATCGACCACGCGGCCCTACCTGTTCCTGAAGGCGCCGAGCTGCCTCGCCGGCGCCCATGACGACATCGCGGTGCCGAGCGACGTCAAGAAGGTCGACTGGGAGGCCGAGATCGCCTGCGTCATCTCAAAGCGCGGCAAGCGCATCAAGGGCGAGCGCGCGCTCGATCACGTCGCCGGCTGGATGACCACCAACGACGTCTCCGCCCGCGACCTGCAGATCCGCACCGACCGGCCGGGGCTGCGCTCGGACTGGCTCAACGGCAAGAGCCACGACAAGTTCGCGCCGATGGGGCCGTTCCTGGTGCCGAAGGCTTTCGTGCCGGACCACATGAACCTGTTCATCCGCCTCACGCGTCAACGGCGCGGTCAAGCAGAACGGCAACACCTCGCAGTTCATCTTCACGCCCGAGGAGCAGATCGAATACGCCTCCGACATCCTCAGCGTCGAGACCGGCGACATCTTCGTGTGCGGCACCTGCGGCGGCGTCGGCCAGGGCACCCACACCTTCATCAGCGTCGGCGACGTGATGGAGACCGAGGTCGAGGGCCTCGGCAAGATGACGAATAAGTTCGTCGCCGAGGCGTAAGCCTGTAAAGAGTGTGACGATGACGAACCCGAAACCCCATATCGCCATCGTCGGCGGCGGCATCGGCGGCCTGTTCGCCGCCAACGCGCTGATCGCGCACGGCCTCCGCGTCTCGGTCTACGAGCAGGCGCCCGAGCTCGGCGAGATCGGCGCCGGCGTCTATCTGACGCCGAACAGCGTGCGCCATCTGGAGCGCGTGGGCCTCGGCCCCGCCACGGAGAAGTGGGGCTCCCGGGTCGGCACCGGCTCGCATTACTTCCGCCACGACGGCGCGCCGATCGCGCCGGTGCAGGTCGCCGACTCGTCGGGCTGGAACGCCACCTTCGGCATGCACCGCGCCGACTTCGTCGGCTTCCTCGCCGAAGCCCTGCCCGCGGGCAGCGTGCACACCGGCCACCGCGCCACAGGCTTTACGCAGCACGGCGATGTCGCCCGCGTCAGCTTCGCCAACGGCGCGAGCGCCGACGCCGACGCCGTCATCGCCGCCGACGGCATCCACTCCGAGCTGCGGCCGCACGTCTTTCCGCCCTCCAATCCGGTGTTCCACGGCTCGGTCGCCTACCGCGGCCTCGTGCCGCTCGAGCGCATGCCGGACTGGCCGATGGACCGCTGGCAGGCGTGGCTCGGCACCGCCAAGCACTTCCTCGCCTTCCCGGTGCGCCACGGCACCATCATCAACTATGTCGGCTTCGTCCCCGCCGACGCCGAGATGAAGGAATCCTGGTCCGCCCCCGGCGACCCGAACACGCTGCGCCAGGAGTTCGACGGCTGGGACCCGCGCATCGGTGCGCTGCTGAAGCAAGTCGACAAGACGTTCCGCTGGGCGCTGTACGACCGCGAGCCGCTGCCGACCTGGACCAAGGGACGGCTGACGCTGCTGGGCGACGCCGCGCATCCGATGCTGCCGCATCTCGGCCAGGGCGCCAACCAGTCGATCGAGGACGGCATTGCGCTCGCAACGATCCTGCAGCGCGCCGACCGCGCGTCGGTCCCGGCGGCGCTCCTCGCCTATGAGCGGCTCCGCCGCGAGCGGGTGGCGCAGGTGCAGCGCGGCGCGCGCGAGAACGGGCTGCGCTACAACTCCGCCTACTCCGACCTCGGCGTCCGCGACGCCGAGCTCACCGCCCACGCCACATTCCGCAAGCGGCTGTATGATTTTGATGTGGTGCCGGATGCGAAGAAGGCTGCGATGGCGTTGGGGTGATAGAATTACGGGCTATCGAACGCTCGCTCTGTTCCACCGCGGGGCCGATTTGCGAAGTGGCTTCACCGGGAAGCAGATTGGCTGGTTCAAGCGCATCTGCAAGCAACTCGGCGAGATGGAAGATTATATGTGAGGAGCATGCGCCACCGCGCGGGTCTCAGTGCCAACAACGGACATACCAATGAGCTAAGGGCCGTTGCGCGGACCTAACGACCTTGTAACATGTTGGCCAACAGGCGATTTCGAATGCAACACACCGCCGACATCGGGGGGACCGTCATGCCGACTTGGCCGCGTCGACCGTCGCTATGTCTTGCTGTCGCAGTAGCAATGTTTGGAGTAACGGGGTCCGCGGCTGCGCAGACCAAGCTCAAATGGGCGCATGTGTATGAAGTGTCGGAGCCCTATCACAGCCAGGCGCTGTGGGCGGCCGAGGAAATCAAGAAGCGGACCGCCGGTCGCTACGAAATTGGCGTGTTTCCAGCCTCCCAACTCGGCAACGAAAACCAGATCAATGAGGGGCTCGGGCTCGGGACCGTCGATATCATCTACACCGGCACTTCGTTCGCCGGCTCGATCCACAAGCCGCTCGCGATCTCCGGCGCGCCCTTCATGCTGCGCGACTTCAATCACTGGAAGGCTTATCGCGACAGCAAACTGTTTCGTGACATCGCCAACGGCTACGAAGGCAAGACCAAGCACAAGGTTGTGGCGCTGACCTACTACGGCGAGCGCATGGTCACCGCCAACAAGGAAATCAAAAGGCCCGAAGACATGAAGGGTATGAAGCTGCGCGTGCCACCGGCGCCGCTTTATCTGATGCTGGCGAAGTCGGTCGGCGCCAACGCGACCCCGATCGCCTTCGCTGAAGTCTATTTGGCCTTGCAGCAGGGCACGGTCGACGGCCAGGAAAATCCACTGCCGACCATCATGGCCAAGAAGTTCTACGAAGTGCAGTCGCACGTCATGCTGACCGGGCACATTGTTGAATCACTGCTCACCATCGTGGGCAGCCATGTCTGGTCGAAGCTCTCGGATGCCGACAAGAAGGTGTTCGAAGAGGTTCTGGCGCAGGCCGCGTCCAAGGCGTCGGACGAGATCCGCACCTCTGAGCAGAAGATTGCCGACGAACTGCGCAAGCTCGGCAAGAACGTGGTCCAGGTCGACCGCGAAGCGTTCCGCAAGGCGGCGATTCCGCTGCACAACGACGCCAGTGCCGGCGCCGGCTGGTCGCAGGCCGAATACGACGCGCTGCAGGCGCTCAAGTAACGGACACGGACGCGACTTCGATCATGCCGCGCATCAGCGCGGCATGACGGTGCGGAGTGGGCGCGGAGGGTTCATGAGTGAAAATAAGCCGGCCACGGGCGCACAGCGCCTGATCGAGGCCAAAGACGCCGAGGTGGTGATCGAGCGTCATCCGGAAGATTGGCTCGCCTTCGTGATTTTTTGGAGCCTCGCCTTCATCGTTTTTCTGCAGTTCTTCACGCGCTATGTGCTCAATGACAGTCTGGCCTGGACCGAGGAAATCGCGCGCTACGCGCTGATGTGGATCGTGTTCATCGGCGGGGCGATGGTGACGCGGCGCAACAGCCATGTCGCAGTCGAGTTGCTTTCGAACGTGATGAAGCCTGGGCGGCTGCGCGCTGTGCTGCTGGCTTTCGTCGATTTCGTCAAACTCGGCTTTATCGGCCTGCTCGCATTCATCTCATGGACGATCACCGAACGGATGCATCAGCAGCGCATGACGGTGTTCGACTTGCCGATGAGCTATGTCTATGGCGGCGTTGCATTCGGGTGTTTCCTGATGCTCGTCCGTCAAATTCAAAATGTCTGGCGCAACGCTCGGATCGGTTGGAGCAGACCGCACGACGTGACGCATCAGATCGCAGCCGACTGAAGAGCAAGGCCATACGATGATCGTCATGGTATTCCTGTTCCTTGCGGTGCTGCTCGCGGGCGTGCCGGTGTTCATCGCGCTCGCCGGCTCCTCGTTCATTTACACGCATTTCATCGCGGAGCTGCCGGACTTCGTCATCCTGCACCGTATGGCGGGTGGCATCGATTCATTTCCGCTATTGGCGGTGCCGTTCTTCATCTTGGCCGGCAATCTGATGAACTCGGCCGGCATCACCAACCGCATCTATGATTTCGCGGTGGCGCTGGTGGGCTGGACCCGCGGCGGGCTTGCGCACGTCAACATCATCGGCTCGGTGATTTTCGCCGGCATGTCAGGGACCGCGATCGCCGACGCCGCGGGTCTCGGCACCATCGAGATCAAGGCAATGCAGGATCACGGCTATGACACCGAGTTTTCAGTCGGCGTCACGGCGGCGTCCTCAACGCTTGGGCCGATCATCCCGCCGTCTTTGCCGTTCGTGATTTACGGTATGATGGGCAATGTCTCGATCGGCGCGCTGTTTCTCGGCGGCGTCATTCCCGGTTTGGTGATGACGGCCTTCATGATGGGTTATGTTTATTACCGCGCGCGGCGCGATGGTCTGGGCCGCGACCAGGCGTTCCGCTGGCGCATGCTGGGCGCCACCTTTATTGCAGCGTTCCCTGCCCTGCTGACGCCGGCGATCATCATCGGAGGCATGACGTTCGGCTGGTTCACGCCGACCGAGGCGGCGATCGCAGCTTGCGCTTGGGCCATGGTGCTCGGGATATTCCTCTATCGCACGCTGACGCCCAAGCAGTTTTACAAGGTTTCGATGGAAACCATCGAAACGACGGCCGGCGTACTGTTGATCGTCGCCGCCGCCTCGCTGTTCGGTTGGGTGTTAACGACGACCCGCGCCACCGAATACACCACCGAGGCACTGCTGGCCTATACCAACAACCGCTACGTCATTCTGTTGCTGATCAACGTCCTGCTGCTGGTGATCGGCTGCTTCCTGGAGCCGATCGCGTCGATCAGCATCCTGGTGCCGGTGCTCATGCCGGTGATCCTGAAGGTCGGCATCGATCCGGTTCATTTCGGCGTCATGATGACGCTCAATTTGATGATCGGCTTGCTGCATCCGCCGCTCGGCATGGTACTGTTCGTGCTGTCGCGCATCGCCAAATTGTCGATCGAGCGCACCACCATGGCGATTTTGCCATGGCTTATTCCGTTGCTGATGTCGCTGGTCGCGATCACGATGATCCCCGAATTGACGCTGTGGTTGCCGCGCGTTGTTGGTCTGATCAAATGAGGGACGTTTTAGGTCCCATGGATGTGAATTCGGACTGAGCGTGGCTCAGGCGAATGCTCGACAAAAACGAGCGCGACTGCGAGACTGCCCTCGCACCAGAAAAACGGGAGGAAACGATGAATATCGATCGTCGTCAGTTGGCTTGGCCGGCTCTTGCCATTGGGCTCGTCGGCATCGTGGGCGTCATCCCGGCCTTTGCGGCTTCCGCCGATGAAGATGCCGTCGCGAAGAGCGTCGAGGCCTTCCGCGCGGCTCAGGTGGCGACCGATGCCAAAGCATTTGAAGCGCTCTGCGCGGCAGAGCTCAGCTACGGCCACTCCGATGCCCGGGTCGAGGACAAGACAACCTTCATCGCCAACGCCACCAACAGAAAAACGAAATTTTTGTCGCTGGTCTACCAGGATCCCAAAATTCGTGTCGTCGGCTCCGCAGCAATCGTGCGGTTCAACTGGGTGAGCGAAAGCGAAGCGATCGCCGATGGCAAGAAAAGCGCCAACAAACTCCACATCCTGATGAACTGGCAAAAACAGGGCGCGGACTGGAAACTGCTATCTCGCGCGGCAACCAAGCTCTGATCGCGTCCGACAGACCAGTTGGCGCGCGATCGGCTATTGTTCCGAGCGGCTTGCTGAAGTCCTGACCCGCGCTACATCGCCGGTTTGAGCGCGTGTTTCGATGCGCCCGCGTTCTGTGATCCGAGTTTGATCCCCATGATGGCCCTCGCCTCCGCCGGGGTCGCGATCTCGCGCCCAAGCTCGTTGGCGACCGCCACGACCTTGCGCACCGCTTGAGCAGAAGTCTGAATCTTCTCCTCACGGTGGGGATAGAGGTACACGGTGTCTTCCATGCCCACTCGAACCATGTCGAACCCAAGTATCATCGCCATCGTGCAGAACGGCATCCAATTCCGGCCGCCGGCACAGACGCCTTTGACGGCGGCCGGCGCCAGCGTCTGCTGCATGGTCATCATGTAGATGTAGTTCCACGGATCGGGCCCGAGCGGCGAGCCGTGGCAGAACCCGTGGTATCCCATCATGATGTTCATGAGCGGAGGCGCTTTCGCGATTCCCTTGTCCACGAGCCAGTCCAGCACGTCTTTGATGCCCTGATAGCTCGTGCCCTGAAACTCCGGCCGCACGCCATGATCTTCCAGGTACTTCACCTGATCTGAGAGAGTCTTCTCGGTGATGATGTAGGTGAACTTCTCGGAAAAGCCCGTCGTCTGGATCAACAGCACGGCGGATTGAAAGAATTCCGGCCCGGCGTGGGTCAGGACGTCCACGGTGCGCTTGAGAAGATCGACGCCCTGGTGCTCGTAGTCGGCGTAGGGAACGACCGACGTGACGATGTCCGGACACTTGTCCAGCACCCGTGCAATGGTTTCCTTCAGAACATGGGGATCCTTGCTGGGCGTGCCGTCCTTGTCGCGCGCATGGACGTGCCACACCGCAGCGCCGGCTTTGTGCGCCTCGATCGCGGCCTTGACGTTCTCCTCCATGGTGTACGGCTGACCGGGGTTCTGCTGCCGATTCATGAATGAGCCCGTGGGGGCGACATTGATGATCAGCTTCTTGTCCATTGTCTTGTGCGGCCTCTCCATATGGACGTTGCCGAGAATGCCGGAATACAGGTCGTGAATGTCCACCATGATCGCTCCTATTGCGGCACGGCCTGCGGCGTAATGCCGATGCTCTTGAAAACCTTCGCCGCGGCTTCCCGATCAGCCTTGGCGAACACGCCGAACTCGTCAGGCGTGTTGGGCTCCGCGATGAGTGTGGAATTTTTGTAGAAGGTCTGCACCTGCGGCGTGCTGATGGCCTTGGTGAACTCGGCGTTGAGCCGCTGCAAGATCGGCTTCGGGGTGCCGGCCGGCGCCCACATGCCGAAATAGCCCTGAAGACCGGGATCGCCGCCCTCTTCGCCCAGCGACGGCAAGTCCGGCATGAAGACGGAGCGCTTGGCGCCCAAGGCCACCAGAGGCTTGATCGTGCCGGCCGCGATCTGAGGACCCGCGACTCCGAATCCCATGTAGGTGATGTCGACCTCCCCCGTGTAGACGGCAGGATTTGCCTGGGCCGCGCCGCCCTTGTACGGAATCGCCTGGATGTTGACGCCGGCTTGGGACGATATCCAACGCAGATAGAGGTCGGGCAGCGTCGCAGGACCCCAAGTGCCCCAGTTGAGTTTGCCGGGGTTGGCCTTCGCGTACGCGATCATCTCCTTGTAAGTTTTGAACGGCGCCTTGGCGTTGGCCACCAGCAGGTTGTTGGTCAAGGCCATCATAATGACCGGCGCAAAGCTCTTCTCCGGATCGTACGGCAGATTTGCGAACAATTGCGGATTGTACGACAGGGCATCTGCGGTTGACGGGCAGACGGTATGCCCGTCCGGCTTCGCATTGGCGCAAGCCGCCATGCCGATAGTCGAACTGGCGCCAGGCCGGTTTTCGACGATAACCGGCTGACCCATCAACTCCGCAAGCCGCGCGCCGGTGACGCGCGCCAAGGCATCGACGAGACCTCCTGCTGCGTAGGGCGCGATGATGTGTATGGGTCCGCTCGGATAGGTCTGCGCGACGGCCGGCTGGGGGAACCATCCGCCGAGCACCGACGACATCAGAAGTGCGCTCATGCCTGCACAGACCCTGAAGGCGTTGACGTTCATGGGCCCCTCCACAGACGACAGTACAACTTTGACGGGGCGGCTGGGAGTGATCGGTTCGAGCGAAATTCAGCGAGCTCAGCCGGCGCTGAGCCCGCGCCTCATCGCTTCTCGCCGATGACCTTGAGCACTGGATCGAGACGCGCCATGTCGGCCCGGACGTAGGCGTCGAAGCGCTCGAGCGCGATATCCCGCGGCTCGATGCCCTGGGCGCGGATCTTGGCCAACAGCTCGGGGTCCTTGCTGGCTTCCGCCATCGCCTGATTGAGCGTCGCCAGGACAGGCTTTGGCGTCTTGCCCGGCGCCAGCATGCCGTACCAGGTGCCGTACTGGTAATCGAAGCCCTGCGACAGCGCGGTTGGGATCGCGATCGGATTGCTCACCGGTTCCTTGGCTCCGACCGCCAGCGCGCGGAGCCGGCCGTCCTGCAGCAGCGGCAGCACGAAGGCCAGCGGCACGAACGATGCCTGGATGCGCCCGCCGAGCAGGTCCGCGATGATCGTCGCGCTGACCGTGTACGGCACGTGCACGATATCGATGCCGGTCTTAAGCGCGAAATAGGCGCCGGCGAGATGCGTCGAGGTGCCGATGCCCGCCGAGCCGTAGTTGATCGTGCCGGGCTTCGACTTGGCGAGCTCGACGAACTCCTTGAGATTTGAAACGCCGAGCGAAGGCGGCACGACGACGATGCCGGGGGCTTCGCCGACCAGCGTGACGCCGGCGAAATCGCCGATCGGATCGAACGACAAGTTTTTATTGATCGCCCCGAGGATCGCGTGGCCGGAGTTGGCGAACAGAACGGTGTAGCCGTCCGCCGGCGCGTTGGCGACGGCCTGGGCGCCGATCATGCCGCCGGCGCCGGACCGGTTGGCGACCACGACCTGCTGGCCGAAGCGCTTCGACAGCTGGTCCGCGTAGAGGCGCGCCAGGATGTCGATGGCGGTGCCCGGGGTGATCGGCGCGACGACCGTGACCAGCCGGCTCGGGAATTGGTCTTGGGCCGGTTGGGCATAGGCCGATTGGATACGCGCCGGCCCGCACAGGCAGGCCGCCGCGAGCGCGGTCACCGCAAGCCTCGAAAACATCATCGCCTCGTCCCCTTCGGCCGTGCCGGCCGACACCGTTTTAGTTCAGTAGACCGCAACCGCGCGGATCGGCGACGCCTCGGCGCCGATCATCTTGAGCGGCAGGCCGATCAGGGTAAATCGGTCTCGCTCGATGCGGTCAAGATTCTTCAGGTACGGCATTGTGATGACGCCGTGCTCGCTCAGCGTCCGCGAGTTGTGGAACACGCGCGGTGCATTCGGCTCGTCGTTGCCGTGATAGAAATCGTAGCCGACGATCACGACGCCCTTCTCGATGCACCATAGGGTGGCGCCGATGGTCAGATGGGGCGACTGCTTCATCCACGTCTCGGAGCCGCCGTCATAGCTGTTGTTGTGGTCGGTCCGCAGCAGCAGCCGATCGCCTTTGCGGATGCGGTTGTCGAGCCTTTTCTCCAGGTCCTTTTCGGTGATCGCCTGGCTCGGCAGCTTGTCGCGAAGGTCGGCGACGATGGCGTCGCCGATGAACAACTCAAGCGGCAGCTGATGGATCTGCGTGCCGCCGCGCACATTGTGCTCCGGCGCATCGACGTGACTGCCGGCGTGCAGGCGCATGTGCACGCCGCGCACGATCTGACCGGCGCCGCCCGGGGCGTCGTGCTCCTTGAGGACTTCCATCTCGAATTGCATGTCCTTCTTGAAGCCCGCAGGCGTGCGCATCGAGTAGCTTTTGGGGTCGAGCTCAAGACTGATGTCGACGATGGTCTGGAAGGCAAGCGGCATGGGTGTCCTCGGATCGTGAGCCGTCTATGATCGCTTATGATATCTCGAAATAGCGCAAGAGGGACGCGATGAAGCTGGTCCGCCCTCATCTATGATTGGCGTGGTTTTCGCCCTTTGACCTGATTCCACCACTCCGGGACACTGCAGATTATGCCGCCGATGAATGATACGAATTGGAACGGCCGGTTTGAGGAACGAAGGATGCTGAGCTTAACGCCTGCAAACGACTCCGGTCGCAAGTTTCGCTGGCGCTCGGCTGTCGCGGCCGCATCGTTGTTCGGCATTGTTTCCTTGGTTTCCTTGCAAACGCCGGCGTTGTCTGAAGCCGATGTGTTTCAGCAAGCGGTCAATTATGTATTCACCGGAAGCATCGATCCACAGGGCGGTCCGGAAATTGTGGATCGGAAATCCTGCGTCATCGTCCTGCGCGACCCGAAATTTAATCGATACATCAGATATTATTTAAGCCGGTTCAATATGGATGGTGCGATCTTCGGCAAGAAATATTCCGGCTCGCGTCCCAATTACGAATTGGACGTCAAAGGCGATGATGTCGTGATCGAGTACCTCAATCCCGACAAAAAAACGGTTGTTCAGGGTTATCGGTCTGCGCAAATTCCTTTGCCGGGGGATATCGATCAAACGCAAAAGGCGCTGCGCATTATCTTCACCGACCACTGCCAAGCCGAAAAGCCCAAGGCTCCCTTCTAGTCACGAGGCTCCGTTCTGATCTCCGCCGGCAACGGATACGGATGCACTTCGACAGCGTTACAACAATAACCGCGCATCACGCCGCCCGCTGCTCGGTCCGCATGGCTTGCGAGACCGGCAGCAGGAACGTGATTAGCCACGACGCGACCAACATCGCGGCCGACCCGATGAGGCAGGCGGTGATGCCGCCGAATTGATAAAGCGCGCCCGAGAGCAGAATACCGAAGAGGCGGCCCGCCGCATTGGCCGCGTAGTAGAAGCCGACGTCTTCCGCGGCTTTTTCCGAGCCCGCGTAAGCCAGGATCAGGTACGAATGCAGCGACGAGTTCACCGCGAATGGCAGTGCGAACACGGCAAGCCCGGCGACGATCGTCACATCGGGGCGCGCCAGGCCCGGGACCAGGCCCGGCATCTGCATCAGCGCAACGAGCGCGATCGGGATGGCGGCCAGCACCGCACCCCACAAACGTGCGGCCGGAACTTCGCGGCTCAAGCCGTCGGCGCTGCGCGTCACCAGCGAAGGAGCCATGCGCCTGGACCGCGCCATAGCCGATGGTCCAGAGCGCAAGGAAGCCGCCGACCTCGAGAAAGCGCCAGCCGGCGGCGTAGAGAAACACCGGCAGGCCGACCACGAACCACACATCGCGCGCGCCGAACATGAAGATCCGCGCCGCGGCCAGCAGATTGACGCAGCGCGGATTTGGCGAACAGTTCGCGCACGGTCCTGGACGACTTGGCTTTGCCGAGTTGGCGCGGCAGCGCGACCAGGCCGGCGAGAAGGATCACGGCCAGAAACGCCGCCATCAGCCAAAGCGCGTTGCGGAAGCCGGCTAGCTCCAGCAACAGGCCGCCGAGGAAGAAGCCGACGCCCTTCATCGCGTTCTTCGATCCGGTGAACCATGCGACCCAGCGGAACAACTGGCCGCTGCCTTCCGCGGCGGTCGCCTTGATGGCGGATTTCGAGGCGGTCTTGGTCACGTCCTTGGCGATGCCGGCGATGCCCTGCGCGGTGACGACCCAGGCCACCGACGACGACCGCGCTCCAAGCCGGGCTCGAGCGCCGAGAGCATCAGCAGTCCGGCGATCTGCAGCACGTGCCCAGTCGCCAGCATGCGCGGAATGCCGAAGCGCGAGGCGAGCCAGCCGCCGCCGAGATTGGCGACGATGCCGGCCGTTTCGTACAGCAGGAACAGGAACGCCAGCATGAACGGGCGTATAGCCGAGATGGAAGAAATGCAGCAGCACCAGCATGCGCAGCGCGCCGTCGACCAGCGTAAAGCCCCAGTAGGTTGCCGTGACGATCAGCGTAGTTGCGCAGCATGCCATCAACCCCGCTTCTCGATCACGATGTTGGCCAAGTCGACCATCCGGCAGGCATAGCCGACCTCGTTGTCGTACCAGGCATAGACCTTCAGCAGCGTGCCGTCGGTGACCATCGTGCTCGAGCCCGTCGACGATCGAGCTGCGCGTGTCGTTGTTGTAGTCGGCCGAGACCAGCGGCCGCGCTCGAAGCCGAGGATGCCGGCGAGCGGTCCGCCGCGGCGGCTTCGAACAGCGCGTTGACCTCGTCCTCGCGTGGTCGCCCGCTCCAGCTCGAAGACGCAATCGGTCAGGCTGGCATTGAGCACCGGCACGCGCACCGCATGGCCGTTCAGCCGGCCCTTCAGCTCGGGATAAATCAGCGCGATCGCGGTCGCGCTGCCCGTCGTGGTCGGCTGCAACGACAGCATCGCCGACCGCGCGCGGCGCAAATCCTTGTGCGGCGCATCGACGACGACATTGGTGTTGGTCGGGTCGTGGATGGTCGTGATCTGGCCGTGGCGGATGCCGAGGCTTCGTGAACGACCTTGACCACCGGCGCGAGACAGTTGGTGGTGCAGGACGCCGCCGTCAGCAGCCGGTGCTCTCGCGGGTCATAGCGATCGTCGTTGACGCCGACGACGACATTGAGCGCCGCGGCATCCTTGACCGGCGCCGCGACGATGACGCGCTGCACGCCGCGGTCGAAGTAGCCTTGCAGCTGGTCCGGCTTCAGAAATTTTCCGGTGCATTCGAGGACGATATCGCAGCCGAGATCGCCCCACGGCACCTCGCCCGGCGTTGCGGCGGCGCTGAAGCCGATGCGCCGTTGCCGATGACGATCGCGCGGTCGTCTTCGGCGCCGAACGAGCTCGTGCCAGCGGCCGTGGAGGCTGTCGAATTCAAGGAGGTGCGCGGTCGCCGCAGCGCCGCCCTTGACCTCGTTGACATGAACGATGTCGAGCCGGTTGGCCGCGCGCGGGATCGTCGTCGGCGCGCGGCATGCCGCCGAGCGCCGCGCGCAGGGCCAGCCGGCCGATGCGGCCCATGCCATTGATGCCGACGCCCATGCTGCCTTCTCCTTACGGCGCGGTGCGCGCGGGTCGCCGATCTCATCGAGCCGGGCCTTCAGCGCCATCCGGTCGAGCGACGCGAACGGCAAATTGATGAAAATCTTGATGCGGCGGTGGAGGCTGGCATAAAGCTCGTTGAGCAGCGCGGCGCGCTCGATCGGCAGCCGGTGAATTTGGCGGGGTCGGGCAGCGACCAGGCGCCGGTGACGACCTTGTCGCCGAAATCCGGGCAGACCTGGCCCTGCGGCGTGTCGCAGAGCGTGATCACGAAATCCATCCGCGGCGCGTCCGGACCCGGTGAACACGTGCCACGATTTGCAGTGCAGCCCGACACGTCATGGCCGAGCGCCTGCAGGCGCTCGATGACCTCCGGCATCGGCGCGCTGGCCGGGTCCGAGCCGGCGGAATAGGCGCGGAAGCGGCCCTTGCCGACTTTGCAGATCGCCTCGGCCATGATCGAGCGAGCCGAGTTGTGCGTGCATAGGAACAGCACGTTGAACGCTGGGGTCATGACGGGGTCTCCTTGGTTCGTCGTCGCTATCGGCAGACAGCCGGGCCGATGTCGCCGCAAAGTTCGGGGCGTCCGCCGCAGCAATCGCCGGTGAGAAATTTCTACGCAGCCCGCGAAACGCCGTCACGTCGGCGCGGTAGTTCATCGCTGCGGCCGTCGCGTTCCACCTCGACCAGCCCGGCCCGGCTCAACACACCGAGATGGGTGGACATGGTGTTGTGCGGCACATCGCAATGGCGCGCGAGTTCGCCAGCCGGGACCGTTGCCGGATGGGTCGCGAGCAGTTTCCGAAACGCCGCAAGCCGCGTGGGTTGCGCAAGGGAGCCGAGCCCGTCGATGGCGAATGTTGCGTCCATGGTTCCACAATCACCGATTGTCATGGCGCGCCTGAAACCCGCCAGACTTGCCCATTCCTATCGTCCGTTTGTCGCAGACATATGACATACTTCGATATGTCCCGATATATCGAATTATATCCTAGGGAGTCACGCAGCGGGCTAATTTCCCGGGGCGGCAGCAGCGTCAGCGCCAGCCCAGGCCGGGCGCGACATGCTTGAGGATCGCCTCGATGACGTGGGCGTTGTAGTCGACGCCGAGCTGATTGGGGACGGTCAAGAGCAGCGTGTCGGCCTCCGCGATGGCTTCGTCTTTCTTGAGCTGCTCGACGAGCACGTCCGGCTCGGCGGCGTAGCTGCGGCCAAAAATGGCGCGGGTGTTGTCGCCGAGGAAGCCGATCTGGTCCTCGTTCTCGTTGCCGCGCCCGAAATAGGCGCGGTCGCGGTCGTCCACCAGCGCAAAGATGCTGCGGCTGACCGACACCCGCGGCTCGCGCGCATGACCGGCCGCCTTCCACGCCTCACGGAAGATCCGGATCTGCTCCGCCTGCTGGACGTGAAACGGGCGTCCGCTCTCGTCATTCTTGAGTGTCGAGCTCTGCAGGTTCATCCCGAGCTTGGCCGCCCACTCTGCGGTGGCGTTCGAACCGGCGCCCCACCAGATCCGCTCGCGCAGGCCCTCCGAGTACGGCTCGACGCGCAGCAGGCCCGGAGGGTTCGGGAACATCGGCTGCGGGTTCGGGCGCGCGAAGCCCTCGCCGCGCAGCACCTCGAGCAAGACCTCGGTGTGGCGCCGGGCCATGTCGGCATCGGTCATCCCCTCAGGCGGGGCGTAACCGAAGTGGCGCCAGCCGTCGATCACCTGCTCGGGCGAACCGCGGCTGATGCCGAGTTGCAGGCGTCCGCCGGCGATGAGGTCGGCCGCGCCGGCGTCCTCCGCCATGTACAGCGGGTTCTCGTACCGCATGTCGATGACCGCGGTGCCGATCTCGATCCGCTTGGTCTTCGCGCCGACAGCGGCCAGCAGCGGAAACGGCGAGCCGAGCTGGCGGGCGAAGTGATGCACCCGGAAGTAAGCCCCGTCCGCGCCGAGCTCCTCGGCCGCGACGGCGAGGTCGATCGATTGCAGCAGCGCGTCGGACGCCGATCGCGTCTGCGACTGCGGCGAAGGCGTCCAATGGCCGAAGGACAGGAAGCCGATCTTTTTCATGATGACATGTGTCGTGGGGGTGATGCGTTCAGTTCTCGCTCACCTAACCCGAAAAATTCGAGCGGGAACAGGCGGACACTTCAGCGGTCGCGGCGGTTCGCCAGGGACCGCGT
>CAWKOD010000018.1:0-148837 GCA_963850885.1 uncultured Alphaproteobacteria bacterium | reverse complement strand
GTTGCACCAGCCATCGAAGGGCAGATCGCAGCGCTGCGTGACACGGCAGAACTGCTGCGGGCGCAGCTCGATGACGTGCGCAAGGACCGCGACCACTGGCGCGACCAGGCAAAATCTCCCTAGAGACCCCCCCGCGCGGAAATTGTCGCGATGCAACACGCCGGTCAATTCCAAGTAATTTTGGAATTTAGCTCTCGGACGAGACAGCCTGAAGCTCGCCACCCGGTCTAAAATGTTCTCATTTGTTTTACTCCATTTCGTGACACGCTAGGCCGTCACGAAACAGGAGGCGACGATGCCGCGCCCGCCGCTTGGCGAAAAAGCCATGACCGATGCCGAGCGCCAGCGAAAGCCGCGCGAGCGCCAGCGCAAGACAATCGCCACCAAGGCTAACCCACTGTCTCAGGAACTGGCCGAGGCACTCGACAGAAGGATCAGGGCGCTCACGACCGAGAACCAAAACCTGAAGGAGTTGCTTCTCCAGTTTCGATATCAGCGCTGAATTGGCCGTTAAAATAGTGCGGATCACCATCAGGGCTGACGGCGAATGCTTTCATTTCCGTCATAGAACTTCAGCTTCCGCATGAGCAAAGGCATGGTGAGCCCCTGCGCGACGACTGAAAAGACAACTACGCCAAATGCTGTGGCCAGTATTTCATTGTAGAACGGGAAAGAGGGCGGAACGGCAAGGGCTAATGCCAATGCCAGCGCCCCTCGCAGTCCACCCCACCAGAGGACGTGCTGCTCGCGCAGGGGTATGGCCCATGTCGAAGGCCGAAAGAACAAACATACCGGATAAACCGAAAGAGCTCGCCCCGCGAGAACCAAGCTGATTGCGAGCAACAGAGCCCTCGCATCGACGCGGATAAGAGTCGCGAGACTTAGACCAATCAAAAGGAAAATCAGGGAGTTTGCTATGAATGCGCCGAACTCCCATAGGTCAATCACGAAGGAACGAGCACTGGAGGAAAAGATACTTCGGTTCTCATCTTCCCTGAGAGCACCCAGATTGCCCATAAGAAGACCGGCCGCGACAGTTGCAAGCACACCCGAGAAATGGAAATTTTCTGCAATCAGAAACGATCCGTAAGCAGTAATGACCGTCAGTGTGGCTTGCACCAAATGGTCAGAAGTTCGTCCAGCGAGCACAATAGCCGCAGCGCCACAGCTAACTCCCACTAAGATGCCTCCGCCCGTCATAAAAGCTAGGTGCCTCCCACGGCCACCGTGCTTAACTGCGAACTGCCAGTCGCCTGCGCCCAAGTAAGAACAAGCGCAAACAAGACCGCTGCAACACCGTCATTGAGAAGGCTTTCACTCTCAACCAAAAGGCGGACGCGGCCCTTGATGCCGGTGTCCTTGAACATGGCAAGAACGGCAATCGGATCGGTCGCAGCAATCAGCACCCCGAAGATGACAGCGGGTGCCAGCTGGCCAAGCCAAGAATTTTACCATGCCTGCCGCGACAACAACTGCTGAGATCACCACGCCGAGCGTTGAGAGCACGATAACTGGTAGCATGTCCTGTCGAAGCTCGCGCCAGCGGATACTCAGTGCGGCTTCAAACAAAAGCGGCGGAAGGATGACTTCAAAAATGAAGTCGTGTGTAAGCATTGACCCGTTTCGACCCCCGCCACGGCAAGACCCTGCCCGGCAAGGACGAGCCCTACCGTGTATGGCAGACGCATGCGCCGGATGATGATCGCGACGATAATAGCTACGCCGAGGAAGCTAATGGTGTGAGTGAGAGAAGTATCCATTGTTTCGATTGTAGCGCAGCGCGGCAGTGAGCGTCTCCGCGAAATCGACGCGCGTCCATCACCATCACAACCACCGCGACGGGGACAGGCGACACCGCCCCGCGTCAGCGTCGAGGCTGCACCAGCGGCACCGCACCATCGCCAGCATCACGCGCCGCACGTTAGATGGATCGGACGAGCACCCGCACCGCGTCACCACGACCACGACGCACGGGCACACCGTCGAGCATCACAGCACGATCACGACGAACATCGTTAGCGCATCACGAACGCACGGGTAGCACCGCACCGGAGCGCGGTAGCAGCGCACCGAGCGCACCGGGCAAGGCCGTTCGGCGTTTACGCTCGATCAACCGGGCCGGGGCATCGTCGGTGCCTTCTGAGACTTCCAACGACTGGCCCTCACCGCAATTTTACCCCCCCTATTCGGTGAGGGCCGGCTGTTCACGGCGGCAGCGGCGGCTGGGTGTTTTCATGATCACGAACGGTTCGTTCTTGGCGCTGTTCTTGGCGCTCGCCGTTTTGGTCCTGCTGGCCGTGGCTTTGCTTGGTCCGCCGACATTGGGTTAGCGCATCACGACACCCGCTGTCGTCGCGTCGCGCATCAATCAACACGACCAGGGGACGCGCAGTCACGCAACATCATTGCGTGGTGCTTATGACCGCCCCTCGCCCCAGCGAGTAGTAGACGCGGGTTCAAACATCATAGCGGCTTTGCCCTCGGCAGAGGCGAGCCACTCCTCCAGCTCTCGATCTGTCTCTGGCAGGCGACCCTTGATCCCCTCAAAGATATCAAGCGGCGTCGGGGCCTTGGCGTTCTCTGCATCCATTTTGTCACTCATGACGGATACCTCCTTATCGCGGATCTCACCCGCGCACATTAAACCTACGGCACACCATGACGGTTCCGGCGAACGAAACGCTTGAGATGCCTCATTGAACGAATGGAATTGCGCCGCTTTTTTGGCCTGATCCGCCGAGAGATCGCGGCGCATTCTTGCCCGCTCGAAATGTGGCGTGGCTTGCGTCGACAGTTCGCAAATCTGGTGCCCCGCGCGGAAATTGTCGCGCTGCAGGGCCACCCGGTCAATTCCAAGCAATTTGGGAATTAAGCTCCTTCGGCTGCTCCGGCGACCTCTCGGCGTCGATACGCGCATGGCGGTGCCGGACTGCCCGACGCTTCAGCAATATCCTCGCAGCCACGGACAATGATATCCGCGAGTTGTTCGTCGGAAAGTTCTGCAAGGCGAGTTGCAATTTCCTCGTCCGTTAGCTCTCGCGCAGAATAATTCTTATTCGTGTTGTGGCGCTTCTCCCCCCACAGACCGGCGAGCTTGGCCTTCAATATCAGCGCCGAAACAGCCGCCGAACACTGGCCGCTCGCCATTGCGGCCCGCTGGATTTCTGCGGTTTCGCGAATGAGTCTCTCGATGGTGATCTCGGTACGCGCAGACGCCGCGTACTGAAGCTCAGTGACCCTGTTGAAATGTTCTGATTTGTTCTAAGCACCGAGGCGTTGCTGCGGCTCTTGCGATATCCCGCAAGCGCATAGGCCTCGTCAGCGGTTTTACCCTGCGCCAATTGCTGGGCGAAAATCTCGTGCCTTGGGTTATCGAGCAGCGGCATGGATCGCCTCGGCAGCCTGCGTCGGTGCAGTGTAGCGACCAATCAGGCGACTGTCCGCCCGGCGATTGCAGCCGCCAGCGACAGCCGCAGCACCACAGGGGTTCCCGGCGGTCGGCCTTCACCGTCGGGGGTGCAGGGATGCCAAAAGGGTGGGACACTCGCGTGGGATCTTGCAGCGTTTGGCGGGTCGTTGGATGTGACCCACTTTTTGTAAGTGCTTGATCTGATGAAATTTCTGTGGGACTACCTCTCCCACCAGCCTTCGCGCCCACGGGCGCTTCGGCTCGGCAAGCCGGTTCGGCGCGAATACGGGCCGCCGATGAAGTGCGTGTCTATCTTGCCGTGCGGTATGGCGCATTCCGCGGGTGTAGCTCAATGGTAGAGCAACAGCCTTCCAAGCTGATGACGAGGGTTCGATTCCCTTCACCCGCTCCAATTACTTCAAAGGCTTACGTACAGACGACACGCCGGAGATATCCGCCGTCTAACACCGGTCTAACAATCCAAGCCACAACGTGAATTCAATGGACCCGCGCAGCATTTACTTCCACGAAGCTGACATCAGGCCGCTCGCGGTCGCGTCTCATAAATAAGCAAGATCGTATGTCCGCTTTCGAGGGAAAGGCAGCCACAATGGTTCAAGGGCAAGATGTCCGTTTCTGAAGACATCGCCAGACCTCAGGGTGCAGTGGCGACGCTGACTTCAGCCCTCTCAAGGCTGAAATGGGGGTTCGATTCCCCAAGGGAGCGCCAGTAAAATCAATAACTTAGAGAATTGACGTTTTTCTGAACAACGGCGGACCAAATATAAATCCGAGGTCCAAGTTCCTCGAACGTCGCGCCGTCAAGCTCTCCGGTGGCGTACCGACGAATGTCCGCTTTACCCCACGTGTTCATTTCACGACCAGGACCGGACAGTGCGCGAGTTGTATAATTCGATCGGCGCGGCTGCCAATCAAGCGTTCGTAGAGCGCCGAATGGCCGGTTGCGCCGATGACGAGCAGTTCAACTTTAAGCTCTTTGGCAAGTTCGACGATGTCTCGCACCGGATGCCCGGCGATGACATGCGTATGGAGCTTGACATGGCTTTCCTCGGCCATTGCGCGTGCGCGTTGCAGAACCTTGTGAAAACGCCGCGCGGCCGTCCCGGTCTCCTCGCGAACCTCTTCGATGAATTCCGGCATGTAGTCGATCTCTTCCACCGAAACCATATGAAGGTCTGAATTGTTCTGCTTCGCCATCGCGAGCGCCATCGCGAGTGCATGAAAGGCATGCTCCGACCCGTCATTGGCATGCAAAATTTTGCTGAACATCTGACCACCTCGCCGTCATTCGGCTTTTCGTGTAACCGGTCGAAGCTGCGTCACTTCTCGGCGACCGTCGGACGCTTGCTCCAGCTCGGCCTCTGGCAAGAGGTGGCGCGGGAGATAGAACGCATTGGCGATCACCGTTGGGATCACAGCGCTAGCGATTACCGCTGCGACAAGCGCTGAATACTGGCCCTGGTCAATTATTCCATGCGACAGACCGAATAGTGAGGAGATCGTGCCGAATGTCAGCCCTGTCGACATCAAGAGGGTCGTGTACATGGCCTCCTTGTTCGGCGACCCGAAGAACTTGGTCACCGGATAGACGCCAACCATTTTTGCGGCAATCTTGACCACCAGAAAGATGATGAAGGCGGCAGGCGCGGCGACAAGAGCGGGTATGGAAACGAACGAGCCAGCGCGAATAAAATAAAATGGCGTCAACAGCCCGAACGTTAGTGTACGCAACCGCCGCACAAGCGCGTGATCCTTGCCGACGGTTCCCGCAAGCACCATCCCTATGAGATAGGCGGGAAGCACCGCCTCACTGTCGGCCCAGGTTGCTAACGCGCCCATTCCCAGCAGACAGAGAAGCAGAAACTTGGTCTCCAGTTCGGAGGGCCGACCTCCATACAGTCGGAAGAAACGCGGCGTGAGCCACGGCAGGACAATGAAGACCACCACACCGACGCCGAGGAAGGTCAGTGTTTTCATCGTGAATGGAGCGAAGATCAGGCCCAGCGCCACGACAGTGCCAAGGTCGGTCACGAAACACGCTGCCAGTATGGTCTTGCCGTACTCAGTCGTGTTGAACCCGAACTCGATCATCACGGCATAGACGACAGCGACGGAAGTCGTCGACATCGCGACGCCGGCAAGCCAGCTCGGCATGACCTCCCATCCGAGCAAATAATGAGCCGCCGCCGCGCACCCCAGGAACGGAAAAAAGAAGCTCGCAAGCCCAACCGCAGCCGCCTCCTTCCACTTCAATTTGAAAACCACTGGATCAAGTTCCGCTCCAGCGAGGAAAGTCAGAACGATCGCGCCGATGCCGGAGAGAAACTTTACCCACGACTTCGTCCGTGCCTAATACGGCCGACCCGATGACGGCGCCGATGATCAATTGGGCGATTGTCCCGACGACAATTTCCGATAAAGCGGTGGAAATGCGAAGCCAGATCGAGAGCAGGCTCGCTATCAGCGCAAGACCCAACCACAACGCCGCAAGCGCCCAAACTCCGGTCATCTGCAAATCTCCTGCTCGTCAGTGCAGTCACCCACGCTTCCCGATACACGTTGAATTAAGGTTATAGCGGTCACGGCTGGTGCTCCGAAGCTTGAACGAAAGACGTATTCGGCCACCGCGGTCAGAATGCCCAAGACCAGCAGGGTTGCGACGAGCTCTTGAGATGCTTCAAATACAAACGCAAACATCGCCGTGATCGCGACTGCGACGAAAACGGAAATCGTGAAGCCGTGATTTGTCAGCAGCGCTCGCAAACGACGCTCCTCATTCGACCACGCGTGACCTCGCCGACGCGGCCTTCTCGGCCACGCGGGCAAATTTACTGCTTGGTGTCGTGGGAACTTGGCAAGCTCCTACCGACGCCAAGCGTCCGGTAGGAGTTATCAGCCTCATCGGCGGTTGCGGGGGACTCCATCCCCTATAAGTTGCTCAATTGTAGCGAGGAAAAGAGCCGTGGCAAGGTCAAAGAGCGCCTCGCCTGCACGCAATCAGCGACGGATGCAACAGACGTTAGCGGCGTGCTGCCGTCAAGCTCTGGATATTGTGCTGGGCTGCTTTTTGGATACGAGCTTTCGCAGGTCACGCAGCAAGTCGTCGCCCAGTTCCGAAAGGCCGTTGATTTCCTTTTGTGCGTCGATTGCGTGCTGCTTGCACAGCTCCTTCGATTCCTTTTTGGTCGACGCAAGCGCGTGCAGATGCCCGGCAAGGCTTCCGGCACGCGTGAAGAAATAAACAATCTGTCGCTGAATTGCGGCATCGAACAAATCCAATCGATCCGCATTTGATTCGTAAACCGAGAACTTCGGCAATGTGAAAGCGCCGAGCTCGTCAAGATGTTCGTCGGCCCCGATCTCCATATCCTCAAGCTTCCGAACTTCTTCAAATCCCTCCATACCATCTATTACGGCTGCGATCTCTCCGATGAGAGCTGACGCAAGGCCTCGTCTCGAACGGCTACGTCCAAAATGAAGCATGGTTTCCTCCCGCTTCGATTATTTGGTGACCTGAGCGCGCGCGGGAGCGAACTCATGGGTACCTTAACAGCGAACCGCGAGTAGACGCCATCAGCCCACGCCCTAGGAACCGCCAGACTGACGCTCCGCCCACGGCAGCGTGTCGGGCGAGCCACGGACGAAGAGCTATCAAGACACAGGCTCTTGTTGCTTCAGCGCCGCTTCCAATTCGCAGTAGTGCCGCCTGAGCTTCTAGGTCCGCCTTCCAACGCTGCGCCGCGCAAGCAGACCCAAGCGCCGAGGCCGGTGGCGTACCGACGAATGTCCGTTGGGGAATCACCAAGAGTTTTCACAACAATGGAGGTTGAACAAATATAGTCAGGCTAGGGAGCGACACAATGCGACGTGTCATGCTTTGCCTACTGGCTCTTACGACTGCCGCGCATGCTCAGTCAGTGGTCTTCACCTATGACCAGTGGGAACGATTGTCGACTGGATTGCAGGAGATCTACATAGCGGGAGCAATTGACTCGCTTTCTACTATCGCCATTCCCTCTCAAGCTGCCACCGCGAAATTTTACAACGAGTGTATGGCAGAAAATAAAATAACGGCACACACTATTGCTGAAGAGATGAAGGTTATTGTTCGGACGAAGCCTGAGCTGCGCGATAAGCCAGCTACGGGCACGCTGTTGGCATCACTGATAAAGTTATGTGGGTTGCCAGTGCCCGAATGGCCCTCACCTCAGTGATGAAGTGAAAGCCGGTTTGCCGAGCCACCGTCCTACAAGGATACCTATTGTCAATCGCTTTGTGGCCGGAAGGCCACACAGTTATCAAATTGATCTCAGCCGCCAGTGTGGAAGGCTTCCTGCCGTCGCTAAATTGATCCTTAGTGTTGTCCGTCGCTATCGGTCGGTAAAGCCAACAGAGTTCAAGCAAGCTAGTTCACGTTCAAGCAACCCGGGGGAAGTCATGCAGCGAATTAGGTTAGCCCTTCTTGTCGCATCAACGATTGGGCTTGCGCAGACCGCGCTGGCGGCAGACTTGCCACAACGACCTGTTCCCGCACCACTGCTGTCGCCCGCACCCGTCTACAATTGGACCGGAATTTATCTCGGTGTGAATGGCGGCGGCGGATGGGGTCATCAAGACCCACTCAATCTGATCACCAATCGTTTCGACCAGTGCCTCCGTGGATTTTTCTGGCGGTGTATTCGGTGGGACAGCGGGCGCACAAATTCAAATGGGCCATGTCGTTATTGGCTTCGAGACCGATCTTGATTGGGCCGGGTTGAAGGGTTCCGGCACATTCGTTCCGGCGATTGGTGGGGTGCCGCTTGGCGGTTCCGTCACTGCAAGCACAAAAATAGACTGGGAAGCGACTGCGAGGGCACGCGTTGGCTACGCCCAAGATCATTTGCTTTTCTATGCGACGGGTGGCCTTGCATTGTTGGGCGCCAAGACCACGTTCACGCCGTTGCTGGGTGGGACATGCGGCACGCTTGGAATTGTCAACTGCTCCGGCACAAACAAGCAGATTGGAGCAGCACTCGGTGCAGGCCTCGAATACGGCATCACTCAGAACGTGAGCGCAAAACTCGAGTATCTCTACCTCACGGCAGCGTCACTTGATATCTCACATCACAGCGAAGTACGACTGGGCTTGAATTACCGCTTCGGCGGAATGTGAGAAAGGGCCGCTTGTATTCAAGGCAGCACACAAATTGGTTGAGCCAAGTCACCATGAATCGTCCGCAACGCGGGGATATCCGCTGCTAGTACTGAACGGACATTGAACAACCTGAATGCCGTCCCGACCGGAATGCAGACTTGCGGCCGCAACTCGGCTGCATAGAAGATTAGATTGTCGTATGTCGTAACAAGCCTTCGCAATTGATCTCACAAATCAGCAATCGCCCCGGCCATTACTCTTAGGTATAGAAGCCGCCACCACGCATAGTTGGTAGGTTTGCGAAACTACCGCCCGTATGGCTACGGCTACGCGCCGCCACAGCCGCAGTGTGGATACTACCCACTGCCGCCCTGCTACTGATGACGACGGACGACGCACCGTTTGAATTGGAATGAACGGAAAACTTGACTTGTACGAGGAGAATGCCCATCGGGCAGACGGGAAGTTCGAGCGACACACAATCGGATCTCCCGCGAGATGTTCTAGTTCGGCTTCGGCAATCGAGCGCAACACGATCTCAGGCGATTCTGATGCGCGCCGGCTGAGCGTTCGGGTCTGCATGCCAAACGCGTGAAAGCTGAAAGTAAAGAACCAAGGAGGCGAAAATGATTATCCGATCAATATTTCGGACGTTGGTTCTCGGAACTATGTTTTTCGGCATCGTGTTGTCGACTGGCGCAGCTTTTGCCGTCGACAGCATTAAAGGGCTGGTGGCTTTGGGACGTGCGCCGATTGCAGAGTCAACCATAACTTTGTGGGAAGCCAGCGCCGGCGCACCCAGACAGACGCCGTAACCGGCGTCTACGAGCAGAAGACGCGCGAGGAGTCGGAAATGGCACAAAGGGGAAGGCGCTAATCGTCTCGTATGCCGCCAAACACATAGTCGTCGAAGCTCGTCGCTCCGATGACTGAAGGCGTATAGTCTTCGTTGAACTCATCGACGCCTTGTTCAAAACTTGACTCCCCGCTGCCCTGACTGGATTGATCTGCGTTGCCCCCGGCTCGATACACCCGATAGGCTTCGGCGGTCCCCACATAGGCGCATTGGCAGACAGTAGGATCCGCGTACACGTAATATTTCCTGCCATTTCGCAGCCGCGTCACAAGCTTGTCCGGAGGCAGCCTCCTCAGGTGCTCCAGCTTCTCGGGCGTGTCTGCGTATCGAACAACAAATCCAGCGGCGGTAAATAAGTTGTTCAACGCTGCAGGCTGTTGCGATGATACGCTTCCGACGAGCGTCACGGCCACGATCAAAGCTAATGCAAGGGCCCTTGCCATCTGAGTAGACACTATCTGCGCTTCGCGCCGATCAGCCTGGTTCGCTTTACCGGATCGATCGGTTCTCATCGTGCGCCCCCCTTGGTCCATTATTCATCCGGTGGCGGCGGCATCTGATTCAAATCGCCTCCCGGCGTACCGCCTTGGTCGGGGATGGTGCCATCTTGCAGAGGCTGAAAGAAACGACGCCGATTGAAAAAGTCAGGTCGGAGTTGAGACGTCTCGTCTGGCGTGCAGATACCACCGACGCCGCTGACGGATTGTTGGCAACTCGCCAGTGAAGGAATCCCGCAACTCTTATTGCCGTCATCGTACTCCGCGCAATAGGTCTGCGCTCGGATCGCGTGCTGTGCGTCGATCGCCCCGGCAAGAAGCGCGAGAAGCGACAGCCCTAAGATACGTGGGAGCGCGGAACTTTGGCGTTCACAGCCTAGGTCACGACGCATCTGCATCGCCTGTTCCCTTCGTGCTATTGGAACGCAAAGACGCGCTTCCAGTCCTTCTTCATGTCCACCACGGTCCATTTGTTGACCGCCGCGGCGTCCAGCGCCTTGTCGAGCTTGCCGAAGTGCGACTTGCGGTCGTAGGCGTATTCGCGCTCGGCGTCGGTGTGATGGACGATCAGGCCGAGCCGCGCGCCGCGCGCTCATCGTGGTCCATTGCAGCATTTCGAGATCGCCGTCGGAGTTGCCGAACGCGGCGATCGGCCGGCGGCCGATGTGCTCGTTGATGCCGATCGGCTTGCCGGCCTTGTCGTCGATGAAATTGATCTCCGGCAGCCGGAACAGCACGCGGCTGGCCGTCGCGCATCTCGAACCTGGTCTTGATCGACGAGCCGACGACCTGCTCGGGCGGAACGCCGTAGACCTGCTCGGTCCACGGGCGCATGAACTCGATGCCGCCGCCGGACACGATGAAGGTCTTGAAGCCGTTGGCGCGCAGATAGGCGAGCAGCTTCCAGCATCGGCTGATAGACCAGTTCGGTGTAGGGCCGCTTGAAGCGCGGATCGCGCGCGGTCGCAAGCCAGTCGGTGACGATCTTGGCGAACTCGTCCGACGGTCATGCCGGCATGGGTCACCGCCATCAGCTCGACCAGACCCTTTTCGCCGGATGCGGCCAGCGCCTTCATGTCGCCGTCGAGCACCGCCTTGAACGGCTGCTTGGTCTTCCAGCTCCGGGTTCTGCGGCGCCAGCGCCTTGACGCGGTCGAGCACGAAGGCGAGCTGGACATACATCGGCTGCTCGATCCACAGCGTGCCGTCATTGTCGAAGGTGGCGATGCGCTGATCGACGGGCACGAAGTCCGGCCCGCCCTGCGTGGTGACGCGCGCGACGAAATCGGTGATCGACGATTTTGGTCGCGCCGTCGTTCCAGGACGGCAGCGGCGCCGGCGTTTGCGCCAGCGCTGGAGTGAAGCGCAGCGCTGCGGTCAGCACCGGAAGCGCCGCCATGGTCGAGAGCAGCAGGCGGCGGTTGAGACCAGCGGAAGGAACGATCGTCTTCATTGTTGACCTCCACTTGTCGCGGCTAGTTGCTCGACGGCGGATTCCTGAGCTTCTCCATCGCCTGCTCGACCCCGAACGAGCCGGGCCTCTGCCGCGGCGGAAACTGCTGGAAGCTCATCAGGTGCTGGCCCACGATCGCCTGCGCCGGCACGAGCACGAAGGCGTGCTCGACGAACCATCGCACATAGTCGCCGGCTTCGTGCTGCGCCCGCTCGAACGGATCGGAGCGCAGATTGAACAGCGACGGCAGGCGCAGCGGCATCATCGGCTGCGCCCAGACATCGAAGTCCGTGCGCCTTCTGCTCCATGAACACCGCCTTCCACTGCTCGTAGCGAAGGCCGGCGAGATTGCCGTCGTCGGTCCAGTAGAAGAATTCGCGGCGCTTGTTCGGGCCCTTGCCGGAGAGCAGATCGCGCTGGTCGTAGCCGTCGAGGTGAACCTTGAAGTTCTTGCCGGCCGCATCGTAGCCCTGCAGCAGCTTGTTCTTGACGTCCGGCTCGCCCGCCGCGGCGACCAGCGTCGTCGCCCAGTCCTCGGCCGAGAAGATGTCGTTGATCTCGGTGCGCGGCGGCACCTGGCCGGGCCAGCGGACCATCGCCGGCACGCGATAGCCGCCTTCCCAGTTGGTGTTCTTCTCGCCGCGGAACGGCGTGGTGCCGCCGTCGGGCCAGGAGAACGTCTCGGCGCCGTTGTCGGTGGTGTAGATCACGATCGTGTTGTTGGCGATGCCGAGATCGTCGAGCTTCTTCAGGAGCTCGCCGACTTGTCCGTCATGCTCGACCATCCCGTCCGGATAGATGCCAAGCCCGGTCTTGCCCTGCGACTCGGGCTTGAGCCGGGTCCAGATGTGCATGCGGCTCGGATTGAACCAGACGAAGAACGGCTTCTTGTCGCGGTTCGCCCGGTCGATGAAGTCGATCGAGGCATTGAGGAACTCGCTCGTCGATCGTCTCCATCCGCTTTTTCGTGAGCGGCCCGGTGTCCTCGCATTTCTGCTTGCCCCACGGGCCGAAGCGCGGATCGTCGCCCGGCGTGACGGTCGTGGTTGCGACGCATTTCATCACGCCGCGCGGACCGAACTGCGCCTTGAAGGCGGGGTTCTTCGGATAGTCCGGATGCTCCGGTTCATCCTCGGCGTTCAGGTGATAGAGGTTGCCGAAGAACTCGTCGAAGCCGTGAACCGTCGGCAGAAATTCGTTGCGGTCGCCGAGATGGTTCTTGCCGAATTGCCCGGTCGCATAGCCCTGCGGCTTGAGCAGCTCGGCGATGGTCGGATCCTTCTCCGACAACCCTTCTTTCGCGGCCGGCAGCCCGACCTTCAGAAGGCCGGTGCGCAGCGGGCGACTGCCCGGTGATGAAGGCGGCGCGGCCCGCGGTGCAGGATTGCTGGCCGTAATAGTCGGTGAAGATCGCGCCCTCGTTGGCGATGCGGTCGATGTTGGGCGTGCGGTAGCCCATCATGCCGCGGTTGTAGGCGCTGATGTTCCAGTAGCCGATGTCGTCGCCCATGATGACGAGGATGTTCGGCTTCTGCGGCTGCTGCGCCGACTGCTGGTGCGATCGTCGCGCGAGGCGAGCGATGCCAGCAGCGCAAGCCGAAGATTCCAATGTCCTGTTCATCGTGACTGTCCTGGTGAAAAGGTTGATCGATCAAGTTCGACGGCGTCGGCGGACGCCCCGTGGGGCGCCCGCCATCGTCTCGCGTCAGCGTCGCGTCAGCTCCGACTCGGCCGTCTTCGCGTTCTTGATCTGCTCCATGACCTGGTCGAGGTTGTAGCTCGCCGGGTCCTGCAGCGGCGGGAACTCCTTGTAGGATCTCAGCTCCTTCAGCCACAGCACCTGGCCGATCGGCAGCATGTTCCAGTCGTAGATGTAGGCGGTGGAGGGCGAGCCGAGCGCGCCGCCCATGCCCATGAGCGTCTTCGTCTCGAGCGCCGACCGACGTCTCGAAGGGATCGCGCTTGATGTTGACGACCTGGGCCCAGTGATAGGGCTGGACGCCCGGAATGAAGCCCGCCGGCGGTTTCGGACACCATCGCGAAGTAGATCTTCCAGTTCTTGTAGCGCACCGCCGACGGGTGCGCGCCGGAATAGTAGAAGAACGTGTCGCGCGCCGACTTCTCCGAGCTGCCCGGCGAGATATTCGGTCTGGTCGACGCCATCGAGCGTGGTCTTGACGATGCCCGGATAGCTGCCGGCCTGATCCGCTTCTTCAGCGCATCGCCCTTGGCTCCGCCGGCGATGTTGACGAGCGTCGGCAGCCAGTCGAGCGACGCGAAGATCTCGTTCTTGACCGTGCCCGGCCTGATGACGCCCGGCCAGCGCACGACCAGCGGAGCGCGCATGCCGCCTTCCCAGGTGGTCAGCTTGCCGCCCTTGAAGGGCGTGGTGCCGCCGTCCGGGAAGGTGATCGTCTCGGCGCCGTTGTCGGTGGTGAACACGACGATCGTGTTGTTGAGCTGGCCCATGTCCTCGAGCTTCTTCAGCACGACGCCGATGTTGTCATCCATCTGCTTCATGCCGGCTTCGTTGACGCCCCAGTCCTTGCCGCCGGGCTCGCCGATCATGGCCATGTACTTGTCCGTGCAGCACGGTCGTGATGTGCATGCGCGCCGGGTTGTACCAGACGAAGAACGGCTTGTTGGTCGTCTTCGGATCGTTGCGATCGAGGAAGTCGATGACCTTGGCCGAGATTTCCTCGTCCACGCCCTTCGATCGTTCCAGCGTCAGCGGACCCTCGTCCTGGCACGTCTGGTTCGCCGCAGTGCCGTCGGAGGACTTGCACGCAGAGCACCGGACGCGGCGGCGTCAGGCAGACGTCGCCGTTCGGGATCCACCGCGCCGGGAACCTGGGGAAGACCCGGGATCGGCGTGTTGATGCACGGCGGAGCGACGGTCTGCTGGGTCGGGGTCTTGTTGATGTCGGGGAAGCTCACGCCCTGCATCGCATCGAGGTGATACAGGTAGCCCCAGAATTCCTGGAAGCCGTGCGCGGTCGGCAGCGCGTCGGTGTGGTCGCCCAGATGGTTCTTGCCGAACTCGCCGGTGTTGTAGCCGAGATCGAGCAGGAACTTGGCGAGCGCCGGCGTGCCGGGCCGCAGATAGGACGGGCTGCCCGGCAGTTGCGGCGGGATCATGCCGGTGCGCAGCGGATGCATGCCGGTGAAGAAGGCATTGCGCCCGGCCGTGCAGCTCTGCTCGGCGTAGTAGTGCATGAAGAGCGCGCCTTCGTTGCCGATGCGATCGATGTTGGGCGTCTCGCCGACCATCAGGCCGCGATGGTAGATGCTCGGCTGCATCCATGCCGATGTCGTCGCCCATGATGAACAGGATGTTGGGCTTCTGCGCCGGCTGCTGCTGCTTGTGCCGCCGCCGGCGTGCTGGCCGGGCCGGCCAGCGCGAGCGACATCAACGTCGCGGCGCCGATCAGTGCGGCGCAGGATCGCGTATGCCAGCCTCTCATCTTTTCGCGCAGGACATCTCGAATGCTCGGCGGTCTGTTTTCCAGAATGCATTCAGACATAGCGTCACCTCCTGTGTGTGAGACATCAGGCACCTCGCCTGATGCATCGGAAACCCACATGGCTCGTGGATGTGTCGACCGGCTCCGCATGGCGCGCCGCCGGCCGGTAGCGGCGGCAGTAGATGGGCGCGCACAGGTGCGAGCCGCCTTTGATGACCTTGCGCGGAATTTTGACTCAGGTTGGCGCGGGTCGTAGCTGCCTTCTCATGCTCGCACCGCGCGGATTTTCCGGGATGCAGCACGCCTTCGGCGCATCGGCCTCGTGCTTCTGCGAATACCAATCCGTGGTCCATTCCCAGACGTTGCCGATCATGTCGTAGACGCCGTAGCCGTTCGGCGGGAACGCGGTCACCGGCGAGGTGCGCTCGAAGCCATCCTCGTTGTCATTCTGGTGCGGAAATTGGCCCTGCCAGGTGTTGGCCATGTGCTTGCCGCCGGGCGTGAACTCGTCGCCCCAGGCGAACTCGGCGCCGTCGAGGCCGCCGCGCGCGGCAAATTCCCATTCCGCTTCGGTCGGCAGCTCCTTGCCGGCCCATTGCGCGTAAGCCTGCGCATCGGAAAATGACACGTGCACGACAGGATGATTGTCGAGCGCGTTGATGTTGCTCTTCGGTCCATACGGATGGCGCCAGTCGGCGCCCTTGGTGAATTGCCACCACTGGCTCCAGTCGCGCAGGTCGACCGGATGATTGGGCGGCGTGAACACCAGCGAGCCGGCGAACAGCATGTGCGGCAGCGCGCCGGGATAGTCCTTCGGGTCGGGTGGGATTTCGGCGAAGGTCTTGTGGCCGGTGGCGCGGACGAACGCCTTGAACTGCCGGTTGGTCACCGGCGTGCGGTCCATCCAGAAGTCGCTGACGGTAACGCGATGGACCGGCGCTTCTTCCGGGATAATGCTTGTCCGATCCCATACGGAACGTACCGCCGGCGATAAACACCATCCCGCGATCGAGCGATGCCGAAACACTACGCTGCGCGTCAAGCTGAATGGTCATGTGACACACCAAGTATTCACTACAGCGCGTAGCGTGCCTATTTCATTTCGATGCCAAGCCTGGCGCGCTCATCCCTGAAGACGACGGCAATTGCGTCGATGATGCGCAACTGGGGATTCGCCTTGCAGTACTCAATGACTTCGTGCTCATCGGCCTTGGCGCGGGTAACGTGATAGTAATGCTTCCTGGCAAGTCCGTTGTACCAACCGCTGTACCAGGTCGTCAGTCTGTCAGCGTCGCCCTGCCAAGTCCCTGCAAGCTGCGCGCACGTCAGCGCTTGAACATTGAGAAATCCATTGGCGTCTGCGTACGCCGTAAGATCGGTTTGCGCGCGCGCGGTGCCGATCGACAATAGCGCGGCAATGGCAAAAATAAATTCTCGCATTGTCCCCTCCAGGATCAGTAGCAGGGCGGCAGTGGGTAGTATCCGCACTGCGGCTGTGGCGGCGCGTAGCCGTAGCCGTACGGGCGATAGTACGCAGCGGCTCCAAGCGCCGCGGCCCCGACAGCCGCCGCACCGGCGTAATAGGCGCCGCGATAAGCGGTGCGACGGGCGACACCGGCGAATGACAGCGGCGTGAACGGCCGGCCGATGATGTCGATGAAGACGGATGCCGGGCCGTCAGCGCCGGAGAGATCGCCTTCGAGCACGTCGACATCGAAGGTCAGTCGGTCGCCTTCGAGCTTCGGCGACTTCAGCACAACGACCGCGTCGCGGATGTTGGCGCCGTCCTTGCTGAACCCGGACACGGTGGCGTTCGGCGGGTCGCTGGCAAAGTTGTCGCTGCCCTTCGCCCAATCGTCGATGATGTTCGTCGTGAGATCATGACCTGCCGCGCGGACCGGCCGGTCTGCAAACACGATCGAATTGGTCGACATGCCGGTGAGTATGAGCTTACCGCCCTGCAGGCTGGCGCCGCGTGCGTTCAAGACGATCAGCGATGGCACAACCTGCGGCTTGGATTGCCCGATTGTTTTTTGCAGCGGAACATGAGCCGGCGTTGTCGTTGTCGATTGAGCGGACGCGCCCTGCTGGCCACCAAGGAAACCAGCGATGGCCAGGACGACACAGGCGGTGAGACGATGCTTCACGGCGATTACTCCGTTATTTGCAGCTCACGCCGGCTGCGGTGTCGGGGTGGTCACCGCGACATTCTGACTTCAGTCCGTGACGGGTAAATTGCACATAGGGGAAGGGAGTATTCGTTCGGCACTGCCCCTAGGGGCAGGTGCATCTCGTCCGACACTACCCCTAGGGGCGGGCAAGTGCATCTCTCCAGCTCAAATCAGCGCGCGGCGCGGACACGCGCGGCGCCGTCTAGATATCAAGCTGCTAGTTTCGCGGCAGTACGGCCTTTGCGATCGCATCGACCAACTGCCCGGCGGCAAGAGGCTTGCGCAGACAGGCAACGCAACCGGTTTTGACGGCTTCTCGCAATAAGCCTTCGTTTTCAACGGCGGTCATGAAGATGACAGGAGGATTGCGCCCCAATGCCTTCAGGCGGTTATGCAATTCGATACCTGACATGCCGCCGAGATGGATATCCAAGACGAGACAATCGAATTGTAATGCAATTCCGCGCGCCAAGAATTCTTCCGCAGATGCAAAGCTCACAGTCGCGAAACCATGGGCATCGAGCAGAGCCTCAGTCGCCCTGAGCATGCTCGGATCATCCTCTACGATGCCTATCGTTCTTGGCATTTTTGATATGAGGGAGCTGGCTTCGGTTAGCCACTCTATGACAAGTCCCCGTCAGACGAGACCTGCCCTTATGGGAAGCACCGCGGCTACCCGGTGCCTTGGTAAATCGGGCGCCTTGGCAAAGAGGGTTGCAAAGAGGGAACTGGTCAGTCCTTTTTTAGCTCTCTCGCGTCGGTTCCGTTTCATTCCCGGAGCGCGATTGTGGAAGCAATCCAAGCCGCTCGGCAATGACAGCAAGCTCCGCCAGTGACCGGACTTCCATCTTCTCCACGATGTTGTGCCGGTGCAATTTGACGGTTCGTTCCGAGGTCCCCAGCTCGTAGGCGATCTGTTTGTGAGGCTTGCCCCGAACCAGCAGCATGAAAACATCATGCTCACGAGGAGTCAGTCGGCCGAGCGACGAACGCAGGGCAGCAACTCGATCGCTCTCCTCCTGCAATTTTCTATAGCGAACGAGGGCGCGATTGATCGCTTCAAGCAATTTCTCCTTCGGCGCGGGCTTCGTAAGAAAATCTTCTGCGCCAGCTTTGATGGTCTGTACCGAGGTCGGAATATCGCCATATCCGGTAATGAAGACGATCGGCAGCTTCCGACCGACCTCGGCCAGATGATCCTGCAGTTGCGGCCCGCTCAGGCCGGCCATCTGGACGTCCAGCAAAACGCAAGCCGGCTCCTCGTTCGTGGGAGTTGCCAAAAATTCCTGCGCTGATTTGTACAGGCGATACTCTGTACCCAGATGCGCTCAGCAAATCGCCGACGGCCGTGCGAAATGACGCGTCGTCATCGACGATGTGGATCATCGCCGATGCCGTCATGTGACCGATACCCTCGCCAACGGCAACGTGAAGCGAAATACGGCTCCGCCTTCGGGACGATTTTCCGCCCAGATCTTGCCGCCATAGGTCTCGATGATGGTGCGAGCGATGGACAGGCCAAGCCCTGTGCCGTGCACTTTGGTGGTGTAGAATGGGTCAAAGACTCCGTTGATCTTGTCCGCCGGTATGCCTGCCCCGGAATCCGCGACCAACACCTGAATGGCATCGTCGTTAGCCAAGGTGGTTTCGATCGACATCCGTCCCTGGCCAGGTGTGCACGCCTGAATGGCGTCCATTCCATTCATCGCCAAATTCAAGATGACTTGTTGCAAGTGAATGGGATCGCCGCGGACCGGCAACGATGTGTCGACCTGGTACTCCTTGAGTTGAACTCCGCGCTTTGAGGCCTCCGGGCGCACAACGCGGAGCGCGTCTCGTACCGCGTCGTTGAGATCGAACTCCTGCCATTCCTCTTCGTCTTCTCTTTTCAGGAGACCTCGAAGATGGCTGATGATGTCGGCCGCGCGTTTGTCGTCCCGACGAATGTTTCCGAGAATTTCCTCGATCCGCCCGATATTGGGAGGGTCGGCTTTGAGATAGAGCGAAGCGGCCTCGGCGTAGCTCTGGATTGCCCCCAGCGGCTGGTTCAATTCGTGCGCCACAGACGCCGAAAGCGCGCCAGCCATCGCCGTCCGGTTTAGATGCATGACTTCCAACAATCGCTGCCGCAAATCCATTTCGGCCCCACGACGGCGATGACGTTCGAAATACAGCCAGGCTATGAGTGACGTTTGCATCAGCAGTACAATAAAGGCGGCCGTGATATGCCAGTGGTATTGTTCCCACACACTGAACTCACGAAAGCTGACCTCGCTTCCGGGCGGTAATCTGCTTTCGCTGATGTTCCACCGTTTGAGTTCACGCCAGTCGAGCCTGTCGGCGTGGCCGCTGGTCGATCGCGGCGCGATCTTTGAGGGATCAGCGCCGGCGAGGATTTCGAGCGCGAGATCGGCCACCTCGCTGCCTATAACGTCAAACAATTCCACATGGCCGCCGACAACGCCTCGTTGAAGCAGTGTTTGTACGGGCGAATAGACTGGAGCCGAAGCGATGCCAGCAATCTCAGCAGCAATATCGGGCGCGACAAACAAGCGGCCGGTGCCGTCGGCGCCCACCGTTAACAGTATGACGATCGTGTCGCGGGGCAGTCGTTTCAGGCGGTTGTGCAGGTCTTCGTGCGGGAGACCGACAAGATATGTGATGTTGAATTTTTGCTCGTACCGCGCAAGCTGACGGCGTGCGATCTGGGCTGACTGCTGGTCAAAATCCGACGCTCCGGCGACTACTACGACATGGTTGGCTGTCGGTTGCAGCCGCTGGGCCAGTTCCAATGTTTTTGTAATGTCGAACTCAAGAACAATGCCGGTGACATCGCTCGGCGGATTGAAAACGGCAAGTCGGGCACGCGAGGTACAGCAAAAAACCACTGGAGCGCTGAAACCCAACTTCTGCCGACCTTTTAAAACGAACTCCAAAGCTTGCGCACCGAGGGCCATCACAAGGTCTGGTTTCCGGTCGTGGTATTTGTCCGCAAGATAGCTAGTTGTGCGAACCTCATGCGGCTGCTGGGCGAAGCGGCTGAGATCAAGAAAATCGGTGTACAAGTTCGAGGGCGCCGCCGGATCGTTCGGTGAGCCGTTTCCTGGCTGCCTCACCCGCGACAACGCTGGCGAGAAACAGGTTATTGTAAGGGTACAGCATGAGGACGCGCTGTTTTCGTTCCTGCGCGTCGGCTGGCTTTATTTCACACAGAACGAGCGATCCGAGGGATGTGAAAATCAGAAAGACCAGGAAACTCGAAGTGGCGACAATCCGAGGGATATGCAATAGCGCCTGCGCGGCCCGATACAACTGGGGGGAAATGGTGAGTAATGTTGCGGATGCCCGAATTGGCATTCGCACAAATACGACGCCTGGCCGCTGTTTGCCAGTACTCCACATAACGCGCTAGGGCCCCCTGAGCTAGCGCGTATATTTTACTCTCATTTCGCTGTTAGGCCTCATCCGGTAAGCGACGATCTCGAATTCCCGCAGGGATAATACTGTCATAGTCCGTTCACGCAGAATTGTCCTGGGCCAGTCGTTATGTGTTCGAGGCCTGCCAGACGAACCGCAACGATGCCCGTGGCATCGCGCAGATGATGTGTGAAATCCTCCAAGGCCTATCTAATTACCGCTGCTCTAGTAGTGACAAACATATCACGCCGCCGAAAATTGGATGAACGGCAGCAGTCGCACTATCGCAATTGCTATCGTTACTTGCGAGACGGACTTACAGTTGGGAGACGGCTCGACTTGTGCGGTGGCGTAAGTGAAAACACTTTTCCTAGCAAGCATCGCAGCTCTTGAATTGTTCGGCGCGTCTGCTCTTGCATCAGACCTGCCCACCAAAGCCCCAATCAAAACTCAAATCGCAGCGCCACCCTACAACTGGTCCGGATTTTACGTCGGCGCCAACTTCGGCGGGGCATGGACCAACGGCAGCCTGAATATTCCCGGCAACAATTTCTACGGAGGCACCACGGAGTTCATCGGCGGCGTCCAGGCCGGTTACAATTTTCAAGCTGGCCATCTTCTGCTTGGTGTCGAAGGTGATTTCGATTGGGCGAGTTTCAATCATCCCGCCCTTCCGGCTCCAACACTAGGTTCTGTGAGCCACCGCTGGATGAGCACAGTGGCAGGCCGCGTTGGCCTCGTGAATGACCGCTGGCTTGTGTTCGCCAAGCTGGGCGGCGGTTGGGCGCAAAGCGACGCTACGGTGAACGTCCCTGGCTCGCCGAGCTGGAACGGGTCCAGTACCAACGGTGGCTGGTTGATCGGCGGCGGCATCGAGTACGGCTTCAAGGCGCATTGGACCGTCAAGCTCGAATACGACTATCTCGCAGTCTCAAGTTGGAATTCGGCCGCAGTCCCCGCTGCGGTGGGATTGAGCCGCGACGTTCAAATGATCAAGGCCGGCATCAACTATAAGTTCGAGAGTGGAGTTTCCGCCGTAGGCCGAGCGGTCGAGCGCCGGTCGCTCCGGTGCGCCTGCAAAAGACGAAGACCTGCAGAAGTCGTCACAGAACCCGATTGCGGATCTCGTCAGCCTGCCGTTTCAAAGCAACACCAATTTTAACGCTGGGCCATTCAATCGCACGCAGGAAGTACTCAACATTCAGCCCGTGGTGCCGATGCACTTGAACGACGACTGGAACGTGATCTCGCGCACCATTATTCCGTTGGTAAGCCAGCCCGATCCGCGAATAAACAGCAGCACCAATGGCATTGGCGACATTACTCAATCGTTGTTTTTGTCACCCGTCCACGCGGGCAAACTCATCTGGGGCGTTGGCCCAGTTTTCACCGTTCCGTCCGCGAGTGATCCTATTCTCGGAACTGGCAAAGTGTTGTTCGGCCCCACGGCCGTCTTGCTGACCACACCAGGACATTGGGTGATCGGTGTGCTGCTCAACAATCAGTGGTCGGTCGGCGGCAATCCGTTGCGGCCGCCCGTGAACGCTTTCCTTGCCCAACCCTTCGTGAACTACAACATGGCGCATGGCTGGTATTTGAACTCGTCACCTATCATCACCGCAAACTGGCTCGCGGCACCCGGTGAGAAATGGACCGTGCCGGTCGGCGGTGGATTTGGTCGCGTATTCAGAGTGGGTGATCAACCGGTGAACGCGTCCCTTCAAGCGTACTACAACGTGGAGCGTCCGACCGGCGCAGCGGACTGGACGTTGCGCACCTCGCTCGCGCTTCTGTTCCCGGTGAAATAACGAAGCTTCAAATGGGTGAGAACTTAAGTGTAACTTGGCTCGTCATCAGTAGCGGATCAGCGGGGGTGTACCATGTTGCGACTGAAAATGAACTATCGTGTCGTCGGTCTGATTGAGCGCCGGCGTACTTTGCCATGGCGACGTTCTCTGGGATTCGACGAGGCGAAGGCCGACGAAGGCGGTGTGAGCTTTTGGCTGCCAGGCCTATTCGGAAGCCTTGCGGCCGCTCCGCAGCAGCCCGGGTGGTCGCTTCGCAACTATCTATTACCACACGTCCGTGTCCGCAGTCCGGCAACGTAGCCGCTGCGCGGGAAATCACGGTTGGACGGTTCAGCCCCACGGTAAACGTCGATTTGAATGTCAAATTTGCATGCGAAGGCGGATCTCGTCTTGATCAATCCAAGCTATGTTTTTGCAACCCCGGTGCTCGGCGGCCAATTGGCCGTCGGCATGATGGCGGTTGTTGGCCGCAGCAACGCATCATTGGACGGAACGATCACGGCCGGGGTGGGTCCTTTTTCCGCGACCCGCGCGGCAGCTTTGATAGCTCGGTGAGCGGCTTTGGCGACTCTGTATCCGCATAGCTTCGCTCCGCTGGAACCAGGGCGTTCACAATTTCATGACCTACGTGACCGGTGACATCCCGGTCGGCGCCTACAATTCGAGACGCCTGGCGAATCTCGGCATCGGACACGGCGCGATCGATGGCGGCGCCGGCTACACCTACTTCAATCCGCAAACCGGCCACGAATTCTCGGCGGTTGGTGGCTTCACCTACAATTTTAAAAATACGGATACCCAGTACCGAAACGGTGTCGACTTCCATCTCGATGGAGCATGCTTCGCAGTTCTTGTCAAAGCAGCTGTTCGTCGGCCTTGTGGCTATACCTATCAGCAAGTCACAGCGGACAGCGGTCGCTTGCCGATCTTGGAGCCTTTCAAGTCCCGCGTCTCCGGCATCGGCCCGCAGATCGGATACTTGTTTCCGGTTGGAGATATGCAGGGCTATTTGAACCTTAAGGGATACAAAGAGTTCGATGCATCGAACCGGCCTGATGGCTGGAATGTGTGGCTCACGTTCGCGATTTCACCGGCAGCCCCTGCCGCCGCCGTTCGGACGCCACCGAAACTCGTGTACAAATGACGCGAGTTAGCAGTCCTCGCTCGGTCCAGTAGTTGCATTTGCGTATGCGCCCGTCGGTAACGACGGGACGGGGAGACGTAAATGCTTAGGGCATTGCCCCGCCGGCAGCGCCGACGCGCAGGAACTGCCCGACCCCGACGCCGTTGCAGCTGCCACACACTAAAGCCGGTTTTGATCGCGTTGAGCCTGATCGGTTGAGACCACCGGGGTAAAGCGGACATACGTCCGTTGCGACCGCGGAGAGGACATCGCGAGAGGTCCGGTTCGTCTCACCAGCAGACGCTTAGTTACCGCGGATGGATTTCGCGTCGCGCCACCACAGTGGCACTGTAATGCTGATAAGGACGACCACGATTAGCAGAATTAGTAGCGTTGATTGTTCGAGCCATGCGATGGCGGGAACGCAAAGCCCTAAAATAATTCCAACGACGCAAGTACGCCACGCCATGATGTGAACGCCGGCAGTAAAAGTGCCGAGTGCAAGTAACGTCAGGATCAATAGCGCGCGGGCATCTGCATTCATCATTCGACTGACGTCGGCGACGGAGATGAGATACATCGCGACCAGGACAGCGCCCCAGTGGAGAGCCTGGGTCCACATTAGCCGAGGTCGCTGGTCGCGATGCTCGGCGTTCTTCCAGGCGGTAATCACACAGACAATCCCGATGAACGGCGTGAGCGCCAGCCAGTAGAACGTCAACGGCTGATGCGCGACGCTGGTACAAGCAACTCCAAACAGTGCCAGCGCCAGCATTGCAAGATAAGGCCACTCCCGTATCAGGAATAGGAAGAGGCGAGAGCGTGCCGGAGCGCGAACAGGCTCGGCCTTGTTGGATGAGCTCATGATTCACTCCGCAAACAATCAATACTGTCTCTTAGCAGTAACGCATCTGAGGGAAACCCGATTGTGCCATATCTCGGCGTGCTGCGAGCTACATTGTGTTCTGTCCGCATCTCGGCCCCGCTTTAGATATTGAGCGGATAGAGCCAATTGAACCACGAATACGCGCGGATGGAGATTTTGCGCAGAGCGGCCCAGGTGCCACGCTCGCCGCCGGTATAGATCGCCGCTGACCCTCTTGCCGCTTCCAGTTATCAGGCAAAGCTCGCTACGATGCCAAGCCCTGAGGTTGGGGGCGGATGAGCGGTGACCTTGCAACTGCTTTGGAGGCGGCAAATGTGTTGTGGCTATGTTCGGATGATCTGCATTGTTGTTGCTGCACAGGCAGTGGCTAGCGTGGCTGCCGCGCAGAGTATTTTGCCCCAACAAGCGCCAAAAAACTTGATCGCGGCTCAAATCCGCGACCAAGGTTATACTTGCGAGAAGCCGATCAGCGCACAGCGAGATTTGGCGCGCTCAAAACCGGATGAAGCCGTTTGGGTACTCCGATGTGAGAACAATAGCTACCGGGTTAGATTGGTGCCCGACATGGCGGCGCATGTGACGCGTCTAAAGTAGCGCCCGTCCAAAAATTCTAGCGAGGTTATGGCTGATTGAGTTGATGGTCCGCTTCCGGCACAAAGCGGATATCCAGCGGACAGGGCACAACGCTCGATGGCCAATATCACTCACATCCTCGATGAAAAATGACTTCATGAGTATTTTTGATAGCCCTTACATTATGTTTGCGTTTGCTCTCGTAGTGCAGGGGCTGGCGGCATACGCCGGCGATCTATTTCAAAAAAAGGGGCGGCCCCTCCGAAAGGACGAACGGCAAGACTTTGATATTCTACGGACGGCCTCGCTGACCCTGTTGGGGCTCATCATTGGGTTCAGCTTCGCTATGGCCGTCAGCCGGTACGACGAGCGCAAGAAGTTCGAGGTAGCAGAGGCCAACGCGATCGGCATTGAATATTTACGGGCCGACTTGCTGCCCAGCGGGGATGCGGCACATGTGCGAGCATTGCTCAGACAGTATATTAGCCAGCGGATCGTCTTCTATCTGGCCGCAGACGAGCGTCGCATGGGTCAGATCGATGCCGAAACCAAAAAATTGCAGGCTGACCTTTGGTCAACAGTCGTACGTGTTGCGACAACACAGCCGACACCCATTGTAGCGCTCGTCGTTTCGGGGATGAACGATGTACTGGACTCCCAAGGCTACACACAGGCGGCTTGGCGGAATCGCATTCCAATTGCGGCTTGGGCGCTGATGATATTGATCGCCATCGCATGTAATCTCATGTTGGGATACAACGAGCGTCGCGCTAATTGGTTCTTGCTGATTTTACCGTTCATCGTTTCAATGTCATTCCTCCTGATCGCTGACATCGACAGCCCCCGTGGGGGCGTAATCCGCGTGCATGGGTTCGATCTGATCGCTCAGTCGCAATCCATGAGGCCGGATTGACTGCTTCGGTCGGCGTTAGCAGACATAGAGTGGATGTCCGCTTATGGCTGCCAGCTCATCCTGGTCGCCACATCGACAGGCGTCTAAATCTCTTCTGTTGGGCTTTCGTATTTCAAGATCTCGCGCTGCGGCCGTTCGTTTAGCTGCAAGCGCGACGGTTCCTTGTTCAGTTGAGCTTGCGAGTACACCGACAATTCGCGCTCCTTTCGGCGAAGTGCGATGGCCTCGGTAAACCATTGGTGGTCTCGAGTTGGAGCGCGATGCCAGTAGCATCGTGTGGTTCAGCCGGTCGTTATACGTTCCGGGTATGAACGGAAACGCGACTCGCGAGTAATCCTGGCTCGCAGTGAGATGCCCTCGATAGCGCTCGCCACCTGGTCACAGTGGCCTCAGTACACATCCGAGCAACTTGACGTGCAAGATGACGACGCGCCGCGAACCTTCAGGTCGATGCCGATACTCGCAACATGGGTATGGTCGAAGGAGCATTTCTTCAATATCGCCAGCGAAGGACTCATACACGGGTCATTTGTATTGCAAAGCAAACCCGGAAATTCGCATCATCCAAGCGATGGATGTGATCCTCAAGCAAGAGCGCCTCATGCGTGGATTTAGATGAAATAGCGGCGGCCTCGCCTCGGCGAGACTACTGCTGTATACTGTGCGTCTACCTTGCCACGCAATGCCAACTGGCTTGATAGTGAGAGCAATCCGCACATCAGCCGCCAAATGATCGTTCATTAGCAACAAGATCATTTCAGATCGCTGATTGCACGTCGCGGTGTCTGTCGTGTGGAGGAGGAGCAAGTGCGCATTCGCTCGAACTTGCAATGTTTCGCAATTGGATTCGCATGTACGTTGTTCATGCTATCGGCAGTGCGTGCCGACGAATTAGAAATTCGCACCATTCCGCAGACACTTCCATTGCCCCAAACCTATAACGCGAAACTCGCAGGTGACCTGAATAAATACATTCGGCTGCAATGCAGCGGTTTCTTCACGCAGTGTGATGTCTTTGTGCAGGGAAATCGTACGGGGTCGCTAATTGGTTATCTCACGATGAGGCGGGAATCAGACGGTACAGTTTATTTCGAGAGCGACACACTGACCGATGATGAACGAGCTTGCATTATTTTAGGCACTTTCGATGGCGCACGTTTCAATCCCACTGAGGATTTCGAGCAGAGAAGCTCTTTCCAATCCAAAACAGACGGACGAAATAAAAACAGCAACGGGGGATATCTTTTCAAACGTTTTGGCGAACATCTCCGTGTTCAAGACGAAAGCTGGAATTATTGCTATGAGACAAAACACATTGATGACGTTTGGAATTTGGTAGGCACCGCACGAAGGCATTGACGTCAATGCGCAATCTCGCGCTTCAAGGTATGGAGTTCTACCAGTTCCAGGCCATTCGGCTGGCGTCTCCGATTTTAAATTGCGAGATGATCGCTAGGCCTAGAGCTGGCTCCAGCCGAGCTAGGTCCGTGCGCCAATAATATCATCTGGTCGGAAGGACAGCATTTGCCGTCCCTTTGGCATTGCCGCCATCGATCCCAGATCTCGCCCGGTGATCGGCATTAAGCGAAATGGCCATTGTCACCCACCAGCGCAACGTCGCTTACGAAACTTTAAGGTCCCGGACATCGAACGCTTAGGTGGAGGAGATTAGAAACTACTAAGAATCTGGGGCTCGCCTTCAGGCGAAGGCGAGAAATATAGCGATGAAGTGTGTTGGAAAAACGTTGCATATGCCAATGCCATACGGTGGATTCATAATTTGGCGCACTTGGCGCGCTCTGACGGAAGCCCTCTGCGATGCTTATCGGCCCGAACGGCATTATATGCGCGGGCCTGGTCCGAAACATCGTGCCAAAGCATCGAGCGTGACGCCAAAGTCGCAAGGGGCGAACGACAGTCGTGAACGACATGCGAGCGGCGGATGAAGGTTGCCACAGAGCAAACCGATCGTCGCCTCGTTAGGCTGCTAGCTGAATTTTGGAGTTCATTTGATATCACTCAATTTCAGTAGGAGAATTCATCTTGACGGAATCGCAACCTGCAATTTCAAATCAAGTCTGCGCACTTGCGCGCACTTTGCTGATCGTGGAGGACGATAAGCCATTTCTGCAGCGCCTCTCGCGGGCTATGGAGGGCCGCGGCTTCGAGGTGATTACAGCCGAACTCGGTCGCGGGCGGCTTGTCTCATATCGAGCAGCGCGCGCCGGACTTTGCGGTGGTGGATATGAGGCTGAGCGACGGCAGCGGCTTGGAAATTATCTCGGCGTTGAAGCAACGCCGATCAGACGCCAGGGCCATCATTCTCACCGGTTACGGCAATATCGCGACCGCGGTCAAGGCCGTGAAGATTGGCGCGATCGACTATCTTGCCAAGCCAGCCGATGCTGATGACGTCGCAGCGTCGTTGCTCGCACTGAATGGCGCCAAGGCCGAGCCGCCGGACCATCCGATGTCGGCGGGACGCGTTCGCTGGGAACACATCCAACGCATCTATGAACTCTGCGACCGCAACGTTTCCGGCACGGCGCGCCGCCTTAATATGCATCGGCGCACGTTGCAGCGGATTCTTGCAAAACGAGCGCCGCGGTGATCGTGTAAATTCTGACAACGAGGCTGTTTGTCTATTAAGCGAGCAAGCGCCCGCGACTTAGCATTTCCTAGCAATTGCCTCGGGAGAAAATCCAAAGCCATTTCGTGCAGGGCTTCCACTCGGCTGCGAGTTTCTGCGCTTCGGCTATCTCCCCGCCGCTCATGAGCCGTTCGATCGCATCTCGGTTCGTTGCCCCGGCCTGGCGGCCATGCGCCGCGGACAAGTTAAACCACATGTGCGCGAGGATGTTGTCCTGCGGCACACCCTCACCATTGGCATACATGGTTCCGAGTTTATACTGCGCCGAGACGTCACCTCGGTTCGCAGCAAGGCGATACCATTTCACGGCTTCAGCGAAGTCTTGCGGCACGCCCTCGCCTTTCAGGTACATTTCCGCGAGACGATACTGGGCGAGGGCTACGCCTTGATCCCCCAGCGGACGAAGAAGTTTCTGGGCGTTCGCAAAATCGCCTCTGCTATACGCAGCATCAGCATCCTCCAGCGGGGACCGCTGCTGCGCGCCTGTGGGTAGACTTACTGTCACCGCGGCGAGAACCATCATCAGCAAAGCGCACCGAATGTTCTTGATCGCAATCATATTTCGGACCTCCGTCGGCTGCTCCAGCTAGGACGAGCCCCAGCAGCTTGCGTTTGAAAAAGGCAAGTCAGAAGTCAGCGACAGAGCAAAAGAGCAGACGAGAACCGGTGTCGCTGCGGTCATGACGTGGAGGCTCTGTCGAGGGCCCCGCGGGGTGTATTGGTGACGCCCTGCTAAGCCAGAACGTGTTTCGCGCCTGTTGATGCCAATCGAAACCACAACATGTTGCCAAAGATTAACGTCACCGACACGACACCGCAATGTGGGGTACGCCATCTATCATCCACGCTGAGCGGCGCAATCGTGCACCACAGCGGTGACGGAGTTGGCAAAATGGCCACTGACCAAACCGATGCTACAAAAGCACCGGACTTTCTTTCGTTGCGTCGTCTTGTACTCTTGACGAGCGTTGCTGCTGTCGGTGGCGCGGCATTGTTCGCCAGCATTCCGAAGGGGCCAGAAGACGGTTTCCTCTCACTAACCCCAGCCTACGGCCAATCGCTGGCCCGCCCGACTGGTTTTGCCGATGTTGTCGAGAAGGTGAAGCCTTCCGTGATTTCGGTCCGGGTGAAGGTTGAAGCTGAAGCGCAGGCAATGAGCCTCGACGGCGACCAGTCCAATCCGCAGGGTTCGCCGTACGAACAGTTTTTCCGCCAATTCGGTCAGCCTGACGGCCAAGGCCAGGGCATGCCACGAAAGCAGCGCCCCCACGGCTTCAGCATGGGTCAGGGCTCTGGCTTCTTTATCTCAGCCGATGGCTACGCGGTGACCAACAATCACGTGGTCGAGAAAGCCAGTGAGGTCGAGATCACGACCGATGATGGCAAGACTTATCCCGCCAAGGTGATAGGCACCGATCCGCGCACTGACTTGGCATTGATCAAGGTCGATGGTCGTGATGATTTTCCGGTCGCCAAGCTCGCTGCCAAGACCTCCCGCGTCGGTGACTGGGTGCTTGCGGTCGGCAATCCGTTCGGTCTCGGCGGAACGGTAACCGCCGGCATCGTCTCGGCGCGCGGCCGAGATATCGGCGCCGGCCCCTATGACGACTTCGTTCAGATCGACGCGCCGGTCAACAAAGGCAATTCTGGAGGTCCGACCTTCGACGTGGATGGCCAGGTGGTTGGCGTCAACACCGCTATCTTCTCTCCGACAGGTGGCTCGGTTGGCATCGCCTTTGCCATTCCCGCCGAAACCGTCAAGACCGTTGTGGCCCAGTTGAAGGACAAGGGCTTTGTGCAGCGTGGCTGGATTGGCGTCGAGATCCAACCAGTGACCCAAGACATCGCCGATAGTATGGGTCTGAAGAAAACCGAAGGTGCACTGGTTGCCGAGTTGCAGGCTGACAGTCCCGCGACCAAGATTGGCATCCAGGCAGGTGACGTTATCCTGTCGATAAACGACAGCCCGTTGAAGGACGCGCGCGATCTCGCCAAGAAGATTGGCAGCATGGCGCCAGGCTCATCGGTCAAGATCGGCCTTCTGCACAAAGGAAGTGAGAAGACCATGTCGCTCATCCTCGGCGAACTGCCCAAGGTGAAGCAAGCACGCGCTGATGCGGGTGAGCCTAATCGGGTCGGCGCTGATGTGCCGAAGCTCGGACTGAGTCTCGCTCCCGCGGCCAACGTTAACGGGGCCGGCAACATGGGCGCGGTCGTGACCGATGTTGATCCCGACGGGATTGCTGCCGATCATGGATTCAAGACCGGTGACGTCATCCTCGACGTTGGCGGCAAAGTGATATCCAATCCGAGAGAGGTCCGCGCTGCGATGGTGGCGGCGCACAGCGACGGCAAGAGCCGGGTACTCATGCGGGTGAAGTCAGGTGAGGCGACGCGGTTCGTAGCCATCCCGGTGGGGAAAGCCTGAACTATAGGGCCTGGGTATCCTGCGGGCCCTAATCGCCTGTCCGCGGAGCAAACTTGAGGGATGGGTTTTGGCCCGTCCCTCATGCTTTCTTTGCTTTTTCCACGAAAGCGGACATCGAGCAGGTCACACTCGATGTCCGCTAAGGTCAAAAGCCGACATTAGGTAATGGGCACAGCGACGCGGATATCAGTTAGCCACCGCTGCGAAATTGCGTGATGTTCGGTGGGGGCGGGTTTGGATATTTCTTGAGCGTTGCCAGTTACTCCTCGACATTTTTGAGCGCCGGCCCCGATACCCAGCCAAACATAGCTGCAACAATGAGGTCCTCATGTGGGTCCATTTCAATGTTGTAAATCTTCGGATAGCCAGCCATCGGAGCGCTAGCGGAAAACATACCGGGCTGACGCTGCGGCCCAATGCCGGTCGGATGAACATCCGTGAAGTAAATGCGCCACTGCTTCCAACGTACGGCGACGAGGTCTGCACCGATAAAACTCAAGAGGCTTTCGCGACGTCCTATCGCTGTGCTGCCGAGCAAGACGTCGATTTGATCGATGCCGTCAATCGCTCGGTCCGTTGGCATCTTGCCACCGACGATGTGGGCGAAAGTCGGCAGGAAGTCCATGATCGAGAACATGGCGTATGTGGTTGTGTTCGGCTTGACCTTGCCGGGCCAACGGATGATCGCTGCGGTCCGTATCGCGCCTTCAGTCGCTTCGCCTAACTCGCCACGGAACGGACCGGAATTGCCCATGTCCGGCGTTCCTTGGTTACCGTGTTCACGTGCGGTTTGCCCTTGCGGCCCATTGTCGGACGCAAAGACGACGATGGTGTTGTCGTCAACGCCAAGCTGCTTCAGCGTGTCGAGTATCTGGCCGACGTGGTAGTCTCCCTCCATTATCTTGTCGCCGTAATTTCCGATCCGCGACTTGCCCTTGAACTGCTGCGAAGGCAGGTTCGGGAAGTGCCCCATCGAGAACGGCAGGTAGAGGAGGAACGGCTTTCCAGCGGCCTTCTGACGCCGCATGAAGTCTATTGATTTATCCACCAACTCATTGTCGATATTGGCACGCACCTCCTCCGTAAATGGCTTCACCGTCTGCAACGGCCCGCCTGCTTTCGCTTCAACGATCTGTGGGCCAGTCTTTAGCAGTGTCCCGTATGGCTCATTGATCGAGTGCGTGAGGGCGATTGTCGCCGGATATGTTGCTGCATCCCAACTAATATCCGGCGGGATACCGTAGAACTCATCAAAGCCGTGCGCGGTCGGCAAACTCTGAGGCGCACTTCCAAGGTGCCATTTTCCGAAGATCGCCGTCGCGTAGCCAACACTTTTGAACAATTCGCCCATGGTGAAGGCGTTAGCGGGAAGCGTATAGGGGCTGCCTTCAATGGCGATCAGCGATAGACCGTTGCGGATCGAATATTGTCCGGTCATCAGCGCCGCACGGGAAGGGGTGCAAGCTGGTTCCACCAAGAATTGAGTGAGGCGCAATCCCTCTTGAGCCATTGCATCGAGGTGCGGCGTCGGAGCCCCGCGCAACTCGCCACCGCCATAGGACCCAAGGTCGCCATAGCCGACGTTATCAGCGAGAATAAAAACGATATTTGGTTTCGGTGGCTGCTGTGCGACCGCTTGCGTCGCTGCGGTCGTCAAAAAGAGTGCTGCCAGAACTAGTTTGTTCATTGCCTGCCTCCACCAACCGCCTTGGTGTGGAAAATAGGGCAACCTTCAACCATCATTCGCGCGGACGCTATTACCCCTTAGTGCAGTGCTAAAACGAGCGGTGGCCGATGTCGCCTAACGAGCAAGACACCTATCGTGCAGATAATCTGGGCGACAACTGGGGCACCGGTCAAAACGAAGTCGCGGTGGGCAGCTGCTTTGCAACTAGCTCGCCACAAAGATATCGCGCCTCCCCGTCTCACCAAATTTTTGAGCGCCCGGGGCGAAATCGCGGAGCGTGCGGCCGAATGGGCTGCGCTGCAGAGAGCCAATAGCCTTTCGCGGAAACCCGCGCGCGCACGCGAAGATGCCGCAAATGACGACTGGACGTGAGATCCGTTGAGCGACGGGGTGTCAAAGGCGAGCTTACGTCGAGAGAACGAGAGGATGGACCCGTAAAGGCACAAGGGAGCACGTTTTAAGAAGATGCGCTCACGTCAACCAATCTTCGCAAAAGAAGCGATAAGTCCGGAAGCGCCAGTGAGGCTTTCGATAGCGGCTAAAATCGCATTTCCTGATGGCTCTATGACGACCTCTGGACTTCGACGCGAGGCTATGCGCGGAAGGCTTCTGATCGAGCGCATCGCAGGCAAGGACTTCACGACTTCGCGAACATTGAGAGAATGAGAGAGCTATGCCGCGTCAAAGCAAAGGCCCAAGACTCTACAGACGGCCCGCACGCCCGAGTCGGCCGCAAGGCCGTCTGGATCATCCGCGATGGCGGCCGCGATTACGCCACGGGATGTATTGCAAGCCGACTGACAAAGGACCACCAGAAGCAGCCCAGCAAGCGCTAGCGGATTATATCGCCGACAAATACCGGCCGGTCCGCAAGACCCGCGACATCGAGTCTATCGACATCGCCGACGTTCTGACGATCTACCTCGACGATTGAGGCGACGAACAGGCCGACCGTAAGAAATTCGAAGGTCGCCTGCTGCGGCTCAATTCGTTTTGGGGCGGCCGCATGCTGTCCGACGTCTCGACGGCGACCTGCAAGGAATATGCAGTATCGCGAGGCACCAAGTGGGTCAGAACGGCGGATGGACAAGAAGTCATTTTGCATGCGGGCGGGGCGCGTCGCGACTTGGAGGATCTGCGCGCGGCCATCGGCCACCATGCCGCCGAAAACCTCCACCGCAATATCGTCAACGTCTGGCTGCCGTCCAAAGGGCGCCACGCGACCGCTGGCTGACCCGGTCGGAAGCCGCGCGTTGCTCTGGGCGTGCTGGCGTTATCGCGAAATCCAGATGTGCCATCGCGGCACGGAAAAGGGTCAAAGAGCTCCCGACCGATAAGCGCCCTCTTCGGCACTTGGCGCGGTTTATTCTGATCGGGCTCTATACCGGCACGCGGGCCGGAGCCATCGCCACGGCATCGCCGATCGCGGCGTCGGCCGCTCGTTTGTCGATCTCGACGCGGCATCTTCTATCGGCTGGCGCAGGGCAAGCACGCGACGAACAAACGGCAGCCGCCTGTGCCGCTGCCGCCACGCCTTTTGGCGCATATGCGACGCTGGGCCAGGCTCGGGCTGACGACGCAGCCATTTCGTCGAATTCAACGGCAAGCCTATCAAATCGGTGAAGACAGCGTTGAAGACCGCGGTGAAACTCGCTCGGCCTATCAACCAAAACGGCAACGTCACCCCGCACACGTTGCGTCACACCGCGGCGACCTGGCTGATGCAGGCCGGCGTGCCGATCTGGCAGGCGGCAGGCTATCTCGGCATGTCGGTCGAGATGCTGATCGACGTCTACGGCCACCATCATCCCGACCATCTGCACAAGGCCGCGAACGCGATCGGCGGACGCGGCGTAGAAAAACGTTTCTGTGGTCGATTCTGTGGTCGGCGGCAAAATCGCGCTGACCAAGATCTCGAAAACGCTGAATAATCATTGGTGGGCCCGGGAGGACTCGAACCTCCAACCAGACCGTTATGAGCGGTCGGCTCTAACCATTGAGCTACAGGCCCGATTCGAACGCCACGCACGACGCGCCATCTATAGCAGATCGCGCGCCGCAACGCGCGCCCGGCGGCTACATCCGCAGCAGCCGTTTGGCGTTGCCGCTCAATATCTTCGCCTTGTCCTCGTCGCACAGCGGCACCGTCTTCATCCATTCCACGCCGGGCGGATTGACCACGAACGGCCAGTCCACCGCGAACAGGATGCGGTCGACGCCCATTTCCTGGACGCAGCACATCAGCGCCGGATTGGAGAAGTTGCCGCTGGTCGTGATCCAGAAGTTGTTGCAGAAAATGTCGCGGAAGCTGATCGACTTCGCCGCGCCCGGCCGCGCGATGGCGTGATCGACGCGCCACACCAGGAACGGCAGCGTCTCGCCGAGATGGCCGAGCACCACCTTGAGCTTCGGGTGCTTCTCGAACACGCCGGACAGCACCATGCGGATCGCCGTCGTCGCGGTCTCGACGGTGTAGCCCCAGGCGGCGCGCACCACCATCGGGAAGTCCTTGGCGTAGTCGGCGTAGTAGACGTCGCCGACGCGGGAATCCGGCGTGGCGGGATGAAAGTAGATCGGCACGTCGAGTTGCTCGGCGCGCTCGTAGATCGGCCAGAACCGCTTGTCGTCGAGGAACACGCCATTGGACAGCCCGTGCATCATGGCGCCCTTCATGCCAAGCTTGGTCACCGCGCGTTCGAGCTCGTCGGCCGCCGCTTTCGGATCGTTCGACGGCAAAGCCGCGAAGGCGGCGAAGCGCTTCGGATTGGCGGCGCAGGCCGCCGCGAGCCGGTCGTTGACGCCGCGAACGAGCGCCGCGGCGCCCTCGGCCGGCAGCTTCTGCGCCGAGGGCGCGCCGTGCGAGATCACCTGCACGTCGATGCCGACCTCGTCCATCTCCTTCAACCGCAGCGCGCCGAGATCGAACAGCCGGTCCATCTGCGGTCCCGGCCGGCCGGACTCCAGCCCGACGTAGGTCTTGGACAGCTCGGCGTCCCAGTAATGCTCCTCGACCGCGATGACCGGACAATTCGGCTTCTTGAACATTTCACTCCCCTTCGCAAAAATTGAGCTGGTTTCGTATCAGGGGCGTGCGAGCGTGTCACGGGCAAGACACGGGCGAGACAGCGCGCGCGCCAATCGGCATAATCCCGGCAAAACCGGTCTTAGGGAGCAGCGCATGCACGCATTCAATATCGAGAAAGAGCAGGAGTGGGATGCCAAGAAGCACGTCGAGAAGATCCTCGCCGAGCTCGACGTCGGCGGCGGCCAGGCCGGCGACTACACCGTCGCCTGCTGGGAGCCCGGCCAGGTCAGCCCCAACCATTGCCATCCCTATGCGACCGAAATCTATTTCTGCTTCTCCGGCGGCGGCAAGATGCGATTGCCCAGCGGCACGATCGACGTGGTGCCGGGCTCGTTCTGCGTCCACCCGCCCGGCGAGGTGCATGAATACATCAACGGGCCGCAGCGCTCGCTCCTGTTCCGGGTGCGTCACGGCACCGACATGCTGTCCCGCCATGTCGAGTGGCCCAGCAATCCCGACTTCAAGCAGAGCGCCGACGACGCCGAATATTACCGGAACAACCCGCCGCGCTGACCCGCAGCGGGTCCCTCACAAATGCGGCGGTTTTTCCTTAAGTCCTAACGAATTGCAACGCATCCCTGCCGGCCAGTAAAGAGGTCCTTAAACTCCCGCGCTAGCTTTGGTCCCATGTCCAGTGCGACCGAACCACGCGCCGTCGAACGCCGCAGAACCGCCCGCCAGAAGAGCTTTCTGCGCGGCATGATCTACTTCAACAATCGCCGCAACGCCGTCGATTGCCTGATCCGCGATATCTCGCCCTACGGCGCGCGGCTGATCTTTTCCGATGCGGTCACGACCCCGGACGTGCTCGATCTCTACATTCCGCAGAAGGAGCAGACGCTCCGCGTTCACGCCATCTGGCGGCACGGCCAGGAGGTCGGCGTCGCCTTCGCGCAGGCCGCGCAGATGGACCCGGTCGCCGAGCCCGGCGACCTCGCCGAGCGCGTCGCCCGGCTCGAAATGGAGATCGTCGGCCTCAAGCGCATCCTGAAGAAGATGAAGACCGACGCCGGTCCGGAGTTCGACGTCGCCTGAGCGCCGGATCGCCGAAATAGCTTGTTCTCTTTTTGTTCTTGAGATACATTGCGGCCGGCAAATTCGGGACCGCAATGACCGTCTTTACTCCGCATCAGGACGCCGCCCTCCAGGCGGTCGCGGCCTGGCTTAAGGCCAAGCCCGGGCAAGGCGGCACACCCCAGACCTTCCGGCTGTTCGGCTACGCCGGCACCGGCAAGACCACGCTGGCGCGGCACCTCGCCGAGGCGGTCGACGGCAAGGTGCTGTTCGCGGCCTTCACCGGCAAGGCCGCGCTGGTGATGCGCAGCAAGGGCTGCGAGCGCGCCTCCACCATTCACAGCCTGATCTACAAGACCCGCGAAAGCGGCGAGGAAGTCCCGAGCTTCGATCTCTGGGACGACGCGCCGGCGTCGAAGGCCGCGCTCATCGTCATCGACGAATGCTCCATGGTCGATGCCGAGCTCGGCCGCGACCTGATGTCGTTCGGCGTGCCGCTGCTGGTGCTGGGCGATCCGGCGCAACTGCCGCCGATCCAGGGCGGCGGCTTCTTCACCGAGGTCGAGCCCGACGCCATGCTGACCGAGGTGCACCGGCAGGCCGAGGACAATCCCATCATCCGGCTGTCGATGGATATCCGCGCCGGCCTCGATCTCGAGCCCGGCCGCTACGGCGAAAGCGAAATCGTCACCCGGGACAATCTCGACCCGCAGCGGGTGATCGAGGCCGATCAGGTCCTGGTCGGCCGGAACGCGACGCGGCGCGCCTACAACATGCGGATGCGCCAGCGGCGGGGATTTTCCGGCGAGTTGCCCGCGACCGGCGACAAGCTCGTGTGCCTGCGCAACAACAAGCGCAAGGGCCTGTTCAACGGCGCGCTGTGGTCGGTGAAGGAGAAGCCTTCGACGCGCCGCGACATCATCAAGATGCGGCTGCAACCGGACGACGGCTTCGCCGGCAAGGGCATCAAGGTTTCGGTCCGGCCGGAGTGCTTCACCGGCGGCATCGAAGGTCTCGAATGGCCGATGCGCAAACGCTTCGATGAGTTCGACTACGGCTATGTCCTCACCGTGCACAAGTCGCAGGGCTCGCAGTGGGACGACGTGGTGCTGTTCGACGAATCCGCGGTGTTCGCCGAGAGCCGGCAGCGCTGGCTCTACACCGGCGTCACCCGCGCGGCCAAGCGATTGACAGTGGTGATGTGAACCACGAGCCTCCTCCGCATGCCTGTCCGAGGAGAGCAGCATGGCCCAGACGCAGAATCGTCCAGGAAATCGCTCGTGAAAGCCGCAGCCTTGAGGATCGCATCCGCGCGATCGAGGATCGCCTGGAAATCTACAATCTGATCGCGGGCCATCCGCCGAGCGCGGACACCGGCGCCGACTATTTCACCCGCGCCGTCTATGTGGAGGACGGCGAGCTCGATCTCGGCCGCGGCAAGGCCACGGCCGGCAACGAGACGATCGCGGCGGTGACCAGGACGCCGGCGCACCAGGCGGCGATCGCCGGTGGGCTTGCGCATTTCGCCGGACTGCCGCGCATCGAGCTCGATGGCGACCGGGCGGTGGTCACGTCGTATCTGCAGATCCTGACGCCGCATCCGACCGCCGCACCGCACGAGGTGCCGAACCACGGCGTCTCGAATGGCTTTCGCATTCACCGGGTCGCGGCCAACCGCTGGGAGCTCGAACGCACCGCGGCTGGATGGAAGATCAGGCGCCGCACCGTGCGCACCATCGACGGCTCGGAGCCGCCCCGCGAAATCCTGCGCGGCGCGCTGCAATCATACGAGAGTCGCTGAATTTACTGCGGCGGCTGCACGTGCGACGGCGGATCGGCTTCCGCCTCGACCGACTGTTTGCGCGTTGTCTTGTCGGGCGTCACAAGCTTCTTCAGGAACGAGGACACGGCGCCAACCGGATCGGGCTTGGTGTCGACCTTGGCTGTCGGTTCGGATTTGGCTTTCGCTTCGGCGCTGGGCTTCTTGTAGGCGCGCTCGTGCGTGCGCGCCGTTCGGCGCGCCGGCTGCACCTGCCGTTTCGGCGGCGGCTCAAACTCCGGCCGCGACGGTGGCAATGGCACCGACGCCAATTCGAATTTCGCGGCAGGCTCTGCAGCGGCTGGCGCTGGCGCGGCAACTTTTGTCTCGGCCGGCTTGGGCGCCGCTGGTTCCGGTTTCACGATCGCGGCCGGCTGCACCGGCGGCGCGCACGCGCTTCGGCTCGAAATTCCCGACCGGCCGCGCCAGTGCCCCGCCGGACTGCTGCGGCGCGATCGTTTCGGTGCGGACCACCTTCGGCTTGATGACGTCGTTAGGCTTTGCCGCGACCGCATCGGGCTTCGACTCGGATTTCCCCTTGACCGCGGCGGCATCGCGCTTGAGCTTCGCGGCGGTCTTCGCGTCCGCTTGCGCGATCTGCGTCAGCGGCAGACTCGGCGCATTCGCGAAGCGCCGCGCCGTAATAGCCGCGCTGGTAATAAGACACGGCGCGATCCGCATCGCAGCCCGCCGCGCGATAGGCGCCGGCGAGATATTTCACCGCATAAGTGAGGTTGGTGTCGGGATCGAGCAGGCCCTGGGCATCGCCGGAATAACCGACGCCGCGCGCCGTGCCGAGACGGATCTGCATCAGTCCGTAGTTGCCGGCGTGCACGGCGCCGGCATTGCCGCGGCTCTCGATCCGGATGACGCGGCGAATGAGTTGCTCGGGCACGCCGTTGGCGGCCGCGTGCTTGGCGATCAGCGCGTCGTGCGAGCCGGCGAGCGCACCTGGCGCCAACGCCATCTGCGCGAATGCGGCCAAAGCAACCGACAATATGGGAGCGGCGACCCGGCTCATGCGCCCCGTGATAACCGCATCATGCCGCCGATACAAGGAAGCGCCCGGTTCCGCGCCGTTGTTGCGTCGCATGCACGTGCCAGAACGATGCATTTGTGCCCCCTGCCCCGCAACTGGCTTTACGGCCCGTTGCCCCAATGGCAAGAATTGTCCGGAAATCTGGGTAGGAATTGAGGTGGCGTGATGGCGGACGTTTCGAGCGTAAAAGAAAATGTCAAACGCGCGTTCTACGTGCGCTCGCTCAACCACCCGAATTATCTCGAAATCATCGCGACGCGGCCGGAAATCCGGCTCGACAAGCTTGAGCGCGATTCGCCCGATGCGCTGGTCAGCCCGATCATGGCGGCCGCCCACGCCTATCAGATCAGTTCGGCGCGCGACGAACTGCCGGCGCAATATCACGCCAACAAGGACATGCTGGCGCGCGCGCCGAACCTGCTGATCGTCTCGACCGGCGGCGCCGGCTACGACACCGTCAACGTCAAGGACTGCACCGACGCCGGCGTCCTGGTCGTCAACCAGACCGGCGGCAACGCCGACGCGGTCGCCGCGCACGTGCTGGGCATGATGCTGATGCTGTCGAAGCAGGTCGTCCAGGTCAACAACGCGCTCCGCAAAGGCACCATGCAGGACCGCAACCTCTACATGGGCAACGACATCAACAACAAGACGATCGGCATCGTCGGGCTTGGCAACGTCGGCCGCCGCCTGGCCAAACTCTGCGCGACCGTGTTCAACATGAAAGTGCTGGCCTACGATCCGCTGCTCGACGAAAAAACCATCGCCGAGCGCAACGCCACCAAGGTCTCGCTCGACGAATTGCTGCGCCGGTCGGATTTCGTCTCGATCAACTGCCCGCTCGACGACAGCACGCGCAACATGATCAGCACGCGCGAGTTCGGCCTGATGCAGAAGCACGCCTATTTCATCACCGCAGCGCGCGGCTTCATCACCGACGAGAAGGCTCTGGAAGACGCGCTGCGAATCGAAGCAGATCGCCGGCGCCGGCCTCGACGTTTTTTCGAAGGAGCCGCCGGCGATGGACCATCCGCTGCTGCAATTCGACAACGTGATCGCGAGCCCGCACACCGCCGGCGTCACCAAGGAGGCCCGCGCCAACATGGGCAAGTTCGCCGCCGAGCAGCTGATCCTGACGCTCGACGGCAAGCGGCCGCCGCGCATGGTCAATCCCGAGGTGTGGCCGGCCTATGCCAAGCGCTTCGAGCGCGCGTTCGGCATTCGCCCGCAAGGCTAGGCTCGCATGATCAAAAAATTCCATGTGCTCTATGTCGGCCAGATCGAGCTCGACAACATCGGCCTGAACGGCACCCCGGCCAACGACCGGCGCTACTCCGACGAGCGGCTGCGCGAGGTGTTCGCGACCGTAAAGGACGTCGCGCAGACCATGGATGAGCTGAACTTCGACGTGCTGTGGATGGCCGAGCACCATTTCCAGCGCGAGGGCTACGAGGTCATCCCGAACCTGATCCAGACCGGGCTGTGGCTCGCGACCCAGACCAAGAAGCTCAAGTTCGGCTGCGCCTTCAACGTGCTGCCGATGTGGCATCCGATCCGCATGGCCGAGGACTACGCCATGGCCGACATCGTCACCGACGGCCGCGTCATCATGGGCGTCGGCCGCGGCTATCACACCCGCGAGGTCGAGACCTTCGGCGCGCCGCTGCTCGACGCCGAGAAGAACCGCGACTTCTTCGAGGAGCAGTTGCAGCTGCTGCTGACCTGCTTCAACGAGCCGGAGTTCAAGTTCAAGGGCAAGTTCTACGAGTGTCCGCCGGAGGTCGCGTACCGCGGCTATACGCTGAAAGACATCACCCTGGTGCCGCGGCCGAAAAACCTGCCGGTGGAAATCTGGATGCCGATCGCCAGCGGCAAGACCATCGACCTGATGGCGCGCTACGGGTTGAAGGCCATGATCACGCTGAACGGCGAGAAAATCCTCGACGACGTGGTGCGCGCCTATCATGCGGCGTGCCTCAAGCACGGCCGGCAAAAGCAGCTCGGCGAGGACATGATCTGGGGCGCCGGGGTGTATCTCGCCGACAGCAAGGAAGAAGCGATGCGGCGGCTCGAACCCGCGCACGACGAGCGCTTCAAGTGGTTCGCGCCGTTCGGTTTCGTGAGATACGCCGACGAGCAAGGCCGGACCTGGGGCTCGCCCGGCGCGCCGGCGCAGGTGCCGACGTTGAAGGACGGCGTCGCGCAGAAGGCCTGGTTCTGCGGCCCGCCCGGGAAGTCATCGAGGGCATCAAATCGATCGAGGCGAAATATCCCGGCCTCGACAGCTTCATGATCCACTGGGCCGAGGGCTTGGGCCCGAAGGAATTCAAGGAGCAGCTGCGCTGGTTCGCCAAGGACGTGATGCCGGCGTTCAAGCGCTAGCCGCGGATCGGGCGGAGAACGGCACTGTTTTCCTCCGCGGCTTGCGCTAAGGTCCCGCTCCCACCGAAGTAAAAGCAACGGAGACTTGAAATGGCGAAGAAGGGTTATCTCGTTTCGGCGTATCGTTCGATCAAGGATCCGGACAAGCTTGCGGCCTATGCCAAGCTCGCGGGGCCGGCGTTTACGAAATACGGCGCGAAGTATCTGGCGCGCGGCGACGCCGCCCAGGCCTACGAGGCCGGCATCAAGCAGCGCATCGTGATCGTGGAGTTCGAGAGCGTCGCCAAGGCGGTCGAGGCCCACGACAGCCCGGAGTACCAGGCCGCGCTGAAGGCGCTGGACAACGGCGTCGAGCGGGATCTCCGCATCGTCGAGGGCCTGGAGTAAGGCCCCTCGCCTTCCATCGGAACCATCGTCAGGGAGCGCGCCATGCCCAAGGGCTACTGGGTCACGATCTACCGCAAGATTTCCGATCCGAAGAAACTTGCGGCCTACGCGGAGCTCGCGCCGAAGGCGACGGCGCCGTTCGGCGGCAAGTATCTGGCGCGCGGCACGGCGGCGAACGCCTACGAGGCGGGACTGAAGGACCGCATCGTCATTTCGGAATTCCCGAGCGCCGAGCAGGCGCGTGCCTGCTACGAGAGCCCGGGCTACCAGAACGCGCTCAAGGCGCTCGGCGACGGCGCCGAACGCGACGTGCGGATCGTGGCGGGGCTGGAGTAGCGCGTTAGCCATCCCCCTCACCCCCTCCTTCGGGATCGGCCGCGGCTTGCCGGCCTCATCGATGGCGACGAAGGTGAACGTCGCGTCGGTCACCTTCTCCTGCTGGTGGGTCTCGAAGCGCCGCGCCCAGGCCTCGACGTGGATCTTCATCGAGGTGCGGCCGATGCCCTCCACCTCGGTGAACACCTCGAGCACGTCGCCGACCCGCACCGGGCGGATGAACGTCATGGCGTCGACCGCGATGGTGACGACGCGGCCGCGGGCGCGCTCGACGCCGGCGATGCCGCCGGCCTGGTCCATGCGCGACAGCACCCAGCCGCCGAAGATGTCGCCGTTGGCGTTGGTGTCGGCCGGCATCGCGCTGATCCGCACCGTGAGCGCGCCGCGTGGTTTTTCAGTCATGTGAACCCTCTCCGATCCGGGTATTCTGATTGAGCATGGTCTTATCCGAAAACCGGTTCCCATTTTTCGGGATCATGCTCTAGGCGCAGCGCAGAAGGAGTGAACCATGGCCGACATCAAAATCCTCAACCCCGACAGCCTCGGCAAGCCGCTCGGGCAGTACTCGCAGATCACGCGGGTAAAGGCCTCGGAGTTCCTGTTCATCGCGGGCCAGGTCGGCGCCGGCAAGGACGGCAAGACCCCGGCCGATTTCGACGCCCAATGCGCGCAGACCTTCGCCAACATCGGCGCGGCGCTCGCCTCCCAGGGCGCGGGCTTCGGCAACATCGTCGAGTTCACCACCTATCTCGTGCATTCGCAGGACATTCCTAAATTCATGACCTACCGCACGCGCGAGTTTCCCAAGCTGTTCGCGGGCGGCGCCTACCCGCCCAACACGCTGCTGATGATCGATCGGCTGGTGAAGGAGGAATTCCTGATCGAGGTCAGCGCGGTGGCTGCACTTTAATTGGCGCTGTAACCTCGCGCTCACGCACTCGTGTGAAAACGTGTGTAGGCCGCACGTCCATCGCGCCCTAGATTGCGCGCACAAACCATTGGGCACGGATCAGGAGACTGAACATGCGGCGGTCGGGATTTTTCGGAACGGGCCTTGCGGTGCTGGCGGTGGTGGCGATGCTGCCGCTCTTGAAGGCGCATTCGGAAAGCGCGGTGAAGCTCGACCCGCCGGCGGTCGATGCGGCGCCCGCCGAAGGCCTGCAGACCGCGGTGCTCGCCGGCGGCTGCTTCTGGGGCATCCAGGCGGTGTACCAGCACACCAAGGGCGTCACCAAAGCTATCTCCGGCTATGCCGGCGGCGACAAGAAGGATGCGAACTACGAGCTCGTCAGCTCGGCGCGCACCGGCCACGCCGAGGCGGTGCAGATCACCTACGACCCGCGCGTCATCTCCTACGGCAAAATCCTGCAGATCTTCTTCTCGGTGGCGCACAACCCGACCGAGCTCAATCGCCAGGGGCCGGACAGCGGCCCGCAATACCGCACCGAGATTTTCCCGCAGACCGACGAGCAGGCGAAGATCGCCAAGGCCTACGTCGCGCAGCTCGACGCCGCCAAGGTGTTCGGCAAGCCGATCGTGACCAAGACCGCCACCATGAAGGCCGCGTTCTATCCGGCCGAGGCCTATCACCAGGACTACGCCACCCTGCATCCGAGCAATCCCTACATCGTCTTCAACGACGCGCCGAAGGTGGAAAACCTCAAGCGCATGTTCCCGGATGCGTTCCGCGACAAGCCGGTGCTGGTGGCGGAGGCCGCCAAGTAAGGGCAAAGTCCGGTCATTGACCGGGCATTGAACCGCCGCTTTTAAGCGCCATATCAGGGACGCGGCCGGACCCCGCATTTTTGCGCGGTTCGGCCCAATCCATTTGTATTTCGGCCCGAATTGGGGCACACCCTGCGGCAACGCGGGGCGCGCGCGGCTCACAACAAAAGGAACAACAACATGGCTCGCAAACCAGGCACCCGTACTGTCGGCGAATTCGTGCTGTTCGACGTCTATTATGAAGACGGCACGCAGCGCTCGAACCGCCGCGTTCCGGCCTCCGCGCTCGGCGGCCTCGACGGCGACGAGCCGGCCAAGGCGATCATCGCCGAGCAGGACGCCGAGATCGCAGAAAAATCCGGCCAGCCGCGCGGCCCGATCAAGAGCATCCGCCGCGCCGGCGAGCCCGAGCCGCGCTCGCTGCAGAAGTCCGAGCGCGTCGCGCAGCGCTAGCGGTCTCATCGCGGCGAAGGCCTCGGGTTCGTTTCGCCAAAACCTGTTCGACGGCCGGACGCCTTGGGTTCGTTTCGCCAAAACGCGGCGTTCGTCATGGCCGGGCTTGTCCCGGCCATCCACGTCTTATACCAAAACTCGGAAATCTTTAACCGCGAGACAAATCAAACACCTAGACGGAGTGGCAAACCTGACGCTACGACGCAGATGGGTCGCGAGCGCCGCGAGTTGGTATTACTTTGGTGCCTAGGCGTGGATGCCCGCGACAAGCGCGGGCATGACGATGGAGATTGAGGCAAGTTATCTGAAAAATTTCGGCATCGCTATTTTCTCCATGCATTTTGTTGACCCGTGCGGGAGCGTTGCCGCGCGGCGCATCCCGGCGGACTGTCGTGCCAAATTGTCGGTTTCGAACCCTTCGCACTCCCAAAGAGGGAAGCGGAGCGCCGAAATTCGCGGGCGCGGAAGCGCCGCGCCCATTGGCCCGCCTTGCGGCTGAGCCTCTCCCGTCAGCGGACGGGATTGCCGGTCCATGACGCGGACCAGCGCGCCTTTCGGCGCTGTTCTTGAAAACAGAGTCCAAGAATTGCTTTTCGACCTAATGGTTATGGCGGACTATCCAGCAGGCCGCGTTGCTTTTGAATATCGCTCCGCCCAGGTTCTGTTTTCCGCCGTTCGCCGTTTGCTGACCATGTGGGGCATTAAGCCAAAGGCCAACCTAGGCGATCTCGAAGCAGATATAAAAGCCAGAGCCGATGACCGCGACCGTCTTGCACATAGCGTCTGGATAGAGCGTAAAGGGGTACTTGGCATAAGGCTCTCCGCTGGAATGACGGAGACGCCAACCGGACGGCATGACCATGCATATGTCCCGGTAGGCGTCCTAATGCCCGATGAAAACTACGAGATAATCAGGACGGCGACCCTTCAAACATCAGTAGCCGTGCAGGGCGTTCAGATTGAGATTCAACCAGAGCTTCAAGCATTAAGAAAAAAACACTTTCAGTCCTCCCGCTCAGAGGATCGCACCTAACACTATAGAGCGCAGGAGTTGGTTCGCGGCGTTGCCAAAAAGCAACCGGCGGGCTCTTGCCCGCCGGTTCAATTCGGATCGATGCTCGTCTGAGCTAGTTATCCAAGAAACTCCGCAGCTTCCGGCTCCGGCTCGGATGCTTCAGCTTTCTGAGCGCCTTCGCCTCGATCTGGCGGATGCGCTCGCGGGTCACCGAGAACTGCTGGCCGACCTCTTCCAAGGTGTGGTCGGTGTTCATGCCGATGCCGAAGCGCATGCGCAGCACGCGCTCCTCGCGTGGCGTCAGCGAGGCGAGCACCCGCGTCGTGGTCTCGCGGAGGTTCGACTGAATCGCCGCGTCGATCGGCAGGATCGCGTTCTTGTCCTCGATGAAGTCGCCGAGGTGTGAATCCTCCTCGTCGCCGATCGGGGTTTCGAGCGACAGCGGCTCCTTGGCGATCTTGAGGACCTTGCGCACCTTCTCGAGCGGCATGCCGAGCTTCTCGGCGAGTTCCTCCGGCGTCGGCTCGCGGCCGATCTCGTTCAGCATCTGGCGCGAGGTGCGGACGATCTTGTTGATCGTCTCGATCATGTGCACCGGAATGCGGATGGTGCGGGCCTGGTCGGCGATCGAGCGGGTGATCGCCTGGCGGATCCACCAGGTCGCGTAGGTCGAGAACTTGTAGCCGCGGCGGTACTCGAACTTGTCGACCGCCTTCATCAGGCCGATGTTGCCTTCCTGGATGAGATCGAGGAACTGCAGGCCGCGGTTGGTGTATTTCTTGGCGATCGAGATGACCAGGCGGAGGTTGGCTTCCACCATCTCCTTCTTTGCCTGGCGGGCCTCGCGCTCGCCCTTCTGGACGAACTGCACGATCTTGCGGAATTCGCCGATCTCAAGCCCGGTCTCGCCGGCGAGCTGGTGGATGTTGCCGCGGATTTCCTTGACCTTGTCCTTGTCCTTGGCGACCAGGTTCTTCCAGCCCTTGGCGGAAAGTTTCGAGACGCGGTTGAGCCAGCGCGGGTCGAGCTCGGAGCCCTGGTAGTTCTTCAGGAAGTCCTCGCGGGCGACGCCGTAGCTTTCCGAGAGCCGCATCAGCCGGCCCTCGAAGCCGACCAGGCGCTTGTTGATGTCGTAGAGCTGCTCGACCAGCGCGTCGATGCGCGCCTGGTTGAGCCGCAGCGACTTCACCTCGCCGATGATCTCTTCCTTGAGCTTCTTGTACTTGCGCTCCTGCGCCGGCGACAGCGCGTCGCTCTTCAGCTGCAGCTGGATGTCCTGGTCCTGCAGCCGGCGCAGCCGCTTGAACGAGTCGGCGATCTTGTCGAAGGTCTCGACCACCTTGGGCTTGAGCTCGGCCTCGATCGCGGCAAGCGACAGCGAATTCTCCATATCGTCGTCGTCGAAGTCGCCCTCGCCTTGCGGCTGCTCGCCGCCCTCACCGGCTTCGCCAGCTTCGCCGTCGCCGGCGGGCGTCGCGGTGCCGGCCTTGAACGGCGTCGCGCCGGCGGGCGCCGACGGCGGCGCCGCGGCTTGCGGCTGCACCACGGAGAGATGCGGCGCGGCGTGGACGGCGCCCGGTGGCTGCCAGCCGCCGGGCTGGCCGCCCTGCGGCTGGCCCGGGATCGGCTGGCCGTCCGGGCCGATCTGCTGGCCGTTCTGCATCGCCAGATTATTGGCCATGTTGTTCTTGGCGTCGGGGCCGGCGTAAGTCGCCTCGAGGTCGATGATGTCGCGCAGGAACACCTTTCCGGTGTTCAGCTCGTCGCGCCAGATGATGATGGCCTGGAAGGTCAGCGGGCTTTCGCACAGGCCCGCGATCATCGCCTCGCGGCCGGCCTCGATGCGCTTGGCGATGGCGATTTCGCCCTCGCGGGACAACAGCTCGACCGAGCCCATCTCGCGCAGATACATCCGCACCGGATCGTCGGTGCGCTCGGACGGCTCTTTCTTCTCGGTGGTGACGAGCGCCTTGGGCTTCGCCTCGACCAGCTCGCCGTCGCTGTCGTCGTCGTCCTCGGCCTCGTCGGTGGGCTTGGCCTCCTCGTCGTCGGCGCCCTCCTCCTGCTCGACCACGTTGATGCCCATCTCGTTGAGCATCGCGTAGATGTCCTCGATCTGGTCGGAGGACACCTCCTCGGAGGGCAGCACCGCGTTGAGCTGTTCGTGGGTGACGTAGCCGCGCTTCTTCGCCTGCTTGATCATCTTCTTGACGGCGGCGTCAGAAAGATCGAGCAGCGGCAGCGGACTGTCAGGCGTCTCCGGGGCGGCGGTGTCCTTCTCCTTCTCGGGAAGTTCCTTGTCGTTCACTTTGGCCTTCACTGCCGCTGCACCCTTGGACGCCATACCCTTCTCCTCATTCTTTTTATGAACAGCCGGCGCCTTGGGGGCGGCTGCCTTGACAACTGATTTCGGCGCGGCCGGCTTGCGGCGGCCGACCTTCGGCGACGCCGGCCCGGGACGCACCCGGTCGGGCCCCCGCCCGGGAGGCCGCCGGCTTCGGCTTGGTCGCTGTCTGAGCCTTGGGCATCGAAGCCCCTCCTACCTATAGGGAGATGAATCGGTTTGCCGCCAAACGCCGTCCGGGTGGGCCTTGGTCGGGCGAAACCGCTGGAATCGCCTCGAATCGGGCCCGGAGTGTCGGCCGCGCCCCCTTAAGCCCGGCTTAACCCCGTCGTAACGCTGGGAACCGCTCTCCTATTCCCTCTGCAGTTGCATGGACGCAAAAAGCGCACCAAAAAATTCAGAAACTTCGCGCCGGGCGACCCGAAGACAGCCCAAAGCCCTCGATCTGGGCCTCGCTCCCATCGAGGGCGGACAGCCGTCCCTGCACGTCACGAAGCCAAGCCAGATTGGCGTCGGTCGGTTCCTCGCCCAGTGCCCGCTCGGCGTCCTTGAGCTCTCTATTTAACGTGCGTTGCTTGCGATGCAAGGTAACAACGTGGGTCCACCATTGGGCCACATCGTCGACCGAAGCGCCCTCCTGGGCCGGCCAATCCGAGGTGTGGGTGATCGCGGCCTCGACCCGGTCCAGCACCCCGGTCAGCCCCCGCGCCGCGATCGCCGCGCGCAGCCCCTCGGCGTCCACATGGGCGCCATTCTGGCCGCCGGTCGCGGCGTCGAGCACCGCCCGGCGCAGGTGATCGGTGTCGGGATTGAGGAACTCGAGCTCGGAAAACTCCTCGGCGTGGTGCTCCAGGAGCCACGGGTGGTGGATCACCGCCACCAGAATGAGCGCCTCCCGCGGCGGCAGCGCGGTGCGGTGGCCGCGCACGATCGGGCTGCCGGAAAGGCGCGAACTCGCCAGCGCCAGCGGCTGTGGGAAATTCGGCCGGCCGCCGCCGCGGAAGGAATCCCGGCCGCGGGAGAAATCGCGGAAATTGCCGGAGCGCCCCTGTCCGCCGAATTGGCCGCCGAACTGGTCCTGCCGCCATTGCCGCGCGCACGCTCGCCGCGTCCTGCGCCTGCGGCGGCGCCATCAGCGCGCGCAGCCGCGCCGAGAAATCCTGGGCGTAATATTTGCGGACCGATTCATCGCCGATGCTGCGCACCACCTCGTGCACCCGCGCCTCGAAGGCGGCGCGCCGCTCCGGCGTGTCGAACGAGGCGGCTTCGGTCTCGCGGCTCCACAGCATCTCGCCGAGCGGCCGCGCGCCCGCCAGCACCTCGGCGATCGCCTCGCGGCCGCCGGAGCGATAGAGATCGTCGGGATCCTGGCCGTCGGGCAGCATGGCAAAGCGGAGGCTCTTGCCGGGCAGCAACCGCGGCATCGCCATGTCGACCGCGCGGAACGCCGCGCGCTGGCCGGCCTTGTCGCCGTCGAAGCAGAGGATCGGCTCGTCGGCCATCTTCCATAGGAGGCCAAGCTGATCCTCGGTGAGCGCGGTGCCGAGCGGCGCCACCGCCGCCGGATAGCCGGCGAGCACCATGGCGATCACATCGACATAGCCCTCGACCACGATCAGCGCCGCGCCGTCATGAATGGCCTGGCGCGCCACCGCGCCGTTGTAGAGGTTCGAGCCCTTGTGAAAGAGCGGCGTCTCCGGCGAGTTGAGATATTTCGCCGGCGCGTCGGACGCCAGCGCCCGGCCGCCGAAGGCGATGATGCGGCCGCGGAAGTCGGTGATCGGAAACATCACGCGGTCGCGGAAGCGGTCGTACGGCACCGGGATGTCGTCGCCAGCGATCAAGAGCCCGGTCTCGACCATGTCCTCGACGCTGATGCCCAGGCCGCCGAGATGCTCCTTCAGCGCGAAGCGTTCGCCCGGCGCGTAGCCCAATCGGAATTTCAACTGCGTCGCCGAGTCGAGGCTGCGGTCGGCGAGATAGCCGCGGGCCTTGGCGCCGCCGCGCCCGGCCAAGGTCGCCTCGAAGAATTTCGCCGCTAGCTCCATGACCTCGTGCAAGGTCTTGCGCTTCTCGTCGCGGGCCTCTTCCTCCTTGGAGAACTTCGGCATCGGCACGCCGGCCATCTGCGCCAGCCGCTCGACGGCTTCGGGAAACGCCACGCCCTCGGTCTCCATGATGAAGCCGAAGATGTCGCCGTGCTTCCCGGAGGAGAAGTCGTGATAGAAGCCCTTCTGGTCGTTGACCGTGAACGACGGCGACTTCTCCTTGTTGAACGGCGACAAGCCGACGAACTCGCGCCCGGTCTTGCGCAGCTTGACGCGCCGCCCCACCACCTCCGAAACCGGGAGGCGGGCGCGCAGTTCGTCAAGGAACTGAGGCGGAAAGCGCATGTTTGGGGCGTTTGAGTTTGGCCGAATTGGTTAGCCGACCGGGCATCATAGCCCTCAAATGGGTGGCGATTGGGCGGCCGTGAAGACCGCCGAAAATTACGGCTGGAAAGACCGGCTTTTCCCACTTATCCACAGGCTGTCCACCACCCCGGGGAGGGAACATTCATGGCCGCGACCGCAACGAAAACCTTCGTGCTCGTTCACGGCGCCTGGCACGGCGGCTGGTGCTGGCGGCGGGTGTCCGACCTACTGGAGCGGCAGGGCCACAAGGTGTTCACGCCGACGCTGACCGGATTGGGCGAGCGCTCGCACCTGATGAGCAAGGAGATCCGGCTCGCCACCCACGTCACCGACGTGGTCAACCTGATGAAGTGGGAGGGCCTCGCCGACGTGGTGCTGGGCGGCCACTCCTACGGCGGCATGGTGGTGTCCGGCGTCGCCGAACAGATGGCCGGCAAGATCGGTTCGATCGTGTTCCTCGACGCCTTCGTGCCGGACAACGGCGAAGCGCTCGCCGACCTGACCGGCGCGGCGACTTTGGATCTGCTCCGCGCCGCAACGCAAAAGGGCGACATCGGCATCCCGGCGCGGACGGCCGCGTCGTTCAACGTCAACGAGAACGACCGCGCCTGGGTCGACGCGTTGTGCGTGCCGCAGCCGATTGCCACGTTCCTCGACCAGATGACGCTCAGCGGCGCCCGCGAGCGCATCGCGAAGAAAAGTTATATCCGCGCGCTGAACAACGCCAACCCGGGCTTCGACAAGGCGATGGCGCGGGCCAAGGCCGATCCGTCATGGCGCACCTATGAGGTGGCGTGCGGCCATGACGTAATGGTCGACATGCCGGAGCGGCTGACGGAGATACTTCTAGAGGTGGCGTAGCTCGCCGAACTCATCGGGCCTCATCCTGAGGAGCGGCCGAAGGCCGCGTCTCGAAGGATGGGCCGCAAGCGAGACCGTCGCCATCCTTCGAGACGCATCGCTTCGCGATGCTCCTCAGGATGAAGTCAGAGCAAGGAGCAGTATCGTCGAAGGCGATAGCTACTGCGCCTCAAACCCCGCGTCCTTGACCACCTTCTCGGCGACCACGCGCTCGCGCTTTATGTCCTCGGCGAACTGCTCCGGCGTGTTGGCGGCCGGCACCAGGCTCCGCGCCGTCAGATGGCGGTCGCGGAACTCCGGCTTGTTGACGATCTCGCCGATGTCCTTCGACACCCGATCGACCACCGGCCGCGGCGTGCCGGCCGGCGCGAAGATGCCATACCAGCTTCGCGACGGCGGCCCGTTGTAGCCGACCTCGGTCAGGAGCGGCACCTTGGGAAAATTCGGCGAGCGGATGTTGTTCATCATCACGAGCGGCGTCATCTGGCCGGCCCGGACGTTGCCGATGACGTTGCCCTCGCCGAACAGCGCGATCGGCGTCGAGCCGCTCATGATGGCATTGACGGCCTCGCCGCCGCCCTTGAACGGCACGCGCACCCAGTCGCAGCCCTTCTCCTTCTTCAGCGTCTCCATGTAGAGCACGAGCGGCGCGCCGGGCGCGAGGTAGGACAGCGTGCCGGCCTTGGCCTTGGACAGCGCGCAGAGCTCGTCGACGTTGTTCACGCCGAGCTGCGAATTCACCACCAGCATGTGGATCAGGTGGAACGCGTTGGTGATCGGCTGCAGGCTCGTCTCGGGATTGAACGGCAGCGTCTTGAACAGGAACTGGTTGTAGAGCATCGCGTCGGCGTTGGTGATGCAGATGGTGTAGCCGTCCGCCGCCGAGTCCGCGCAGGCCCGGGTGCCGAGGTTCATCGAGCCGCCGGGGCGGTTCTCGATGATCAGCGGCTGACCCCATTTCTGGCGCAGCTGCTCGCCGAGCGCCCGCATGAAGATGTCGCTCAAGCCGCCGGCGCTGGTGGTGGTGATGGCTTTCACCGGGCGGGTCGGCCAATCCTGCGCCGCGGCTTGCGATACGGCGGCCAGGCCGAGGGCGGTGGAGAGCAACAGTGCGGAGATTTTCATGAGGGCATTTCCGGCTTTCGGTTTCTGAATGGGTCACTGCGGCTGCAGGTTGGCTTTCTTGGCGGTGCGGTCGACCTGAGCACGTGACGTTTCGAGATACTGGGCGAACTCGCCCGGCGTGCTGAACGCCGGATCGAGCGCGCGCTGAATGAGATTCTTCTGGGCGAAGGCCGGATCGTTGCCGATCGCGGCGACGTCGTCTCGGATTTTCTTGATGATCGCCGGCGGCGTGCCCTTCGGCGCCCACAGGCTGAAGTCGGCCTGGGTCAGCTCCACATTGGGCCGCAGCTCCTTCAGGGTCGGGATGTTGGGAAACAGCGGCGAGCGCTTGCCGGCATCGACCGCGATGCCGCGGATGGTGCCGGCCTGCAGATGCGCGATGAAGTTGCCGATGCCGAAGAAGGCGACCGGCGTGGTCCCGGTCAGCATGCCGTTGACCGCCTCGCCGCCGCCGCGGAACGGCACGCGCACGATGTCGGCGCCGGTTTCCTCCTTGAAGCCCTCGATGAACAGCTGATGCGGAATGGCGGCGGCCGAATAGGACAGCGTCTTCGGATGCGCCTTGGAATAGGCCGCGAGCTCTTCGAGGGTGTTGACGTTGAGCGACGACGACACCACGAGCCCCTGCGTCAGGTAGAACAACAGCGTGACCGGCTCCATATCCTTGAACAGGTCGTAGTTCAGCGAACGGAAGACGTGGCGGTTGTACTGCAGCACGTCGGACGGCAGGATGCAGAAGGTATAGCCGTCGGGCGGGGCGTCGGCGCAGGCCTTGGCGCCGATGTTGAACTGGCCGCCGGGGCGGTTCTCCACCACCAGCGGCTGGCCCCATTTCTTGTGCAGCTCCTCGCCGACGATACGGATGAAGATGTCGCTGATGCCGCCGGCGCTCGACGAGGCGATCACGCGCACCGGCTTGTTGGGAAAGTCCTGCGCCGCGGCAGGCAACGCCGCGGCGAGCAGCAGGGCGAGAGCGCAAGGCCAGCGGCGCATTCTGTCTTCCTCCCGTCTGCTTTCTTCTTGCGGCAACAATGCCGCAGCCCAGGAGGTGCGGCAAGCCAGCTTCAAACGGCTGCGGCGTCATGGCCGAGCCGCGGTTCGCGGATCATCGCGCCTGCTGTATGCTAGCCTGCACCGGGGGACGCGATGCAACGGCGCGAGTTCATAACGCTGCTCGGCTGCGCGGCGGCAAGCTTGCCCTGCACAGCGCAAGCGCAGCAGTCGAAGCTGCCAACAATCGGCCTCCCCGGAGCGACCACGCCGTCGGCCCAAAACCAATGGACCGCGGCATTCCTGCAGCGGCTGCGCGAGCTTGGCTGGATCGAAGGCCGCACTATGGCGATGCAGTATCGCTGGGTGGAAGGGCGCACCGAGCGATATACCGAGCTTGCCAATGAGCTGGTCCAACTCAAGGTCGACGTCATCGTCACATCTGGCGCCGCGGTCCTCGCCACCAAGCAGGCGACATCGACGATACCAATCATCTTCTCGGTGGCCGGCGACCCGGTCAGCAGCGGCCTCGTCGCAAGCTTGGCGCGACCTGGCGGCAATGTGACCGGCCTGTCGCTTCAGCAGGCCGACCTCGGCGCCAAGCGTCTCGAACTGTTGCGCGAGGTCCTGCCGGACCTGCGTGTCGTCGCCATTCTGTTCAATGCGGACTATTCGTCCGCGGTACGGGAGGCGCAGGAGGTTGCTGAAGCCGCGCGCAAGCTCGGGCTCGAGGCCGTGCGTCTCGAAATCAGACGGACGGAGGACATCGCACCTGCCCTCGACACGGTGAAGCAGCGCGCCCAGGCGCTCTACGTTGTCAGCGAGCCGCTCGTTTCGTCCAACCGGCTACGCATCAACATCCTGGCCCTCGGCGCGCGGCTGCCGACCATGCATGGCTTTGCGGAATACGTCGAACTCGGCGGGCTGATCTCCTATGGACCGAGCCTCCCGGACCTGTGGCGGCGCACCGGCGACTATGTCGACAAGGTGTTGCGTGGAGCAAAGCCGAGTGACATCCCGGTCGAGCAGCCGACCAAATTCGAGCTGATCACCAATCAGACCGTCGCGAGGGCACTCGGCGTCGCTTTGCCGCCCGGCCTGCTCGCGCGGGCCGACGTCGTCATCGAGTGAAATGCCGGGAAGGAATGGAAGTGCCGGAACACAAAATGAAAGTCGAAAAAGGCGTCACCGTCACCATGCGCGACGGCGTGAAAATCTCGCTCTGCGTCTATCGCCCCGACGGGCCCGGCCCGTTTCCAACCCTGTTCGCGGCGTCGCCCTACCAATACGAGATGGACGAGGTGCCGGCCTATCCGCTGTTTCTGTGGCGCGAGACCGGCCCGGTCGAATGGTACACCGAGCAGGGCTACGCCTATGTGCACGCCGACGTGCGCGGCGCGGGCCAGTCCGAGGGCGAGTTCAGCTTCATGGGGCTGGACGAGCAGCAGGATTATCTCGAGCTCATTGCCTGGATCGTCAAGCAGCCGTGGTGCAACGGCCGGATCGGCGGCACCGGGCAATCCTATTACGCCATGGCGCAGTGGCTGATGGCGACCTACGCGCCGCCGGGGCTCGCCTGTATCGCGCCCTATGACGGGCTGGTCGATGAGTATCGCGGCTCGAACTATCACGGCGGGATTTTCTGCTCGTATCGCTCGGTGTGGTACGCGTCGCTCCGCGCCGACAACATGCATCGCCCGGTGAACCGCAAGGGCCGGCCGCCGATGCGTTTCGATCTGGTCGGCGTCATCACCGAGCACACCCTCGACGACGAATTCTGGCGCGAGCGGTCGCCGTACTGGCGGCTCGACAAGATCAAGTGCCCGGTGCTCTCGATCGGCCACTGGGGCAAGATGGGGCTGCATCTGCGCGGCAACATCTTGGGCTACGAGGAGGTCAAGGCGCCGAAGAAGCTCGTCGTCACCGGCGCGCGCAACACCTTCGAAGCGCACAAGATGTTCGACCAGATCGACTTCCACGAAAAGGAGCTGCTGCCGTTCTACGATCTGCATCTGAAGGGCAAGAACAACGGCTTCATGGAGGCCGAGCCGGTGCGGCTCTACGTGCGCGGCGCCAACGTCTGGCGCGCCGAAGAGCAGTGGCCGCCGAAAGCCACTTACACCCCTTATTACCTGCGCAAGGGACCGTCGGGCAGCGTCACCTCGATGAACGACGGCGGGCTGTCGGCGGAGAAGCCGCCGGCGAACGAGGCTTCGACCAGCTACACCTATCCGGACTGGGAGTGGGTCAACGGCGTCGCCATCATCGGGCCAGACGGGCGGATCGATGCGGTGCGGCGCGTGCTGACCTTCACCAGCGCGCCGCTCGATAAAGACCTCGATGTGACCGGGCCGATCGTGCTGAAGCTGTTCGCGTCATCGACCGCGATCGACACCCAGTTCATCGTCAAGCTGTCCGACCAGCATCCGCAGGACGACGCGGCGCGAAAGAAGGACCAGCCGACGTTCACACCGGTGTCGAAGGGCTGGCTCAAGGCCTCGCACCGCGAGAAGGACGAGAAGCGCTCGAAGCCCGAGCGGCCGTTCTACACCCACACCAACCCGCAGCCGCTCACGCCCGGCGAGGTGTACGCGTTCGACATCGAGGTGCTGCCGATCGCCTATGTGTTCAAGAAGGGCCATCGCCTCCGGCTTGAGCTCGCCAACAGCGACTCGCCCGCCACCGACGGTGTGTTCTCGCATCCCTATCATCCGACCCAGATGGGCACCGACACGATCCATCACGACGCCGGGCACGCTTCCTGCATCCTGCTGCCGGTGGTCGGTTAGCTTAAGGAGAGCGTCATGACACTGCCGCGCCGTCGATTGCTGCAACTCGCAGCCGCAAACCTGGCACTTACAAGCCTGGCGCTGCCGCCGCTGCCGCGGATCGCCCGCGCGCAGGCCTATCCGTCCCGTCCGATCACCATGATCGTGCCCTACGCGGCCGGCGGCCCGACCGACACGGTCGGCCGCGTCGTCGCCGAACGGATGCGCGCGGAGCTCGGCCAGCCGGTGGTGCTGGAGAATGTCGGCGGCGCCGGCGGCAGCATCGGGCTCGGCCGCGTCGCCCGCGCGGCGCCGGACGGCTACACCATCAACGTCGGCAACTGGAGCGCGCATGTCATCAACGGCGCGATCTACGCGCTGCCGTACGACCTCAAGACCGATTTCGAGCCGATCGCGCTCTTGGCGCAGGCGCCGCAGATGGTGGTCGCAAAAAAAGCGACGCCGGCCGACGATCTGAAAAGCTTCATCGCCTGGCTCAAGGCCAATCCCGACAAGACCACGGCCGGCACCGCCGGCATCGGCAGCCCGCCGCACATCGGGGGCGTGCTGTTCCAGAGCATGACCGGCACGGCGTCGACCTTCGTGCATTATCGCGGCGTATCGCTGGCGACCCAGGACCTGGTGGCAGGGCAGATCGACATGGTGATCGCCGACGTCACCACGGCGACGCCGCAGGTGCGCGCCGGCACCATCAAGGCCTATGCGGTGGCGGCGCCGACGCGGCTGCCGGCGCTGCCGGATGTGCCGACCGCCGACGAGGCCGGCCTGCCCGGCTTCCATGTCGCGACCTGGAATGCGCTGTTCGCGCCGAAGGGCACACCGAAGGTGATCATCGAGCGGCTCAATGCCGCGGCGGTCACGGCGCTCGCCGATCCGGCGGTGCGGGCGCGCTTCGCCGCGGTCGGCCAGGAAATCCCGCCGCGCGAGCAGCAGACGCCGGAGGCGCTCGGCGCGCTGAACAAGGCGGATATCGAGAAGTGGTGGCCGATCGTGAAGGCGGCGAATATCAAGGCGGAATGAAGTGCTCACTCCACCTTGATGTTCGAAGCACGGATGTGGGTGCCGTACTGTTCGTATTGCCGGCGCAGGATGGCGCCGTACTCGCCGCCGCACACGATGTTCGGATAAATCCCGAGCACGGCCAGTTTCTCTTTGAGCTCGGGCGACCGGCCTGCCGCGGCGAACCAGCCTTCGAGCTGGGCAAGCGTTTCCTTCGACGTCTTCGCCGGCGCCAGCACGCCGTTCCAGCTCTCCGCTTCGTAGTCGGTCAAGCCGAGTTCGGGGAGCGTCGGCACATCGGGCAGCCCGGCGAAGCGCTGGCGCGAGCCAATCGCCAACGCCCGCAGCGTACCGGCCTTCAACTGCGCCGACACGGTGGTGTAGTCGGAATAGACCGAGGTGATGTGGCCGCCGAGCAGCGCATTGACTGCCGGCGCCGCGCCCGCGAACGGCACGTAGGTCATATCGAGCCCGGTGGCGCGCTTCAGCACCTCGAAACCGATATGCGTCGGGTTGCCGGTGCCGGCGCTCGCGACGGTGACCGCGCCGGGCTTGGCGCGCGCCATGGCGAGCATGTCCGCCATCGTCTTCAGGGCCGAGTCGGCCGACACCACGAACACCAGCGGGAAGTTCACAATGTTGCAGACCGGATCGAAGCTCGTCAGCGGGTCGTAGCCGACCTTCTTAATATGCGGGTTGATCAGGAACGCCGGGTTGGTGAGCATCACGGTCTCGCCGTCGGGCGCGGCGCGCGCCACGGCTTCCGTCCCGATCACGGTGCCGGCGCCGGGACGGTTCTCCACCACCGCGGTGACGTTCTGGGCGCGGCCGATCTGCTCGGCCAGCACGCGGGCGACGATATCGGCGCCGCCGCCGGCGGCGAGCGGCACCACGATTTTCAGCGACCGCGCCGTCTGCGATCCGGCGGGCACAGCAAACAGCCCGCATGCGACCAACACAAGAACCAAAGCGAGGGGACGGCTCCAAAACGACATCGGCGTGCTCCGCGTGAGACCCGGTCCGATGATAACCAATAATGGCCTAGCGGTACCGCGGCTCACAAAGAAACCGAGAAAACGATCGGTCTCACTCTCGCGCCAGCGGTGTTTGCTCGGGCCGACGGGCGATGTCCGATTCTGGCACGGGGCGGACATCAGCCAGTATCTCTTGTTGCCTAGATGCGCATGTACGCAATCCGCTTTACCCCTCAATTCAGCATTTACCAATTCGACAGACAAACCGGCGATCTGACAGCCGCCACCGCGAGATCGCCATCGCCTTAAACAGTTTTTCGCAGCATCCACTGTAAGCGTTCGATCAGCCGCCTCAACTTCGCATGCCCCAGGCTGATCCGGATTGATTTGATGCTCGAAGGCCATCCGTTATTCGTTGAACTGGAGGCGACGCTGACGCAAGGGACGAGCCCCCAGCGATTCACGATTCTGCGCAAGATAACCGACCTCTTCCTTGTTGGCGCCGATACAGACTCCGACGATCATATTTCGCTGTTTGACGATCTGATGAGCCGTCTGATCGAGAAAATCGAGCGCCAGGCGCTGGTCGAGCTTAGCGGCAAGCTGGCAGCAGTCAGTCGCAGCCCGACCAAGGTCGTGGGCCGTCTATCGCACGATGACGATATCGAAATCTCTGGCCCGATTCTCGAAAGATCCATGACCCTGACAGACGACGACCTTGTCGAGATTGCAGAGACCAAGAGCCAGGCACATCTGTCCGCCATCGCCAGCCGCGCGCGCATCAATGAGCCGGTCACGGACGTCCTGATCAGTCGCGGCGATTCCGAAGTCGCTCTCAAAGTTACTGCAAACCGGGGCGCACGGTTCTCCCGCTTCGGACTCGCCAAGGCGGTTAACCGAGCCCAACAAGATGAATTGCTCGCTCTTGTCGTGGCGAGCCGGACTGACCTTCCATCCGATCTTTTGGTCCTCCTTGTACGGAAGGCCACTGAACGAGTACGGCAACGTCTGCTGGACAATGCCCGGCCCGAAACACGGGACAAGATTACCGAAGTATTGTCGAAGATTTCCGGCGAGATCACGCGCTCGATTGCGCCGGCAACCGCGCGAGCCATGAGCAAGAGCGGGACTTGGCTGGAGCCCGCTCGAGTTCGCGCGCGGATGACGCAATGCGCCGAAGAGAAGAACGTCGACGAATTCATCAAAGCATTTTCGCTGCTTTCGGAGGTGCCGGCGAAGGCAATAAGGGATTTGGTTCGGCAATCGTCGGAAGAAGGCCTGATGATCCTGGGCAAGGCAAGCGGCTTGGGATGGCCGGACATGAAGAACGTGCTGTCCACCACACTGCCTGCTAAGTGCACGAACCTGGAGAACAGCCAAGAGCTGTTCGCCAAGTTTTTGAACCTTTCTGCTGAAAATGCTCAGCGCGGAATGCGATTCATCCGCGCCAATTCTTCGCGAGCGGCGAACGAACTCCGGAAGCTGGTTTGATAGGCGGGCTCTCGCGCGCCAACTGGGGGCGCGGACGGCTCGACGTTCCACTCAGCCAACACTGCGCCCTCGCCGTTCGCCGTACTTACTGCGGCGTCATGCCGGCGGCCTTGACGGTCTTGGCGATGCGCTCGTCCTCGCCCTTGAGATGGGCCAGGTGTTCCGCCGGCCCGCCGCTCAAGGGTTCGATGCCCGCGGTCGCGAACTGCTTGACGATCTCCGGCTCCTTGATGATCGCGGCCACTTCGCTGGCGATCTTCTGCAGGATCGCCGGCGGCGTGCCGGTGCGCGCGTAGACGCCGATTACCGGCGCGAAGGCGTAGCCTGGAATCCAATCGGCGACCGGCGGCACGTCGAGCGCGATCGCCGAGCGCTTGGCGCCATTGGTCGCCAAGAGCGTGATGCTCTTGGTGCCGACCGCGCCGCTGAGCGACGGATAGGCCGAGAACGCGACATCGACGTGACCGCCCAGCAGCGCCGGAACGGACTCGCTCGTGCCCTTGAACGGGATGTGGGTCATCACCAGGCCGAGCGACGACTTGAGCGCCTCCATGGACAGATGATGCGTGGAACCTACTCCGGACGAGCCGTAGTTGAGCTTGCCGGGATTGGCCTTCACGTAGTCGATGAACTCTTTCATCGTCTTGACCGGCACCTTCTGGTGCACGGCGAGAAAGATCGGGGCCTGGGCGATCATCGTGGTCGGCGTCAGATCGCCGATGCTGTAGGCCATCTTGGCGTAGATGTGCGGGTTGATGGCGTAGATCGAGCCGTCCTGGATGATGAACGCGGTGCCGTCGGGCGGCGAGCTCATCAGCGCAGCGACCGAAACCGCGCCGTTGCCGCCGGGCTTGTTCTCGATCACCACCGACTGGCCGACCTTGTCCTGCAGCCGGCGTCCCATGATGCGCGCGACGGTGTCCGGCAGGCCGCCGGCTCCCGCCGGGATGATGAACTTCATGGGTTGCGTCGGATAGGCCGCCTGCGCGCGCGCCGGCCCGGTCGAGAATGCACCGACGGCGGTTGCGCCCAGTCCCATCAGCACGGCGCGGCGAGGTTGAAGCTTCATGGATGTCTCCCGGCGAATTGGATCGGCAGCATACACGGTTTGCCGTTTTGCGGGCGAGTGTCACTTCGCCGCGATTTGAGCGAGCTTGTTGCTCGGTAGAATTCTCGGCCCATGGTTCGAGACGCGGTCCGGAGTTTGTCATCGGGCCGCGCAAAGCGCGGGCTCGTTGGGACCGCTCCTCACCATGAGGTCCTTGGTGCTGCTACATCGATTGCCTCATCCTGAGGAGCCCGCCGAAGCCGAAGGCGAAGCGGGCGTTTCGAAGGATGGCGGCGAGTACTCACTTCGGCTCGATACCGGAGTCCTTGACCATCTGCTGCGCCAGCTTGCGTTCCTCGCGGATGAATTTGGCGAACACATCGAGCCGCTCGGGCGCGGGCTCGACGGCACGATCGGTGTACATGCGCTTGCGGAACGCAGGCTCGGCCATGATGCGGTCGATCTCGGCGGAAATCTTCTCGACGATCGGCCGCGGCACGCCGGCCTGGGTGAACAGGCCGAACCACGTGGTCGGAAAGCCGGCGCCGGGGCGCGCCTGCTCGAGCGTCGGCACGTCGGGAAACAGCGGCGAGCGGGCATTGGCGACCACAGCGAGCGGCGTGATGCGGCCGCTCTGCAGCTGCGACACCATGTTGGACAGCGCCAGCACCGCGATCGGCGTGGTGTTGCCGAGCAGCGCGTTGACCACCTCGCCGCCGCCACGATACGGCACCTTCACGATGTCGATGTTCTCGGTCTTGTTCAGCTTGTCCATGAAATACGTGGCGGGAAACGAGAACGTCGCGTAGCTCAGCTTGCCGGGCTGCTGCTTCGCCATCGCCAGCATCTCGGCGAAGGTCTTGACCTTGGTCTCGGGGTTGATGACCACCGCGAGCGTGTTGAAGAACAGGTTGGCGATCGGCTGCAGGTCCTTCTCGGGATCGTAGGGAATGGTCTTGAACAGGAACTGGTTGTAGACCGCGGGCTCGCTGGACATCACGCAGATGGTGTAGCCGTCGGGCGTGGCCTCGACGCAGGCGCGCGCGCCGATGTTCTGTCCGCCGCCCGGGCGGTTCTCCACCACGACCGGCTGGCGCCAGGCCTTCTGCAATTCATCGGCGAGGCCGCGGGTGAACACATCGCCGCCGCCGCCCGCGGCGAGCGGAAACACGATCCGCACCGGCCGCGCCGGGTAATCCTGCGCCGCCGCAGGCAGCGCGGTGTGCAAGATGGCGAGTCCAGCCAAGGACGCAGCAAAAACAATCCGTATCATCTGCGATCTCCCGCCTACTGCGGCTTGATGTCAGCTTCCTTGGCCACCCGCGCGGCGAACGCGCGGTTGCTGGCGATGAATTTGATGAAATCGCCACGCGGACCGACCGCTGGCTCGACCGCACGCTCGACGAAGTTGCGCTGCCGCCAATCGGGCATGCTGGCGATCCGCGCCACCTCGTCGTGCATCTTGTCGACGATCGGCAGCGGCGTGCCGGCCGGCGCGAACAGGCCGAACCACGGCGGCGGATAATCCTCGCCGGTCGCCTCCGCCAAGGTCGGGATGTCGGGAAACAGCGGCAGGCGGGAGTTCGCGTTGAGCGCCAAGCCGGTGAACTGTCCGCTCTTGACCTGACCGATCATGTTGGAGAGGCCGAGGAACACGATCGGCGTCGTTCCGGTCATCACCGCGTTGACCATCTCGTTGCCGCTGCGGAACGGCACGCGCACGATATCGATGCCGTTCTTCTTGTTCAGCTCGTCCATGAAGTAGGCCAGCATGAACGAGAAGGTGCCGTAGCTCAGCGTGCCGGGCTTGGCCTTGGCGAGCGCGACCAGCTCGGGAATGGTCTTGACGCCGAGCGACGAGTTCACCACCAGCGCGTTGGCGTTGATGAACAGATTGACGACCGGCTCGAAATCCTTCTCCGGATTGTACGGCAGGCTCTTGAAGGTGAACTGGTTGTAGACGACCGGCTCGCCCGACAGCACGCAGAACGTATAGCCGTCGGGCGGCGCCTCGGCGCAGGCGCGCGTGCCGATGTTGAGGCCGCCACCGGGCCGGTTCTCGACGATGAAGGGCTGGCCGAGCCGCTTCTGCAGCTCTTCGGCCATCAGCCGCGTGAACACGTCGCCGCCGCCGCCGGGACCGAGCGGGATGATGATCTTCACCGGCCGCGACGGCCACTCCTGCGCCGGCGCTATGGCGGCGCCACACAACCATGCGGCCAACACGATCAGGCCCGCGAGAATTCGGGTCACGACGTTGTTTCCTCCCCGGTTTGTTGTGCCATCATAGCGCAAGACAAGGAGCGCGCGCGATGACGATCCGGCTGGTGTGCGCGGCGGCGGTGGTGCTCGCCGCCATAGGTCGCGCAATGGGTTGCGCCCATGCGCAAAGCTATCCCGACAAGCCGATCCACATCATCAGCGGCACGCAGGTCGGCACCAGCGGCGACCTCGCCGGCCGCATGCTGGCGCAGAAGCTGACCGCGCAGCTCGGCCAGCCGGTGGTGTTCGAGAGCCGCCCCGGCGCCAATGGCCAGATCGCCGCGAACTACCTCAAGACGCTGCCGCCCGACGGCTCCAACATCCTCTACACCGCGTCGAGCACGGTGGTGACCGGGCCGCTGATGAGCCGGAACGTCGGCTTCGACACGTTCAAGGATTTCACGCCGATCAGCCAGGCGGTCGGCGCGCCGCTCTATCTCGTGGCCAACTCCGAGCTCGGCGTCGACACCACCGCGGCTCTGGTCGAATACGCCAAGAAGAATCCGGGGAAGCTCAACTACGGCAGCGTCGGCCGCGGCTCGGTGTTTCATTTCCAGGGCGAGGCGATGAAGGTCGCGGCCGGCATCGACATGCTGCACGTGCCCTACACCGGCGCGAACAACGCCAACATCATCGGCGACCTGCTGGCCAACCGCGTGCAGGTCTATTTCCCGGCCTATCCGGCGACGCTCGCGGCGCTGCCGACCGGCAAGATCAAGCTGCTCGGCATATTCCTCGATCAGCGCACCAAGCAGCGGCCCGACCTGCCGACCGTGAAGGAGGCGCTGCCGAACCTCACGACGGTGCCGTCGTGGTTCGGCTTCATGGGACCGGCGGGACTGCCCGCCCCCATCGTCGCCCGCCTCGAAACGGAAATCCGCAAGGCGCTGGAGGATCCGGAGATCTCGAAAAAGCTCGAAGAGGTCGGCATCATCCCGATCGGCAGCACGGGCGCGGAGATGGCAATCAGGCTCCGCAGCCAGACCGACGAACTCGCCCGCCTCGCCAAGCAGGTCGGCATCCAGCCGGATTAGCGGCTGCGCATCGAAATGGATGCTAGTGCTTCGATTTTGCGTCCGCTTTCGCGATCCGCTCATGGACCGTGATTATCGCAACGACAGTGCCGATCTCAGGGCTTTGAGAACTCCGTTGAGCACCGATTCTACCAACGACCTGGTCACACCATGAACATCTGACTGCGGCAGATTGCGATCCGTCGGTTCGCTATGATGCTCTCGGACGAACTCGTCGCCGAAGATAGTCTGCAACTGATGCAGGTTTTGGTTCGTGAGGCGCATGGCGATCATCTCGTGAACCTGGAATGGATAACATCGAAAAACCACTGACTGTTAAAGCCCGCAAATGCGCAGGTCGCACGGCGTCGTTAATTCTGCAAGCATGTGGTCATGAATGGCGCGTTGGGAGGAATTGCACCTAGGTCTAAGGCCTAATGACACTCCGATAATTGTCCGCCGCGCGCGTGATGGAGGATGCTCGTCGCGGCTTCTGATCGGGGATTCCAGTGATGACTCACCCACAGCATTCGCGTGCTGCGTTCGGCACCGGGGCCGCTCCGCAGCAGATTGTTGCCGTTGCCGGATGCAACAGATTCGAGATCAACATCACGCTATGGGGTGAAGGTGACCTCAAGCAGAACGGAATAGAGATTGCGCGGGTTGAGGAAGGCGAGAGCCGCCTCAGAGTTTTCCTCGAGCTGATGAAGATCGTGGATATGCGCATCGACGTCCAGCGTCCGGACAAAGCGGATTGAACCCAGGAGAGCGTTGCAAAGCCGGCGGTACGCCCGGGCCGCTCTCCCTTGGCAGGAGGCGCATTGTTCATGGGGGCAATACCGCCAAGGCCGCGCCCGTTCACCCCGCTGCGCGCGCGCCGACGAGGTCATCGAATAGCGATGCTGTTTGCTACGGTGTACGAGTCCGCCTCTGGCAGATTGTGTTGCAAAAGTCGTTTTGCACCGATGATCAAAAATTCTGCGGGCTGCAGGCGCGCATTTCGTGTAAAGATGTGAGGGACCTCATCGCCTCGCAAAACTCACAGGCGACTTTGGTAACGCGATTGAAGTTATACGAATCGGCGAGCGCTTCCCGTTTCGTATTTTCGCGAAAAAATCGCGGCCCCACAACTTTCGACTTTTGCAACACAATCGGCACTTCTCGGACCTGTGTGGTGCTACTTTCACTACTCGGGGCGTTCAGCCGATCCAGCGACGCTGGCCCTGACCTGGCGGCGGAGCAGCCCTTCATGTCCCGCGCCGAGGTTCGCCAGCAGGGCGAGGTGACCGTTCGCGCTGCGGTGCTGATCGACGATGAAAGTGAACGCTATTTCGGCGCGTCGCTGGCCGACCAAGGCATCCAGGCCGTTTGGCTGAGCGTGGACAACGCCGGCGATTTGCTGCTGCGCTTCCTGCCGATCATCACCGATCCGAATTCCTTCTCGGCCCCCGAGGTCGCACGGTTACTTCGCTTCTGGTGGCGGGGCAGCGCCAATGCCTCGATTGCAGCAGTAGTGACACGAGCCCCGCTACCGAATGTGATCCCGCGAAAGGGCACTGTTGCCGGGTTCGTCTTTACGCACCGTGAAGGTGGTTTGAAGCTGCTTGAGGTCGGGCTTGAGACCGATAGGCAGATGCTTCGTTTCAGATTCGTGCTGCCGGTGGGCGAATCCTTGTACGCCGTCGAAAAAGTCGACTTTGGTAGCATTTATCCGCCTGGCACCGTCGAAGTCACCTCGCAACGCTACGTGAAAAGCTGGCGCAGCTGCACTGTTGCACTACCAACAAGGCCGGCAATTCCAACGGTGACCCGCTCAATATTGTGGTCGTGGGACACGGCATTGACGCACTATTTGCATTCATCGGGCGGGGCTGGAGGCTTGACGAGCCGTTCGATCTCCACAGTATTTATCGGACCATACGTGCCTTCTTGTTTCGCAGCGAATATTTCAACGCACCGAACGGCATCGATAACGCAACGGCTTCGCGAAAATAGAAAATCGGGAGGATCGAATGTCCGACATGGATGGCAACCTGGACGGAATGACACGCCGCACCGCCATCGCAAGCGCGGCGCTTGGCGCTGGCGCCGCCGCGCTAGGCCACACCCAGGCGTTGGCGCAAGGCGCGCCGCGCAAACCTTCGTGCTCATTCACGGCGCCTGGCACGGCGGCTGGTGCTGGCGGCGGGTGGCGGACCTGCTGGAGTCCAAGGGCCACAAGGTCTACGCGCCGTCGCTGACCGGCAACGGCGACCGCTCGCATCTGCTGAGCAAGGACGTCATCCTCGACACCCACATCACCGACATCGTCAACCTGTTCAAATGGGAAGACTTGAAGGACGTATGCCTGGTCGCGCATTCCTACGGCGGCTGGCCGTCGTCGGGCGCTCTCGAGCAGATCGGCGATCGCGTCTCCTCGATCGTGTGGCTCGACGCGTTCAAGCCCGAGAACGGCCAGAAGGGCACCGACTTCGCCTCCGACTTCAGCCGCAGTGGCTGGCGGATATTATTTTACAGGTGTCGTAACCGCACCTGCGGCTCGATGCGCGCAAGCGCTACTCTTGAAAAACCTCTTCACGCTTCCGCTTTACCGCCGGCAGCACCAGAATCACCAGCAGCCCGAGCGACATCAGCAGCAGCGTCGCGCTGATCGGTCGCTCGATGAAGACCAGCGGGTCGCCGCGCGACAGATACATGGCGCGGCGGAAATTCTCCTCCATCAGCGGCCCCAGAATGAAGCCCAGGATGAACGGCGCGGGTTCGGCACCCACTTTGTAGAAGAACACGCCAAGCACGCCGAACAGCAGCATCGCCCAGATGTCGAACACGGTGTTGCCGACCGTATAGGTGCCGATGCAGCAGAACAGCACGATCGCCGGAAACATCAGCCGGTACGGCACGCGCAGCAGCGCGACCCACAACCCGATCAGCGGCAGGTTGAGTACGATCAGCATCAGGTTGCCGAGCCACATCGAGGCGATGACGCCCCAGAACAATTGCGGCTGGGCGATCATCACCTGCGGCCCCGGCTGGATGCCCTGGATCATCATTGCGCCGACCATGAGCGCCATGATGGCGTTGCCCGGAATGCCAAGTGTCAGCAGCGGAATAAAGCTCGTCTGCGCGCCGGCGTTGTTGGCGGCTTCGGGCGCCGCGACACCCTCAATCGCACCGCGGCCGAATTGCGCCGCGTTGCGCGACACCTTCTTTTCCAGCGCGTAGGCCGCGAACGATGACAGCGCGGCGCCGCCGCCCGGCAGCACGCCGAGCACCGATCCGAGCGCGGTGCCGCGCAACATGGCGGGGATGCACTGGCGGATCTCCGCCCAGCTTGGCCAGAGGTTCCTGAGCTTGAACGAAAGCAGGCTGCGGTCTTGCGGCCGGCCCAGCGTGACCGCGAGTTCGCCCAGGCCGAACATGCCGATGGCAATCGGCACGAAGCCGATGCCGTCGCCCAGTTCGGAAATGTCCATGGTCATACGCGGCGCCCCGGTGTTGACGTCGATGCCGACGAGACCGAGCAGGAGGCCGACCAGCACCATCGCCACCGCCTTCTCCGGCGCGCCATGCGCGAGCACGACGGCGCCGGTGAGGCCGAGCACCATCAGGCTGAAATACTCGGCGGCGTTGAACTTCAACGCAAGCCAGGTCATCGGCGCGCTCGCGGTTGCGATCACCACCGTCGCGATCGTCCCGGCAACGAACGAGGCGATCGCCGCGATCGCCAGCGCCGGTCCGGCGCGGCCCTGCTTCGCCATCTGATGGCCGTCCAGGCAGGTCACGATCGACGACGATTCGCCCGGGACGTTGACCAGGATGGCGGTGGTCGAGCCACCGTACTGCGCGCCGTAGAAAATACCGGCCAGCATGATCAGCGACGAGGTCGGCGGCAGCGAGAACGTGAACGGCAGCAGGATCGCGATGGTGGTGATCGGCGCGATGCCGGGCAGCACGCCTACCAGCGTGCCGATCAGCGCGCCGAGGAAGCAGAAGCCGAGGTTGGCCGGCGTAAGCGCGACCGCGAAGCCAGTGGCGAGATTGGCGATCAGGTCCACGCCGGCGCTCCATTCATTGTGGCCAGACCTGGATCGGCAACCCGAGCACCGTGACGAACAGCAGCACCGCAAAGATTGCGAGCGCGACCGCCAAAACCGCGTTCTCACGCAGCCGCACGTCGTAAGCAGCGAACCCGGAACAGACCACCACCGCGAGGCTGGTCAGCGCCAGCCCAACGAGCGGCAGCAGCAGCGCGAACAGCGCGACCGCGGCCGAGATCAGTAAGAGCGGCCGCCAAGCGATCGCAGGAAACGCCTGCCGTCCGGTGAACACTCGCGCGCAGGCCGAGCCCGACGCCGTAGGCCATGATGATGCCGGCCAGTCCGCGCGGCACGTAGCCTGGCCCCATCGCCGCCGCGGTCCCGACCGTCAGGTCGGACGCCAGCGCAAAAGCCAAGGCCCCGAGCGCGACCAGGAACGCCGCGAAGGCGAGATCGGGAATATTGACGCGCAGGGTCATGTTTCCCGCTCGCGCGGCGTTCTCACCCGTCGGTCTGCAGGTTCTCGGCCTTCACCACCGCGCCCCAGTCGGCGATCGCCTTGGCGATCCAGGCGCCGAATAGCTCCGGGGTGTCGGTGCGCACTTCGCCGCCCAACTCGACGATCTTGTTCGCGATTTCCGGCATCGCCAAAATCTTGCTCATTTCGGCGTTGAGCCGCACCGCCATCGCCGGGGGCGTACCCTTGCTGGCGAGGAAACCCTGCCAGGAGCCCACCTCCACGATCGGCATGTCGAGCTCCTTGAAGCTCGGCAGGCCCGGCAACCCGGGCAACCGCTTGTCGCCGGAGACAGCGATGCCTTTGAGCTGGCCCTGCTTGACGAATGGCATCGTCGCCAGCGCACCGTTGAAGATCACGTTGCTTTCATCGGAAACCACGGCACGGACCGCCGGCGCGCCACCGCGGTACGGCACCATGCCCCATTTAAGCCCGTACTTCTTGGCGATCACGATGGCCAGCAGATGTTGGATCGAGCCGACGCCACTGTTGGCGACGTTGAGCTTGCCGGGATTGGCCTTGTCGTAAGCGATGAGCTCCGCAAATGTGCTCACCGGCAGTGAGGGATGCACCGCAAAGCAATACGGCGAGAACATCACCATGCCGACCGGCACCAGATCCTTCTGCACGTCGAAGGGCAGCTTCTTCACCAGGCTGGGCTGCGTGGCGATGGTGCCGACGTCGGTGATCAGCAGGGTGTGGCCGTCGCCGGCCTGCTTGGCGACGAAATCGGCACCAATGTTGCCCGATGCGCTCGGCTTGTTCTCGACGATGACCGGCTGACCGATGGCCGCCGACAGCTTCGGCCCGATCAGCCGCGCCAGGATGTCCGACGTGCCGCCCGGTCCGTAGGGCACGATCATGTGCACCTGTTTGGTGAAATTCTGGCTCAGGGCCGGACCCGAACTGCAAGCGAGCGCCGCGGTGCCCGCGGCGAGCCCGGCTAGCGTGGTGCGCCGTGTCAGCATGGTCGCCCTCCCCAGATTTCTTATCGCAAGTTGCAACGATACCACCGCCGCCTGGCTTCGAACAGGTTTGCGGGTCAGGAATAGGTCCGAGCTACTGCGGTTCGAGACCGGCTTCCTTGACGATCTGGGCGGCGAGCGCGCGATCCTGCTTGATGAAGCGGGCGAACGCCTCGGGCGTGCTGGTCACCGGGTCGAGCCCGCGCTCGACGAATATTGCGCTTGAGGAAATCCGGCTGGCCGGCGATGCGCGCGATCTCGGCCTGAAGCCTTCGCGGCGATCGGCTTCGGCGTGCCGGGCGGCGCGACCAGGCCGAAATAGGAGCGCGAGGCATATTCCTTGGCCGTCGCCTCGGGAATGGTCGGGACATCGGGGAACAGCGGCGAGCGCTTGTCGCTGTCGACCATCAGGCCGGTCACGAGCTGCGGCCTCCATCTGCCCGCGCACGTTGGAGAGGCCGAGAAAGCCGACCGGCGTCGCGCCGGTGAGCAGCGCATTCACCGCCTCGCCGCCGCCGCGGAACGGCACCCGCACGATGTCGGCGCCGGCCTCCGGTTGATGCGATCGAAGAACACGCCGAACGGCACCGAGCCGGTGGAATAGCTCGAGCGTGCCGGGCTTCGCCTTCGACAGCGCGACAAGGCCCGGCATCGTGTTGACCTTGAGCGCCTTGCTCACCACCAGCGCCTGCGCGATGGTGAACAGCTGGGTGACCGGCTCGAACGCGGCCGGATCGAAGGCGCAGCGACTTGAACAGGAACTGGTTGAACACGATCGGCTCGCCCGGAAGGATGCAGATCGTGTAGCCGTCGGGCGCGGCTTCGGCGCAGGCGCGCGCGCCGATGTTGAAGGCGCCGCCGGGCCGGTTTTCGATCGACGATCGGCTGACCGAGCCCTTGTGCATCTCGTCCGCCAGCGCCCGCATGAAGATGTCGCTGGTGCCGCCGGCGCTGGTCACCGTGATGACGCGGATCGGCCGCGCCGGATAGTCCTGGGCGGCGGCGGGCGGAGGCCGCACAGCAGGGCGGCGAGACAGGCAATCGCGACGCGCGATCTCATGGCTGCGGCTACTTCTTGCTCAGCAGTTCCTTGATCTTGCCGCTCGCCTTGCCGAAATCCATCTTGCCGGCGAAGCGCTCCTTCAGCGCTGCCATGGCGCGGCCCATGTCCTTCATGGTCTCGGCGTTGATTTCCTTCAGCACCGCGGAAATGGCCGAGCCCGCCTCGACGTCCGACATCTGCTGCGGCAGGTAGGCGGTGATGATCTCGATCTCGGCGCGCTCGGCGCCGGCAAGCTCGGGCCGCGCGCCCTTGTCATAAAGCTCGGCCGATTCCTGGCGCTGCTTGATCATCTTCTGGAACAGCGACATCAGGTCCGCCTCGTTCAGCGGCTCTTTGCCTTCGCCGCGCGCGGCAATGTCGGCGTTCTTGATCGCCGCGTTCATCATGCGAAGCGTGCCGACCCGGCGCTCGTCGCGGGCCTTCATCGCGTCCTTCATGGCGTTGTTGATGTTTTCGCGCAGCACGGAGGCCCCTTTTGTGTGCAAAAAACCGGCTGTTCACATGAGCCGCGCGGCCTTTGACGGCGGCGGCCCGGAGGCCTATCTAGGCCCCATATGAGCCCCAAACAAGACGATTCCGGCTGGACCGAGCGGAAACCCACGGCGCTGCTGGTGCTGGCGGACGGCACCGTTTTGGAGGGTTTCGGCCTCGGCGCGCCGGGCCAGGCGGTCGGCGAAGTCTGCTTCAACACCGCGATGACCGGCTATGAGGAAATCCTGACCGATCCGTCCTATGCCGGGCAGATCATCACCTTCACCTTCCCGCATATCGGCAACGTCGGCACCAACGACGAAGACATCGAGACCGTCAACATGGCGGCGACGCCGGGCGCGCGCGGCGTCATCATCCGCACCGACATCACCCAGCCGTCGAACTTCCGCGCCACCCGCCATCTCGACCAGTGGCTGCGCGCCCGCAACATCATCGGGCTGAGCGGCCTCGACACCCGCGCACTCACCGCGCTCATTCGCGAGAAGGGCATGCCCAACGCCGTGATCGCCCACGACGCGGGCGGCAAGTTCGACATCGATGCGCTGAAGAAAGAAGCGCGCGAGTGGCCGGGCCTGGTCGGCATGGACCTCGTGCCGATGGTGACGAGCGGCCAGCGCTTTTCCTGGGACGAGACGCCCTGGCAATGGGGCAAGGGCTATGGCCGGATGGACAAGCCCGAGTTCCACGTGGTCGCGATCGACTACGGCATCAAGCGCAACATCCTGCGCCTGCTCGCCAGCGTCGGCTGCAAGGTGACGGTGGTGCCGGCGAAGACCAGCGCCGAGGACATCGCCGCGCTCAATCCCGACGGCGTGTTTCTCTCCAACGGTCCCGGCGATCCGGCGGCGACCGGAGCAATATGCGGTGCCGGTGATCCGCAAGCTGATCGACTCCGGCACGCCCACCTTCGGGATTTGCCTCGGCCACCAGATGCTCGGCATCGCGCTCGGCGGCAAGACCATGAAAATGCACCAGGGCCACCACGGCGCCAACCATCCCGTGCAGGACATCACCACCGGCAAGGTCGAGATCACCTCGATGAACCACGGCTTCGCGGTGGACAAGGACAGCCTGCCGAAGAACGTCGAGCAGACCCACGTCTCGCTGTTCGACGGCTCGAACTGCGGCATCGCGCTGAAAGGCCGGCCGGTGTTCTCGGTGCAGTATCATCCCGAAGCCTCGCCCGGCCCGCGCGACAGCCACTACCTCTTCACGCGCTTTGTCGAGCTGATGCGGGCGCGGAAAGCACGCGCGGCGTAAGTCTAGAATCGGTTCGATCCGGCGGTTTCCTTCAATGTCCACCAAGTCCCCCGCACCCGAGACCTTCATGTTCGCCGACGACGGCTCGGTGCCCAATAACGCGCGCCTGCCATTCGTGCTCTATCGTCACGTCATCGACTTTATTGGCGCGACAGATCCTGAACCGGTGATCGAGAAGATTTTCCGGGCGAACGGCTGGGGCGACACCTGGCGAAACGGCATCTTTCCCTACGTGCATTACCATTCGATGATCCATGAAGGCATGGGCATCGCGCGCGGCCGCGCCAAGGTCCGGTTCGGCGGCAACAAGGGCCAGGAAATCGAGCTCATGCAGGGCGACGTCTGCGTGCTGCCGGCCGGCACCGGACACCAGTGCCTGTGGGCGAGCCCCGACCTGATGGTGATCGGCACTTATCCCAAAACCGGAAAATACGACCTCTGCCGCGGCAGCAGGGGCGAGCACGCCAAGGCGATGAAAACGATCCCGCACGTACCGCTGCCCGATTCCGATCCGGTGTTCGGCAAGCAGGGCCCCCTGCTGCGGCTCTGGCACGCTTAAAGCAGCAACGCCGATGCCGTCGTCCGACTGGATCGCATTCTGGGACACCAAGCACTCGATCTACGTCAACGCCCGCCACGAGGCCGCGCATTTTCGCCGTATCGCCGAGGACATCCGCGCCTATGCGCCGGAGCGCGGCGTGATGCTCGACTACGGCTGCGGCGAGGCGCTGTCGGCTGACCGCGTGGCCGAGCCGGTGTCGCGCCTCATTCTGTGCGAGCCGGCACCGAACGTGCGCGTGATGCTCGGCGCGCGCTTTGCCGGCAACGACAAGATCGCGGTGCGCAAGCCCGAGGACATAACGACGATGCCGGCGGGCTCGATGGATGTCGTCGTCATGCATTCGGTAACGCAATACCTCGGCCCGCACGAGTTCGACGCGCTGGCCAAGACGTTCCGCCGCCTGCTCAAGCCCGGCGGGCTCTTGGTGGTCGGCGACGTCATTCCGCGCAAGGTGTCAGCCCTCGCCGACGCGCAGGCGCTGCTGCGATTCGGCTGGCAGGAGGGGTTTTTCTGCGCGGCGGTGCGGGGCCTGTTCCGCACCTATTTTTCGGACTATTGGCGGCTGCGCAAAAAGATCGGCCTGTCGCGCTACGATGCCGACGAAATCGTGGCCAAGCTCGAAACCGCGGGCTTCTCGGCCGCACCGGCCCGCTCAAACATCGGCCACAATGACAAGCGAATAACGGTCCTGGCGCACGCACGCTGACGGCAGAGCCCAAAGGGGACATCTGGCTCGGTATGGTTAAGCCGATGTTAAGCAGGCTTTGCGACAAGACAGCGTACTGGTTCATCGTGTGGGGAGTGCTCGCTTGTCCAATCGCAAGGTTGCTTGTTTCGTCATTTTCGGCGCCGCCTCGGTGACCCTTGCCGCCTACAGCGCCTTTGCCCAGCGGACCAGCCGGGCCTTTCTGGCCGCACAAGCGACCGAGTTCGCCGAGCCACAGATTTCGAATCGCGCCGCCAAGACCAACAGGCTCCTGATCCAGACCGCGCTTCAGACCGTCAAGGACCAGCCGGTCTATGCGCTGGCCTCGGCGGATCCGAACATGACGTTGGAGCGCGCTCCCGATCCGGTGATCGCCGCAACGCCGTCAATCCCCGAGCCGGCGCCCGCCCCCGCCATCGAACCGAAGTCCGCGTCCGTCGCACCCGCCCCGCTGCCGCATGAAAAGCCGAAGCGGTTGCTGCCCGCACCGCCGCCGGCCCCGCCGGCTCAGAGCTGGGCTGCTCGACGACGGTCAGATCAACGGTCTCAAGGGCCGGCTGCGGCTCACCTCGGATCAGGTCGAGTATTGGCCCGCGGTCGAAGCCGCGCTCCGCGACGTGGTCCGCACGCAACTGCGCGGCCCCCGGCACGCCGTCGCCGGCAAGGTGAACATCGACACCAACAGCCCCGAAGTTCAGAAGCTGATCTGGGCGGCGATGCCGCTCCTGATGCGGCTCCGCGAAGACCAGAAGAGCGAAGTGCGCAAGCTCGCGCGCGTGATCGGGCTCGAACAGGTCGCGTCGCAGATCTGAGCGCGCAATAATGTTGCGCGGGCCAGGGAACACGTCGCCATATCAGGCGTTTTCCTCTCCGGAGACCCGCATGCGCTTTCCGCAACACCTGCTCAAAGCCTCGACCTACCGGTCCGAACCGCTGATCGCGGCGATGGCTGCGGTCGCGGTCGGCATGTTTGTCGGCACCTGGATCCTCGGTCCGGCTCTCACGCATAACAGTCCCGAAGCTGCCCCTGCAGCGGCGGCGCCGCAGGAACGCACCACGTTCGAGGCCATGGTGGCGCGGCCCGATCCCATGCCCTATCGCGCGCCGACGCCCGCCTTCGACACGGCGGGCCAGCCGACCTATGCGGCCGCGGCCAAGGAAAAGGCGCAGGCGGAATTGGGCGGACAGATCGATCCGGAAGCGGCTGTCGAAGCGCCGAGCTACTCCATGAGGTCGTCGCGCGCCTACCGCGCGTTCGACCGGCACAGAGTTTACTAGAGCCGCGCTCACAAGCGGGTGGTGGAGTTACGCTCGCGCCGGCAGCTTCCGCTCGATCACGGTGTCGAGCTGCGCACCGAGCAGCACGACGATGGTCGACAGCCACATCCACATCATCAGCCCGATGGCGGCGCCGAGCGAGCCGTAGGTCGCGTTGTAGTCGGCGAAGTTCGACAGATAGAACGACAGCGCCGCCGAGCCCGCGAGCCAGAGCAGCGCCGCGACCACGGCGCCGGGCGAGAGCCACCACCGCGGGCTGACGTCGCGGCTCGGTCCGAACCGGTAGAACACCATCAGCGTTCCGGTCAAAAGCGCGAACAGCAGCGGCCAGCGAATGAGCCAGGTCGCGGTATCCATGAAATCCTTCAAGCCGAAGGCAGACATCACCAGCGGAAAGGCGACCACCGCGCCGACCGCAAGCAGCAGGAACACGATCGCGCCGAGCGTGAGCGAAAGCGACAGCAGGTTGAGCCGGACGAAGGTGCGGCGTTCGTCCTGCCCTTCGATGACGTTGAGCGCATCCATCATCGCCTTGACGCCGGCGTTGGCGCTCCACAGCGCGATCAGAAAGCCCGCGGCGAAACCGACGCTGAGCCCGCTCGGCTTCGACGCAATGCGTTCAATCTGCTCCTGCACGATCGTCAGCGCGCCGGACGGCAGAAAATTGGCCAGCACCGAGAGGTGGTCCTGGACGGCGCCCGCATTGGCGAACAGGCCGTAGAACGAAACGAAAGCCGTGATCGCGGGAAAGATCGCGAGCAGCGCGTAGAACACCACACCGGCGGCGACCGCCAGCAGCCGGTCCCTGCTCATCGCCTCGTAGGTCTCCAGCAGCACCGCGCGCCACCACGGCCAGCGCATGCGGAGGATGCCGGCCTCGGGCGGATGGGCCTGCGGCTCGACCGCCCATCCGGTCGGGTAGGTCTCCATCACGGGCGGCGCGGATTTCTTCGGCCGCTCGACCGCCCAGGCCAGCGCAATGGCGCCGAGGATGACCGCGCCGTTGAGCAGCCGCTTGGTGTCGAGCTTTTGGCGAAAACTCATGATGGCGAGCCTTGTGATCGTCACTCCTAACGATCAGGGCCGCCAATTGGTTCGATCGACCGAGACGCCGCTACTCCGGCTTGATGCCGGCTTCCCTGACGATCGGCCCCCATTTCTCGGCATCCGCCCGCAGCAGCGCCGCAAGCTCGGCCGGCGTCGACGGGCTCGGCGGGGCGCCGAGCGCCTCGTAGCGCGGCTTGACGGATTCGTGGGCGAGCGCGGCGACCGTATCGGCGTGGACCTTTTCGATCACATCGGCCGGCGTCCGGGCCGGAGCGAACACGCCCCACCAGGTGGCCACCTCGTAGCCGGGCACCGTCTCGCCGATCGTCGGAATGTCCGGCGCCGCCGCGATGCGCCTCGCCGAAGTGATGCCAAGGCCGCGAACGGTCTTGCTTTGAACCTGCGGCATGACGCCCGGCAGATTGCTGAACATCACGCTGACGCGCCCGGGCAGGAGATCGTTCATGGCGGGGCCGGCGCCCCGATACGGCACGTGAGTCATCTCGATGCCGGCCATGCGCTTGAACAGCTCGCCGCTCAGATGCGGCGACGCGCCGATACCGGTCGAGGCGAACGTGACGCTGCCCCGGTTGGCCTTGGCGTAATCGATGAATTCGCGGACCGAATGGGCCGGCGACGAATTGGACACCATCATGATGTTGGGAATGACCGTGAGCAGACTGACCGGCGCGAGGTCGGTGAACGGATTGTAGCCGGAGGTCGGATAGAGCGCCGGATTGATCGACAGATAAGCCGCGCCGAGCAGCAGCGTGTAGCCGTCGGGCGGCGCGTTGGCGGCCTGGTAGGCGCCGACATTGCCGCCAGCGCCGCCGCGGTTCTCGACGATGACCTGCTGGCCCCAGACCTCGGACAGGCGCTGCGCCAACGGGCGCGCCAGCGCATCGCCGCCGCCGCCCGGTGGAAACGGCACGATCAGGCGCACGAAGCGATTCGGATAGCTCTGCGCATGCGCCGCCCGCGGGAGCCAAGGCAGCGCGGCGGCCGACGAAGCCAGTTGCAGGAACCTACGGCGGGGGATGTTTGCGCGCATGGTCAGCCGCTCGCCGCGTCGACGAAAAACTCGCGGCTGTTGACGGTGTCGACGTCGAAGCCCGCCGCCTTCTTGAAGCTCGTGGCGGTGTGCTCGAGCTCCTCCTGCGACAGCACGTCATGGATGTGCTTAAAGCCGCCCGGCGCGCGCTCCTCGGCGGTCTGCAGGATCGACTCCAATCCGAGGTTGCGGTTGCGGATGATCATGTCGTTCATCGCCGCGATCCGCTCATTCTGGTAGCGTGTCAGCGCCTCGGCCGGATCGCGCGACGCCATCAACGCGGCGGCGAGCACGCGGCCGTCCACCACCGCCTGCGAGCCCGCCTGCGCGCCGACCGGCTGCATCGGATGGGCGGCATCGCCGATCAAGGTGACGCGGCCGAAGCTCCAGCGCGGGATCGGATCGCGGTCGACGTTCGGCAATTGTAGCACGTGCGCGTCGGGCGTGGCGGCAAACAGGCCGTGCACGTCGAGCCACGGATAGGTCCAGCCCTGGCATTGATCGACACAGGCCTGCTTGTCGGCGACCGCATCCCAGGCTTCCAACGGCGGCGAACCCGGCGGGATCTTGGTGTAGGCGAGCCAGTTGATCAGCACCTTGCCGCCGGGCCGCTGCATCACCGGATAGACGATGGCGCGATGGGTGCGGTGGCCGACCACCGCCATCGACGCACCGGTGAGGTAGGGCTGCGCCTCGACGATGCCGCGGTAATGCAGATAGCCGTCGAACACCGCCTTCTCGCCTTGGTAGAAATGCTGGCGCACGGCGGAATGGATCCCGTCGGCGCCGATCAGTATGTCGCCCTCCGCCTCGCCGACCGGCTGGCCCGACGGATCGGCGAAGCGCGCAATGACCGTGTCGCCGCGCTGCTCGAAGCGTGTCAGGCGATGGCCGGTGACGACGGCGTCTGCCCCGAGCCGCTCGTGGATCGCGGCGAGCAGGATCTTGTGCAGCTCGCCCCGCGAAATCGAAATCTGCGGCCAGCGATAGCCGGCGGCGCGGCCGCGCGGCTCGGTCCAGATCAACTGGCCGTGCTTGTTGTAGAAGGCGAGTTCCTGGGTGAGGATGCCGGCCGCCGCGAGTTTTTCGCCCAAGCCCAGCGCCGACAGCTCGCGGATGGCGTTGGGTTGCAGGTTGATGCCGTAGCCGAGCGGGCTCAGCGCCGGCACCGCCTCGTAGACCCGGCAGGGCACGCCGATCTGGTGCAGGCTCAGCGCCTGCGACAGTCCCGCGATGCCGCCGCCGATGATGATGACCTGCACGGCGGGACCTCAGTTCGGAACGATGCCGGCGTCGCGGATGATCTTGCCGAAGCGTTCGTGGTCGGCGCGGACCTCGGCGCCGAACTTGGCGCCGTCGAGATAGGCGGCGCTCAAGCCGGTCTTCTCGATCCGCTCCTTGACGTCGGGCTGCGCGACGATCTCGGCGATCTCCTTGGACAGGCGGGCGACCACATCCGGCGGCGTCTTGGCAGGAGCTGCGACGCCGAACCAGATCTCCAGATCGAACCCCGGCACGCCATTCTCGGCGATCGGTCGACACCTGCGGCAACGATGGCGGACGCCGCGCCGAGGCGACGCCGAGGATTTTCACCTTGCCGGTGGCGACATGGGGCATCACCGCCGTCGGCGCCGCCCAGGCCATCGGGATCTGGCCCGCCAGCACGTCGTTGAGCGACGCCGCGGCGCCGCGATACGGCACGTTGACGATGTCGATCTTGGCGAGCGCGTTGAGCATCAACAGCCCGAGGTGATGCGGCGTGCCGACGCCCGGCGTGCCGGCAGACAGCTTGCCGGGCTCGGCCTTGGCGAGCGCGATCAGCTCGCGCACGTTGTTCGGGGCGAAGGTCGGGCTGGCGTACAGGATCAGCGGCGAGATGGCGACGCGGGCAATCGGCGCGAAATCGGCGACCACGTCGTAGGGCACGTTGGTGTGCAGCCACTTGTGCAGCACCGACGAGGTTTCCATCAGCAGCAGCGTATGGCCGTCGGGCGCGGCCTTGGCGACCGAGTCGGTGCCGACCATGCCGCCCGCGGCGGGCCTGTTCTCGACCACCACCGGCTGCTTCAGCCGCTCCTGCAATTTCTCGGCAATCAGCCGGCCGGTGGCATCGACACCGCCGCCGGCGCCGATCGGCACCACGATGGTGATCTGCCGCGACGGGTTGAGCTGCGCCGCTGCCGGCTGCGCCAACACCATCAGCAAGCCAACGATCAATGCTTGACGCATCGCGGTCATGGGCTCGTCCTCCCTGGCTCTGAGCGTAGCCCTCCGCATTTCCGCGGGCAACGCGCCCACGTCGCGCGACCCTGATGGTTTGCCGCGCCGGACCTTCGCGCCAGCGCGCTCGGCGGCGCGGCCCTTGTTCGCGTGGCCGAAAGCTCACAAACTCCGCGCTTGGGAGAACTGCCATGAACAAGCACGCCGGAACGCTGCGCAACGACAGCCGGGCCTGGGTCGAGGTGCCGGCCGACGATAACGGCGACGCCATGATCGCGGCGATGGCCGAGGCCGGCGTGGAGTACATCTTCTTCACCTCGGGCTCGGAGATCGGCTTCTACCAGGAGGCGGTCGCCAAGGCGCACGCGCAGGGCCGCGAGCGCGCCGAAGCTGATCACCGTCACCCACGAGCACGCGAGCCTCAATGCCGCGCTCGGCTACGCCGCGGTGAGCGGCAAGCCCGCGGTGACGGCGGCGCATGTCGATTGCGGCACGCAGCATTACGGCGGCGCGGTGCACACCGCGTTCCACTCCGGCCTGCCCGTGGTCATCACCGGCGGCGGCTCGCCGACCAGCTATCCCGGCAGCTTCCCCGGCGCCCGCGACGGCGGCGGGCACATCTGGCTGCAGCAGAGCTTCGACCAGAACGGCATCGTGCGGCAGTACACCAAGTGGGACCACCGCATGGAGTTGCAGGACAATGTCGGGCTGATGATCTCACGGGCGTTGCAAGTGGCGCGCACCGAGCCGTGCGGGCCGGTGTATCTGACGCTGCCGCGCGAAGTGTCGCTGCACAAGATCAAGGGCGCCAAGTTTCCGACCATGAGTCAGCTCGGCGTGGCGAAGCCCGCCGCGCCCGACACCGAAGGCATCCGCGAGATCGCGCGGCGGCTGGTCAAGGCGGACAATCCGTTCGTGCTGGTGGCGCGTTCGGGCCGCAACCCGGCGACCGTGCCGGCGCTCGTGACGTTGTGCGAATTGATGGCGCTGCCGGTCGCGCAATCGGGGCTGCGCGCCTACCAGTGTTTCCCGCTCAACCATCCGCTCTACATGAGCGGCGCAAGCCTGAAGGACGCCGACGTTGTGCTGGCGCTCGACGTCGACATTCCCTGGCTCGCCGACAGCAATCCGCCGCCGGACAGCGCCTGGGTGGCGATGACCGACGTCGAGCCGGCCAAGCGCCGCATCCCGACCATGGAATTCACCGCCGATCTGCGGCTGACCGCCGACGCGCTGGCGGTGATCGAGGCGCTCACCGCCGAGGTGCGTTCGCTGATCACGCCGGAGGATCAACCGCGCTTTCACGCCCGCGCGCAGAAATGCGCCGAGGCCTCCGCCAAGCGCCGCAACGATCTGGCCGAGGATGCCAAGTCGCGCGCCAGCAAGGCGCCGATCGATCCGAAATGGCTGTCGTATCGCATCGCCAAGGTGCTCGACGACAATTGCATCGTGTTCGACGAGACGATCTCGCAGAACCAGGTGCACGACTATCTCAACATCTCGCAGCCCGGCGCCTACTTCCACAATCCGGCGTCGAGCGGCGGCTGGGCGACCGGCGCGGCGTTTGGCGCCAAGCTCGCGGCGCCCGAGAAGGACGTGATCGCGGTCTCGGGCGACGGCTTCTACATGTTCGGCACGCCGATCCACGCGCTGTGGGCGGCGCGGCACTACAAGGCGCCATTCATGGCGGTCGTGTACCAGAACCGCAGCTATTCGACCGGCACGCTCCGCATCAACGCGGTCTATGGCGCGAAAGACAGCTACGCCGCCAAGGCCGATTATGACGGCGGCTATTTCGATCCGCCGATCGACTTCGCCAAGGAGGCCGAGGCCGCCGGCGCCTATGGCGAGAACGTCACCGACTCGGCGCAGATCGAAGGCGCGCTGCGGCGCGGCCTCAAGGCGATCCGCGAGGAAGGCCGGCCGGCGGTGATCTCGGTGTGGCTCGCAAAACTGTTGCAGAAAGATTGATCCAGGCGTCTGATTGGCCGTCCGGAGTGACGCGATGAAACTTCCGCGCCGTCGCTTTCTGCATCTGACCGCGGGCGCGCTGGCGCTGCCGGCATTGTCGCGCGGGGCCTTGGCGCAAACCTATCCGGCGAAGCCGATCACCATCGTGGTGCCGTTCGCGGCGGGCGGGTCGACCGATGTGATCGGACGCATTCTCGCCGAGCGGATGCGGGTGTCGCTCGGCCAGACCGTCATCATCGAGAACGTCACCGGCGCCGGCGGAACGCTTGGCGTGGGCCGAGCCGTTCGCGCGGCGCCGGACGGTTACACCATCAGCCTCGGGCAGAACGGCTCCCACGTCATCACCGGCGCGACCTACAGCAACCTGTCCTATGACCTGCTGACGGATTTCGAGCCGGTGTCGCTCCTGGTGATTTCACCGTTCGTGATCGCCGCCAACAGGAAAACGGTGCCGCCGAACAATCTGCAAGAATTGATCGCCTGGCTGAAGGCCAACCCGGGCAAGGTCACGATCGGCAACGCCGGCCAGGGCAGCATCACCCATGTCGCCGGCCTGGTGTTCCAGGACGCCACCGGCACCAAGCTGCAGTCGGTGCCTTATCGCGGCACCGGCCCGGCGATGCAGGACCTGGTGGCGGGCCAGATCGACATGATGATCTCCGATCCGATCACCGCAATGCCGCAGGCGCGCGAAGGCGGCGCCATCAAGGTCTACGCCGTGGCGTCCGGCACCCGGCAAAAGCTTTCCGCGCCTGAGGTGCCGACCGTGGACGAAGCCGGACTGCCGGGCTTCCACATCTCGCTGTGGCACGGCTTCTGGGTACCCAAGGGCACGCCGAAGCCGATCATCGCCAGGATCAATGCGGCGGCGGTGGACGCGCTTGCCGATCCGGCGACGCGCGCCAAGCTCGCCGATGCCGGGCAGGAAATCTTCCCGCGCGAGCAGCAGACGCCCGAGGCGCTCCGCGCTCTGCAAAAGTCCGATATCGAGAAATGGTGGCCGATCATCAAGGCCGGCAACTTCAAGGTGGAATGAGCTTCGTCAGCAACGGCAATTCAAAGGGAGATTGCCATGAAACGTTCTCGTCGCCATTTTCTGCATCTCGTCGCGGCGGCAGCCGCCCTCGCCGCGCCGCTGACCGCCCAAGCCGAGACTTATCCAGCCCGTCCGGGGCGCATCATCGTCGCCTTTCCGGCCGGCGGTCCGCAGGACATCACCGCGCGCATCGTCGCGCAGTGGCTGTCGGACCGATTGGGCCAGCAGTTCCTGGTCGAGAGCAAACCCGGCGCCGGCGGCACCATCGGCGCCGAGTATGTGGTGAATTCGCCGCCGGACGGCTACACGCTCCTGCTGTGCGGACCGCCGAACACCATCGGCGTCACGCTGTACGACAAGCTGAAGTGGAATTTCGTGACCGATACCGCGCCGGTCGCGGCCATCAGCAAGGTGCCGCTGGTGGCGGAGGTCTATCCGGGGCTTCCGGTCAAATCGATTCCGGAATTGATCGCCTACGCCAAGGCCAATCCCAACAAAATCAACTACGCCTCGGCCGGCGTCGGTACGCCGCAGCATGTCTCAACCGAACTGTTCAAGATGATGACCGGTGTCTCGATGCAGCATGTGCCGTATCGCGGCTCGGCGCCGGCGCTGACCGATCTGCTCGGCGGCCAGGTTCAACTCATGATCGAGACCACGCCGGCGTCGCTTGAGCACATCCGCGCCGGCCGGTTTCGCGGCCTCGCGGTGACCACGCTGACGCGAGCAGAGGCGCTGCCGGACCTGCCGACCGTGTCGGATTTCGTCCCGGGCTACGAGGCGATCTCGTGGTACGGCATCGCCGCGCCGAAGAACACGCCGGCCGAGATCGTCGACAAGCTCAACAAGGAGATCAACGCCGGCCTCGCCGACCCGAAATTGAAGGCGCGGCTGGCTGAACTCGGCGGCACCGTGCTGCCGGGCTCTCCCGCCGAGTTCGGCAAGTTCATCGCCGCCGAAACCGAGAAGTGGGGCAAGGTGGTCCGCGCCGCCAATATGAAGGCGGAGTGAGCGCGGTCCGACGGCGGAACCTTGCAAAACGCCCGGTGACAACTAGCTTCTGGCCACATTCCGGGGTTGTTGGGGCCTCGATTCTGGTCTAATCCCCAACGCGCGCGGGGCCATCCCCGCCGGGGGCGAAGGACGCGCAGCAGCGCGCCCTTTTTTTGTGTGCGTGTCACCCGGTCATTCCGGGACGGCCGTCAGGCCGGGCCCGGAATCCAGAGGCGCACGCAGAGCTTGGTTCTGGATTTCGGGTTCGCGCCTCTGGCGCGCCCCGGAATGACGAAAGAAAGAGTTCGAGGCCCGATGCCGAAGCGCACCGACATCAAATCGATCCTGATCATCGGCGCCGGCCCGATCGTCATCGGTCAGGCCTGCGAGTTCGACTATTCGGGAACCCAGGCCTGCAAGGCCCTCAAGGCCGAGGGCTACCGGATCGTGCTGGTGAATTCCAACCCGGCCACGATCATGACCGATCCGGATCTGGCCGACGCGACCTACATCGAGCCGATCACGCCGGAGATCGTCGCCAAGATCATCGAGAAGGAGCGCCCCGACGCGCTGCTGCCGACCATGGGCGGCCAGACCGCGCTCAACACCGCGCTGTCGCTGAAGAAGATGGGCGTGCTCGACAAGTTCAACGTCAAGATGATCGGCGCGACCGCGGAAGCCATCGACAAGGCCGAGGACCGCGAGCTGTTCCGCAACGCCATGACCAAGATCGGCCTGGAGACGCCGCGCTCGCACCAGATCAAGACCTTGGCGCAGGCGCTCGAAGCGCTCGAAGACATCGGCCTGCCCGCGATCATCCGCCCGTCCTTCACCATGGGCGGCACCGGCGGCGGCATCGCCTACAACAAGGACGAGTTCATCAACATCGTCGAGCGCGGCATCGACGCCTCGCCGACCAGCGAGGTGCTGATCGAGGAGTCGGTGCTGGGCTGGAAGGAATACGAGATGGAGGTTGTCCGCGACAAGAAGGACAACTGCATCATCATCTGCTCGATCGAGAACCTCGATCCGATGGGCATCCACACCGGCGACTCGATCACCATCGCGCCGGCGCTGACCTTGACCGACAAAGAATACCAGATGATGCGCGACGCCTCGCTCGCGGTGCTGCGCGAGATCGGCGTCGAGACCGGCGGCTCGAACGTGCAGTTCGCCGTCAATCCGAAGGACGGCCGCCTCATCATCATCGAGATGAACCCGCGGGTGTCGCGCTCCTCGGCGCTCGCGTCGAAGGCGACCGGCTTCCCGATCGCCAAGGTCGCGGCCAAGCTCGCGGTCGGCTACACGCTCGACGAGATCGCCAACGACATCACCGGCGGCGCGACGCCGGCGTCGTTCGAGCCGACCATCGACTACGTGGTCACGAAAATTCCCCGGTTTGCCTTCGAGAAATTCCCCGGTGCCGACGCAACGCTGACCACTTCGATGAAATCGGTCGGCGAGGCGATGGCGATCGGCCGCACCTTCCAGGAATCGTTGCAGAAGGCGCTGCGCTCGCTGGAAACCGGCCTCACCGGCCTCGACGAGATCACGCTCGAAGGTCTCGGCCAGGGCGACGACAAGAACGCCATCCGCGCCGCGCTCGGCTCGCCCACCCAGGACGGGCTGCTCAAGGTCGCCCAGGCGATGCGGCTCGGCTTCAGCGACGCCGAGATTCATTCCGCCTGCAAGGTCGATCCCTGGTTCCTGGCGCAGGTGCGCGGCATCGTCGACACCGAGGCGGAAATCCGCGCGAAAGGACTGCCGAAAACCGCAGGCGCGTTCCGGCGGCTGAAGGCGATGGGCTTCTCCGACGCCCGTCTCGGCAAGCTCACCGGAACCCCCACCGAAACCGTCACGCAAAAGCGCCACGCGCTCGACGTGCGGCCGGTGTTCAAGCGCATCGACACCTGCGCCGCCGAGTTCGCCTCGCCGACCGCCTACATGTATTCGAGCTACGAGACGCCGTTCGCCGGCCAAAGCGGCAGCCACGTCGCCAACGAGGCGCGGCCTTCCGACAAGAAGAAGGTCATCATCCTCGGCGGCGGACCGAACCGCATCGGCCAGGGCATCGAGTTCGACTATTGCTGCTGCCATGCCGCCTTCGCGCTGAAGGAGGCGGGCTACGAGACCATCATGGTCAACTGCAATCCGGAGACGGTCTCGACCGACTACGACACCTCGGATCGGCTCTACTTCGAGCCACTCACCGCCGAGGACGTGCTGGAGATCATCGACATCGAGCGCGCCAACGGCACCTTGCACGGCGTCATCGTGCAGTTCGGCGGCCAGACTCCGCTCAAGCTCGCCGAGCCGCTGGAGAAGGCCAAGGTGCCGATCCTCGGCACCACACCCGACGCCATCGACCACGCCGAGGACCGCGACCGCTTCAAGCAACTGCTCGAAAAGCTCAAGCTGCGCCAGCCGCAGAGCGGCATCGCGACGAGCCCGAAGCAGGCCCGCGCCACCGCCGACGGCATCGGCTATCCGATCGTGATCCGGCCGTCCTACGTGCTCGGCGGCCGCGCCATGGAGATCGTGCACGACGGCGCGCAGCTTGACCGTTATCTCATCCGTCTCGCCGGCGACCTCGACCGGCCGTCGGAACTCGTCGTCTCGGCCAAGCGGCCGCTGTTGATCGACCGCTATCTCACCGACGCCATCGAGGTGGACGTCGATTGCATCTGCGACGGCAAGGACACCTTCATCGCCGGCATCATGGAGCACATCGAGGAGGCCGGCATCCATTCCGGCGACTCCGCCTGCTCGCTGCCGCCCTACTCGCTCGACGGCAAGATGATCGCCGAGCTCGAGACGCCAGACCCGGGAGCTCGCGCTGGCGCTGAACGTCGGCGGGCTGATGAACGTGCAATACGCCATCAAGGACGGCGACATCTACATCCTGGAAGTGAACCCGCGCGCCTCGCGCACGGTGCCGTTCGTCGCCAAGGTGGTCGGGCTGCCGGTCGCCAAGATCGCGGCCCGCGTCATGGCGGGCGAGACGCTCGCCTCGTTCAAGCTCGCGCCGCTGAGCTTCGACCTCAAGACCTCCCGCCATGTCGGCGTGAAGGAGGCGGTGTTCCCGTTCGCCCGGTTCGGCGACAAGGTCGACACCGTGCTCGGCCCCGAGATGAAATCGACCGGCGAGGTGATGGGGCTCGACCGCGACTATGCGGTCGCCTTCGCCAAGAGCCAGCTCGGCGGCGGCGCCCGCCTGCCCAAGGACGGCACCGTGTTCGTCTCGGTCCGGGACGGCGACAAGCCGAAGATTCTGGAGGCCCTGAAGGTCCTCCGGACGCTCGGATTCGAGGTGGTGGCCACCTCGGGGACCCAGCGGTTCCTGGCCGAAAACGGGGTCGCGGCGGTCAAGATCAACAAGGTGGCGGAGGGCCGGCCGCACATCGTCGATGCCATCAAAAATGGCCGTGTTCAGCTGGTTTTTAACACCACCGAGGGGGCCACCGCCCTGGCCGACAGCCATTCGCTGCGGCGGGCGGCCCTCTTGCATAAAGTGCCGTACTACACCACTCTTTCCGGTGCCGTCGCTGCGGCGCAGGGCATCAAGGCCTACCTTGGGGGCGACCTCGAGGTCCGAGCGTTGCAGAGCTATTTCGGCGGGCCGGCCTGACCGGTCTACGACGAGGTTAAGGCGCGTAGGGTCACATTTGGAACTGCGGGCGGAAGGGAACTTCGGCCCGCTTTTGGATTTGTGTCTCTCGCTCTCTCTGGAGGATTGAGAAAGTGGTTGAAAAGATACCCATGACCGCTGCGGGTCACACCGTGCTCGAGACCGATCTCAAGCACCGCCAGCAGGTCGAACGTCCGCGCATCATCCAGCAGATCACGGAGGCGCGCACCCATGGCGACCTCTCCGAGAACGCGGAGTATCACGCCGCCAAGGAGCAGCAGTCGCTCAACGAGGGCGCCATCGCCGAGCTCGAGGACAAGCTCGCGCGCGCCGACGTGATCGACGTCTCCAAGCTCAGCGGCGACACCATCAAGTTCGGCGCGACCGTGACGCTGGTCGACGAGGACACCGACAAAAAACAGGTCTGGCAGATCGTCGGCGAGCCCGAGGCCGACGCCAAGAAAGGCCGCATCTCGATCACCTCGCCGCTGGCGCGCGCGCTGATCAACAAGAAGAAGGGCGAATCCGTCGAGGTGGTGACGCCCGGCGGCGCCAAGGCCTACGAGATCACCAAAATCGAGTGGAAGTAGGCGCGAAAGTTTTCTCGTACATTTTTACAGATTCGCGATGGCCGGGCTTGTCCCGGCCATCGGCGTTTTAGACACTGGCCACGCATGAAATTCGGCATCTTCGACCACATCGACGACGCGGGCGTGCCGCTCGGCCAGCTCTACGCCGAGCGGCTGACCATCGCAGAGGCCTACGACCGCGCCGGCTTCCACGGCTATCACGTCGCCGAGCACCACACGACGCCGCTCGGCGCCGCCGCCTCCCCGGCGCTGATCTTCGCGGCGCTGTCCCAGCGCACGACGAAACTGCGCTTCGGCCCGCTGGTCTATCTGCTGCCGTTCTATCATCCGCTCCGCCTGATCGAAGAGGTCTGCATGATCGATCAGCTGAGCGGCGGCCGCTTCCAGCTCGGCGTCGGCCGCGGCGTCTCGATGTATGAGACCGCCGCCTATGGGCTCGACTTCGCCAAGACCCAGGCGATGTATCACGAGGCGTTCCAGGTGCTGCTCAAGGGGCTGACCTCGGACGAGCTCACCTTCGATGGCGAGTTCTACAAGTTCGACAAGCAGCCGATGATCTTGAAGCCGGCGCAAAAGCCGCATCCGCCGCTGTGGTACGGCGTGACCTTGCCGAGCAACGCCGCCTGGCCGGCCGAGAACAACGTCAACATCGTGGCGCTGGGGCTGCGCGACAACACGCAGACCATCATCAAGGCCTACCGCGAGACGCGGGCGAAGCACGGCCTCGCCCCGGACGGAACGCTGATGGGCGTGAGCCGGCACATCGTCATCGCCGACACTGACGCTGAGGCGCTGGCGATCGCCCGGCGCGCCTATCCGCGCTGGCGCGAGAGTTTCCGCTGGCTGTTCGCCCGCCACGGCACCGAGCCTCGCGTGATCGGCATCTATCCGCCGACGTTCGACGAACTGATGGCGCTCAACAACGGCATCGCCGGCTCGCCGGACACGGTGCGGCGCTTCATCGAAGCCGAAGTGGCGGCGAACAACTGCAATTATTTCGTGCCGCAGATGGTGTTCGGTTCGATGACGCTGCAGGAAGCGCTGCGCTCGGTGGAGCTGTTCGCCAAGGAGATCATGCCGGCATTCGTGGCCTAGCCGTCGAAAGCCGTAGGCGACGCTTTAAGCGCTTCACCTTCAGATCCATCGGCACCATGGCGGCGTCCTTGGAGGTGCGCAGCGTCAGCGAGGTCTTGACGTTGCGCACATGCGGCGCGCCGGTCAGCTCCGCGACGAAGGCCTGAAAGGTCTTCAGATCCGGCGCCACGCATTTCAACACGAAGTCGATCTCGCCCGAGAGCATCCAGCACTCGCGGACCAGCGGCTCCTTGCGGACGAAGTCCTCGAACGCCTTGAGGTCGGGCTCGGCCTGGCTGGTGAGATGAACCATGGCGAACACGGTGACCTCATAACCGAGCAGCTTCTCGTCGAGCAGCGCGCGGTAGCCCTTGATGAAGCCGGCCTCCTCCAGCGCCCGCACCCGGCGCAGGCACGGCGGCGCCGAAATGCCGACCCGCCGCGCCAATTCCACATTGGTGATGCGGCCGTCATCCTGCATTTCCTTGAGGATTTTCCAGTCGATGGCGTCGAGAGTGCTGGACAACGGACGCTCCGGAGCTGGCGGGGGATTCGGCGGGATTAGGCCATTATCCCTGACCCCGGATGGGGGCGAAAGATTGTTGCGCGAAATATTATTTCGCGTGCGGCAACAAATCCCACCTGCGGGGGTGTGGATCAAGGGTTGCGTATCTTGCATAGCTCGGGCGAAGCCCTAAATTGGAGTCCGGGGGATGCAGCGGCCGGGCCCTTACTAGGGGCCGCCGTACACCCTCCTCCGCGCGGCAGACCGAGAATTTGCCCGGACCGAGGAACCCATGGCTGACATGACCGCCAAAGCCACCCACGCCAAGCTCGTCATTATCGGCTCTGGTCCTGCCGGCTATACCGCCGCGATCTACGCCGCGCGCGCCATGCTGGAGCCGATCCTGATCCAGGGCATCCAGCCGGGCGGCCAGCTCACCATCACCACCGATGTGGAAAACTACCCGGGCTTCGCCGACGTCATCCAGGGCCCCTGGCTGATGGAGCAGATGCAGAAGCAGGCCGAGCATGTCGGCACCAAGATCATCACCGACCACGTCAACGACCTCGACCTCACGCAGCGGCCGTTCCGGCTGACCTGCGATTCCGGCGAAACCATCATTGCCGACGCCGTGGTGCTGGCGACCGGCGCGCAGGCGCGCTGGCTCGATCTGCCCTCGGAGCAGAAATTCAAAGGCTACGGCGTCTCCGCCTGCGCCACCTGTGACGGCTTTTTCTACAAGAACAAGGAAGTCATCGTGATCGGCGGCGGCAACACCGCGGTCGAGGAGGCGCTGTTCCTCACCAACTTCGCGTCCAAGGTCACGGTGGTGCACCGGCGCGACGCCTTCCGCGCCGAGAAGATTCTCCAGGACCGCCTGTTCAAGCATCCGAAGATCAACGTGATCTGGGATTCGGCGCTGCACGACGTGCTTGGCAACGAAAGCCCGCTCAAGGTCCGCGGCGTCGCGCTGAAGAACGTCAAGACCGGCGCGATCCAGGAGATGACCGCCGACGGCGTGTTCATCGCCATCGGCCATTCGCCCTCGACCGAGCTCGTCGCCGGCAAGATCAAGATGAAGCCGAACGGCTACGTCTGGACGGCGCCCTATTCGACCGCGACGTCGGTGCCGGGCCTGTTCGCCGCGGGCGACGTGACCGACGACATCTATCGCCAGGCGGTGACCGCCGCCGGGCTCGGCTGCATGGCAGCGCTGGAGGCCGAGAAGTTCCTCGCTCATCACGGCGTACAGCAGCAGCATGCTGCAGAATAGAAAGCGCTCTATGGCGAATGGAAAAAAGGGGATGGACTGGGACAAGTTGAAAGTGTTCCACGCCGCGGCGGAAGCCGGCAGCTTCACCCACGCCGGCGAGCAGCTTGGCCTGTCGCAATCCGCCGTATCGCGGCAAGTGAGCGCGCTCGAGCAGGAGCTGTCGGTGTCGCTGTTCCACCGCCACGCCCGCGGGCTGATCCTGACCGAGCAGGGCGAGCTGCTCTACCGCACCGCCCATGACGTGTTCATGAAGCTTGAGGCGGCGCGCGCCAAGCTCACCGACAGCCGCGAAAAGCCCCACGGCGAGTTGAAGGTAACGACCACGCCCGGCATGGGCATCCACTGGCTGACGCCGCGGCTCGGCGAGTTCATGGATCTGTTCCCCGACATCCGCATCACCCTGATCACCACCGACGAGGAACTCGACCTCGCCATGCGCGAAGCGGACGTCGCGATCCGGCTTCGCCAGCCGACCCAGCCCGATCTGATCCAGCGCAAGCTGTTCTCGGTGCACTTCCACGCTTACGCCTCGACCGAATACCTCAAGCGCGCCGGTACGCCGCGCACGCTGGAGGAGCTCGACAACCACCGCATCATCCAGCTCGGCGGCTCGACGGTGCCGGTGTACCTGCAAAACCGCAATTGGCTCACCGAGGTTTCCCGCAATGGCAAAGGGCCGCGAACGGCCCGCTTGCTGATCAACAACATCATGGGCGTGCTGCGGGCGTGCCAGCGCGGCTTGGGCATCGCGCTGCTGCCGGATTATCTGATCGAGGAAAACGTCGGCCTGGTGCAGCTGTTCGGCGAAGAGGAAGGCCCGGCGCTCGATGCGTACTTCGTCTATCCGGAAGAACTCAAATCGGTGGCGCGGGTGCAGGCGTTTCGCGACTTCCTGGTGAGCAACGCGCAGCGCTGGAGCTTCTGATCGCGCGTTTTCCGCGCGACATAAACTTTCCGGAAATCAGAGATTCGCATTCAGAACATTCTTCAGCTTGCGCGGTTCGCATGGCTGTCATGCTATCCCACCGCTTTTGCCAGCGCCGCATGGCTGGCATGCGGCGCTTTGCGTTGTACGCGCGCACGCCGCGCCGCATTATTTCATTGTGCTGTCGGCGCTGGGTTGTCGCATCCCCCCAGATTAGCCAGCCCGATGCCGGCAGTTAGTTCCCCTCTGGAAGGTGATTGTCGGCCGTCCCGCGCCGACATGACTGAGCCGGGCCCGAAAGGGCCCGGCTTTTATTTTGGACCAAAATATCTTTGATTTCGTTCGTGACGCGGCGGCGCAGCCGTCACACCCACAGCCGCTCTTTGTCGTCGAGACCCTTGTAGAGGCCCGCGACATATTCGCCGTAGCCGTTGAACAGCAGCGTCGGCCGCCGCTCGCCGGTGCCGATCAGCTCTTCGCTCGCCTGGCTCCAGCGCGGATGCGGCACCTCCGGATTGACGTTGGCCCAGAAGCCGTACTCCGACGATTGCAGGTCTTCCCAATAGCTCTTCGGCCGCTTGTCGGTGAACGACACGCGCACGATCGACTTGATGTGCTTGAAGCCGTACTTCCACGGCACCGCCAGGCGAATTGGCGCGCCGTGCTGCTTGGCGATCGGCTTGCCGTAAGCGCCGGTGGCGAGGAAGGCGAGCTCGTTGGTGGCTTCCGCCATGGTGAGGCCCTCGACATAAGGCCACGGAAACCAGGACTGCTTCTGTCCCGGCGCGATCGACTTGTCGAGGAAGGTCTCCATGCGGACGTAGGTCGCCGACGACAACGGCTTCGCCAGCTCGACAAGCTTCGCCATCGGGAAGCCGGACCACGGCACCGCCATCGACCAGGCCTCGACGCAGCGGTGACGGTACAGCCGCTCCTCGACACCGAACTTGCGAACCAGATCGTCGATGCCGACCTCCATCGGCTTTTCCACCATGCCGTCGATCTTGATGGTCCACGGCCTAATCTTCAGCGCCTGCGCCTGCTTGGCGACGTTCTTGCTCGAATTGAACTCGTAGAAATTGTTGTAGTTGCCGTTGATCTTCTCGTCGGTGATCGGGCGGTCGAGCGTGAACGCCGCGTTTCGCTGGCCCGGATAAAGATCGATGGTCGGATCGGGCTGGTCGGTGATGCGCTGCGCCAGCGCGATGCCGGGCGCGAGGCCCGTTGCAGCCGCCCCCGTGACGGCGCCGAGAAACGAACGGCGGTTGAAGAACAGATGCTCTGGGGTGGCGCGGCTTTCGGGCATGTCCCAGCCGCGGCGGCGAATGACGTTCATGGGCCGTATCCCTCCGGAATGGCTGCGGAAGGAGTACGGCCCGGATGGATCACAGGCAAGTCACGGATGCGGGAGTTCGCCGGTGCCGGCGAGTATTGAGGGTGCCCTCGCCCCCGACCTCCCGAGGGCACCCCGGCGGCGGATAACGCTCACTCCGCCGCGCGTCTCGCCGCGATGATCTGGTCCGCGGTCTTGCCGGTCAATTCGGCCATGTGATCGAACTTGAAGGTGAAGGAGCCGACCCCGGCCGTCGCCGAACGCACCTCGATGATGAGATCGCCGATCTCGGATTCCGGCATCTTGGCGCGCACCACGTCCCAGCCGCCCCAGCCCTCGCGGGTGTCGAAGCCGAGAATTTGTCCGCGCCGGCCCGACAGGATGGCGTTCATCTTGGCGGTGGCGTCGGTCGGGCAGACGATCTCGACCAGATGAATCGGCTCGAGCAGCACCGGCTGGCATTGCGGCAGGCCTTCGACGATGCCGATGCGGGCCGCAGTCTGGAACGCCATGTCGGAGGAATCGACGGTGTGATACGAGCCGTCGACCAGCGCCACCGCGACGTCCACCACCTGGAAGCCGAGCGGGCCGTGCTTGAGGGCGTTGATGACGCCCTCCTCCACCGACGGAATGTAATTGCGCGGCACCACGCCACCGGTGATCTTGTCCTCGAACTTGAAGCCGGCGCTCCGCGGCAGCGGCTTGATGTCGAGCACCACGTCGCCGAACTGACCGTGGCCGCCGGACTGCTTCTTGTGGCGGCCGCGCTGCTGGATCGTTTTCTTGATGGTCTCGTTGTAGCCGACCGACGGCCGCCCGGTGCTGATGGCGACGCCGAAATGGCCGGCAAGCTTCTCCGATGCGACGCGCAGATGCATCTCGCCCTGGCCCCACAGCACCACCTCGTGGGTTTCGGGGTTGTGAACGAGATGGATCGACGGGTCCTCGTCGACGAGCTTGTGCAGCGCCTGGCCGAGCTTGACGTCGTCCTTGCGCTCTTTCGCCGAGACCGAGATCGCCAGCACCGCCGGATTCGGCACGACCTCGGCCAGCGCCGCATGGGCCTGCTTGCCGGCCGACAGCGTGTCGCCGGTCTTGGCATATTCGAGCTTGCCCAGCGCCACCGTCTCGCCGGCTCCCGCAGGGCCGCGCTTCTCGGTGGTCTGGCCGAGCAGCTTGAAGGTGCCGGACACCCGGCCGGCCTCGCGCTCCGGCGACAGCAGCGTGACGCCGTCGCCGATCTGGCCGGACATCACGCGGGCGATCGACATCTTGCCGGCATGGCCGGTGCTGAGCGTCTTCAGCACATAGGCGAGCGGCTCGTTGCCGGTGACGCCGAGGCGCTTGGCCGTGGCCGCCACGCTGGGCGCCTCGTGGCGGAGCGCCTTGAGGAGGCGCAGCACACCGTTGGTCCGCGTCGCAACGCCCATCAACACCGGCACCACCAGGCCGTCGCGCAATTCCTTGGCGAGATCGTCGAACACCTTGTCGCGCGGCGGCGGAATGTCCGCCAGCAATTGCTCCATCAGTTCGTCGTCGTGATCGGCCAGCTTCTCCAGCATGGAGAAGCGCGCATCCTTGGCGCGGTCGAGATTCTCGCCCTCGAGCGGAATGACCTCGGACGGCGCGTGCTCCTTGTAGACATGGACGCGCTCGAGCGCGAGGTCGACGAATCCGGTGACGATATCGTTTTGCCGGATCGGAAGCTGACGCATCACCAGGGGCTTGCGCGACGCCGGCTGCAGGATCGCCAGCGCCTCCATCACCTTGGTTTCGGCCTTGTCGATCTTGTTGAGGAACAGGAAGCGCGGAATATTGAGCTCTTCGAGCTCGCGCATGATCAGTTGCAGCTGCGGCATCTTCTTCTCGTCGGCCTCGCAGACCACGACCGCGGCGTCGACCGCGGGCAGCGCGGCGCGCATGTCATGAAGGAATTCGACGGAGCCGGGGCAATCGATGAACGTGTAGCTGTCGTCCATGAACGTGGTGGTGGCGACGGTGAGCTCGACGCTCATCTTGTGGTGGCGGGCTTCCTTGGAGGCGTCGCCGACGCTGGTGCCGGCCTCCACGGTGCCCTGCCGCTGGATCGCGCCGGTGCGCGCCAATATCGCTTCGAGGAGTGTGGTCTTTCCGGATTGAAAGGGGCCCACCAGCGCGATGCACCGGGGACCCTGGGCTCTTGTGCCGACATTGCCGTTGCTTGCAGCCGCCATCGACGCCTCCCTGTGGCGCCCGTCGCACGGCCGGATCGATCCGGCCGCAAGTCCTGACGCCGGAATCTGATCGTCTCAGGGGAATGTGGCGCTGGCAAGAGGCCAAGCGCCGCAATTCAACTCAATGTTGATCTGCGAACGCCGGCATGACCTCGCGGGCGAAGCGCCGCAACTGGTCCTTGCCGCCCAGCAGCGTCAGGATGATGTATTCGACGCCGGCCGCTTGCAGCTTGGCAAGAGTTTCGCCGATCTCACGCGGCGTGCCGTAAAGCGCGTTGGCTTCGGTGCCCTCTGGCGTCGCCGCATAGGCCAGGACATGGGAGCCTGTCTTGCCGTCCGGCGCGCGCGAAACCTCGACGGTCCGCTTGTTCCATGCCGCCTGCTTTTGCAACGCCGCCTCCGCGTCGGCCCGGTTGTTGGCGACATAGGCCTGGCGGGCGACCGCGATCCGCCCGTTCGCCATGCCGGCGGCGCGATAGAGCGCGATGCGCTGGCCAATCACCTCGGGCGAGGCGTACTGGTCGAGGATCAGGTTGAAGCCGCGCTGGGCGGCTTTGCGGATCGAGGCCTCGCTGCCGGCCGCGACCCAGAACGGCGGATGCGGCTGCTGCGACGGTGGCGGCTCGACCACGATATCGTCGAACTGCCAGAATTTGCCACAGTGCGAGAAGCGCTGGCGCGACACGAACGCCTTGGTCATCACCTCAACCGATTCCTCGAAGCGTGGTTCGGCCTCCTCCGGCGGAATGCGAAAACCGGCGAACTCGTTGTGCCGGTAGCCCTTGCCGATGCCGAAATCGAGCCGGCCGCCGGAGATCAAATCGAGCGTCGCGGCCTGCTCCGCCAGCAGCACCGGATTGTGCCAGGGCAGCACGATCACCGCGGTGCCGAGCCGCAACGTGGTGGTGCGCATGGCGAGCGCGGTTTGCAGCATCAGGGTGGCGGACACCTGGTTCCAGCCGGTGAAATGATGCTCGACCAGGAAGCTCGAACGATAGCCGAGCGCCTCGGCTTCGACCGCGTAATCGAGATAATCGCGGAAGCCCTGCCCGGTTTCCGGGCCGAGGTCCTGGGTGCTGGCCTGGGCCGAGCCGAAGATTCCGAATTGCATCTTGGGAGCTTATCAGCAATCCGACCAAATTCGCCTCAGCGCGGTGCACTGTTCGAGGGACCCATCACGATGGCACGCCACGCCCGATCGTTGCGGCCACGACACTCAGAATCTTGGAATATCCGGGAACGGCACCCTGCCCGCATGCACGTGCAGGCGACCGAGCTCGGCGCAGCGGTGCAGGGTCGGGAACACCTTGCCGGGGTTGAGCAGGCCCTGGGCGTCGAAAGCGCATTTGAGCCGCTGCTGCTGGTTCAGATCGATCTCGGTGAACATCGCCGGCATCAGGTCGCGCTTCTCGACGCCGACGCCGTGCTCGCCGGTCAGCACGCCGCCGACTTCGACGCAGAGCTTCAAAATCTCGGCGCCGAATTCCTCGGTCTTCGCCAGTTCGCCGGGCGTGTTGGCGTCGTAGAGGATCAGCGGATGCAGGTTGCCGTCGCCGGCATGGAACACGTTGGCGACGCGGAGCCCGTAGTGCTCGGACAATTCACGGATGCGCTTGAGCACCAAGGGTAGCTTCGCCCGCGGGATGGTGCCGTCCATGCAGTAGTAGTCCGGCGAGATGCGGCCGACCGCCGGGAACGCAGCCTTGCGGCCGGCCCAGAACAGCACGCGCTCATCCTCCGAGTTCGACACCCGCAGCGTGGTCGAGCGGCACGCCTTGGCGATCTCGGCGACGCGCTCGATCAGGTGATCGACCTCGGCCGCGGGGCCGTCGAGCTCGACGATCAGCAGCGCCTCGACGTCGAGCGGATAGCCGGCGTGGACGAACTCTTCGGTGGCGTGGATCGCGGGCCTGTCCATCATCTCCATGCCGCCGGGGATGATGCCGGCGCCGATGATGCGCGAGACGCATTCGCCGGCATCCTCGGCGCTGGGAAATCCGACCAGCACGGCGCGCGCGGTTTCCGGCTTCTTCAGGAGCCGCACCGTCACTTCGGTGACGACGCCCAACAGCCCCTCCGAGCCGGTGATGATGCCGATCAGGTCGTAGCCGCCGGCGTCGAGATGCTTGCCGCCGAGGCGCAGCACCTCGCCGCTCATCAGCACCATTTCGAGGCCGAGGATGTTGTTGGTGGTCATGCCGTATTTCAGGCAATGCACGCCACCGGAATTCTCCGCGACGTTGCCGCCGATGGTGCAGGCGATCTGCGACGACGGGTCGGGGGCGTAGTAGAAGCCTTCGCCCTCCACCGCCGTGCTGATGGCGAGATTGGTGACGCCGGGCTCGACCACGGCGACGCGGTTGGCGAAGTCGATCTCGCGGATGCGGTTGAACTTGCCCATGCCGAGCAGCACGCCATCGACCAACGGCAGGGCCCCGCCGGACAGCGAGGTGCCCGCGCCGCGCGGCACCACGCGGACGCCGTTGTTGTGGCAATAGCGCAGCACGCTCGCAACCTGGTCGGAGGTCTCGGGCAGCACCACGACCATCGGCAATTGCTTGTAGGCGGTCAGCCCGTCGGATTCGTAGGGCCGCATCGCGCGCTCGGCCGCGATCACCCCCTCGCCCGGCACGATCTCCTGGAGATCGGCGACGATCTGCGCGCGGCGGGCGAGCACGGCCTGATCGGCGGCGGGCATGACAACGGACATCAGCGACCCAAATCGGCTTTCGCGCGTTGAACGGTGGCAGGGGTGACTGTACAACCGGCCGATCCGTGCCGAAAATGGTTTCGGGGCTTCTCAGGGAGAATAGCATTATGAAATCGGTGATTTTGGCTTCGTTGACGATTGCCACGACGATGGGAATGGCGAACGCGCAGGATCTCGCCGCCGGCGAGCATTCCTTCCGCAAATGCAGCCCCTGCCATGCGGTCGGCGAGGACGCGAAAAACAAGGTCGGGCCGGTGCTCAACGGCCTCGATGGGCGCAAGTCCGGCACCATTGCGGAATACAGCTACAGCGACGCCAACAAAAAGGCCGACATCACCTGGAGCGAAGCGGCCTTCAAGGACTACATCCAGAACCCGATGGCCAAGGTGCCCGGCACCAAGATGGCATTCGCCGGCATCAAGAACGACAAGGAAATCGGCGACCTGTGGGCCTATCTGAAGCAGTTCAAGGCCGACGGCAGCAAATAATTTTTCTTATTCAGTCGCTTATAAAGAGCCGCGCGCACGATTGCGCGCGGAACTTTTTGGCCTCTGGGGCGTCATTGCGGGACACAGTCGCCCAGCATCACGCCGGGGGAATGTGACGCATTGGGCCAACCCCGGAGGGTGTCATGCTTCGCTCTCCAGACGATCCGAAATTCAGGCTGAGTTCGCGCGTACCGGCGGAGACACATCGGAGGCAACCCGAGGTGGCGATGAAGGACGCATTCACCATCGGCATCGAGGAAGAGTACTTCCTGGTCGACGCGGCCACCAAGCAGGTGACGCGCGACATGCCCAAGACCTTTTTGGACATCGCCAAGAAGGCCACCAACGGGCAGGTGATGGGCGAATTCCTGCAATCGCAGTGCGAGGTCGCGACCTTGCCGCATCACGACATCCGCACCGCCCACGCCGAGCTTCGGCATCTGCGCCAGACCGTGGCGAAGATCGCGGCCGATCACGGCCTCGCCATCCTCGCCGCCGGCACACATCCGACCGCCGACTGGGTCCGCTCGCAGCAATCCGAGGGCGAGCGCTACGACGTGGTGATGGACGATCTGCAGATGATTGGCCAGCGCAACATGCTGTGCGGGCTGCACGTGCATGTCGAACTGCCGGACCCCGACGACCGGGTCGACGTGATGACGCGGATGCTGCCCTATCTGCCGCTGTTCATCGCGCTCGCCACCTCGTCGCCGTTCTGGCGCTCGCGGCCGACCGGGCTCAAGGGCTATCGGCTGGCCGCCTATGACGAGCTGCCGCGCACCGGGGTGCCCGAGCTGTTGCGCAGCAAAGAGGAATTCGACGCCTATGTGGACGCGCTGGTGCAGGCCGGCGTGATGCAGGACTCAAGCTACATCTGGTGGTCGATGCGGCCCTCGCTGAAGCATCCGACCCTCGAGCTGCGCGCGCCCGACTGCCCGACATTGGTCGACGACTCGATCGCCATCGCGGCGCTGTGGCGCTCGCTGGCGCGGCGGCTGGTTCGCAACCCGGCGCTCAACCGCGACATCACCGCGGTGACGCGCGCCATCGTGGTCGAGAACAAATGGCGGGCCCAGCGCTACGGCGTGCACGGCAGCTTTGTCGGCGACCACGGCGCCATCACGGTCGCCGATTTCGTCGATCAGGTGGTGGATGAGACCTCGGCCGACGCCGAGGCGCTCGGCTGCCTCGCCGAGATGCAGCGCTGCCGCACCATCGTCGGCTCCGGCACCTCCGCCGACGCCCAGATGGCGGTATACGAGAAATTCGGCAAGACCGAAGGCCGCGCCCGGGCGCTGACCGCCGTCACCGATTGGCTCGCGGCGACGACACTGCAGTAATCACTTTTCGCCCGGCAGGATGGTCTGCACCACGAGGCCGCGGGCGCGGGCATCGGCCACGCCAAGCCCGCGCAGCGCGAACAGCGTCAGCGTCTGCACCGCCTCGCGCGCGCGTGCCGGGTCTTCCATGCCATCCGGCGCAAGCGGCCCGATCAACCCCTCCAGCAGCGCGCCAACGAGCGCCGACGCGGCGAGGCTCGCGTCCTGGTCCGGCAGATGGCCGCCGGCGATCGCCGCCCGGATCCGCGTCTCGATCTCGGCGGACAGGTCGCGGCGATACTGCTGGCGCACCGCATCGGTGTCGGTGTCGACCGGCTCGGCGATCACCGCCCAGGCGAGTTTGCGGTTGCGCAACGCCCGCGCACCGAAGGTGGCCACGGCTGCTGCCACCGCCGACAGCGGACCGGGCGCCGCATCGGCCGCCTTCCGCACCGCCTCGATCTCGCGCTCGGCCACGCTTTCGACGAGCGCCCCGACCAGTTCGATCTTGCCGGGAAAATAGCGATAGACGGTACCGGCGGCGACACCGGCCCGCTCCGCCACCGGCGCGATCTGGATCGCCGCCATGCCGCCTGCGGTCGCGGCGTCGCGCGCCGCATCGACAATGGCGTCGTGGCGGGCGTTGAGCCGGCGAAGCACATTTGCGGTGCGGCGGTAGGCCATCGTCAAGGACTGAACAGTGATTTACCGCAAAAACGCAAGCCGAAAGACATAGCCCAACGGCTGGCGAATGCCGTCGCTTTGCCCCTCGTGCCATGGGTGCGCGGTGCTAGTCTTCACGGCACGACGTTTCCTTTGGGGAGGACACCATGCGCTCATTGAAAATCGCGCTGCCGCTGATCGTAGCCGTGATGGTCGCGCTTTTGACCGCAAGCGCGGCGCAGGCCGATCCGGTCAAGATCCGCCTGAGCTACGTCATCGCGCCGTCGGACTGGGCGCCGCTGCTGCCGGAGAAGCCGGACCTGCTCAAGCACAACGGCAAGTCCTACCAGCTCGAAGTGGTGCGCGTGGTCGGCACGCCGGCGCTGGTGCAGGCGATGGCGAACAACGAGATCGAGATCGGCAACCATTCCTATTCGTCGCTCGGCATCGCGATTCAGAACGCCGGCATGGACGACCTCCGCGTCATCTCCGACCAGTTCCAGGACGGCGTGCCCGGCAAGTCGACCACGCAGTATTACGTGCTGAAGGACGGACCGATCCAGAAGGTCGAGGACCTCAAGGGCAAGGTGGTGTCCAGCAACGCCGCGGGCAGCGCGGTCGATGTCGCCATGCGCGCGATGCTGAAAAGGCACGGCCTCGAGGACAAGCGCGACTACACCTTCATCGAGGCGCCGTTGCCGACGCAGAAGGCGATGCTGCTCGACAAGAAGACCGACCTCATCTCCAGCGTGGTGCCGTTCCAGCACGATCCGGAGCTGAAGGCGAAGGGCCGCATCCTGTTCACCCAGCGCGACGTCATGGGCGTCACCCAGATGATCGTGTACACGGCGCGCAAGAGCTTCATCGACAAGAACCGCGCCGCCATGGTCGACTTTCTGGAGGATACACTCCGCGTCGTGCGCTGGTATCTCGACCCGAAGAACCACGACGAAGCGGTGGCGATCGCCTCGAAGCTCACCAAGATTTCCGCCGGAGCGCTTCACTTGGCTGTTCACCGACCAGGACTACGCCCGCAACGGCAACCTGATGCCCGACATGAAGGCGCTGCAGGCCAATGTCGATCAGACCCAGGCGCTGGGCTTCTACAAGGCGAAGTTCGACGTGCAGAAGTATTCGGACCTGAGTTTGATCCAGGAGGCCGCGGCAAGGTTGAAGTGATCGTAGGCGCAACGTGCCCGCCTAGAGGGCGCTCGCCTTATTCGATCACCTGATCGGCGCGCAGCAGAAACGACTCGGATATGGCGAGGCCCAGCGCCTTGGCGGCTTTGGTGTTGACGACGAGTGTAAACTTGGTCGGGAGCTCGACCGGCAAGTCGCCCGGCTTGACACCCTTGAATATTCTGTCGACGAACCCCGCTGCGCGCCGGTGCATGTCCTCATAACTCGGCCCAAACGATATCAAGCCTCCGGCCTCAACGAGCTCACGATAGGCATTCACATTCGGCAATCGGTTCTTGGTCGCGAATTCCATCAACCGCACGCGATTGTGCAGAAAGATGCGATCCGCAAGAATCAGCAGCGCTTCGGGCCTTTCCTTGACGATGGTCGCGAACGCGCCATCGAGGTCTTCAGTGGTTTTGATTCCGAGCGGCAAGATTTTGATATGCAGCGCGTGAGCTGCGTCGCGCGCCTGTTGCAGCGCAGCCTTGTGAAAGGGATTGACCGGATTGGTCAACACCGCAACGTGAGAGAGTTTGGGTATGATCTCTCTCAGCAACTCAAGCCGTTTGCCTTCCAACTCCGGGGCGATCGAGCTCAATCCGGTGATATTGCCGCCGGGCCGCGCCAGGCTCGGCACGATGCCGGTTCCGATTGGATCTCCCACCGCGATCATGACAAGCGGAACGGACGTCGTGGCGCGCTTGACCGCGAGCGCTGACGGCGTGCCGGCGGTCACGATCACGTCCACATGCAGAGCTAGCAATTCGGCAATGAGCTTGGGAAAACGCTCGTAGTTTCCTTCCGCCCACCGATAATCGATCTGCAGGTTACGGCCTTCTTCATAGCCATGCGCGCGCAGGCCATCCCGGAACGGCTCTATAAGATTTGCTTCCAAAGCGGCGGTCGAATTGCCCAGAAAACCCACCCGATAGAGCTTTCGAGGTTGCGCTTGAGCCGCGAACGGCCACGCCACCGTCATGCTACCAATAAAGGCGACGATCAGGCGGCGTGAAATCCGATCTACCATCATATGCCCCCGACGAAGCAAGCCTTCGCCGGGAAGGTAGCACGAGGCTGTTCTAGCGTCCCTGCCCGGCCAGCGACTTCGTCGCGGATGCCTTCCAGCGTCAGCCCCGGCGTCGAGGCGTTGGTGTCGACCTTGAGGTGGATGATCGAGGGCTTGCCGGATTTTTCCGCGGCCTTGAATGCCGCCGCAAAATCCGCGGTCTTCTCCACCGTCACGCCGAAGCCGCCGAATGCCTTGGCGTAAGCCGTGAAGTCCGGATTGCGCAATTCGGTGCCGACCACGCGGGTCGGATACTCGCGCTCCTGGTGCATGCGGATGGTGCCATAGGTGCCGTTGTCGGCGATCACGACGATGATCGGCACGTCGTACTGCACGGCGGTGGCGAATTCCTGGCCGTTCATCAGGAAGTCGCCGTCGCCGGAGAAGCACACCACGGTGCGCTCGGGGAACGCGCGCTTGATGCCGAGCGCCGACGGCACGCCATAGCCCATCGAGCCGGAGCACGGCCCGATGTGGGTGGCGAATTTGCGGAACCGATAGAAGCGATGCACCCAGGCGGAGAAATTGCCGGCGCCGGTGGTGATGACGGCATCCTCCGGCAGGTTCTGCCGGAGCCACACCACGATCTCGCCGAGGTTGACGCCGCCCGGCTGCGGCGTCGCCTTCTCGGTCCATTCCAGATAGTCGTCATGCGCGGCTTTGGTCTGCGCCCGCCAGGAAATCTCGTTGGGCGGCTGCAAGCCTTCCAGCGCCGCGGCGAAGCCGGTCGGCGCTGCGTGAATGGCCAGATGCGGATGATAGACGCGGCCGAGCTCCTCGGCGCCGGGATGCACATGCACGAAGGTCTGCCGCGGCCCGGGAATGTCGAGCAGCGAATAGGCCTGCGAGGGAATTTCGCCGAGCCTGCCACCGATCAGCACCACCAGGTCCGATGCCTTGATGCGGGCGAGCAGCTTCGGATTGATGCCGAGACCGACGTCGCCGGCGTAGCTTGAGTGCAGCGTGTCGATCAGGTGGGTGCGGCGGAAGGTGGTAGCGACCGGCACCGCGAAGCGGTCGGCGAAGCGCGCCAGCGACGCCACGGCGGCCTCCGACCAGCGGCTGCCGCCGGCCAGCACGATCGGCAACTTCGCCGCCCACAACAGCTTCTGCAATTTCGCCATGTCGGCGAGACCGGGCCAGGTCTCGACCGGCTCGAACGCCGGCGCGTCCGGCACCGCAACCCGCTCGACCAGCATGTCCTCGGGCAGCGCCACCACCACCGGGCCGGGCCGACCGTTGCAGGCGGTGTAAAAGGCCCGCGACACGATCTCAGGGATGCGCGCCGGATCGTCGATCTCGGTCGTCCACTTCGTCATGGTGCCGAACACGGCGCGATAGTCGAGCTCCTGGAACGCCTCGCGCTCGCGCATCTCGCGGCCGACCTGGCCGACGAACACGATCAGCGGCGTGGAATCCTGCTTGGCGATGTGGATGCCGGGCGAGGCGTTGGTGGCGCCCGGCCCGCGGGTGCAGAACACCACGCCGGGCCGGCCGGTCACTTTGCCGACCGCCTCCGCCATCATGGTGGCGCCGCCCTCCTGGCGGCAGACGGTGAGATTGATCGGCCGGTCGTAGAAGGCGTCGAGCGCGGCGAGATAGCTCTCCCCCGGTACGCAGAACACATGCTGCACGCCGTGCACGACGAGCTGGTCGATCAGGATTTCGCCGCCGGTGCGGGTGCCGTCATTGGCGCGCAGCATAGTTTCTCTCCTTGGACTTCAGCCTAGCAACATACCACAGCGTCATCGCCGGACTTGATCCGGCGATCCAGCTATTTTCGAAGAAAATGGATGGTCGGGTCATAGGCGAGCATAGCGACGCCGTCCTTCGGACGACTATGCCCGGCCATGACGTTGATAGGACGTACGGTGTCGCCGCTACTTCTTCATCGGCGGGGCGAACTTTGCCGGCACCATCAGCGAGGTCTGCTGCTCCATCAGCAGGCCGGATTCCGACAGCTTCTTCACATAGATTTGCCAGTCCGGATCGGCCGCCATCGCGGCGCGGCGCGTTTCGCGATCGGCCGCATCCTTGTAAACCCACTGGTGAACGAGCGAGTTCATCGCACCCGACTCCGCAAACATATAGGCGTGCGGCTCGCCAAGATGGCGCCATTGCGCCTTGAGGCCGAATTCCTCGTAGATGGCGAGATGCGTGTTCATGTGCGTGGGCTTGATGCAGTAGGTGCGGTGATCGACGAGCAAGGCTGCCTCCCTTTGGGCGCATGATGGCGCGAGCGGATAGTCCGGGCAGCGGCGTAGCCCGGTCAACAGAATTGTGCTGAATGTCTGCCATGTTCGCCGATCCGCGCCGCATCGCCGTCGCCTTCTGCGCCATCGGAGCGTTCCTGCACCTGTACGCGCCGCAGGCGGTGCTGCCGATGATGGCGCGCGAATACGGCGTCGGCGCCGCCGACGCCAGCCTGATCATCACCGCCGGCACCTTGGCGGTGGCGGCGACCGCGCCGTTTACCGGCGCGCTGTCCGACGTGATCGGGCGAAAGCGCCTGATCGTCGTGGCGATGGCGCTACTGCTCATCCCCGCGACTATGACGGCGCTAGCGCCGACGCTGAACGAGGTCATCTTCTGGCGCTTCATTCACGGGCTCTTACTGCCGCCGATCTTTGCGGTCACCATCGCCTATGTCGGCGACGAATTTCCGCCGAACGAGGCCAATTCCGTGTTCGGCATCTACGCCTCGGCATCGGCGGTCGGCGGATTTCTTGGCCGTTTCGTTCCCGGCATGCTGACCGATTATGTCGGCTGGCGCGGCGGTTTCCTGGCGCTGGCCTGCGGCTCGTTGATCTGCCTGGCGATGGTGGCGCTGCTGCTCACGCCCGAACGGAAGTTCGTCCGCGCCACCGATTTCCGCACCTCGTTCCGGCAAATGCTGGCGCACATGCGCAACCCGCGGCTCGTCGCGACCTACGCGGTCGGCTTCGGCGTGCTGTTCAACTTCATCGCCACCTTCACCTATCTCAGCTTCCACCTCGCCGCGCCGCCGTTCAACAAATCGCCGGCGTTTCTCGGCTCGATGTTCGTGGTTTATCTCGTAGGCTCGGTGGCGGCGCTGTGGCTCGGCCGCGCCATCGCCTGGCTCGGCCGGCGCAACTTCGTGCTCTGCGTGTTGGGCGTCTGGGCCTGCGGCATGCTGGTCAGCCTGATCCCCTCGGTCACCGCGATCGTGTTCAGCCTCGTCATTGCCTCGACCTGCGGCATCCTCACCCAGGCGTCGTCGACGAGCTTCGTCGCCATCACCGCGAAAACCGGCACCTCCGCCGCGGTCGGGCTCTACGTCACCTCGTTCTATATCGGCGGCACCTTCGGCGGCTGGCTGCCAGCCCTTGCCTACGAGGCCGGCGGCTGGCCCTATTCACTCGCGCTGGTGATCGGCATGCTGGCGATCATGGCGGCGATCGTCGCGACCTGGTGGAAGCAGTAGGATTGGTGGAAGCAGTAGGAACGGCATGAGGCCAAGACAGAAGAACCGGAGCGAAACCAACCCGGCGCTGAGCACCCGCCGGCTCAAGCTCGGCACGTTCCAGACCAATCTCGACAGCGGCTGCGTGATGTCGGAGCTCGATGGCCGGCTCGATATCACCTGGCCGAACACTGTCGAGCTGGCGAAACTGTCCGCCGACATGGAATTTGAGGCGCTGGTGCCGGTCGCGCGCTGGCACGGCTGGGGCGGCAAGACCAATCCGCAGGGTCCGGGCTTCGAGGCCTACACCTGGGCCGCCGGCATCTCGGCATCCGTGCCCAAGGTCGGCGTGGTCTCGACCTCGCACATCACCATCAATCATCCGATCATCGCCGCCAAGCAGTGCGCGGCGATCGACCACATCTCCGACGGGCGCTTCATCCTCAACATCGTCACCGGCTGGGTGCAGCCCGAGATCGAAATGTTCGGCCAGCCGATGCTGGGCCATGAGGACCGTTACGCCTGCGCCGAGGAATGGATCGCCATCGTCAAGCGGCTGTGGACCGAGGACGAGTCGTTCGACCACGAAGGCCGCTACTTCAAGATCAAGAAAGGCTATCTGGCGCCGAAGCCGATCCAGTATCCCCACCCGGCGATCATGAACGCCGGCGCCTCCGAGCTCGGCCGGCACTACGCGGTGAAGAACTGCGATCTCGTCTTCACCGTGATCCGCACCGGCGGACTGGAGGAATGCACCGCACATGTGCAGGCCTATCACAAGCTTGCCCGCGATACGGCCGCGACATCAAGGTCTGGACGCTCGTCAACATCGTGCAGGGCGAGACCGAGAAAGAGGCGCGCGACTTCTACAACTACTACGTCCACCAGCAGGGCGACTGGGAGGCGGCCAAGAACATGGTCGAGATCTTCTCGCTGGAAACCAACAAGCGGAACGTGCCGCCGGAGCGGATGAAGCCGCTGCAGGAGGCCTTCATCCAGGGCTGGGGCGGATTGCCGGTGGTCGGCACCCGCGAGCAGGTGGTCGATACGCTCGCGACTTTGTCGAAGGCCGGGCTCGACGGCCTGCTGGTGGCGTTCCCGCGCTACGAGGAGGGCTTACGGGATTTTCGCGACAAGACCTATCCGCTGCTCCAGCAGGCGGGACTGCGGGATTTCATCTAATCAGCATTAAAAACGTGGGGGACAGGCCATGACCAATGTAACGCCGGCGCAGTTCGAATTCCTGCGCTCGATCGACACGCCGACCGTCTGCAATCTGCTGGAGGTGGTGGCGCCGGAGCGGCGCGGCTTCGGCTACACGGTGCGGCATCTGCACTGCCCGTTCCCCGACCTGCCGCCGATGGTGGGCTTCGCCAAGACCGTCACCATGCGGGCGCAGGACCGCGTGCCGCTCGGCGAAGCCGGCTACATGAACAAACGGCTCGACTATCTCGACTATGTCGCCGCGGCGCCGCAGCCCGGCATCGCGGTGATCCAGGACCTCGACGACATCGTCGGCTTCGGCGCGTTCTGGGGCGAGGTGCAGACCAACATCCACAAGGCGCTCGGCTGCCTCGGCACCATCACCAACGGCTCGATCCGCGACATCCCGCAGGTCGCGCCGGGCTTCCAGATGCTGGCCGGCTCGATCGCGCCGTCGCACGCCTTCGTCCATGTGGTGGATTTCGGCGGCAACGTGAACATCCACGGCATGGCGGTGCGAAGCGGCGACCTCATCCACGCCGACCGCCACGGCGCCGTGGTGGTGCCGCTCAACACCATCGATCCGATGAAGGACGCAGCGCCCAAGCTCGCCGCCAAGGAAGCCCAGATCATCGACGCGGCGAAGTCCGGCAAGGGCGTCGAGGCGATCAAGGCGGCGATGAAATAGCGTCGGCGCTCGGATGCCAGCGCGGCCGGTAGCCGGCCGCCAGCACGCCGACGATCGCCGGCGGCGTCAGCACATCGACCATGGTGCCGCGGGGCCTCCGCTTGCCTGTGTCGTAGCCCTTGGGCGTCCAGCGCAGCAACGTTTTGCCGCGCACCGCCCAGGCGCCCTCCTCCTTAGCGCAACGAATGCTCCATCGGGCAGACCGTCGATGCTGCGGCGATGCCGCCGCTTGGCGCGGCCATCCAGCCGTTCGGCGTGCAGCACCAGATCCATCTCATCGGCGCGGGGGCGCGCTCAAAAGCTTGAACGCCTGCTGCCAGGCCGACGGCGAATGCTTCCGCATCCTTGCGGCGGCATTCGAAGCAGGGCCGGTGCCCGGCGGCGAGCGCGGTCACCTCATCGAGGAAAAACAGCTCGGTGTAATAGCGGCCCCAGACGTCGCGCTGGCGGCTTTTGAAGTCCAGCACGCAGCAGATCCACTGCCGCGACGCCCAGCGCCGCTTGGTCAGCGTGCGGCCGCGGTGTGGATGCGTCCGCCGCGATTGCCCATGAACAGACCGCGCGCCGGCGTGGCGAACAGCTCGCCGAACGGATCGACGCGGTTTTGCAGGGGCACATCGACCTCCGCTGTCATGCCGCCGGCCTTCAGCGATCCCGAATACTGGATCGCCCGCTTTCGCGGGCGATGGCAGCATCAATCGTTGCAAATGCGCAGCGAATCAAGACTGCGGCTGCGGCTCCATCGGACCGGTGCCTTCCGGGCGCGGGCGGCTCTTGCCGGCCGGCGGCACCGCCGACGAGCGCGGCGTCTGCGGCTCGATCACCGACTCGCGGGTCGGTTTCTTGCCGAGCAGCAGGTCCTTGATCTCGTCGCCGGACAGCGTCTCGAACTCGAGCAGGCCCTTGGCCAGCACTTCCAGATCGGAACGCTTGGCTTCGAGGATGCGGCGCGCCTCGGTGTGACCCTCTTCGACCAGCCGCTTGACCTCGGCGTCGATCTTCTGCGCGGTCGACTCCGAGACGTTCTGCTGACGGGCAACCGACATGCCGAGGAAGACCTCGTCCTGGTTCTCGCCGTAGGACACGGCGCCGAGCTCGGGCGAGAAGCCCCAGCGCGTCACCATCATGCGCGCGAGCCGCGTCGCCTGTTCGATGTCGGACTGCGCGCCCGAGGTGACCTTCTCCTTGCCGAAGATCATCTCCTCGGCGACGCGCCCGCCCATCATGATGGCGAGCCGCGAGGTCATCTGCTCGTAGCTCATGGAGAGCTTATCGCGCTCCGGAAGCTGCATGACCATGCCGAGCGCGCGTCCGCGCGGAATGATGGTCGCCTTGTGCACCGGATCGGTGGCGATGACGTTGAGCGCGAGGATCGCGTGGCCGCCCTCGTGATAGGCGGTCAGCATCTTCTCTTCCTCGGTCATGACGAGCGACTTGCGCTCGGCGCCCATCATCACCTTGTCCTTGGCGTCCTCGAACTCGCTCTGCGTCACCATGCGCTTGTTGCGCCGGGCCGCCATCAGGGCCGCCTCGTTGATCAGGTTGGCGAGGTCGGCGCCGGAGAATCCCGGCGTGCCGCGGGCGATGGTCTTCAGGTTGACGTCGGGCGCCAGCGGAACCTTGCGGACGTGGACCTTGAGGATCTGCTCGCGGCCGACGACGTCGGGATTCGGCACCACCACCTGACGGTCGAAGCGGCCGGGCCGCAGCAGCGCCGGATCGAGCACGTCCGGACGGTTGGTCGCGGCGATCAGGATGATGCCCTCGTTGGTCTCGAAGCCGTCCATCTCGACCAGCAACTGGTTGAGCGTCTGCTCGCGCTCGTCGTTGCCGCCGCCGAGGCCGGCGCCGCGATGGCGGCCGACCGCGTCGATTTCGTCGATGAAGATGATGCAGGGCGCGTTCTTCTTGGCCTGCTCGAACATGTCGCGGACGCGCGAGGCGCCGACGCCGACGAACATCTCGACGAAGTCGGAGCCGGAAATGGTGAAGAACGGCACGTTGGCTTCGCCCGCGACCGCACGCGCGATCAGGGTCTTGCCGGTGCCGGGCGGACCGACCAGCAGCACGCCGCGCGGAATCTTGCCGCCGAGCCGCTGGAACTTGCCCGGGTCACGCAGGAATTCGACGATCTCCTGGAGATCGGATTTCGCCTCGTCGACGCCGGCGACGTCCTCGAAGGTGACGCGGCCATGCGCCTCGGTCAAAAGCTTGGCGCGGCTCTTGCCGAAGCCGAGCGCCTTGCCGCCGGCGCCCTGCATCTGGCGGCTGAGAAAGATCCACACGCCGATCAGCGCGATGAACGGCAGCCACGACACCAGCAGCGACACGAACCACGGCACGCTGTCGCCCTGCGGCCGTGCGGTGATCGCCACGCCCTTGCCGTAGAGGCGCTGGATCAGGCTCGGATCGTTCGGAGCGTAGGTCGCGAAGCTGCGGCCATCGGTGAAGGTGCCGTGAATGTCGGGACCCTGGATCAGGACGTCGCGCACCTTGCCGGCGTCAACTTCGGTGAGAAGCTGCGAGAACGAGATGTCCTGCGAGGAGGCGCGCTGGCCGGGGTTCTGAAACAGCGTGAACAGCGCAAGCAACAGCAGAACGATGATGACCCAGAGCGCGAAGTTGCGGAGATTGGCATTCATCCCAATTCGTCTTTCCTGCTCGGGGCCCGTCCACGCCGGGTCCCCGGCGGCACGACTGCTAGCGACGATTCAACGACTGCCCGACGTTTACCAATGTAGGTCTGCGGATGCCACCTGCCAAGGGAACCAGCCCCGCCAAAAGCACCGCAATTCCGGCGTATTCTAACCCAGCCGGCGGCCGTATGCCGAGGTTGCGCTCAACAGCTCTGGGCATGGTTAAGGCCTAATCGAGGCGCCGCACTGCCGCGGCGACGCCGGGGCGCGCTCGACCCAGAGCCGGTCGCCGAAGCGCGTGACCACGGCGCCCGCCAGGGTGCGTCGAAACCGCGCGCTGCCTGAAGAAGCGGCAAGCTCGGCATGAAGCGCTTCGAGCTTGGCAAGCTCGACCGGTCCCTCGTTGCCGGCGTGGGCGATGGCGCGGCCGAGCAGACGCAGCGTCACTTCGGCCGGCAATCGTCCGAACGGAACAGCCGGGAACGCGATCGGACCGGCGTCGGGCCACGGCTCCGGCGCAAGCGCGGCCACCGCCCCGTCCACCACGGCCTCCAGCGCGGCTTCCGTCCGCCGCACCCGGCGCGCCAAGCAGCGCCAGCCGCTCGACGTTAAGGCCCTCGCGCTCCAGCGCCGGCATCGCAGCGCGGAGCCTAGCCCGGGTGAAGCGGGGATCGCGGTTGCTCGGATCGTCGGCGTAGGCGATGCGCGCCTTGCGGAGCGTCGCCAGGAGTTCCGCCTTGCGCAGCTCCAGCAGCGGCCGGACCAGCGCAATGTCCGTACTCCCGGGGACCGGGGCGATGCGCGCCATCGCGGCAAGCCCGCTGACGCCGCTGCCGCGGGTGAGCCGGATCAGCACCGTTTCGGCCTGATCGTCGAGCGTGTGAGCGGTGAGCACATGGCGGGCGGACGCCGCCCGCGCCGCGCCCGCGAGCAACCGGTAGCGCTCGAGCCGCGCCGCTTCTTGCAGCCCGGTCGAGGGCTTGCGTCCGCTCCAGCGTAGCGTGCGGTGCTCGACGCCGAGCGAGCGGGCGAGGCGCTTCACGGCGAGCGCTTCGCGCCGCGCTTCGGCGCGCAGGCCGTGATCGATGGTGATGGCGACGAGCTTCGGCCCGCGCTTTCGCGCCTTGCGCCAGCGCGCCGCGAGGACGAGCAGCGCGGTCGAGTTGGGGCCGCCGGAGACGGCGAGAATGAGAACCGGATGGTCGGCGAGATCGGCGAACAGCGATCGGATTTCGGCGGCCTTGAGCGCTGCGCCGTCAGCAGCGGACACGCTTTTGCTCGCGCTCGACGCCTTGCTTCACGGTCGTGGTCGCTTTCGGATATTTGCGGCCTACCTCGGCCAGCGTGGCGCACGACATTTCCTTCTGATTCATCGCGGCCAGCGACTGCGCCAGCCGGAGCAGCGCCTCCGGCGCCTTGGCATGGCCGGTGTGCTTGGTGGAAAGGTCGAGGAAGGCCTGGGCCGCCGCGTCATAGCGCTGGCGCTGGAACAGGCTCTCGCCCAACCAGAATTGCGCGTCGGCGGCGCGCCGATCGGTCGGGTATTTCTTCAGGAAGGCCTGGAAGGTGTCTTCGGCCAGCGCGTAGTCCTTGCGCAGCACATAGCCATAGCCGAGATCGTAGGTGTCCTTCGGCGAGTCGCTCGGCGGCGCGACCGAGGCGACCGCGCCGGTGGCGCTGAAATTGCGCGGCGGCGGCGCCGGCAACGGCCCTGACTCGGGCGATCCGCCGGATTGGGCGCCGGGGCCAGTGGACATCGTCGACAGATCGAGCGGACCGCCGGCCCCGCGGCCGCCGGGAACGCCCACCGGCGGATCGGTCATCACGACGGGCGGCGGTTCATTCTGCATGCCGCCGAGCGGCCGCGGCACGCCGGGCGCATTGGGGTTCTGCGACGGATCGAACACGTCGGAGCGGCGTCCCGTGGCCGGAGGCGGTGGCGCTGGCGGTGCGGCCGCGGGCAAGGGCTGGTTCATGGCGGGTTCATGGGCTGACTTTGGACCGGCGGGCGGGCGGGCGGCGGCGCTTGCGCCGGCTGGGCGCTCGCGGGTCCGCCGCGAAGCTGATTTTCGAGCTGCTGGTTGCGGTACTGCAACTGCTCGATCGTGCCGGTCAACTGACGGATCTGCGCCTCCAGGCGCTCGATGCGCAGGACCTGCTCGGTGGTCGGCCCCTCGGTTTCTTCCTGGCCGGTGGTCTGCTGCTTTTTCCCGAACATGCGGCCGATCGCCGACAGCGGCGATTGGTCCTCCTGGGCGGAGGCGGCGGCGGTGCCGACAAGGCAAAGTGCGGCGGCCAAAGCCGCGGCGGTTAACCCACGAGTGATCGAACGGATCATGATGGAAGTATCGGTTTGCCCGCGGTGGCTTAGCATAATCGCCGTCGATCCGGACCAAAATGTGACTGGGACCAATAGCCTCAAATGCAAACCGGCGCCCGTGTCGGGGGCGCCGGGCTTTTGTTTGACTACGGGCGCCCGCTTACGAGGTGGCGCCGAGCACCGTCACAGCGCGGCGGTTCTGCGACCAGCACGAGATGTCGTTGCAGACCGCGACCGGGCGTTCCTTGCCATAGGACACGGTGCGCATGCGGCCGGGCTGGATGCCGCGCGAGGCGAGATAGTCGCGCACCGCCTGGGCCCGGCGCGCGCCGAGCGCAATGTTGTATTCGCGCGTGCCGCGCTCGTCGGCGTGGCCTTCGATCGTGAAGCTGTAATTGCCGTACTGCTGCAGCCACTGCGCCTGCTTGTCGAGCGTGCCGCGCGACTGCATCGTGAGCTCAGTCGAATCCGACTCGAAGAAGACGCGGTCGCCGACGTTGACGACGAAGTCCTGCTGGCTGCCGGGCGCGGCGGAGCCGGCCGAAGCCAGAGAGTTGTTGGCCTGCTTGCTGGCGCAGGCCGACAGGGCGAGCCCCGCGATCAACGCGGCGACGACGCCTGCACCACGGAATTTACGCAACATACTGGTCATGCCGGGTCTCCAAGTTCGAGCTTTCGCCGGACCTGTCCTGGTCTACCAGGAGGTTCGTTAAGCGAACGTTCCATCAACCTTGACGAGGCGTTGTCGAGACCGGGAAAAATGCATCGACCCCCCGAACGTAATGTGATGGTTAATGGGGCGTGAACGTGTCGGCCTTATGGCGGATGGAACCCAGGACCTGCCATGGTTCCCTCAGGTTGCGGTCAAGCAGCGGCGACCAGGCCGGGTCCGAGGCAAAGCCCGGCGTCGGCACCCGCTGCTCGTTCCGGCCGGTGATATCGACCGTATAGAGCGAGGGCCCGGCGTTGCCGCCCGGATCGCGGAAGAACATCACCACCCGGCCGTTGGGCGCGAAGGTCGGGCCTTCGTTATGGTAGCCCTCGGTGAGGATGCGCTCGCCGGAGCCATCCGGCCTCATGGTGCCGATGGCGAAGCTGCCTTTGCCGAGCTTGGTGAAGGCGATCAGATCGCCGCGCGGCGACCACACCGGCGTCGAATAGGAGCCGTCGCCGAAGCTGATGCGCTTGGGGCCCTGCCCGTTCGAACTCATCACATAGATCTGCTGCGAGCCGCCGCGGTCGCTTTCGAAGCAGATGCGCGCGCCGTCCGGCGAGTAGGACGGCGCGGTGTCGATCGACGGGCCGGAGGTGAGCTGAACTTTTTGCTTGGAGCGCAGATCGAGCACGAACAGATTGGAGTTGCTGCCCTCCTGCAGGCTCATGATCACGCGCTGGCCGTCGGGCGCAAATCGCGGCGCGAAGCTCATGTTGGCGAAATCGCCGACCACCTCGCGCTGGTTGGTCTCGATGTTGAACAGATAGACCCGCGGCTGATTGTTGACGAAGGACATGTAGGTGATTTCTTGCGTCGACGGCGAGAACCGCGGCGTCAGCACGAGATCGCTGCCACGGGTCAGGATGCGGACGTTGGCGCCGTCCTGATCCATCATGGCGAGCCGCTTGACCCGCCGTTCTTTCGGGCCGGATTCGTCGACGAACACCACGCGGCTGTCGAAATAGCCGGTGTCGCCGGTCAGGCGCTGATAGATCGCATCCGAGATGATATGCGCGACCCGGCGCCAGATGTCGGGCGCGGTGAAATACTGCGCGCCGGTGAGTTGCTCGGCGGAGGCCACATCCCACAGCCGGAACTCCGACTTCAGCCGCCCGTCGCCTTGCCGGGTGATGCGGCCGGTGACGAGCGCCTGGGCGTTGATGGTGCGCCAATCGGCAAAGCGCGGCAGCGCGTCGACGTTCGAGACTTTTTCGATATAGGCCGCCGGATCGATCGGCGCGAACAGGCCGGAGCGCTTGAGGTTGGCGGCGATCACCTGGGTGACGTTGCGCGCGACGTCGCCGTCGTTCGAGCTGCCGCCGACGAAATCCGGAATGGCGATCGGGATCGGCTGGATGTTGCCTTGCGTCACGTCGATGCTGAGGACCGCGCCGGCGGATCGGGATTGCAGGCCCAGCGCCGCGCCGGCGGCCGCGCCGGTGAGCAGCGTCCGCCGCGTCAGCAAGAGTCCCGGCTGAACGAATCGAAGGGCTCCGGTTCGAACCATTTCCAATCATGCGGTGTCCTGAACTTGCCCTGCTCAACCGCCGAACATTTCGCGGGGGTCGAAGGTGATCTCGATGTCTTTCCATTGCTCGATAATGCTCGGGCCGCAGCATGGTGAACGGCTGGCAGGTCAGGATCGCGCGCTTGGCGCTTTCCGCCATCGCCGGCCCGAACGGCGACGCCGTCGCCGCGACCAGTTGCGGCGGCGTCGCGACCGTCGCGTCCGGCTTGAACAGCACCCGCATGACGACCTTGAGCTGGCCGCCATCGGCCGCGCCCGCCGGCGGATTCCAGCATTCGCCGAGGCGCTTGCGCAGCGCGTCGATCTCGCTCTGCGACAATTGCGCGGCCTTGCCGTCCGCCTTGCCGAGCGACGGCGCCGGGCTCAGCGTATCGGCGGCCGACGCCTGTCGGGTCGGTTCGCGCTTGTCGAGCAGCGCCGCGATCTTGGTCGGATCGAACTGCGGCTGCGGCTTGGCCTGTGCCTGCTGCGCCGCTTTCGCCTTGGCCTTGTCTTCGGCTTTCTTCTTCGCCTCTTCCTTCTTCAAGGTTTCGGCGATCGGATCGATCTTCGGCGGCTCTTTCTTCTCGAGCTTGGTCTCGCTGGGCGCCGGGGGCTGCTGCTCCGCGGGCGGCGGCGGCTCGGCCTTGGCCGCGTCGAGCACCTTCTTTTCCGTGACCTTGGCGCGTGAGTCGTCGACCGGTTTCTGCGTGTCGACCTTCTCGGCCAGCGAAGCGAGCGTTTTGTCCTTGGCGCCGTCCTTCACGCCCTTGGTGATTTCGGAGAACTGCTTGTCCGAGATGATGTCGACCGGCAGCGCGTCGTTCGGCTTGGCCTCGAGCGGCTTGCCAGCAAACGACAGCAGCCCCCACAGCAGCAGGGCTGCGTGACACGAGCGCTGAAATCGCCAGACCGGTTTTCATCTCAGGTAACTTCACGGACCTTGCTCCACCTCCGTGACCAGCGCGACCCGGCGGAACCCGGCGGCGGAGAGCCGTCCCATGACCTTCATCACCGTACCATAATTCACGGTCTTATCGCCGCGAACATAGATGCGCTCGTCATTTCCGCCGCGCGCCTGGGCAATGGCCTGAAGCTTGGGCACCAGCGCTTCGAGCTCGATTTCGGTGTTCTGCAGGAAGACCTTGCCGTCGGTGTTGACCGAAACCGCCAGCGGCTCCTTGTCGGCCTGGTCGAGACTCGACGCCTGGGTCTGCGGCAGATCGATCGGCACGCCGACGGTAAGCAGCGGCGCCGACACCATGAAGATGATCAGCAACACCAGCATGACGTCGACCATCGGCGTCACGTTGATCTCGCTCATCACCGGGTTGCGGCGATGGCGCCGCTTGCCGAAGGCCCCCGAATGCGCGCCGCCGCCGCTGATGGCCATGCCCGCCAATCCCCCTACTGCACGCCGCGTTCGTCGATCTGACGAGACAGGATTGCAGAGAACTCGTCGGCAAAGCCCTCCAAGCGCTGGGCCTGCCGGTTCACGTCGGTGATGAACTTGTTATAGAAAATCGTCGCCGGGATGGCGGCGATAAGGCCGATTGCGGTCGCAAACAGCGCCTCGGCGATGCCCGGCGCCACAACCGCTAACGAAGTGTTCTTCGACGCCGCGATCGACTGGAAGCTCGTCATGATGCCCCAGACCGTGCCGAACAGGCCGACGAAGGGACCGGCGGAGCCGACCGTCGCCAGCACCAGCAGGCGGCGCTCCAGCCGCTCGATCTCGCGCGCGATGGTGACGTCCATCACCTTCTCGATCCGGACCTGGAGACCGGCGAACGACCGGGTCTGGGTCTCGAAGCTGCGCTTCCACTCGCGCATGGCGGCAACGAACAGCGCGGCCATCGAATGGGCCGGGCGCGCCGACAGCGCCTTGTAGAGCTCCTCCAGCGACTGGCCCGACCAGAACGCCTGCTCGAAGCGATCCATCGCCCGGCGGGTGCGGGCGTAAAGCATGAGCTTGTCGACCACGATCGCCCAGACCCAGACCGACGCCGCGAGCAGTCCGATCATCACGCATTTGACCAGCCAGTGCGCGTGCAGGAACAGCGTGATCAGCGACAGGTCGGAGGAGGTGAGCGGCAGCACCGATTGGGCCACGTCGCCTGGATTCATCGCTTCGGCCCTCCGAGCCAACATGTGGCAGACCGCGATGCGACGAACCGGATCGGTTCGAAGCGTCGTCGGCCATAGCACCGGACGGGGCGCTTGCCTGGATCAAATGGAACCGCGCGGCATCGCGTCTAAGCGTACCGCCGCAGACCCGACATTTCGCGTCATCCCCGCCGTCCACCACCGGCGAAAGGCAGAAAGTCCCGCGAAACTTGACCAAACTAGGGCACCGGACCGGTCGTTCAGCCCTAGCCAGCGTTATTTGGGTTAACGCCGGGTTACCAACAGCCCGAAGAGCGGATGGGACTGCAAAAACGGGTTCCCGCCGGCCGCAATCGAGCCCCGGCGGCGGTCAATCCCCGCCAGCCGAGGCCTGACCGGCCTTCATGGCGGTGCGGAGCGCCTTCGGGATCGGCCGCGCCCGGCCGCCGGACACGAAGGCGACCTGCACGGTCGCCTCGACCAAAAGCTCATCATCCGCGGTCGACCCGCTGGTGCAGCACGATGGAGGCGCCCTTCACCTCCAGCGGGCACGGTGACGATCTCCAGCACGTCGTCCATGCGCGCGGGCTTGCGAAAGTCGATCTGCATCGAGCGCACCACGAAGGCAAAGCCCGGCGCCTCCTTCGCCACCTCCTCGAACAGCGCGCGCTGGTCGGCGCCGAGCAGCCGCAGATAATTGGTCCGGCCGCGCTCCATGAAGCGCAGATAGCTCGCGTGATAGACGACGCCGGAAAAGTCGGTGTCCTCGTAATAGACCCGGACCGGCTGGAGATGCCGGCCGTCGCGGATTTCGCCGTCGAGCGCGGAGGTGTTCATCGCCAATTATTCAGCGCCATGGCACGTCCTGCTGCATCGCCGCCTCCCAGTTGCGGCCGTCGAAGCGCTTCGGCGTGATGGCGAGCGTGTCGAAGCCGTCGAGGCAGCGGGCGTTGACGTCGATCTTGTCCGGGTCGGAGCGCGGCACATAGAACGGATGGACGCCGCACACCTTGCAGAAATGATGCTTGGCGACCTTGGTGTTGAATTGATAGGTCGCGAGATCGCTCGCGCCTTGCAGCAGATCGAACCGCTCCGGCGGCACGATCAGGTGCCAGATGCCCTTCTTGGTGCAGATCGAGCAGTTGCAGATGGTGACGCCGTCGAGGTCGGCGGTGACGCGGAAGCGTACGCGGCCGCAATGGCATCCGCCTTCCATGGTTCGCATCGCACGACCCTCACTCGCTCTCGTCGCCGCCGAACAAGCCCGAACTGCGACGGATCGCGCGCGGGCTCGGCGAGGCCGAGATGCTTGAACGCGTGTCCGGTGATCAGCCGGCCGCGCGGCGTGCGTTGCAGGAGGCCCTTCTGAATGAGGAACGGCTCGATGATCTCCTCGATCGCGTCGCGCGGCTCCGACAGCGCCGCCGCCAGCGTCTCGACCCCGACCGGCCCGCCGCCGTAGTGCTCGGCGATGGTCGTGAGGTAGCGCCGGTCCATGGCGTCGAGGCCCGCGGCATCGACTTCGAGTTGCAGCAGCGCCCGGTCGGCGAGCTTGCGGTCGATCTTGTCGACGCTTGCCGGCATGGGCGAAGTCGCGGACGCGGCGCAACAGCCGTCCGGCGATGCGCGGCGTGCCGCGCGAGCGCCGCGCGATCTCGTTGGCGCCGTCCGCCGTCATGCCGATGCCGAGCACGCGGGCGCCGCGGTTGACGATCAGTTCGAGCTCCGGCCTCGGTGTAGAAGTTCAGCCGCACCGGAATGCCGAAGCGGTCGCGCAGCGGATTGGTGAGGAGGCCGGCGCGCGTGGTGGCGCCGACCAGCGTGAACTTGGCGAGATCGATCTTCACCGAGCGCGCCGCCGGCCCTTCGCCGATGATGAGGTCGAGCTGGAAATCCTCCATCGCCGGATAGAGCACCTCCTCGACCGCCGGATTGAGCCGGTGGATTTCGTCGATGAAGAGAACGTCGCGCTCCTCCAGATTGGTGAGCAGCGCCGCGAGATCGCCGGCCTTGGCGATGACCGGCCCCGAGGTGGCGCGGAAGTTGACGCCGAGCTCGCGCGAGACGATCTGCGCCAGCGTGGTCTTGCCGAGGCCGGGCGGGCCGACGAACAGCACGTGATCGAGCGCCTCGTTCCGCGCCCGCGCGGCCTCGATGAACACCGTGAGATTGGCGCGCGCCTGCTGCTGGCCGATGAACTCGGACAGCCGCTGCGGCCGCAGCGAGGTCTCGGCGAGGTCCTCTTCGCGGCGCTCGGGGGCGACGAGGCGGCGGGGCGTGGTGCTCACGGCTCAGGTCCCTCGTTCGCGGCTGTACTTGTTCGGAATCAGCTCGCCGATCCCGACCGACTCCGGGCCATTGCTCCCCGGCACGATGACGCGCGCATTGCGATCGTAGTCCCAGATCAGCTCGCGGCAAGCGCCGCAAGGCGATACCACCGCGATCGGGCGGTCCTTTTCCTCGGGCGGCGGATGCCGCACCGCGACGATCATTTCGATGCCGGTTTCGCCGGCGATGGTGATCGCCTGGCCGAGCGCCACCGCCTCGGCGCAAATCGCCATGCGGCCGAGATAGGCGTCGAGACTGACGCCGGTGAAAACCTTGCCGGAGCGCGTCCGCAGCGCCGCGCCGACCTCCTGCCAGTCGTAGCGATAGCGCTTGCGGATCGCGTCGGACGCGGCCTCGACCAGCGCGCGATCGGCCTCGCTCAGCGCACTCACTTCGGCGCTCACTTGGAAAGCTCCTTCAGCCCGAGCCGGATCAATTGCGCGGTCTCCGCGCCCTCGCCGGCGGTCCGGCTGGCGGCGGAAATGGCGGCGGCGGCCTGCGGCTGGCCGTAGCCGAGATTGACCAGCGCCGAGACCGCATCGAGCACCGGCCGCGGCGCGCGCTTCTCCGACAGCGCGCCGGACAGATTGATCACCGCCGGATCGAGATCGGAATAGGCCGGCGCCTTGTCCTTCAATTCGATCACCAGCCGCTCGGCGACCTTGGGGCCGACGCCGGGCGCCTGCCGGATCGCGGCCTTGTCGCCCATCGCGATGGCCGACGCCAGATCCGCCGGGCTTGAACGTGCTGAGCACCGACAGCGCCACCTTGGCGCCGACGCCCTGCACGGTCTGCAACAGCCGGAACCATTCGCGCTCGACGTCGGACAGAAAGCCGAACAGCCGGATCTGGTCCTCGCGCACATGGGTCTCGATCGACAAGGTCGTGGCCTCGCCCGCCGCCGGCAGCGCCTGCAAGGTGCGCGCCGAGCAATGCACCAGATAGCCGACGCCGTGCACGTCGAGCACGATGAAATCCTCGCCGTAGCGAATCGATGACGCCCTTGAGCTTGCCGATCATCGCGCCGCCGCCACCTTGAGCTTCAGCAGCGCGCTTTGCCGGTGATGCGCATGCGTCACCGCGATGGCGAGCGCGTCGGCGGCATCATGGGTCAGCGGATCGGCCTTCGGCAGCAGCACGCGCAGCATCAGCCTGATCTGCTCCTTCTCGCAGTGACCGGCGCCGACGATGGTCTTCTTCACCAGGTTGGGCGCGTATTCGGCGACCGCAATACCCGCGCGCGCCGGAATCAGCATCGCCACGCCGCGCGCCTGGCCGAGCTTCAGCGTCGCGTTGGCGTCCTTGTTGACGAAGGTCGCCTCGACCGCCGACTCGTCCGGGGCGAACTCCTCGATCACCTTGGCGAGCCCGTCGTGGATCGTGACCAGCCGCTCGGCGAGCGAGACCTTGTCGCTGGTCGCGACCGAGCCGCAGGCCACGTAGATCAGGCGGTTGCCCTCGACCTCGATCAGGCCCCAGCCGGTGCGGCGGAGCCCCGGATCGATGCCGAGGATGCGAATCGGGCGGCCCATTTGCCCCGTTGATAGACCCGCCCGGCGCCGGCGGCAAAGCGTCTGCAGGGCAGAGCTCCCATTCTCCCCAATCGCGTTCGCGGCAGGCCGGCTGCTAGACAGGTGCCGCCGGACCAAATCAGTGATCGATCTTCCCAACAGCGCGACCTTCGCGGCCGCCCTGGCCGACCCCCGCATTTTTGCGGCGCTGGCGGTTGCCGCGCCTGGCCGGCCTGGTGCGCGGCTTCTCCGGCTTCGGCGGGGCGATGATCTACATGCCGCTGATCGCCGCGATCTACGATCCGCGCATCGCCGCCGTGACGCTCCTGCTGGTCGATTTCGTCAGCAGCACGCCGTTCGCCATCCCGGAGGTGCGCCGCTGCACCTGGCGCGAGGTGCGTGCCGCTCTCGATTGCGATGGCAGTCGACGGTGCCGCTCGGCACCTGGCTGCTGATCGTGCTCGATCCGATCGTGCTGCGCTGGGGCATCGCCGCGCATGGTGTTCAGCCTCGTCGCCGATCCTGATGTCGGGCTGGCGCTATCACGGCCCGCCGCGCTTGCCGATCACCACCGGCGTCGGCATGTTCGCCGGCATCAGCGCGGGCGCGGTGCAGATCGCGGGTCCGCCGGTGATCCTCTACTGGCTCGGCGGCGGCAACAACGCCACGACGCTGCGCGCCAATCTGATGGTGTTCTTCATGTTCTGCGGTGTCGTTGCTGATCGCGATCTTTGCCGCGCAAGGCCTGTTCACCGCGCGCCCGCTGGCGCTGTCGCTGCTGTTCGGCGCCCTGCTACCTCGCCGGCATGGCGCTCGGCTCGCGCTGCTTTCGCAGCGCATCGGACCGGCTCTACCGCAACGTCGCCTATGTGATCTGCATGCTGGCGGCGCTGCTCAGCCTGCCGATCCTCGACCCGATCCTGCGCTGATCACGCCGCTCATCTTGGCGACGACCGCATCCGACATTTCGAAATTGGCATAGACGTTCTGCACGTCGTCGTTCTCGTTGAGCGTCTCGAGCAGGCCGATCAGCTGCTCGCCCTTCTCGTCGTCGATGGCGACCGTGTTCTTCGGCTTCCAGACCAGCGCGGCCTTGCGCGGCTCGCCGAACTTGCCTTCCAGCGCCTTGGCCACGTCGCGGAGCGAATCCACCGTGGTGTAGATCTCGTGGCCGTTTTCGCTCGACACCACGTCCTCGGCGCCGGCCTCGATCGCGGCCTCCAGCATCTGGTCGGCGTTGGCGACCTTGGCGTCGAACTCGACCACGCCGACGTGGTCGAACATGAACGACACCGCGCCGGTCTCGGCCAGATTGCCGCCGGCCTTGGTGAAGGTCGCGCGCACGTCGCCGGCGGTGCGGTTCTTGTTGTCGGTCAGCACCTCGACGATGACGGCGACGCCGCCCGGCCCGTAGCCCTCGTAGCGCATCTCGTCGTAGTGCTCGGCGTCGTTGCCCGAGGCCTTCCGGATCGCGCGCTCGATGACGTCCTTGGTCATGTTCTCGGCGCGCGCCGCGATGATCGCCGCGCGCAGCCGCGGATTGAACGCCGGGTCGGGCTGGCCGAGCTTGGCGGCGGTGGTGATTTCGCGGGCGAGCTTGCCGAACAGCTTGGAGCGCGCCTTATCCTGGCGCCCCTTGCGGTGCATGATGTTCTTGAATTGGGAATGACCGGCCATGACCTGCCCTGCGATAGCGGGATTTGCTGGCGTTATAAAACGCGGGCGCGATGCAAGTCACTAGGGCGAAAATTCACGGCGGCGCCGTCGGTCACTACGGGGCGCACTCGGAAACCCATTGGGCATCGAGCATATTCAGCGAATTCGCGACCTGCCTCCCGGCCATCACCGCCGTGTTCCGGATCCTCGCGCTGTAGTGACGAGGGGCATCGAAGTGGAATTCCCCGATCAGCTCCATGTCGAGCTGACCCTTGCAGACCAGCTTCCACGACAGCTTGCCGTCGACAAAGCTGCGTTCGAGCGGCGCGCACTCCGAGTTCACGGTGTTCGCGACCGGCGAAAATGTCTTGGCCAGGTCGCGCGTTTCTTCCGCGGTGAGGCATTTTCCGGATTCGCGCGGCGGCCCAACCACGCCGTCGGCCTCGACCCGGGTGGTGATCTTCCAGAGTCCGGGCTCGATGCCGTCAGCGAACGCAATCGAAGTCCAGGACGCAAGGACGGCGGCAAACAGGGCAACGCGGGTGCACACGAGCATTTTCCTCAGCCCCAGAACGTCGGCTTGGTCTCTTCCAGCACGCCGCCGAGCCGCACCGGACCGACCTTGGTGGCAAGCCCGGTCGCATCGTCGGTCTCCACCGCGAGCGCGGACAACGTGGCCGGACCGTTGGCCGCCTCGAACTTGCTGGTCGAGATGCGGCGCAGGAAGCGGCCGAGCGGCTCGTCCTTGTCCATGCCGATCACCGACTGGTAGTCGCCGGTCATGCCGACGTCGGACATGAACGCGGTGCCGCCCGGCAGGATGCGGTGGTCGGCGGTCGGCGCATGGGTGTGGGTGCCGATCACGAGGCTGGCGCGGCCGTCGCAGAGATAGCCCATCGACTGCTTCTCGCTGGTCGCCTCGCAATGCATGTCGACGATGATGGCGTCGGCGCCGCTCTTCAGCGGACAGGCGGCAAGCTCGCGGTCGATCGCGGTGAACGGATCGTCGAGCGGCTCCATGAAGATGCGGCCCATGGCGTTGATGACGAGGGCCTTGGCGCCGTTCTTGGCGTCGATCATGGCGGCGCCGCGCCCCGGCGTGCCGGGCGGAAAGTTGATCGGGCGAATGAGCCGCGGCGCGCGCTCGATGAACACCAGCGCCTCGCGCTGGTCCCAGGCATGATTGCCGAGCGTGATGGCGTCGGCGCCGGCGTCGATGAAGTCGTTGTAGATCGCCTCGGTGATGCCGAAGCCGCCGGCGGCGTTCTCGCCGTTGACCACGACGAGATCGAGCTTCCATTCGGCGATCAGCTTCGGCATCTGATTGAGCAGGATGTTGCGCCCGCTGCGCCCGACAATGTCGCCGATGAAGAGAATTCGCATATCTCGCCTTGGGAAGGTCACGCCTTGCGGAAGTCGATCACGTCACGCTCGGTTAGCACAAGATCGAGCCGCGCGTCGCGGGGTGTGACCGGCACTTCGGGCACCTCCTGCGCCGCATAGGCGATGCCGACGGCGACGACCGGCTTCAGCGACCGCAGCCGATTGATGGTCATGTCGTAGTAGCCGGCGCCATAGCCGATGCGGTTGCCGCGGCGGTCGAAGGCGGCCAGCGGCACGATCAGGATGTCGGGATCGACCTCCGGCGCATCGTCCTTCGGCTCGCGGATGCCCCAGACGCCTTCGTTCAGCGCCTGGCCGAACGCGTAGGAGCGCATGATCAGCGGCTTGCCGCGGCCGGCCACCACCGGCAGCGCCAGCTGAGCGCCGGCGGCGGCAAGCCGGCGCATCAGCGGCAGCGGATTGATCTCGGTCTTGAGCGGCGAGAAGCCCGACACGATGACGCCGGGCTTGATCGGAATCGGGAACGGCCGCGCCGCGATCGCCTCGGCCGCGGCCTGCCGCTCGGCGGCGGGCAGCGCGTCGCGCCGCGCGAACGCGGTCTTGCGCAGATCGATTTTGAGGTCGTCGATCGAAAGGGTGGTCATCAACCGGGCCGAAATCCATTCCCCGACGGAAGCAAGAAAGTGCGGAGCCGCATAGGCCGTCGGAGCGTGATCCCGGGAACCTACATAAGTAGGTGGGCGCCATATGACCGGAACCAGGGCCCCGGCCAGGGACAGCTCCCTTCGAGATCGTAAGGCCCCGGGGAATGTGTCTCTGACGCACCCCGCAGCCCCGCCCAGGCAATGTAGTGCGGATGCGACCCGCACTGCCAGCCATGCCTGCGCAGACAGCGTGAATTATCCTTGTGCAACGCTGCCGCTCGACGCAGCGCCGCTCTGGCTGAGCTTCTTGGCCATGCCTTCGATGCGCTCGGCCGCCGAGGTGAAGGCGGCGACGATGGCCGCCTGCGTCGCCTCGTTGCGCTCGGCCGCCGCGTCGCGCGACGTCCTGCAGGGCGGCGTGATCCGCCTCGAGGCGCTTCAGCTTCTTGCCGGTCTCGGCCAGTTCGTCGGCGACCATCAGCGCCGCCATGACGGTGAGTCGCGCGTCGCCGATCTCGCCGAACTGGCCGCGCAGCGCGACGATGCGATCGTCGAGGTCCTTGGCCAGCTGCTGAAGATGGCCCTCCTGGCCGTCCTCGCAGGCCATGCGGAACTGGCGGCCGTTGATGGTGACGTTCACCTGCGACACGGCATCCTCATGTCAGTCTTGCGACTCAAGAACCAGACGGATGTTCTCCATCGCGGCATCGAGTCGTGCGCGCGATGTCGCGGTTCGCGGTTTCGAGCCTGCGCGCCTTCGCGGTCTGGGCGTCGAGGTCGGCGGCGAGCTTGGAGCGGTCGGCGTCGAGCGCGTGAACCTGCTCGATCAGCAGCGTCCGGCTGCGGTCGATTTCGATTCTGCGGTCGACCGCGGCGTCGAGCATATCCAGCGCCTGGGTGAAGCGCCGGGTCGCGGATTCGATCGCGGTCTGATCGGTCATCGCTAAACCCTTGTCGCGTGGCAATCCACGCCGCGGACGCGATGGAAAAACGTTGAATCCGCAACCAATTAGAAGCGAAACTTTAGGTGCTGCGCCACCTTGGCGTCAACGCCGCGAAGCCGGCGTTATCCCTGGGTTTTCGCGAGCCTGTGCATGGCGGGGTTCCGGCCGCGGCGGCGCGTTGGACTTAAACGCCCCGCGTGCTATCCACCGGCCATCCGGACAGGTCCCCATGAACACAAAAACTTCGACTGCCGCTGTCGCGCCATCCACGCGCCAGGGTGATGAGGTGGCCATGAATCGCGCGCACCACGACCGCATGACCAACGCGATCCGCGCGCTCGCGATGGACGCCGTGGAAGCCGCCAAGTCGGGCCACCCCGGCCTGCCGATGGGCGCCGCCGACATCGCCACGGTGCTGTTCACGCAGGTGCTGAAGTTCGATCCGGCCGATCCGAAGTGGCCGGACCGCGACCGCTTCGTGCTGTCCGCCGGCCACGGCTCGATGCTGGTCTATGCGCTGCTTGCACCTGCTCGGCTACGAGTCGGTGTCGCTCGACCAGATCAAGAAGTTCCGCCAGCTCGGCTCGATGACGCCCGGCCATCCGGAGAACTTCATCACGCCCGGCATCGAGACCACCACCGGCCCGCTCGGCCAGGGTCTCGCCAACGCGGTCGGCATGGCGATCGCCGAGCGGCATCTCGCCGCCGAATACGGCGACGACATCGTCAATCATTCGACCTATGTGCTCGCGTCCGATGGCGACCTGATGGAGGGCATCAGCCAGGAGGCGATTGCGCTCGCCGGCCATCTGAAGCTCAACAAGCTGATCGTGCTGTTCGACGACAACGGCATCTCCATCGATGGGCCGCTGTCGCTGTCGGACTCGGTCGATCAGGTGAAGCGCTTCGAAGCCGCCGGCTGGAACGCCTCGCGGATCGACGGCCACGATCCCGCAAGCGATCGCCGCCGCGATCGAAAAGGCGAAGTCGTCCGACAAGCCGACCATGATCGCCTGCAAGACCACGATCGGCTACGGCGCGCCGACCAAGGCCGGCAAGTCGAGCTCGCACGGCTCGCCGCTCGGCGCCGACGAGATCAAGGGCGCGCGCGAAAAGCTCGGCTGGAGCGATGCGCCGTTCCAGATCCCCGCCGAGGTGCTGACGCAATGGCGCGCCGCCGGCCAGCGCTCGAAAGCCGCGCGCTCGGCCTGGGACAAGCGCGCTCGCGGCGCTGCCCGCCGACAAGCGCGCCGAGTTCGAGCGCCGCATGCGCGGCGATCTGCCGGGCGCGCTCAACGCCGCGGTCCGCGCCGTGAAGGAAAGCCTGCACAAGGAGCCGAAGGAGATCGCGACCCGCACCGCCTGCGAGTTCGCGCTCGAGAGCATCATCCCGGCGGTGCCGGAGATGATCGGCGGCTCGGCCGACCTCACCGGCTCCAACAACACCCGCACCAAGTCGATGAAGGCGATGTCGGCGGCCGATTATTCCGGCCGCTTCATCCATTACGGCATCCGCGAGCACGGCATGGCCGCCGCCATGAACGGCATGACGCTGCACGGCGGCATCATCCCCTACTGCGGCACCTTCCTGGTGTTCTCCGACTACTGCCGGCCGTCGATCCGGCTCGCCGCGCTGATGGGCGAGCGCGTCATCCACGTCATGACGCACGACTCGATCGGCCTCGGCGAGGACGGCCCGACCCACCAGCCGGTCGAGCATCTGGCGGCGCTCCGCGCCATCCCGAACCTCAACGTGTTCCGGCCGTGCGATGCGGTCGAGACGGTCGAGTGCTGGCAGCTCGCGCTGGAAGGCCGCGACACGCCGAGCGTGATGGCGCTGACGCGGCAGAACCTGCCGCAGCTTCGCCGCACGCTGGACGAGCGCAACAAATGCGTCGCCGGCGCCTACGAGATTTCGCCGGCGCAGGGCAAGGCGCAGGTTTCGATCTTCGCCACCGGCTCCGAGGTGTCGATCGCGGTCGAAGGCGCAGAAGCTGCTGGCCGCGCAGGGCGTGCAGGCCCGCGTCGTCTCGGTGCCGTGCTTCGAGCTGTTCATGGCGCAATCGGACGAGGCCCGCCGCGCCGTGATCGGCGATGCGCCGGTGAAAATCGGCGTCGAGGCCGCGGTCCGCATGGGCTGGGACGCCATCATCGGCTCCGACGGCGCCTTCGTCGGCATGACCGGCTTCGGCGCCAGCGGGCCGTATAAGGAACTCTATAAGCACTTCGGCATTACGGCCGAGAAGGTCGCCGAAGCCGCGTTGAGCAGGCTGGGCAAAAGGTGATAACAACCCGGCCAGCCTAAGGTTTTCTTCGTCATGGCCGGGGCTTTGCCCCGGCCATTCGCGTCTTATCTCAAGGCTGCGAATGCCCTCGCCGGGCGTGACCACATCACAAGTGGGAGCGAACATGACTGATCCGGGTTGCCATCAATGGATTCGGCCGCATCGGCCGCAACGTGCTGCGCGCCATCGCCGAGTCCGGCCGCACCGACATCGAAGTGGTCGGCATCAACGATCTCGGCCCGGTCGAGACCAACGCGCATCTGCTGCGCTTCGACTCGGTGCATGGCCGCTTCCCCGGCACGGTGACGGTCAAGGGCGACACCATCAGCATCGGCAACGGCGCGATCAAGGTCAGCGCCGAGAAGGACCCCTCGAAGCTGCCGTGGAAGGACCTCGGCGTCGACATCGCGCTGGAGTGCACCGGCATCTTCACCGCCAAGGACAAGGCCTCGATGCACCTGACCGCCGGCGCCAAGCGCGTGCTGGTGTCGGCGCCGGCCGACGGCGCCGACCTCACCGTGGTCTATGGCGTCAACCACGACAAGCTGACCAAGGATCACAAGGTCGTCTCCAACGCCTCGTGCACGACCAACTGCCTCGCCCCGGTCGCCAAGGTGCTCAACGACGCGGTCGGCATCGACAAGGGCTTCATGACGACGATCCACTCCTACACCGGCGACCAGCCGACGCTCGACACCATGCACAAGGATCTCTATCGCGCCCGCGCCGCGGCGCTTGAACATGATCCCGACGTCGACCGGCGCCGCCAAGGCCGTCGGCCTCGTGCTGCCGGAGCTCAACGGCAAGCTCGACGGCGTGTCGATCCGCGTGCCGACGCCGAACGTCTCGGTGATCGATTTCAAGTTCGTGGCGAAGAAGGCCACCAGCAAGGACGAGATCAACGGCGCGATCAAGCGCGCCGCCGAGCAGCAGCTCAAGAACATCCTCGGCTACACCAACGAGCCGAACGTGTCGGGCGACTTCAACCACGACCCGCACTCGTTCGATCTTCCACATGGACCAGACCAAGGTCATGGACGGCACCTTCGTGCGGGTGATGTCCTGGTACGACAACGAGTGGGGCTTCTCCAACCGCATGGCCGACACCGCCGTGGCGATGGGCAAGCTGATCTGATCCGCGGGTCATGACGGCTACGCGGCGCGCTCGATGCAGTTGTCCGCATGCCGAACTTCCGCACCCTCGATCAGGCCGACGTGAAGGGCAAACGCGTCCTGCTCCGCGTCGACCTCAACGTGCCGACCGAGAACGGCAAGGTCACCGATGCGACCCGCATCGAGCGCGTCGCGCCGACCATCACCGAGATCGCCGACAAGGGCGGCAAGGTGATCCTGCTCGCCCACTTCGGCCGGCCGAAGGGGCCGGACCCGAAGGAGTCGCTGAAGCCGATCGCCGCCGCCGTCGCGCAGGCGGTGAAGCGGCACGTCGCATTCGCCGAGGATTGCATCGGCGAGAAGGCCGCGGCCGCGGTCGCGGCGATGAAGCCCGGCGACATTCTGCTTCTGGAGAACACCCGCTTCCACAAGGGCGAGGAGAAGAACGACCCGGCGTTCGTCGCCGAGCTCGCCAAGCTCGGCGACCTCTGGGTCAACGACGCCTTCTCGGCGGCGCACCGCGCCCACGCCTCGACCGAAGGGCTCGGCCACAAGCTGCCCGCCTATGCCGGCCGCACCATGCAGGCGGAACTGGAAGCGCTGTCGAAGGCGCTGGAGACACCGAAGAAGCCGGTGGTCGCCATCGTCGGCGGCGCCAAGGTCTCCACCAAGCTCGAGCTCCTGGAAAACCTGATCGGCAAGGTCGAGGCGCTGGTGATCGGCGGCGCCATGGCCAACACCTTCCTCCACGCCCAGGGCATCAAGGTCGGCAAGTCGCTGGTCGAGAAGGACATGGCGGACACCGCGCGCCGCATCCTGGCCAAGGCCGAGGCCGGAAGCTGCGCCATCATCCTGCCGGTCGATGCCATCGTCGCCTTCCACTTCGCAGGCCAACACGCCTTCGCACGCCTATGGCGTCGATGCGATCCCGGCCGAAGGCATGATGCTCGACGTCGGCGGGCAGTCGATCGAGCGCATCAAGGGCGCCATCGACGAAGCCGCCACCCTGGTCTGGAACGGGCCGTTCGGGCGCCTTCGAGCTGCATCCGTTCGAGAAGGCCACGGTCGAGATCGCCAAATATGCGGCAGCGCGAACCAAGGCCGGCAAGCTCGTTTCGGTCGCCGGCGGCGGCGATACCGTCGCCGCCCTGAATGTGGCGGGCGTCGCGGAACAATTCACATATGTGTCCACAGCCGGCGGCGCCTTCCTGGAATGGATGGAGGGCAAACCGTTGCCAGGGGTCGAGGTTTTGAGGCAAAAATGACGCCGAACGGCGTTACTCCCGGCCCGGCCGGAAACGCAAGAGATTCCGAATTCAGGAGAGGGCGAATGAATCTCGCAGACCTCAACAAAGTCGCCAAAGCCATGACCGCGCCCGGCAAGGGCATCCTCGCCGCCGACGAGTCCACCGGCACGATCAAGAAGCGCTTCGACGCCATCAACACCGAATGCACCGAGGACAACCGCCGCGACTATCGCGAGATGATGTTCCGCTCCGCCGAAGGCATGCGGCACATCTCGGGCGTGATCCTCTACGACGAGACGATCTGGCAGAAGGCCAAGGACGGCACGCCGCTGGTCGACATCATCAAGAAGGCCGGCTCGATCCCCGGCATCAAGGTCGACGAAGGCACCAAGCCGCTGCCCGGCTGCCCGAACGAGCTCATCACCATCGGCCTCGACAAGCTCGCCGACCGGCTGACGAAATACTACGAGCAGGGCGCGCGCTTCGCCAAATGGCGCGCCGTGATCGACATCGGCTCAGGCATCCCGACCGCGACCGCGATCCACACCAACACCCATGCGCTCGCCCGCTACGCCGCGCTCTGCCAGGCGGCGCAGATCGTGCCGATCGTCGAGCCGGAGGTGCTGATGGACGGCGATCACGACATCGACCGCTGCTTCGAGGTCACCACCGCCGTGCTCAAGGCGCAGTTCGAGGAGCTTTACCGCCAGCGCGTCGCGCTCGAAGGCATCGTGCTCAAGCCGAACATGGCGATCTCCGGCAAGAAGAACGGCAAGCGCGCCGGCGTCGAAGAGGTCGCCGAGAAGACCGTCAGGATGCTGAAGAACTGCGTGCCGGGCGCGGTGCCGGGCATCGCGTTCCTGTCCGGCGGCCAGTCCGACGAGGAAGCGACCGCCCATCTCGACACGATGAACAAGATCGGCAACCTGCCGTGGAATCTCACCTTCTCCTACGGCCGCGCGCTGCAAGCGCGCGCCGCAGAAGGCGTGGTCGGGCAAGTCCGAGAACTACGCCGCCGGCCAGCGCGCCTTCGCGCATCGCGCGCACATGAACAGCCTCGCCTCGCTCGGCCAGTGGAAGCAGGATCTGGAGAAGAAGGCGGCCTGACGCCCGCTTGCTGGCGCCACGAAGAACGGCATAGGCTCCCGGCGGTCATCGATCGCCGGGAGTTTTCATGTCGAGCATGCTGAAGCGGGCTTCGCTCGCGCTTGCGCTTGGCGACATTGGCGTTGCCTGCGCCGGTGCGCGCCGAAACCTATCCCACCAGATCCATCACCATCATGCCGCTGCTCGCGGCCGGCACCGGCCTCGACGTCACCGTGCGGCTCTATGCCGAGCAACTGTCGCAGGCGTTCGGCAAGCCGGTGGTGGTCGAGAACAAGCCGGGCAGCGCCGGCCTCGCCGGTGTCGCGGCGCTGAAGGCCGCGCCCGCCGACGGCTACACCATGATCGTCGCGACCAGCGCGGTGATGGCGATCCGCCCGACATTGCTCAAGACCGTGCCCTACGATGCGCTGAAGGATTTCGTGCCGATCGCGCTCTATGTGAAGTCGCCGTTCATCCTGGTGGTCAATCCGGCGCTGCCGATCCACTCGGTCCCGGAACTGATCAAATACGTCAAGGAGCGGCCGGGCCAGCTCAGCTATTCGTCGTCCGGCGTCGGCGGCGCGCCGCATCTGTCGGCCGAATACATGAAGCAGCGCTTCGACATCGATCTCGCCCATGTGCCGTATCGCAACAGCCCGCAGTCGATCGCCGACGTCGCGGCCGGCCACGTCGCGATGGCCTTCGCCGAGGCCGGCGCGTCGCTGCCGCTCATTCGCGACGGCAAGCTCCGCGCGCTCGCGGTGACATCGTCGACGCGGCTGCCGACCGTGCCGGAGCTGCCGCCGTTCGGCGAGGCGGTCGGCGCGCCGGACTTCGAGGCGGTGTCGTGGCACGTGCTGCTGGCGCCGGCCGGCACGCCGCAGGACGTGGTCGACAAGCTGCACGCCGAGATGAAGCGCATCATGGAAGCTCCCGACATGCAGCAAGAAGATCGCCGACATCGGGCTCATTCCGCTGGATATCGCCTCGGTCGAGGCAGAGCCGCGCCTACATCAAGGCGGAAGGCGAAAAGTGGGGCAGCCTGGTCCGCAAGCTCGGGCTGGAAGCGTCGCAATGAGTCGTTGACGACGGGACCGAATCGCCCCCATTCCGCCCTATTGGGAACGCATCGGAACGCCATGGCCAAACCGCAATCGGTCCGAAGACCAAACGCCCCGCGCCGCGGCTCTATCTCGTCACGCCGGTCATCGAGGACGCGGCGGCCTTTTCGGGCACGCTCCGCGACGCGCTGGCGGCGGCCGACGTCGCCGCCGTGCTGCTTCGGCTCAAGCCCGCGGGCGAGCGCGACCTGATCAACCGCATCAAGGTGCTGGCCCCGCTGGTGCAGGAGAAGGACATCGCGCTGGTGCTCGACGGACATGCCCGAGATCGCCGCGCGCGCCGGCGCCGATGGCGCGCACCTGACCGGGATCGAGGCGTTCATGGCCGCGGTCGACAGCCTGAAGCCGGCGAAGATCGCCGGCTGCGGCGGCTTGAACAGCCGCGACGACGCGATGCTCGCCGGCGAACGAGGCGCGGACTACGTGATGTTCGGCCAGATCAGCAGCCGGGCAACGGCGCCCGTCGTTCGACGCGATCGTCGAGCGGATCGAATGGTGGGCGGAGCTGTTCACGGTTCCCTGCGTCGGATTTGCCGCAACCCTCGCGGAAATCGCGCCCGCTGTCGGCCGCCGGCGCCGATTTCGTCGCGGTCGGCGACGCCATCTGGGACGACCCGCGCGGCGCGCTCGCTGCGCTTGCCGAGGCGTCACGCCTGCTCGCGCCGGAGCCGGTGTGATGAATGCAAGCGCACGCGCATCCTCGCAGCGATAATCGGCGCCGTTGCTCGCAGACCGCCGCGCCGCCGGCGCAATCGCAGCTCCGTCGGAACCGGATCTGGCCTACGCCGAATACCAGCGCGGCCGCTACGTCGCGCGCCTTCAAGGAGGCGATGCGGCGGGTCGAGGAGAAAAACGATCCCAAGGCGATGACGCTGCTGGGCGAGCTCTACGCCGACGGGCTCGGCGTGCCGAACGACGATAAGAAGGCCGCGGAGTGGTACAAGCTCGCCGCCGCGCGCGGCGACCGCGAGGCGATGTTCGCGCTGGCGATGTTCAAGATGACCGGGCGCGGCGGCCCGGCCGATCGCCCGGAGGCGGTGCGGCTGCTGACCGAAGCCGCCAAGCTCGGTCATGTCGTCGGCGCCTACGACCTCGCGCTGCTCTATCTCGAAGGCCAGCTCGTTCCGCAGGATTTCAACCGCGCCGCCGAACTGATGCGCAAGGCCGCCGACGCCGGCAATCCGCAGGCGCAATACGCGCTGGCCACGTTCTACAAGGACGGCCGCGGCGTGAAGAAGGACCTGGAAGAGGCCGCCCGCCTGCTCGGCGCCGCGGCGCGCGCCGGCCACACCGATGCCGAGGTCGAATACGGCATCGCCCTGTTCAACGGCACCGGCGTCGCCAAGAACGAGGCCGCCGCCGCCGAATATTTCCTCAAGGCGGCGAAGAAGGGCAGTGCGCCCGGCCAGAACAGGCTGGCGCTGATGTACGCGACCGGCCGCGGCATCAAAGCCGACCCGGTCGAGGCCGCCCGCTGGCACCTGATCGCCAGGGCCGGCGGCGACAACGATCCGTACCTCGACGACTTCATGCGCAACATGAAGCCCGCGGATCGGGCCATGGCCGAAAACAAGGCCAAGCCCTGGATCGCGCGCATGAACCCGATCGGCCCGACCCCGTTCCCCACGGCGCCGCCCCATCAGACCAAATCGCAGCCGGTCAAGCCTTGACGGATGTTCCGGCGTCGGGGCATCTGCGGAGCATGGCCAAGATCAGCGGCAGCGACATCCGGCCCGGCATGGTGATCGAGCACGACGGCTCGCTCTGGGCCGCGGTCAAGACCGGCGCGGTGAAGCCCGGCAAGGGCCCGGCCTACAACCAGGTCGAGCTCAAGAACATCCTCGACGGCCGCAAGCTCAACCAGCGCTTCGGCAGCAGCGACCGGGTCGAGGAAACCGAGGTCGAGCGCCGGCAGTTCCAGTTCCTCTACAAGCAGGGCGAGCAGCTCGTGTTCATGGACACGACGAGCTACGACCAGATCGAGCTCGGCGAAGACTTCGTCGGCGACCGCTCGACCTTCCTGCAGGACGGCATGATGGTGCAGGTCCAGTTGCACGGCGACCGGCCGATCGGCATCAAGCTGCCGGAGACCGTGGTGCTCGAAGTGGTCGAGGCCGACGCCCACATCAAGGGCCAGACCGCCACGTCGTCCTACAAGGCGGCGAAGCTCGAGAACGGCCTGCGCGTGCTGGTGCCGCCGTTCATCTCCACCGGCGAGAAGATCGTGGTCTCGACCGACGAGGTCGCCTACGTGAAGCGGGCGGAATAATGCAGCACTCCGCCCTCCTCAACGTGATGATCGCCGCGGCGCGCAAGGCCTCGCGCACGCTGAAGCGCGACTTCGGCGAGGTCGAGAACCTCCAGGTGTCGCTCAAGGGCCCGGGCAATTTCGTCACCGCCGCCGACCGCAAGGCCGAAGAAACGCTCAAAGCCGAGCTCGCCAAGGCGCGGCCGGGCTACAGCTTCCTCGGCGAGGAAAGCGGCAGCCACGCCGGCACCGACACGACCCACACCTGGATCGTCGATCCGCTCGACGGCACCACCAATTTCCTGCACGGCATCCCGCAGTTCGCCATCTCGATCGGGCTGGAGCGCTCCGGCACGATCGTGGCCGGCGTGATCTACAATCCGATCACCGACGAGCTTTTCGTCGCCGAGCGCGGCAAGGGCGCCTTCCTCAACGACAAGCGGCTGCGCGTTGCCGCGCGCAAGCGCCTCGCCGACTCGGTGATCGCCTGCGGCCTGCCGCATCTCGGCCGCGGCGACCTGGAGCTGGGACTGCGCGAACTCGAGCGCCGTCCAGGACAAGGTCGCCGGGCTGCGGCGGTTCGGCGCGGCGGCGCTCGACATGGCCTTCGTCGCGGCCGGCCGGCTCGACGGCTATTGGGAGCGCAACATCTCGCCGTGGGACATCGCGGCCGGCATCATCATGCTGCGCGAGGCCGGCGGCTTCGTCACCGACATCGACGGCGCCGACGCCATGTTCACCAAGAAGCATATCGTTGCCGGCAACGAGACGATACAACGCGAATTGCAGACATTGCTGAAAGCCGCCGGTTAGGACATGCGGACCGGAACCGGCGCGGAGCCGGACCATTTCGGCGGCATTTGCGTTGAATCTGCAATAACCTGAGTTACATTCGCTAGGCCCGTGCCATAATGCACAGGCTTCGGCGACGAAAAAGGCCGGACATTGGCGCAAAGCATGGCGCAAAGCACATGGCCCGCGATATCGATCCCTTCAAGGTTTCCTCGCCCCGCATCTTCCTGGTGCGGATGCTGGTCTTTCTGATCCTGTGCAGCCTGATCGTCGTCGTCATCCACCCGCAGATCTGCACCGCGTTCAAGGCCAACCCGCCGCTCAACGCGCTGATCATCGGCGTGCTGCTGATCGGCATCATTCTGGCGTTCCGGCAGGTGATCCGGCTGTTCCGCGAGATCGCCTGGGTCAACGGCTTCCGGCTCGCCGACCCCGGCATCGCGGTCGAACGGCCGCCGGTGCTGCTGGCGCCGATGGCCGCGATCCTCGGCGACCGCGTCGGCCGCATGTCGATGTCGTCCCAGACGATGCGCACCATCCTCAACTCGGTCGCGATCCGGCTCGACGAGGCGCGCGAAATCTCCCGCTACATGACCGGGCTGCTGATCTTTCTCGGCCTGCTCGGCACGTTCTGGGGATTGATCGAGACCGTCGGCTCGGTCGGCGCCGTGATCAACAATCTGAAGGTCGGCGGCGACGCCAACGCGACGTTCGATTCGCTGCGCGAAGGCCTCGCCGCGCCGCTCAGCGGCATGGGCATCTCGTTCTCGTCGTCGCTGTTCGGCCTCGCCGGCTCGCTGGTGCTGGGCTTCCTCGACCTGCAGATGAGCCAGGCGCAGAACCGCTTCCACACCGAGCTCGAAGATTGGCTCGCCACCACCGTGCACGACCTCAGCGGCGTTGGTGATGGCGAAGGCGGGCTGGTCGGCAGCAACAGCGCCGAGATGCGGGGCGCGATCGAGCGGCTGCGCGAGGCGATCGCCGGCAGCGGCTCGAACAAGGCCGCGACCAACGCCATGGCGAACCTCGCCGAAGCCATCCAGGGCCTGGTCCATCACATGCGAACCGAACAGCAGATGATCCGCGACTGGGTCGACTCGCAGGCCGAGCAGCACCGCGAAATCCGCCGGCTGCTCGAGATTCTGGCTCGCGAGCGGGTCGACAAGTAGCGAAGCGGGCGACACAACGAGTGGAATGACATGGCTCTATCCCGCGCCCGCCGCGATCGCGGCGTCGATTACTGGCCCGGCTTCGTCGACGCGCTGTCGACGCTGATCCTCGGCATCATCTTCCTGCTCACGGTGTTCGTGGTCGTGCAGTTCGTGCTGTCGCAGGAGGTCACCGGCAAGGACACCGCGCTGGCGCGGCTGTCGGCGCGCATTTCGCAACTCACCGACCTGCTTGGGCTCGAACAGACCAACAAGGTGTCGCTGGAGGAGCAGATCGCGCAGTTGCGCGCCAACCTCGCCACCACCGACAGTCGAGCGCGACCGCTATAAGGGACTCTACGAGGGCCTGAGCGGCGGCAACGCGGCCGCGCAGGGCAAGGTCTCCGAGCTGAGCGGCAAGCTCGACGCCGAGAAGCAGGTCTCGCTCCGCGCGCTGGCGCAGGTCGAGGTGCTCAACCAGCAGATCGCGGCGCTGCGCCGCCAGCTCGGCGCGCTGGAACAGGCGCTCGATGTGTCCGAGAAGAAGGACAAGGATTCGCAGTCCCGCCTCGCCGACCTCGGCCAGCGGCTGAACGTGGCGCTGGCCCAGCGCGTGCAGGAATTGTCGCGCTATCCGCTCCGACTTCTTCGGACGGCTGCGCGACATTCTCGGCAACCGCCCGGACATCCGCATCGTCGGCGACCGCTTCGTGCTGCAATCGGAGGTGTTCTTCGACACCGGGCAATCGGTGCTCAAGCCGGAAGGCCGCGCCGAGCTCGACAAGATCGCGGCGGTCCTGCTCGACGTCACCCAGAAAATCCCGCAGGACATCGCCTGGGTGCTCCGCGTCGACGGCCACACCGACGTCCGCCCGATCGGCGGCAACCGCACCAACTGGGACCTGTCGGCCGCCCGCGCCATCGCGGTGGTGCAATATCTGATCAGCAAGGGCATGCCGCCGCAGCGGCTGGTCGCCGCCGGCTTCGGCGAGTTCCAGCCGATCGATCCCGGCACCACCGAAGAGGCCTACAGCCGCAACCGCCGCATCGAGCTGAAGCTGACCGAGCGGTGAGCACGTCGCCGCTCAGGGTCCGGCCCTATGTCGCCGCCGACGAGGACGCGGCGATCGAGCTGTGGCAGCGCACCTGGCAGGACGCCTATCCGGACATCGACTTCGCCGCGCGCGTCGACTGGTGGCGCGAGCGCTGGCGCAACGAGCTGGTGCCGCAGGCCAAGATCCTCGTCGCCGAAATGGACGGCGTGATCGAAGGCTTCGTGACGGTCGATCCGAAGACCGGCTATCTCGACCAGATCGTGGTGGCGCCGGAGTTCTGGGGCAGCAACGTCGCGGCGCTGCTGCTCGACGCCGGCAAGCGCATCTCGCCGGCGCGGCTCGATCTGCTGGTCAACAAGGACAACGGCCGCGCCATCGCGTTCTACGAAAAGCACGGCTTCGAGATGGCCGGCGACGACGTCAATCCGGTGTCGGGCCGCCCGGTGTTCCGGATGCGCTGGCGGCCCTGAGCGTCAGGCGCACGCTCGAGCAATGGTACTTAGGGAGGTGCGTCTCGGATGTGCTCGAATGCACCGGTATCTCGCCCTTGTCCTCGGCCTTGCCGCCGAGCTGCTTGAGCTTGGCGAACACGGCGGCGGTGTCGAGGTCGTCCTTGGCCTTGGCCGCGGCCGGGCTCTCCGGCTCGGCCGGCTCCGGCGGCGCGGTGGTGACGGCGGCGGGCAGCAGCGTCACGCTGCTGTCGGCCGGCGCCGGCTTCTCCTTGGAGGCGCGCTGCACTTCGAAATCGAGATCGATCTGCGAGCACAGGCCGAGCGTCACCGGATCGAGCGGACTGAGCGCCGCGGCGTTCCAGTGGGTGCGGTCGCGGATGCCGGCGATGGTCGACTTGGTGGTTCCGACCAGCCGCATGATCTGGGCGTCCTTGAGCTCGGGATGATTGCGGATCAGCCAGAGGATCGCGTTCGGCCGGTCCTGGCGGCGCGACACCGGCGTATAGCGCGGGCCCTTCTTCTTGGCGCCGGGCCTGTTGGTCTCCGGCAGGCTCACCTTCGGCTTGGAAAGCTGCAGCTTGTGGTCGGGTTCGGCGACCGCCTTTGTCGATCTCCTCGCGGGTCAATTGCCCGGTCTGGATCGGGTCGAGGCCCTTGATCCCCTGGGCGGCGTCGCCGTCGGCGATGGCCTTCACTTCGAGCGGATGCAGCTTGCAGAACTCGGCGACCTGGTCGAACGACAGCGCGGTGTTCTCCACCAGCCAGACGGCGGTCGCCTTCGGCATCAGAGGTGCTTCTTGCATGGGTAAATCTCCTCTGCGCCCCGCCCGCCCTTCCGGACGAGGCCAATGTCATCATGGATGACTGGAATTCGCCGGAATATAGGCATTTACCCCCCGGAAACGCAAGGATTTGCGCCTTGTCTTGACAGGTCGGGGGTCGGAACCTCATTTCTCTTCCATGACAGCAGAAAACAGCGGCAATTCCGCCAAACCGCCCCTCAAGGTCCTGCTCTGCTCGCCGCGCGGCTTCTGCGCCGGCGTGGTGCGGGCGATCGATTCGGTCGAGCAGGCGCTCAAGCGCTATGGCGCCCCGGTCTATGTCCGCCACGAGATCGTGCACAACCGCTACGTGGTCGAGAGCCTCAAGGCCAAGGGCGCGATCTTCGTCGAGGAACTCTCCGAAATCCCCGACACCCAGGCGCCGGTGATTTTCTCGGCCCACGGCGTGCCGAAGTCGATTCCCGAGGAATCCAAGCGCCGCAACTTCTTCCACTTCGACGCCACCTGCCCGCTGGTGACCAAGGTCCATCGCGAGGCCGAGATCCACCACAAGCGCGGCCGCGAGATCGTGCTGATCGGCCACGCCGGCCATCCCGAAGTGGTCGGCACGCTCGGCCAGCTGCCGGAGGGCGCGATCACGCTGGTGCAGACCGAAGAGGAGGCCGAGGCCTTCCAGCCGCGCGATGTCAGCAAGCTTGCCTATGTGACGCAGACCACGCTGTCGCTCGACGACACCGCCGACATCGTCGCCGTGCTCAAGCGCCGCTTCCCGGACATCGTCGCTCCGCACAAGGAAGACATCTGCTACGCCACCACCAACCGCCAGGAGGCGGTCAAGCGCGTGGCGCCGCAGGTCGATGCGCTGGTCGTGGTCGGCGCGCCGAACTCGTCCAACTCGCGGCGGCTTCAGGAGGTCGCCGAGCGCGCCGGCTGCTCCTATTCGGTGCTGGTGCAGCGCGCGGCCGAGATCGACTGGTCGAAATTCGAAGGCATCAAGACGCTGGGCGTCACCGCCGGCGCGTCGGCGCCGGAGGTGCTGGTCGAGGAGATCCTCGATGCGTTCGCGGCGCGCTACACGCTGAACGTCGAGACCGTGTCCGGCGCCGACGAATCGGGCATGTTCTTCCCGCTGCCGCGCCAGCTTCGCGACAACGCGGCCGCCTGACTTTCTTTGAGCATGATCTTGTCCGACCTTCCTTCGCTCGCCGAAGCGGGCTTCGCGAAGGCGGGAAACCGGTCCCCACTTTTCGGGATCATGCTCCACCCTCCCCTTGACGGAATAGCCCGACGCAGGGCCGTACTGGACGCATGGCCGTCTACACCGACGTTTCCGCCGAAGACCTGGGGCGATTTCTCGCCGGCTACGACCTGGGCGAGCTGTTGTCCTACAAGGGCATCGCCGAGGGCGTGGAGAATTCCAATTTCCTCGTCCACACCGGCACCGGCCACTACATCCTGACGCTCTACGAGAAGCGCGTGGCGGCCGGCGACGTGCCGTTCTTCCTGGCGCTGATGGAGCATCTGGCGTCGCGCGGCATCACCTGCCCGCAGCCGGTGAAGGCGCGCAACGGCAACACGCTCGGCACCTTGTGCGGCCGGCCCGCCGCCATCGTCACCTTCCTCGACGGCATGTGGATGCGCCGGCCGGACGCCGGCCACTGCGCCGCGGTCGGCGAGGCGCTGGCGCGCATGCATCTCGCCGGCGCCGACTTTTCCGGCAAGCGGCGCAACGCGCTCTCGGTGACCGGCTGGCGGCCGCTGTTCGAGCAGGCGGCGGACCGCGCCGACAGCGTGCAGCACGGCATGCGCGCCATGATCGAGACGGAGCTCGGCCAGCTCGAAAAGGCGTGGCCGCGCGACCTGCCGCAGGGCGTGATCCACGCCGATCTGTTTCCCGACAACGTGTTCTTCCTGAGCGACAAGCTGTCCGGCCTGATCGACTTCTATTTCGCCTGCACCGACACGCTCGCCTTCGACGTCGCCATCTGCCTCAACGCCTGGTGCTTCGAGCCCGATCATTCCTACAACGTCACCAAGGGCCGCAACCTGTTGACCTCCTACATCAAGACCCGGCCGCTCTCGAACGCCGAGCGCGAGGCGCTGCCGCTCCTGGCGCGCGGCGCGGCGATGCGCTTCCTGCTCACCCGTCTGGTGGATTGGCTCAACGTGCCCGCCGGGCGCGCTGGTGCAGCCGAAGGACCCGCTCGAATATTTCCGCAAGCTCCGCTTCCACCAGAAGGCCGCGAGCGTGCGCGACTACGGCCTGCCGGCCGAAGGATCGCACGCGTGACCGACGGTCCGCACGTCATCGTCCACACCGACGGCGCCTGCTCGGGCAATCCCGGCCCGGGCGGCTGGGGCGCGATCTTGACCTTCGGCGATCACGAGAAGGAACTGAGCGGCGGCGAAGCGCACACCACCAACAACCGCATGGAGCTGATGGCGGCGATTGCCGCGCTCGAAGCCCTGAAGAAGCCCTGCACGGTCGAGCTGCACACCGACAGCAAATACGTCCATGACGGCATCTCGAAATGGATCCACGGCTGGAAGCGCAACGGCTGGAAGACCGCCGACAAGAAGCCGGTGAAGAACGTCGACCTCTGGAAACGGCTCGATGCCGCGCTCGGCGAGCACGACGTGCGCTGGCACTGGGTCAAGGGCCACGCCGGGCATGAGATGAACGAGCGCGCCGACCAACTCGCCGTCGCCGCGATTGCCGCGATCCGCGCGGCGCAAAAATAAAACCCTCTCCCCGCTTGCGCAGGAAGAGGGGCAAACGCGACGAAAGCCTACAGGCTCTTGAGCAGATTGTCGGCGCCGGACACCTCGGCCTTGCCGGGCGCGTCCTCGACGTTGAGCGTCTTCACCACGCCGTCGTCGACCACCATGGCGTAGCGTCCCGAACGCACGCCGAGGCCGCGCTCGGTGAGATCCGCGGTGATGCCAACCGCCTTGGCCCAGGCGGCGCTGCCGTCGGCCAGGAATTCGATCGCGTCGGCGCCGGCGGACTTCTTCCAGGCGTTCATCACGAACACGTCGTTGACGCCGGTCACCGCGATGGTGTCGATGCCCTTGGCCTTGATCGCGGCGGCGTTCTTCACGAAGCCCGGCAGATGGTTGTTGCTGCAGGTCGGCGTGAACGCGCCCGGCACTGCGAACAGCACCACCTTCTTGCCCTTGAACAATTCGTCGGTGGTCTTCGGCTTCGGGCCATCCGCCGTCATCACGGTGAAGGTCCCATTGGGTACGCGGTCGCCAACCTTGATAGCCATGACTCGTATCCTCTCGCAGGGTTATGGATTGCGTTTGGGCGCTCAAACTAGCGCATGATCCCGAAAAGTGGGAACCGATTTCCCGCTTCGCGAAGCCCGCTTCGGCGCGCGAAGAAAAGCCGGAAGATCATACGTAAACTCTAACGTCTCTGGCGAATTAGTCGAGCCGAAATCCGGCCTCAATGGCCTTGTCGCCGGAGACCGCCGTGAGCCGAAGCATGGCGCCGCGAGGCTTGCTCGCCGGGCGGCAGCCCATCCAACTCGAAGGCGAAGCGCTGCAATCCCGCGGGCGCGCCGGCCACCGGCTCCGGCAGGGGCAATGCCCACTGCGCGGTTGGACCTTCCGCGAACAGCACCACCGGCGCACCGGCCGGCGCCGCCACGTCCACCATGACGCGCGGCTTGCCCGATCCCGCCTCGCGGCGGACCGCGCGGATCGACGGCGTTGCCGCTATCTCCGACAGCGGCAGGCTTCGGCACCCGCGCCTCGGCCGCGTTGAGAGCCGCCTCGTTCGCGGTCTCGGCGCCGGTCAGCATCAGCTCGAGCTTGGCCTCCGCCGGCACGCAAAGCTTTTCGCACACCGCATAGTCGAGCTTGAGATTGAGCGTCACCGGCTTGCTGGCATCCTGCGGCACGACATGCAGCGGCAGGATCACGGCGCCCTTGTAGCCGATCGAATTGCCGCCGCCGCCGTCGGGAAACCGCGTCGGCGCCGGATAGCGCACGGTGACGGCTTTGACGTTTTGCGACTTGGAGAAATCCAGCACCGGCGGCACGCCGGAGTCGCCAGGATACCGCCAGTAGGTCTTCCAGCCTTCCTTGAGCCTGATCTCGACGCCGGCGCGGAACATGCGGCCGCCTGATTCGTTGATGGCCCGCGCGGAAATAAGCCGCGCCGCCGACTGCGCATCGTCCTCCCACGGCGAGACATCTGCCGCAATTGCAGCGCACGCTGTCACAATGAGCAGGCTTGCCGCGGCCAGGATCGGCAATAAATGAGTACGGCGAAGGGCTTCAAACATGGCGATGATCTAAATGAGGCAGCGTGCACATACCACTGACATGCTCGTGAACGCAGTCGGTGAGTTTTGACAAGTTTTGTTTCCCAAGCTGCGGCGATGGGAGTAATCTTTCCACATGCGAATGACACGCAAAGCGCTGCAAAAAGGCGTTGGGACCGGCGCGGCGCGCGGCTTCCTCGATGGGCAGATGCTGATCGCGACGCCCGGCATGCAGGACGAGCGTTTCTCGCGCAGCCTGATCTACATGTGCGCCCATTCGTCCGAGGGCGCGATGGGCATCGTCGTCAACCAGCCGGCCCCGCATATCAGCTTTCCGGACCTGCTGGTGAAGCTCGACGTCATTCCCAAGGCCGAGAAGATTCAGCTTCCGCCGGGCGCCGGCGACGTCACCGTGCTGAAGGGCGGCCCGGTGGAAACCGAGCGCGGCTTCGTGCTGCACAGCGCCGACTTCTTCATCGAGAATTCCACCTTGCCGATCGACGAGGGCGTCTGCCTCACCGCCACGCTCGATATCCTCAAAGCGATCGCCCGCGGCGCCGGCCCGGCAAGCGCGATCCTGGCGCTCGGCTATGCCGGCTGGTCGCCGGGCCAGCTCGAGAGCGAGCTGCAGCACAATGGCTGGCTGCATTGCAGCGCGGACCCCGAGCTGATTTTCGGCACCGACGTCGGCGCGAAATACGACCGGGCGATGCAGAAGATCGGCATCCGTCCCGGCATGCTGTCCAGCGACGTCGGCCACGCTTGATCTCATGACCGCGCTCCGCGCCACGGCGTTGCTGATCGCCATGATGGCGGCTTCGCCGGCTGGCGCCGCCGAGCTCAATATCGTCGCTGCCGGCGCCGTGCGCGGCATCATCGCCAGCATGATCGAAGACTATTCGCGGCAGAGCGGATTGAAGTTCAATCTGATCGTCGGCCCGACCGGCCAGTTGCGCGGCGCCATCGCGTCCGGCAAGCCCACGGACCTCGTCATCGTCTCGGCGCCGCTGATGGCGGAGATGGAGAAGAGCGGCAAGATCGCGCCCGGCAGCCGCATCGATCTCGGCCGCGTCGGGCTCGGCGTGGTGGTGCGCGAGGGAACGCCCTCCCCCGACATCTCGACGCCCGAAGCCGTGAAGGCGGCGCTGATCAAGGCGAACACGATCGCCTACACCGACCCCAAGCTCGGCGGCACATCGGTCGAACAACTGATGAAGTTTGCCGAGAGCGCCGGCATCAAGGACGAGGTGATCCGCAAGGGCGTGATCTCGACCGGCGGCAACGACGCCGCCGCCAAGGTCGCCGAGGGCAAAGCCGACATCGCCGTCGTGCCGATCACCGACATCCACGCCAAGGACGCCAAGCTTGTCGGTCCGCTGCCCGAGCCGATCCAGCTTTGGACGGTCTATGCGGCGGCGATCCCGAACAGCAGCGCCGATCCCACCGCCGCGCGTGCGTTCGTCGCGGCGATGACCGCACCGGCGATGCAGGACCGCTGGGTCAAAGCCGGCTGGCAGCCGGCCAAGTAACTTTGATCAAGCAATTTTGATCTATCGCACCGGCTCGAGCTGCTCGCTCAGCAGCAGCTTCCGCGCCGCCTCCGGCGTCATCGGCTCGCCAAAGGCATAGCCCTGCGCATATTCGCAACCGAGCTGGTAGAGCTCGACCGCATCCGAATCCGTCTCGGCGCCCTCCGCCACCACGTCCATGCCGAGATCGTGCGCGAGCGAGATGATCGAGCGCAGCAGCACCGGCCGCGTGCCCTTGTTGTTGGTGCGCACGAACGACTGATCGATCTTGATGGTGTCGAACGGAAAGCGCTGAAGGTAGGCGAGCGACGAATGCCCGGTGCCGAAATCGTCGAGCGCCAGCCCGGCGCCGAGCTCCTTGAGGCGCGTGAGCAATTGCGCCGCGTGCTCGGGGTTTTCCATCACGATCGACTCGGTCAGCTCGAGCTTGAGCGTGCCGCGGACGAGACCGGAGCGCGACAGCACGGTGCGCAGATCGTGGATCAGATCGTGGCGCAGCAGCTGCCGCGACGAGACGTTGACGCTGGCGAAGATCGGCTCCCGGGTGCGGACGCTGCGCTGCCAGCCGCTGAGCTGGCGCGCGGTGCGCTCCAGCACGAACAGGCCGAGATCGACGATCAGGCCGATCTCCTCGGCGATGCTGATGAACTCCGACGGCGACATCCGGCCCATCTTCGGATGGTCCCAGCGCGCCAGCGCCTCGAAGCCGGCGACCGAGCGATCCTCCAGGCGGACGATCGGCTGGTAGAGGATGGTGATCTCCTCGCGCTCCAGCGCGCGCCGCAATTCGGATTCCAGCGTCAGCCGGTCGGTCTTGCGCGCCCGCATCGCCGGCTTGAACAGCTCGATGCGGTCGCCGCCGATCCGCTTGGCGTGATACATCGCCAGTTCGGCGTCCTTGAGCACCTCTTCGGTGCGGCTCGGCTGGCCGTCGCCGAGCGCAAGCCCGATCGAGGCGGTGAGGAATATCTCGCGGTCGTTGAACGTGATCGGCGCGCGCAGCGTCCGGCGGATGGTCTCCGCGAAGGCGATCAGCCGCGTCGGATCGCGCTCCGACAGCACGATCATGGCGAACTGGTCGCCGGTGAGCCGCGCCAGCGTGTCCTGCGGCTTGAGCAGGCGGCCCAGCCGCCGCGCCAGGGTCAGCAGGATCGAGTCGCCGACCGCGATGCCGACCGAATCGTTGACCTGCTTGAAGCGATCGAGATCGATCACCACCACGGTGGCGCGGATCGCCGGATCGGCCTTGGCAAAGGCCATCACGCCTTCCAGCCGGTCGATGAAAAGCTGCCGGTTCGGCAGGCCGGTGAGGTTGTCATGCACCGCGTCGTGCAGCAGGCGCTCCTCGGCGGTCTTGAATTCGGTCACGTCGGTCAGCGTGCCGACCAGGCGCACCACCTCGCCGTCGGAGCCGACCACGGGCCGCGCCTTCAGCGCGAACCACAGGTAATGGCCCTCCGGCGTGCGCAGGCGGAAATCCTGCACCAGCCGGCCGCGGCGCTGCTCCAGCACGCCGTCAAGCGCCGCGCGGAAGCGATCACGGTCGAGCGCGTGCAGCACGTCGAGCCAGCGCGACGCCGGCCCGTCGAGCGTGCCGCGCTTGAGCCCCAGCAGCTGCTCGGTCTCCGGGCTGGTGTAGACGCGGTCCGCCGACACGTCCCAGTCCCAGATCATGTCGCCCGCGCCGGTAAGCGCCAGAGCCCGTCGCTCGACGTCGGTGACGATATTGTGGGTGATGCCGCCGGCGAAGGCGTGCTGCATGACGGTGAAGCCGATCAGCATGACGATCAGAACGAGGCCGCCGAGCAGCGCCGGACCGATGATGTCGTTGGTGACGAAGCCGGTGACCGTCATCATCAGGCCGACGGTCCAGACCACCAGCAGGAACCAGGTCGGGATCAGCAGCACCGCGCGGTCGTAGCCGTGGGTGGAGAGATAGATCACGAGACCGAAGCCGAGAAACGCGATGCAGACGAGCGACAGCCGCGCGATGCCCGATGCGATCGAGGCGTCGATCAGCGCGATCGCAACGAGTGCCGCCAGACCCGCGAGCCAGCCCAGGGTGATGTGCATGTAGCGCACATGCCAGCGGCCGAGATTGAGATAGGCGAACAGGAACACCAGCAGCGTGCCGGCGAGGATCGCCTCGCCCGACGCGCGCCAGATGCGCTCGGCGCCCGACGACATGTCGAACACCTTGCCCCAGAAGCCGAAGTCGATGCCGATGTAGACCAGCACCGCCCAGCCGAGCGCCGCGGCCGCCGGGAACATCACGCTGCCCTTGACCACGAACAGGATGGTCAGGAACAGCGCCAGCAATCCGGCGATGCCGATGACGATGCCGTAGTAGAGCGTGAAGCTGTTGATCTTGTCCTTGTAGGCGTCGGGCTCCCACAGATAGAGCTGCGGCAACCGGTCGGTGCGAAGCTCCGCGATGTAGGTCACCACGGTGCCGGGATCGAGCGTGACGCGGTAGATGTCGGCGGTGGCGCTGTACTGCTGCTCGGGCCGCTCGCCGGAGCTCGGCGAGATGGTGACGATGCGGGACAGGCCGAGATCGGGCAGGAACAGACCCGACCCGACCATGCGGTAGTGCGGCACTACGATCAGCCGGTCGATCTGCTCGTCGCCGGAATTGGCGAGCGCGAACACCGCCCAGTTGGTCGAGCCCTCGCGCGCCGGCTGCTGCATGCGGCGCACGATGCCGTCGGCGCCCGGCGCCGCCGACACCTGGATGGTGTCGGACTCGGTCTTGACCAGGTCGGCAACGCCGGTGAGGTCGATCGCGGTCACGTCGGTGCGCACGTTCACCGCCTCGACGGCGTGACCGGGCGATGCGCCAAACAGGGCGGCGACCAGGAGAGCCGCGAACGTTGCGGCGCGCAGCAAGCCCAAACCCGACCTCCGCAGCTGTCTCGTCGTGCCCTTCAGGGCTGAGTTAAGCCCTTAACATTACGACCGTTTCGCGGCCCGTGCCGCAGGGGCTCAAGGATCCGCCCGGAACTTCATCAGGGCCGAGCGATGAGTAGCTTTCGCCGACGATAAGAGCAAGGATTTCCGTCAGTTAAACCGCGCCCCAGCATCGCGGATTAACCATCGGGCGGCCCGGAATGGCGGGCGGCTCACACCGTCAGCACGATCTTGCCGATGTGCAGGCTCGTCTCCATGCGGGCATGGGCCTCGGATGCCTTGGCCAGCGGGAATGTGGAGTCGATCACCGGCTTGATCTTGCCCGAGGCGACGAACGGCCAGACCCGCTCCTCGATGCCGCGCGCGATCGCGGCCTTCTCGGCGACGGTGCGCGGGCGCAGCGTCGAGCCGGTGTGATGCAGACGCTTCCGCATCAGGTTGGCGAAATTGGCGGCGACTTTCGGATTGCCGGTGAACGACACCTGGGCGATGTGGCCGTTGTCGGCGGCGGCATCGTAGTTGCGGTCGATATAGTCGCCGCCGACGATGTCGACGATGAGGTTGGCGCCGGCGCCGCCGGTGGCCTCCTTCGTCATCGCGACGAAGTCTTCCGTTTTGTAATTCACCGCGACATCGGCGCCGAGCTTCTTGGCCGCCGCGCATTTTTCCGCCGAGCCCGCGGTGGTGATGACCTTCCCGCCGAACGCCTTGGCCAGCATGATCGCGGTGGTGCCGATGCCGGAGGTGCCGCCGTGCACCAGCACCCAGTCGCCGCTCTTGACGTCGGCGCGCATGAACATGTTCTGCCAGCAGGTGAAGAACGTCTCCGGAATGGCCGCGGCCTCGACCATCGAAAGCGCAGGCGGCACCGGCAAGGCGTGCGGCTCATAGGCCAGGCAGTATTGCGCGTAGCCGCCGCCGACCACGAGGGCGCAGACCTTGTCGCCGACCTTCCAGCGCTTCACGTCGGGGCCGAGCGCCGCCACTTCGCCGGCGATCTCAAGGCCGGGGATGTCGGTCGCGCCCTTGGGCGGCGGATAGGTGCCCTGGCGCTGACGCACGTCCGGACGATTGACGCCGGCGGCCGCCACCTTCACCAGGATCTCGCCGGGACCGGGCGCCGGCACCGGGCGCTCCTCCGGCACCAGCATTTCCGGCCCGCCGGGGGCGCGGATGGCGATCACGGTCATGCGTGCGGGCACTGTCATGTCGTCCTCAATGTTTGGGATCGCATTACCCCGAAAAGTGGGAACCGGTTTCCGGACAAGGTCATGCGCAAAACGACGATTTCTAGTCGGCCTGCCCCGGTGTGACAACCGGGCCGGCCGCCGCTATTTTTCTTAAGACCACACTGGAGGCCGACCATGGCAGCGATCGACGACGACGACCGGCCGAAGAAGAAGATCACCCACGAGATCGGACAGGAGCTGACGCTATTGTCGGTCGGCGAACTGACCGAGCGGGTCGCGCTGCTGAAGGAAGAGATTGCGCGCCTCGAGGCGAACATGGCGACCAAGCAGGCGTCGAAATCGGCGGCCGATATG
>CAWKOD010000017.1:0-249470 GCA_963850885.1 uncultured Alphaproteobacteria bacterium | reverse complement strand
TCGATCAACGTTCAAACCGAGCGCTATTCCGTCACGCTGAATACAGAAACCGCTCGCACGGCGACGATTGGGTCGATGTAAAGCAGCCGATTGTGATCGCTTGGACCCCATGCCGCTTCGGCGGCGAGCGGCCCTGGTTTATCTGTTCCGTCCGGTCAAACGGCGCTTTCTGTGGCCGGAAGGTAACTAAGCTGTTTGCCGGTGGTCGCCTGTTTGCGTGCCGGCATTGCTATGACCTCGCATATGCCAGCCAGCAGGAGCCACTCCGCGAGCGCGGGCTTTTCAAATCCCAGAAGATCCGGATGGGCTTGGGGGGCAGCCCGAACATGCTGAGGAGTTCCCCGACAAGCCCAGGGGCATGCACTGGCGAACCTATAATCGTATTCACAAGACCCACGATCGTGCCTGGAAACAGTCCATGACCAGCCTGATGCGGTCAGCCGATCGAATGAAAAGCCGGCTGTCCCATGGCGGCAGGCGCTGACCTGGGTGTCCAAGGGGCAGGTACGGCGCTCACCTCCACAGGTTCTTGAACCGGCCCGGGGCCAGTTCGGTGTAACGCACGGTGCTCTGGATCGACCGATGGCCGAGGTAGCCCTGCAGGGTCCGGGTATCGGTGCCCCTGTTGGCCAGCACGAATCCGCAGGCGTGGCGCAGCATGTGCGGGTGAACCGGGAATGGCATCCTGGCCTCGACACCGGCGCGCTCGATGAGCCTGGCCCAGCCGGTGGAGAACGGCGCACCACGCTCGGTCAAAAACACGAAGGGCGACTTGGCATCACGCTTTAGGATTCGCAGTGCCCGCAGTTCATCCCCGAGTAATGGATGAGTGGTTGTTGTTCCACCCTTGGCCCTGCGGACGTGCAAGGCGCCGCTTTCGAACTCCACATCGGACCATTCAAGTCCGCATAACTCCGAAGCCCGCAGGCCGTGCCTGAAAGCCATCAGGATCATGGTGGCGTCTCTGACGCCGTATCGGTTGCCCTTCGCGGCGTCGATCAGCTTCTCGACCTCGCGTTCGGTCAGGTGTTCCCGTGGCCGAATCGCTGTTTGGTCGTCGGATCGGCATAACTGTCCGATTTACTGTTGCTGGCGACACCAGTTTGAGATGCGATTTCACCATGTGATAGCTCCTCGGGATGCTGCACTGTCCGAATACTGGGATGAATTCGGACAGTGATGGAGCCCAATCGGCGCAACTTTGATTCGTTGTTTGGGCTCCCATTGAATCATGATTGCGCGTGAGTGCTGCGTGATGGCCCCCCCGGCCACGTCCGCGACAGCTTCTACAGGATGATCGCTGCAGCCGTCATGCGGTTGTCCCTGACCGTCAACCTCAACACCACCGAGGTGTGGCGCTGAACCGCTATTGAGGTGGAAGAGGTTGGCGTTACCTTCAAGGCTCTTGGATCGAATCCAGATACGGTCGCCCGACAGGGCGATAAGGTTCGGCTCGGCCAGCCGGCGCACAACTCCCTTCTCTTCCAAGGCCGTCACGAGACGTCGATTCTTCGTGCCGTTCTGATTTAAAACCCTCGAAAGCACCGTCCCAAACGGCCCGCCCAGTCCGGATGCTCCAACCAATGTGCCTGCCGTTGCAACAACAGGAACTCCACTGACCGGGCCACCTGGATTATTATTATTAGTAACGGCAGCAGTTCCCCGGCCTGTGCTTACGAATGTTTTGCCGTTTGCACCGAGATTCCAATTCACACCCAGTTCGCGGCTCGCGTCCCGGGAAGCCTCCAGGAATCGTACTTCCAACATCACCTGCTGCGCGGGCGCAACCTGCATGGCGTTAACGACCGGCTGACCGCCCGCGAGGCTCTGGGCGACCTGCACGGCACGGTCGGCAGCGACCGCATCGACCGCGGTGCCGCTCAACACGACCTGGCCCTGGACCGAACTGACGCGAACGCCTCGGGTGCCGATCTTCGCCTCCACATTACGCGTGTCGAGCGTCACTTCGAGATCGAGCACACCGATGAGCCGCCCTTCGCTGTCGAACAGCGACACGTTGGTCGTGCCGGGCTTCTTGCCCTGGATATAGATCGCGCTAGCGCTGAGAGGCAGTACGTCCGCATAGTCGGCCGATCCGACCACCGCGCGGGCAAAAGGCTTCCCCACATTGATGGTGCGCGACTTGTTGACGATGACAGTGATTTTTTTCGCCGCCGCACCTTCGGTCACGAAGAGATCGCCCGAGTTTCGCGTGTCCTGCGCAAGTCCCGGTGCTATGCAGAACAGACCAATACACAGGGCGAGAAAAGCGCCCGAACGTTACGCTTCTCATCGGAATATCCGATCGGGCGATCCCATTGACTTGATTACACGACCACATCTGCGACCCCCCAACGCCCTGTTTGCACGGGCTGCTGCGCCGTTTGTTCTGCGGTCTCAGCCGAAGCCTATCACCCTTGCGACGCGAAACTGTTGCCGCCGCAACACTACGGCAGAACAAATCACCGTGTGAGCCACGAGGTCAACACGACCGCACCGGTAACACACAACCGGTGACGCCTCATACCTCGTCGACGCGCACGGTGAGGCACCCTTGTCTTCATCCAGCAAGGTCGAAAGCGACGCCCGTTCACCCCCGATGTCGCAACGACAACTGATAACGGCGAGAGATAAATCCCATCACGAAGCCAGCAGCGCCGCAATCTGCTCCTGTGTTAGCGCGGCCGAAGAATGCAGTTGGGCGGCAACAACCAGAAGTTGAGTGGGCTTGACCGCCTAACTGGCGTCCCCAGCGCGTCCCCAACTCTGTTTGGCTAGCGTCCCCAAGGCCCAACAATTCACGAAAGGTCCTAATTTTACTGGCGCGCCCGGAGAGATTTCGAACTCCCGACCCCTAGATTCGTAGTCTCATTCTATCCAATTCCCTGACATTCCTCAGACTTTCCCTGAGCGATAAAAACCCACTGTTTGTGGGCTTTTTGGCTCCTACGCTGCTATCGGATTTCCGGTGCTTTCCGTTTCGGTGTTGCCCCGGTGCTGCCCCAGACCGGATAGCAGAGAGCGAGCCAGATGACCGCCCAACGAATTACCAAGCGCATGGTGGACGCCCTGAAGCCCAACGGCAGCGAGTTCACCGTTTGGGATGACGTTGTGACCGGCTTCGGCGTTCGGGTGCGACCCACCGGCGCGATGTCCTACGTGGTCGTCTACAGGGCGGGCGCAGGGCGCGGCGCGCCGGTGCGACGCTACACCATCGCGGCAGTCGGGAAAATCACGCCGGAGCACGCCAGAGCGCGGGCTAAGGTCATTCTGGGCTCGGTGGCGCACGGCCACGACCCGGCCGAGCCAGAAAACCACCGAACGCGGCACGCCCACGGTGGCCGAACTGGCCGACCGGTTCATGGCCGAACACGTCGAACCAAAGCGCAAAGCCGGGACCGCCGAGTTTACCGGGACATTCTGGACCGCATCGTGAAGCCCGCGGTGGGCACCACCAAAGCCGACAAGCTGACCCGGCCCCAGGTCGGCAAGCTGCATTCCTCGCTGTCCGATACGCCTTTTCAAGCCAATCGCGTGCTGGCGGTGGTCGGCAGCATGTACGCCTTTGCGGGCCGCGCGGGCATCGTGCCGGAAAGCACCAATCCGGCGCGCGGCATCGACAAGTTCAAGGAAAGCCGCCGCGAGCGGTTCCTGACCGGCGAGGAACTGGAGCGGCTGGGCAGCGCGATCCGCGAAGCCGAAACCACCGGCATTCCCTGGACGGTGGACGAAACCAAGCCCACCGCCAAGCACGTGCCGAAGGCCAAGCGGTTCACCAAGATCGCGCCGTCCGCGGCGGCGGCGCTTCGGCTGCTTCTGTTCACTGGCTGCCGCCTGCGGGAAATCCTGCACCTGCGGTGGGAGCACGTCGATTTCGAGCGCGGCTGTCTGTTCCTGCCCGACAGCAAGAGCGGCCGAAAGACCGTCATCCTCAACGCCCCTGCCCTTGCGGTGCTGAATGCGCTGGAGCGGATTGGCCCTTACGTGGTGCCCGGCGACGATCCGGAACAGCCGCGCCACGATCTCAAGCGCCCGTGGGATGCCGTCACCAAGCGGGCCGGTTTGACCGGCGTTCGCCTGCACGATCTGCGGCACACCTACGCGAGCTTCGGTGCCGGTGGCGGGCTGGGCTTGCCGATCATCGGCCGCTTGCTGGGCCACGCGCAGGCGGCGACCACCGCGCGCTATGCGCATCTCGACAACGATCCGCTGCGGCGCGCTTCAGAATCGATCGCCGGGCGCATCGCGGCTGCGTTGGACGGCACGCGCAGTCACACTGTGTTGGTCCCATTCAGCGCTGCACGCCGGTAACGAGAGCGCCTGAGAGACGATTGCACATCGAATTTATGAAGCTTTGGACGGAAATTCACCCGAAGGCCGGTAATCGCCCTCTCAAGGCTGAAACTGGGGTTCGATTCCCCCAGGGAGCGCCATTCAAACGCTTGAAAAAACTCTACAATCCTCGGCTGACGATTTCAGGTCTGACTTTCCCACAAATTTTTCCCACAGAGCCAAGCAAAAATTTTGCGTTCGGCACGCTTGCGCAAAGCAGCATCTTGGGTGTTGCTGTTGCTGCCATTCCACAAGTACTCGTGCCGCTCGATCCGATTATGCGCACCCGCCCCCTGCCATCCCCCGAACGCCTAAGTGTGGGCGCGCGCAACTTGGCTCGGCAAAATTTGTATTCAGCAACTTTGCACGCCAGCGGTAACCTCGACGGCGCCACAGCCGGCTTCACACGACCCAACTGCTCCAGCAGCGAAGAAAGCGAGGCGACGACGGTCGCGATAGTTGGCCGAGAGCGCGGCCGAGTTCTAACTTTGTTCATGTGCTTCGACAGACGGCGGATGCACATCGCGAGAGTGGAGAACCAACCCATCCGGCGGCTACCTTGCCTCCTTTGCACCGATTGTCGTGCGGCGATCGGGAGTGGCAATGCGCAAATCCAGATCTCCATCGGATGTGGTGCTGTAGTGGCCTACCGTCGGTGCGTGCCGGGCGACCAACCATTGCCGGCAAGATGCTTCGCGCCGACCGCCATTGGCTCGTCTTCGAGCGGCGTTGCCATGGTGGCGTTCCAGCGGTTGACGAAACCAGTCGCGGCGATCACGGCGACGATCTCGACGATCTCCGTCTCGCTCCAGTGCTGGCGAAGCTCCGCGAACATCGTGTCGGTGACGGCGTTTGGCACGGCGCCGGCGGCGGCGCCCACCTGAAGCGCGGCCTTCTCGGCCGGGCTGAACAGCGGGCTCGCCGTTGCGTCCGCCACCACCGCAAGTTTTTCGCTGCTGACGCCGAAATGCAGCGCCCCGCTTGCCGTGTGCGCCATCGAATAGGCGTCGCCAGCGGCGCGGCTCGCGACATGGGCGATCAGCCGCTTCAGGCCGCGGTCGACCTCGCTGTCCGGTCCCCAGATCGCGCTTTGCAGGCCGACGAAGGCGCGCACCAGTGAAGGCTTGCGCTGCATCGTCAGCACGCTGTTGGGCACGAAACCCAGCGACTTGAAGAAGGAGTCGAACTGCTCCTTCAGCTCGGGCGAATGCTCCGGCGGCAACGGATCGAGACGGCTCACCCGGTCACCGCACGTTTTGCAGGAGCAGCAGAAGGCCGCCGACCACCGCGATGTTGGCGACCATGCCGTTCTGCATGCCGACGCGCATCGGCGGCACATCGACCTCCCAAAACCGCAGCAGCAGCAGGGAAGCCACGACGGTGAAGACGATCAGGAGGATGACGCCGATGTCGGCGTGCCAGTTGAACAGCACCATGGCGCAGGCGGCGAATTCGATGGTCTGCCCGATCCAGAACGTCACCTTGGGAAGCGGCGCCTTGAATTTGGTCAGCCGCGCGATGTGGTCATCGACGTGGAATTTCTGCAAATTCCGGATGCCTATGATTAGGAACAGCGCGACGATCAGCAGGCGTCCGGCGGTGTCGAGCATCGAAGCATCGTTTGGATAAAGTCCGTGCATTTTCTTCTCCTCCCTTAGAATCTGGTTTGTCACCTGAACATCGTGTTGGGCAGGAACAGCGCGAGCTGCGGAAAGATCAGCAGCAGCACGATCAACAGCCCCATCGCGTACCAGAACGGCCAGATGCCGCGGAAGATCGTGTACATCGGCACGTCCGGCACGATGCCCTTGACGATGAACACGTTTAGCCCGACCGGCGGGCTCAGGATTCCCATCTGGATGATGAGCACCGCAACGACGCCGAACCAGATCATGTCGACTCCCAGCGCTTTCAGCACCGGCATCACCACCGGCAGCGTCAGGATCAGCATGGAGATGTCCTCCATGAACGTGCCGAGCAGCAGGTAGGTCACGATGATGACGACCAATGTGACGGTGGTGCCCAGATCGAACCCGAGCAGGAAGCCCACGACGATCTCGGGCAGTTGTGACAGGGTCATAAAGGGGATGAAGACGTAAGCGCCCATCAGGATCAGGAAAATGGTGGCGCTCGTCCGCATCGTCTGCAAAACGATCGCCTTGAGCACCGGCCAATTCAATTTCCGGCGCAGGAGCGCCACCAGCAGCGTGAAGCAGGCGCCGAAGCCTGACGCCTCGATCGGCGTGAACAGGCCGACATACATGCCGCCGATGGTCACGACGATGACGAGAAGGATGGGGATCGACTGCTTGAGCGTCGCCATGCGCTCCGCCATGGCGGCGCGCGGGCCGGCGGGTCCGGCGCTCGGTCGGCGCCAGGTGACGATCTGAATGGTGATGAGGAACAGGATCGTGAGGATGATGCCGGGAATGACGCCGGCCAGGAACAGCCGGCCGATCGCCTGTTCGGTGAGGAGGCCGTAGATCACGAGGCCCGCGCTCGGCGGAAAGATGAAACCCATCGTGCCGCCAGAGGCCACCGTGCCGGTCGCGAGCGCGTCGTCGTACTTGAAGCGCTTCATTTCGGGCAGCGCGACGCGGCCCATGGTGACCGCGGAAGCGGCGGCCGAGCCGCACAGCGAGGCGAAGAACGCACAGGCGATGATCGTCGCCGAGGCCAGTCCGCCGCGGATATGGCCGACCCAGGCATAGGCGGCGTTGTAGAGATCGCGGCCCATGCCGGAGGCGCCGGCGATGTTGCCCATCAGGACGAACATCGGAATGACGGTGAGTTGATAGAAGCTCGCAATCGCGAAGGTTTCTGAGCTGAGCGAGGGCAGCGCGTGGGTCCAGCCGCGGATCGCCACCGTGCCGAGGAAGCCGACGGTGAGCATCGAAAGGCCAACCGGCATCCGCAGGATGAACAGCGCGAACAGCGCGACGATGCCGGCGAGGCCGATCTCGGTGTCGGTCATTCCGGGCTTCCCATGGCGCGGCTTTCGCGACCAGCAAGGGAACCTGGCCACAACGCGCCAGCACGAAGACTTCGACGATCAGCACGGCCGCATAGAGCCCGACGCCGATGGAGAGCGCCTTGTAGATCGGCTCGAACGGGATATTCAGAAGCTGCGTGCTTTCGCCGAGACGGCCCGCGGTCGTTCCGGTGACGAACAGCCGCCACGACCAGATCACCGTGACGCCGGCGGCCAGCGTCTTGATGCCGAGGCCCGAAATCCATTCGAACGTGGGACCGACCACGGTGGTGACCATGTCGGCGGTGACATGCGCGCCGGTGCGCCCGCCATATCCAATCGCGCAGGACACCGCGAGCACCAGCAGCACGATCGAAAGATCGAGCGAGCCGTCGAGCGGCGTGTTGAACACGTAGCGGCCGGTCACGTCCACGATGATGACCGTCATCAGGATTGCCAGCACCGCGCCGCCGCAATAGAGTGCGACGGCGCGGACGATCTTGTCGATGAGGGTGAGCACGACGGTCACGTCACCGTGCTATTTGTTGATCGCCTCATACACCGCCCTGGCATCCTTGACGCCGTCCTTCTCGAGGTCGGCGAGCGTCTTCTGGACGACCGGCTGGGCAGCGTCGAACATGGCCTTGCGCACGGTGGGTGGAAGCTGGATCACCTCCACCTTCTTGCTGTCGCTTGCCATCTTGAACGACTCATCCGACGAGTCGTCGAAGATCTTCGCCGCTTTCAGGCTCATGGCCTTTCCGGTGTGCTTGTCGAAGATCGTCTTTTGCAACGGGGTCAGCGCGGCGTAACTCTCCTTGTTCATGATGCCGCCGCAGGGGTTGAACAGCCCGGAGACGCCGACGCTGGTGTATTTCGAGATCTCGGCCAGGCGGAACGGCGGCATCAGCGAGGTAGAGGGCAGCGCCACCATATCGACCACGCCGGTGGAGAGCGCGTTGAACATCTCGTTCAGGTCCATCGGCACGGGAGACCCGCCCCAGGCCGAGATGACCGGCGCGAAGCCGCGCCCGGGGTGAACACCTTGGCGCCCTTGAGGTCGGCGAGCGAGCGCACCGGCTTCTCGCGCGACGTCAGCACCGCCTGTGACACCGTGTAGGTGAAGACGTTCTTCACCTCCTTGTAGTCGCTTGCCAGCATCGCCTCCGGCAGGTTCCACAGCCGGGTGGTGGCATCGACCGCGCTGGTCGCGGCGCCCGGCAGCACGATCAGCATGGTCTTGGCGAAGACCTTGGAGTGGAACGGATGACAGATGTCGGCGATGTCGGCCGTGGCTTCCACCGCGCGCTTGTATTGTTGGAAGGGGCCGGCGCCGAGCGTGCCGCCGGGATAGACCTTGAGCGTGAGATCGCCCTTGGAGTCGGCGGCGAGGTCTTTGCCGAGCTGCTCGTAGAGTGCCACGATCTTCTCAAAGTGCCGAGTAAGGACACGGCGACTGTGGTAGCCGCGCTCGGTAAACACGTGAGCAAACTGCCTCAGCAGTTGCGCCGCTCCTTGACCTGGGATCGAGGCAAGGAGATGGCTGACCACAAGAAATTCACCATCGCAACCAACGTGCAGGTTTATTTCTGCGATCCACGCAGTCCTTGGCAGCGCGGCAGCAACGAGAACACCAACGGCTTGCTGCGACAGTATTTCCCGAAAGGAACAGACCTCTCGCGCTTCTCTCAGGCACACCTGAACAGGGTCGCCCTACGGCTCAATCAACGCCCGCGGAAGACCTTGGGCTTTGAAACCCCTGCCGATAGACTACGAGCCGTGTTGCACTGACCGATTGAACTCACCGGGCAAAGCGGACCTCCCAATCCAAGGCCGTCACGTCTGCTTTTGACCCGAAGCGGACATCAATGCGGAAGCGAAACAACGGCGCTATATGGCTTGCAGTGGCACGAGCAGCGCAAAATTACTGCCGGTGGCACTCGCAGGTTTCGTAAGTTCTGCGCCCAACTGCTCTGACAGTGCAGAGACGAGTCGTGTTCCTAAACGCTTGCTCTTTGCCAAGTCGAAACCTGCAGGCAGCCCAACACCTTCGTCTCGAATAGATAGTGCAATAGCACGCTTTTCAATTTGAGCTACGGTCACCCAGATGGGTCCTCCTGGACGATCGGGATATGCATATTTGCCAGCGTTAGAAACCAGCTCGTTTATGATAAGGCCTATCAGGATCGCGCGATCTGCCAAAATTGAAATTCCTTGAGGTGCTTCGAAGTGGATGACGTTAGGCGAAACGGCGCGTTCCAGCTCGTTGAGCACCTCCTTCAGATACGTAGTGAGATCAATCTTTTCGTAGTCCGCGGCGTAAGCGAGCCGATCATATGCCCGACCGACAGTGGAGATGCGTGAAGCCGCCTCATTCAGACTCTCACCCAATTCAGAACCCGCGGCATTCGCTTGGAGGTGAAGCATGCTGGCGACGACCTGCAAGCTATTCTTGACCCGATGATTGACCTCTTTGAGAAGCAGCTGATGACGATCGAGTGCCGCTTGTAATTTTCGCTGAGATTGCTGTTGTTCGATTGCCATTCCCAGGATGTTGGCGGCTCCTTGGAGAAAAGCCACATCATGCTTGCTGAATTCACCAGCAGATTTGCTGTCGACCTCAAGGACGCCAAAGGGGGAACCATCGCCTTGCAGAATGACATTCATCGCCCGACGAATGCCATGTTCGATTAGCAATTCCGGAGTTCTAAACCGCTGCTCATTCTCTAGGTGATTTGATATGACGGGCTTGCCTGTATGCAACGCGAAGCCCGCAGGTGACGCCAAGTCAGCGCCTACGGTTGCGAAACCTACAACTCCCTCGCCCCAGCCGACGCCCGCGCGTACGAGCAACCGATTGTCGGCGGGAAGGTACTCCAGGACTTTGCAATATTCTGCCTCAAGCCCTTCCGCCGTAAGGCGCACAACATGATCCAAGAGCTCCATAAATTTAGTGCCTTGAAGGGCCAAAACTCCTAGCTCAGCCAGTATTTCCTGCTGGCGAATGCGGAAATGCAACGAGCGCTCTGTTAGATCTCCGGATTGCTGGTCACCGGGCTTTCGCTCTACGACAGGTTTTCCACTTTCAGGCATGTGGGATCATATAGCACCGATCCATGTCGGCTGTTGGCAGATTGTGTTGCAAAAGTCGAAAGTTGCAGGGCCGCGAATTTTTCGCGAAAATACAAAACGGGCAGCAATCGCCGATTGGTATAACTTCAATCGCGTTACCGAAGTCGCCTGTGAGTTTTGCGCGAGGCGATGAGGTCCCTCACATCTTTACACGAAATGCGCGCCTGCAGCCCGCAGAATTTTTGATCATCGGTGCAAAACGACTTTTGCAACACAATCTGCCATAAGCGACACTTCGCGCCGCAGCAAACGGAACGTTTTAGTCTTCGACAGGAACTATGTCGCATTCCAAGCATCTGTTAAGCTCATGCCTTTAGCTCTTTGGTTCGTTTGCCGATGCACGTCTGGAAAGATATTTTGGTCCATGCTGACTGCTAACCGACTGCGCAAAGTCCTTAGTTACGCCCCTACAACCGGGATATTTCGGTGGAAGGTAAGCGCTAGCACTCGCGCTCCTGTTGGCACTATCGCTGGGACGAAAATGGGAGGGGTTACCGTCAAATTCGCTTTGATGGTCGGCCTTATTCAGCAAGTCGTTTGGCTTGGCTGTATATGACCGGCAAGTGGCCGAACTCCGAAATCAGCTATCTCAACGGTAAGCCGTCTGACACGAGATGGCAAACCTTCGGAAAGCAACATCGTCGTCAAATCGCATCGCCCTAAGAGAAATAGCTAAAGCGTTTGCGGCAAGAGCGGTCAGAAAATCATCCGCTTCGCCCCGAAAAGAGGACCTCCGCTAGCGCTAGCTCAATGTCAGCTATGGGTCATTCGCGTCGATTTTGGCCTGCCCGCGCCACGTCCGCTATTCACCCCAATAGCGACCAGTAATACGTGCCCGCGATTGTGTCGGCTAAGTGCCAATAACGTCACTTCGCACTGCGGGAAAAAGCGTCGCTATAACCCCCGGGCCAGCACGATGTCGAAAGCGCCATGCAGGAATTTGCCATCTTGTTTGAGACCGATAGCCAGCGATGGTTTACGACCGGCCCAGGGATCCTTCGCAATGTGCGGGATCGTCCTTGAAATAGAGCTGTGTGGTGAGCGGGATGTGCAACAATTCCGAAACTCGGAAATGGATATGCGCCGGTCGCGTCATCCCTGCATATTTCTCTAACCCCGGAAGGTTGGGTGGGATTGGGTATCGTCCCGGCATGATGGTTTCAAACTCATAATTCCCTTGCTGATCGGTCAGCATCATGCCTCGCAAGTGAAAGTCCACGTGTTCAGTGAAGTTGCCAGGTTTGTCTGTGTCATACAGGCCAGCTTTGTTCGCTTGCCAGATTTCAATCAGCGTGTTGGGCAAACGGCTACGGCAGTCAGAACTGTATACCGTGCCAGTCATCATCAGCCGTTCGCCGGGCTGTTCGGCCCAGCTAGCTTGGTCTGATACGGCGCGCCGAAGCGATAGAACGGCCCGATAATATCACGTTCTGTCAGCTTGACAAGATTTCGCCGTGGCAGCAAAGGCACTAGGGGTAAGCGCGCCGCCTAGTAACGATGCAATCCCTTGCAGGACCATCCGCCGCGGCAAGGATAGGCCCCGGATCGAGATAAAATCGCCATTCATCGAAAACTCCATGCTTAGCCGACACCCGTTTCTGCTATTCGATCACCTCGTCGGCGCGGGCGAGCAATGACGGCCGGAATTTGGGATGCCAAGCGTCTTGGCCGTCTTGCAGGTTGATGACGAACTCGAGACTTGGTGGGTAGCTGAACCGGCATATCAACCGGGTTTCTCGCCCTTGAGAATGCGGCCAGCATAGAGAGCCAGTCTGGCGAGAACTGATCCGCAAGGCTTGAATCCGTAGCTCATCAACCCACCAGCCCTCGGTAAAATCGCGCCGATGATAGATCGCGGGCAGCCCATGGCGCGCCGCCAACGTGAGTAGCTGCACACGGCGGGTGACGAACAATGCTTCAGGACTGATGGAGGAATGCATCGGCCCGCATTTTCAACGACTATCGCCAAAGGCCGTGTCGATGCCCGCTATTCGCTGCTGGGCTGTGACGACTTCAATTTTTCAGCCCAATCGATAAAAGCCGCTATCTGCAATTCCGAGACAAAAATCTCGGGTAATGCCCCGGTTGTCAGGGATTGACGAGGGACGGCAAAGCGAGCGGCGTTCGGTAGCAACTCCTGTAAGGAGCGCGAGCCGCTTTGCTTCCAAGCTGCACGGCCAAATGTCACTGATCCCGGTGGCGTTCCCGCCTGGCCGGTTGAGACTGGCAACAATGCCGATCTTCCACCGGATCCGCGCCAATCACAAAAACAATCGGAATGGTCGATGTCGCCGCTTTTGCCGCGAGCGTCGCGGGGGTGCTAATCGGCGTAACAATCACTGCCACGCGACGGCGGACCATATCTGCGGCCAGCGCCGGGAGGGGTCTCATTGCGACCTTCAGCCCAGCGGTATTCGACCGTCACGCTTTGACCATCGACGTAGCCCGGCTTCGCTCAGCCCTTTGTGAAACGCGGGGATGTGCTCTGCAAATGTCGAAAAGCCGATGCGCTGTGCAGAAAACCGATCACCGGCATCGCCGGCTGCTGCGCCCGCACCGCGAGCGGCCAAGCGGCGGCCGCGCCGCCTAGAACACCGAGAAATTGCCGCCGCCTCATGCCGCCCCGGCTCAGGAGGCGGCATCGTACCGGCTCAAACTGCGTTGAAGGGGCCGAAACCGCTTCGCTACTGCAACATGAGATGCTGGCCGATGTCGCTATGGGTCATTAGCGTCGTTTTTGGCCTGCTTGCCGGATGTCCGCTCTTCCCCCGATAGCGACCGCAAAGCACACATCGCTTGATGTCGGCGATGTGCCATTTGCGTCAATTCGCAGCCCTGGCGAAAGCGCACGCTGGCGGTAACCGCCCAATGGTGGACTTCACCCGGACATGCCGCGAACATGCTGCTGCCGGGATGCAAGGCCGTAGCGCATGCCGTCTCGAAGTCGGGCCGGTACTACTGGACTATGCTGATTGGGCGGTAGAGCTGCCCAGCGCTCGCGACCAGCGCGCGGCAGGCCAAAGCCGTCACGGCTGCTGCTGGGGATGCTCTGCTCGTCCTCTGCGACGGCGGCTAGGATCGTGCTAGACTTCATACAAGGCCGATTGCCGCCGGGGGCCAGTCCCCGCCGCTGGCTGCTAACAGCCTGACTGTTGGTTGCATGAACGGCCAATTGGAGGCTGAGTGATCCATGCCGCTGCATGCGGCGGCATGGCCAGATGGTGCCATTCTTCTAGTAATCGCGCGAGGTGGTTAAGCGCGCCAAGGCGCAAGGCGAAGAGCTGGCTGGGCCGGTGCGGCAGTTTGTTGATTGGGGGAGCGAGAGAAGCGGCGGTGCGCTGGTCGTCCTCCCGATGTGTGACTTAACGCACTTCGCAAGGCGGGCATATGGCGGCACGGTGAACATACGCTTTGTCCCGTCCCCCCCAATCCCAGCAAAGCGAGTGAGCCGTCGCTCTCCCCAGAGCGGCGGCTTTTTCTTATCTGAACTAATAACCTCTGAGACTGTTGCCTTACGGAAGGACACACCATGACAACCGAGAGTGACGCTCTGCGCGAAGCATTGTTCGCGCAGATGAGGGCTCCGCCGCTGCCCGAATATTCGGGCGACGCCGTGATCCTCCGGGCCTGCAAAATGCCTACCCCGAATTCGGTGGCACATCATATATTGCCGCCATGTGCGGACGCTTCACTCGAAACTACACCTGGGCGCAAATCCACGCGATGTACTCACTGACCTCGCCTGCATCGAACCTGCAGCCGCGCTTCAACATCTGTCCGACCGATACCGTCGACGCCGTGGTTGATCACAAGTTGGTGCCGATGCGCTGGGGTCTCATTCCGGCGTGGTGGGGCAAGCCGCTGAAAGAGTTCAAGCTGGCCACGTTCAACGCACGGGCCGAGACCGTCGCGGAGAAACCGATGTTTCGCTCGGCGTTCAAAAACTCGCGCTGTCTCATACCAGCGTCGGGCTACTACGAATGGCAGATGAGAGGTGGTCTCGGTTGTCTGAACAGAATCTCCGCATCGATAAGTGGAGCGTCTGCCGGGGTTAGGCTGCCAAGCGGAGGGGCAGCGGCGTGAAGTAGGCTTTATCGGGTGTCGTGCCGTCAAGGCTCGAGTGTGGTCGCCGGCCGTTGTAAAAATCTAGGTATCGGCCGATGGAAGCGCGGGCCTCGCTGACGCTGTCGTAGGCCCGCAGATACACCTCCTCATATTTGACGCTGCGCCACAGCCGTTCGACGAAGACATTGTCCCGCCAAGCCCCTTTGCCGTCCATGCTGATCGCAATGCCGTTGTTGGCGAGCACGCCGGTGAAGGCTGAGCCCGTGAACTGCGACCCCTGATCGGTATTGAAGATGTCCGGCTTTCCGTGACGAGCCAAAGCATCCTCCAGCGTCTCGACGCAGAATGCCGCTTCCATCGTGATCGACAACCGCCACGACAGCACGCGCCGGCTAAACCAGTCGAGCACGATGGCCAGATAAACAAAGCCACGCGCCATCGGGATGTAGGTGATGTCCATCGCCCACACCTGGTTTGGCCGCGTGATCGCCATCCCGCGCAGCAGATACGGATAGATCTTGTGGCCGGGCTCTGGCTTCGTGGTGCGCGGACGGCGATAGAGCGCCTCTATCCCCATCCGCTTCATCAGCGTTTTGACATGCCGACGGCCGATCTTGCACCCCTCGGCAGCCAGCAGGCCTCGCAACATCCGCGAGCCGGCGAAGGGGAACTCCAGATGCAGCCGGTCGAGACGCCGCATGATGGCGAGGTCGGCTTCCGGCACTGGGCGCGGCAGGTAGTAGACGCTGCCACGGCTGATGCGCAGAACCTGCGCCTGCTTGGTGATCGGCAGATCGTGCTCACGGTCGATCATCGCTTTGCGCTCAGCAATCCCGCCTTGCTGAGCGCGCCCTCTAAAAAATCGTTCTCCAACGTCAACTCTCCGATCTTGGCGTGCAGCGACTTCACGTCGACGACAGGCTGCGCCGCTCCATTGCCGCAGCCGAAAACATCGGCAGCGCCGCCCTCAAGCTGCGCCTTCCACGTTGTGATCTGATTGGGGTGGACGTCGAACTGCTCAGCAAGCTCAGCCAGCGTTCGATCGCCCTTGATCGCGGCAATCGCAACCCTCGCCTTGAAGGCCGGTGTGTGGTTCCGGCGTGGTCGTCTTGGCATGGTCTCTCCTGATTCGCGGGGCACAGCGTGCCCGCCGTCAGGCAGAAATTCCACTTATCAGCCTGTGCAGATTTCCGAGACCACCTCTGACCACGCCTGAGGGCAAGCAGCCGCTCTACTTCACGCGGCGCGACGGTAAGGTGATGACAATTGCTGGGCTGTGGTCCGGCTGGGTCGAAAACACAGAGCGGGGAGACTTTAAAGTCTTGCACCATGCTGATCACCGCGCCGAACAAGTTGGCGGCGACGATCCACGACCGCATGCCGGTGATCCTCGAAGCAAAAAACTTCGAGCGATGGGAGCATGGCAATGCAGAGAACGCGGCGGCGCTGATGAGGCCCGCCGACGATAACGTATTGCAGATGTGGCCAGTGTCAAAGCGGGTGAACAGCTCAAAGGCTGATGATGGTGATGCAACACTCATCCAAGCGGTGGCGGCATGATCCAATCGGGCAACCCGGAGGAAGAGGTCTTGCGGCCATCAAGGCCTTCCGAGACTACGAGCAGAAGAACGAGGCCGCTTGGCGCAAAGCATCCTGACGCTAGATCCCCGAGGGGATCGAACCACTTGACGGTTAACAGCCGTCCGGACTTTCATCGCATGCACCTCATCCAATCTTGTAGTGGATGTGGCGATTAAAAAGCTCGCCTCCGTCGCGCTCGATCAACCCACCGGCGATTGCCATAGTGATCGCCCTTATGGCGGTGCGCAGATCGACTTCCGCCAGTTGCGCGATCTCGCTAACGGTCAGCGAACATGCGCCGCTTGGCGCTTTGTAAGCAGCATCTCGGATTGCACCCAACACGGCCAGTTCGACGGGGCTGAACGACTTGGCTGCCCACCGAGGCAGATCGACACCTGCGGCTAAGTTTTGCGCATAATTGCTTTTTAGCTCGTCCCACTGGTCGCCGCTGTCTTGAGTGCTTTCCATGCCGGCGAGTCAGCAAATTTTCTACGGCATTATTGTGATTGTGGTCTGAGAGACTTGCAAACCACATGATTGCAAACCTAGTGCGGCAGAGGCTCAGCCATCTCGGCAACGGCTGCCGAAACTGTCGGGCGCGCACAGGATCTCGGCCACGGCGCTTAGATCGTCTCGTCCACGACAACAGCGTCAGTCTGTTTCTGCCGGTCAAGCCGCTCTGCCTGCTTGGCCATCGTTTCCCACGTGCGCGCCATATCGAACAGGATGTCGCGTTGCGTGCCGGTGTGTGCGTCGCGGGCCAAGCGGGCGCACTCAGACGCGTTCTTACGGCATTGTGCTGGGGTTAGCATCTTTGATCCCGACGACTAATCTTTCGGAAATCTCGCACACCGGGCACTCGAATATCCGGAGATCGTGGTGCGGTTCGTCAGCGGGGCGGAGTTGAGCCAGCCACATCTTTTGCCCGCACTTGGGGCAGACGGGCTTATCGAACAGATCGGACGAAATTGGCGCAACGTTGAAACGGCCCATGACACGCTCTACAGAGCGTTATCGCTCCCACCTGTAATAAATTTTGGCGCTATTAACGATTGTTGTCTGTTCGGTGTCCGACACAAGTCAAACTTGGCCACCGCCATTTTCAAATCCGTGGCAAATCCAGTTCCCAGGGGAATAGTGGCCGGTTTTGAAAAACGCAGTGGCCTGTTTTGGATTTGGAAATGATTTCAGCGTTACGGAGTTCTCCCACTTGTCAAAAGACATACGACGCTAAGTCGGGGGCGAATGTCTCAAGCCGAACTCTACCGAAGCTACGCGGAAGCTTGCTTTCGGGTCGCAAAGAACGGCCACGATGAGGCCGAGCGCGCCCGATAGCCGTTCTGTCGCCATGCGCACGGCTTCATCATCATCGACAATCGCAATCATCGGAATATCTCTGCCCGATCCGATAGTCATAACGCGCGGACGGCTAATTTTCCGAAAGCCATCTGCCATCAAGAGATTTTGCCGTGGATAACATTCTTGATCCGTTTTCCGATGATCACGCGCCCATGTGTTGGGTACCCGACATATTTCGGTCATAGCCTTGATTGATATCGGATCGCCGGTGGTAAAACGCCGCGCGGCGGGGGAACTGCAATGAAGATTTGGTGGAAGCGTCTGAGCCAAGGCGATGTGATCGAGAGCGAAGCAGCGCAGTTCCTAAATGCTCATGGGGAGCGAGCATACGAAGTCGCGCGAAAGGCGGCGCGGACGGCGAGGAACAAGCGCGATCACAGGCAGGCACGGCATTATTCTCATCTCGCGCTTCGTATCTCGGAACTAACCAAGCGAGAGGTCGGGCTAGATAGTGCGACAGCGATCCCAGAGGCAGGCACCATCCCGCCAACCTCTTGACCCACTGACCTCCCCGTCCGACCTTCCGCCATGTCGTCACCGGATGTCGAGCAGACAGGTTCATGGAGCGGGAACGCCACGAGCGTGAGGCCCTTGAGCTGGCCGAGCGCACGCGGGAAGGGTCACTCGCCATGCTGCTCGAACGATATCAAGCAGACCGAACTGACACAGAGCGAGCGGGATGTTCTCAAGCAGGACGCCGCGCGCTGGGAGCGCATGGGCGCGGGCAGCCGCCTTGATGACTGGCTTGCCTATTATCCGGGGCTGGCGATCAGGCGCACGTTGGCGATGCGGATCGCTCACGCCAACAGACCGGAAGGCAAGCGGTACGCCGAGACGTTCCGCGAACTGATGCAGGCCGATGGCCTCGACACCAGCCGGGACAAGACCGGCCACCTTTTAGTGCGGTTCTGTGGCTGGGCGAAGACGCCGGAGCGGATGCGGATACTGCGCGAATTGCGTGACGCGATGAACACCGGGACAGCGGTCGCGGCTGAACTCACCGATTGCGGCGCGGCAGAACGTCGAGCAGTATTGAAGGCGCGGCAGGGCGGCACCGAGGAAGCCGTGAAAGTCTCGCCGGTCGCGCTGCTGAAAAACCAGATCACCGAACAAGCCCGCCAGATACGCCATCCTGGAGGCGAAGCCGGAGAAGCTGGTCGAAGGTTCGCGGTTCGATCTGAGGCGCGACACTGCCGACGACATCGCCGCCGCCATCATCGGCAACATCAGCGAACACAAGGCCGAGGCCATCGCGAGCGGCATCGCCACGCGCTTGAAGCAAAAGCAGCAGAAGCCTGCGGGCTGATGCGATGACCAAGCCACGTCATCCGGATGCCGTCGGAATAGGTCCCGACACCCGTCAGTGTGTCGATGATCATGCCATCGTAAAACTGCCGTATCCAGTCCGGTGGGTTGCTGTTCAGTCGCAAGCTACCGTCGTCGTCCCACGTCACAACATCAGCCACCTTGCAGCGGTAGGTCTCCTGCGCCGGGCCAGAGCAGAACGCTAGGGCCAATGTCCGGGGCGGTTCGTGGCCGTATAAATTTAAAACTACTTCTTTGTTTTTGTGTCGTCGGTCGGTTTTGTGCCGTCGGTCGTGACCTCCACGCCGCTCCTCACGCCGTTCGTGGCGACCTTCGCGCCGATCCTCACGCCGCTCGTGGCGACCTTTGCGCCGCTCCTGACGCCGTTCCATACCGGCTGTTTCCGCCTCAGCGTCCGATGCCACTAGCATTGCAGTTGGCGCTGCAAGCCCCAAGGCAACCCCGAGCCCCAGAAGTGAAAAGGCTCCTCGGCGCGAAATTTCGGATTTGATTGTTTCAGTCATCACAATCTCCTGTCCAAAGGACGACCTACAGATTTGGACCTGTCTGTCTGCCAGTGCATGATAATTCGGCCTGCCTGACTGCTATACTGAGCGAAAGGAAGAAGGGCCTAGACCTTGGTATAGAATGGGAAGGCAGTTGTGTGCCGCCCTTCAAGTCGTGCTGAAACTCGGCGATGGCATCGCCGCGCGGCAGCACTGGCAGCGCTCCGTCGAACTGATGCTGGTGGCCGCTGATGATGGCGACACGCGCGCAGTCACGCAGCAATTGAAGCTCGCGACGCCGCCGACGAAATTTAGTGCTTCGGCTTGGCCACCGTCTGCGTAATCTCCGCGCCGCAGTCGGAGCATTCATAGGTGAAGTCGATCTTCGCCATGCTCCAATGTGGTGCAACGTCCTTGACGTACATCGGAAGGCGCTCACAGCTTGGACAGATCATGAAGGATGGTTCGGCGTCGTAATGGTGGACATAGGCTGGCATGTCGGCTCCCCGAATAAGGTTATTCAGTTTGTCGTCCCCGACCCGAAAACCAGCGTACGCCTCCGCTGCTGCCATAATTGTGATGTTTAGCGAACACAGGGGGAACGACCGCGCATTCCCAGCGCGTGTGACAATTCTGCACGACCTGACCCCTGCGACGTCATCAGCGCCATCGCCAGCGTCACGCGCCGCACGTCGCACGGGCACACCGTCGAGCATCACAGCACGATCACGACGAACATCGTTAGCGCATCACGAACGCAGGGTAGCATCGCACCGGCGCGCGGTAGCAGCGCACCGAAACGCACCGGGCAAGGCCCTTCGGTGTTTACGCTCGATCAACCGGGCCGGGGCATCGTCGGTGCCTTCTGAGACTCCCAACGACTGGCCCTCACCGCAATTTCACCCCCCTGTTCGGTGAGGGCCAGCTGTTCACGGCGGCAGCGGCGGCTGGGTGTTTTCATGATCACGAACGGTTCGTTCTTGGCGCTGTTCCTGGCGCTTGCCGTTTTGGTCCTGCTGGCCGTGGCTTTTTTTGGTCCGCCGACATTGGGTTAGCGATGGGGCTTTGGAATGCAGCGCTGGCTGCTGGGTGGGGCGCGATCTTTTATCCGACCGTTGCCACAGCGCTGGCGATCTCTCGGCGGATCAGGCCAAAAAAGCGGCGCAATTCCATTCGTTCAATGAGGCATCTCAAGCGTTTCGTTCGCCAGAACGGTCATGGTGTGCCGTAGGTTTAATGTGCGCGGGTGAGACGCGATAAGGAGGTATCCGTCATGAGTGACAAATTGGATGCAGAGAACGCCAAGGCCCCGACGCCGCTTGATATCTTTGAGGGGATCAAGGGTCGCCTGCCAGAGACAGATCGAGAGCTAGAGGAGTGGCTCGCCTCTGCCGAGGGCAAAGCCGCTATGATCTTTGAACCCGCGTCTACTACTCGTTGGGGCGAGGGGCGGTCATAACGGCCTGTTTCCCGCTTTGGATTTAGCAGAGCGAGCCGCATCGCTGCCGGGCTTCGAGCCTTTGATCACGCGCCCGACGTCATGTGACCAAAAGCACGGTAGGCGGCCAGTGGTACCGCAACCCGTTGCTCGACACCAAAGGCGGGCGGGGGAGGGATGACGATCCTTGATCAGGGCCGCTTCGCCGCAGCCGCAAGCAAAGCGCGGCTGCCATCGTGATCGGAGGCACTGCGCCGAGCCTCCGGACGGATGTCCTTGATCAAGGACGCGCGCATGACCTCGCAATAGCGGGCGTCCATCTCGATCAGCCGCTCGCGGGACCAGCCGCCGCAATAGACCTCGGCATCGTCGCCGGGTCGGCTGGCGGCGTTGCGGAACTTGGAGGGGGCTGGCCGCAATGTCGGACGGTTCACGACGAGCGCGCTGCGCTAAAGCTGGTTGCGTTCGCCGCGAGCCCGTGTCCGGGCCACTGGGCTACTGGGCCACTGGGCCGAACGGGGTGACGAAGAACAAACACCCGTATCCCCGAGGATAGATTGCTCTGTTCGTCGCGCGTGCCGTTGATCTGAGTGATCAATGCCGACAGCGTCACATGGTGGGTATGCGCGATCTGTTTCAGGCCAGTCCAGAAGGGCTCTTCAAGGCTGACGCTGGTCTTGTGTCCATCAATTACGACGGAACGTTTAACGATAGAGGATTTCATTATTTGTCCCTCGAAGTGAAGTCCCCCAACCCGTTACCTTGATAATCAGATTCGCCAACGTGACGGCGGTACATGGATGACGTTGCAGCCGGGAACATTGTTCACGGTGAATAAAATTAAAACGCGCGACCTAGTTTGACGCGGCGCGTCTTTTGACACACTCGGGCCGCGGGCCGGTGAGCGCGGATTAAGGTCGAGGCGGGGCGGCTGCGGCTGATGTGAAAGTGCCAAAGTTTGGCAGCTTGCGGTGCTCGCCTAGCGCGGCCCGGATGATCTTTCCGGAACGTCATCCATGTACCGCCGTCACGCTGGCAACTCACGCTAGCAATGTTGTGCTGGTACTTGGGAATGATCCGCATCCAAGGCCGCGCGGGGGCCCTCGTCCCCCAACCCTCCGCCCTCGCGCGGTTGCTTGGAGCAAAGAGGCTGCCTTAGGTTGGTGGCCTCTTTCTTTTACCCGTACTTGCCGGCGGAGGTGAGCCGCCATCGCGCCACGGCGCTTCGTGAGTGCAACGGCAAGGCTGACAAGTTCTCGCAATACGAGCCTGATCAAAATTCCTGATCGGATTTCGGAGAGGCCGCCGCGGGGCTTGCCTGCGATCAAGTGAGGGCAGTCATGCTGGCCGCCCGTATCGCACCCCGTTAGCGACCAGCCGATCTCTATGGCGTCAACCGGCCCGGTGCGCCTGACGGAGCTATTCGTTCTCGCCATGCTGGGCCATGCAGGCCCGATATTCATCGGACGAGAAGTTGCCCCAGGCGTGCAAGTGCAGCGCCGCAGAAACTCAAGAAAGGCTGGAGCCGGTTGAGAGTCCGCCGATCCTGTCCGGCGGCGGTCTGCTCGCGTGGCGGCGCAAGAGACGGAATCACGCTGCTGCAATCACGGCGCCGCAGCCGCTTCGCGGCCTTAGGGTCCCAATCCAAGCCGAGATGGGTTCCCTAAAAAAAGCGGACCCACCCCGGGGGTCGAGAAAATTTCCGACGAGGCGATCGAGCTCCTAGCGAAAATACAAAATGCGCGCGCGTCACGCGTGAATGTTGCCATCGTGTTGCCAGGATCGATGACGTTGGCGCGCAAGCCCCAGTTTCATTAAGCTTTCGTGCTGATCTTGCCCATCAGTAAAAAGGGCAAGGTGGCTTCATGCGCCGGCCAGGGATCGCGTGCGCTCCATTCGCCCCCGCGCTACGCCATCGCCACCTTTCCTCAGGGTTGTAACCTGAGGGTATTGCGCTGTTTCCCCAGTGTTTACGCTGTTTTTCGACAAGGTGCTTGCGTTGGGAAGACCGTGGGAAGAAACGTAGGACTATTCCGATATCGGCTTGGCTTCGATCGTCGTGAGCTCGCGTTGCTGCGACGACGCCGCATCGTGCAGGAACGCCACCAATTCATCGCGCGTCCAATCTGACGCCTCGTGCTTCGTCACTGTCACCATGCTTTCCTGCGCTGGTTTGCCGTCAAGACGATCGGCAATCGCAGTAATCGCCGGCAATGCTTGCAATGTTTTGCGCTGCGCCAACGCGATCAGGTTACGCGCGATCTTGCGTAGCGCGGCGTGATTGTCGCCAGCCGCGGCAATCTCAAGGCGCAACGCATCAGCGAACGGCTTCTCCAAGCGCCGTCCAAGCGCATTGCCTGTCTGTCCTTTTGACCAAGGCATATTGACAGCAGTTCTAAAGCACTGCGTCGATTGCGTAAATAAAAAATCCCGCACTGACGACCAGCGCGAGATTTCCTAACCTGCCGCTCCAAGTACTGCGCTACATTACGTGCTGCTGTTGGGCTGGCTTTGACGATCACTCTGGGCTGACTCCGATCCTCACGTTTGTGGCCCGTACCGCCGCCCTCGACGCATCAGCACCGAGTACTCCCCGTGGTGCGTGCCATCGAGCGCAGGCAACCGCTCCCAGCCTTCCGCCGCGAACCTCGGAACCTCAGCGTGTGGGACGTAGCGAAACATTTCTTCGGGCGCAGGCGTTACGCTAGGCGTTACGCTAAGCCTCTTGCGATGGGCGTGCTGCCTGCACGTCCTGCGAGCAGAACCGCGAACTCGATCGCTGCGGCTCGTAAGCTTGCGGCATTGCTCACAGACTCCGGTGCGCCGTGAGGGATCACCTCGCCCTGGTCGCGCCGGTGGAAGGCAGGGCCACCGCTATGCCTGGCATCAAACCTGTACCAAGCGTGATTGTCCTTGCCGGTGTACTTGGAGTCCTCGAACCATTTCACCCGGCCGATTGTCACGATGTCCGAGCAACAGGGCATGAACGGCGCAGCCTGCCAGGTCGACGCCCAGTCCGAAGTCCAGTAACAGCCAGGTTGGTGCAATGCGCTGGAAGTGCGCGATCAGCCTGTGCATCAGCTCGCGGGTGTAGGGCGGATTTGTGATGATCGCATCGGCCGCGCCGTAATGGTCGAGTGCAAGCGCATCCTGGCCGCTGCGGATGTCGCCGGCATAGACGCAGCGTAGGCCGAGGATTCCAGGTGCCGGACCAGCGCGCCGTCGCCAGCACACGGCTCGGCAAAGCTGCGGATGCCGCGAAGGTATGGGATCAGCGGCAGCACGGCTGCCCGTGGCGTCGGGTAGAAATCAGCCTCGCGGCGTTCGAAGTTGGATCGCTTGCCCATCAGCCGGCCACCAGGGTTCGATCACGAATGCACGCATGGTGGCGCTTCGCTGTTTGTCGGCATACGGTCGCCGCGGATCATTGTCGTCAGTGTCCCTTACGCGCGCAGGGTGAAAATGATTTGCCGCCTGGCACAGTGTCCCCCATATAGAAAAGCCTCAAAAGTTTGTTTCTTACTACACGCGTAAGGGACACTGACGACAGTCCCGGGTTCTGACAGGAAGCAGTGTCGTCAGTGTCCCTTGAAGGCCCTGTCTCTTTGCGGCAGCGGTCACAGTGAAGGCGTTTCTCCTTCATGCTGCGTTGCCTTTCAGTAATTCCGCCAATCATTTCGCGCTCTCGTTCCCGGCGGCTCTTCTTCCGCCTTCCGTCCGCTCTGCGAATTTCTGATGTACGACAGGATTGACGACCCAGTGCGGCGGATCGGTATGGCGCGGCCCCGGAGTTCTCGTCACCCAGCCGAGGGCTTCGAGTTGCTCGAAAATCGCCTCGGTCTCGTGCCGCTTCAGGCCGCGCATGCTTCTGTCGCCACGCTGGACGTCGCGGTTGGTGATGCGCGGCAGCCTGTGCGCCAGGATGTAGTCAGCAACGTTGGCCAGCCGGTCGTGGTCGTTCGCCAGCCCCAGCACGCCGGCTATAAAACGCCAGGGCGTGGGGCAGCAGGAAGCCGTGCAGGAAGCTTGCAACGCGCCGTGCCGTATCCTCCGTGACGACAGGCGGCAGCTCGTCGCTCGTCGGCGTGCTCGACGCAATGCCAGACCACGCAGAGCCGGGCGAAGATGCCGTTGTACTTGCCGATGTGCGAAGTCAGTTTCCGGTTGAGGCTGTTGATCTTCGTTAGTTCGAGGTGCTTTTTCTCAACCGCCTCGCGGATCTTCAGAGCGCCGTCGTCGAACGTCAGGTGGGTGTCAGTGGGAAGCAGGTGGCCCGCCTTCGGCGGGTTGAGGTTGCGCAGGCTCTCGAAGAGGTCGGCGTAATCGGACAGCGCCTGGCCAGGCGGCTCGTCCCGGCCACCTACGGCGGCGCGCAGCATGATCACGATGAACCGCTGCAGCAGCCCGTCGTCCTCGCCTGTATCGGCAAGCTTGCGAATTGGTTCGGGCTGGATGAACGCCAGGATCGATACTGAAAGGTTAGAAATGAACACGGTTCCGCGCGTAACGCGGTCGACGGTATAGGCGCCGCCATTGTAGGCCTGCAGCCAGAACGCCCGGTCCGCCTGCGCCCCCCGCAAACCCGAATACTTGTCCATCGACCCGAACCACCCTGACAGCTCGTCCTGGTCCAGGAGCACGCCATTCGGGGCTGTCGCGTCAGGATTTCCTGCGACGCCTCGACGGTGGTGTCCATGATTCTGGCCCGCAGCTGCTTCGGCCGGGGCGTCTTCTTCTGTTCCTCTTTTGGCAGCCTGAGCCACTCGCCAAGGGCTTCCTGATATGCGCGCGCCATTTTGGTGTCGATGCGGCGCACCTCCTTGGCGACAGCGTCCAGCATCGGGGACTTCATCCCGCTGACCGAACCGACGAGCGCACCCCAGAGCCTGGCGGCTTCCTGCCATTCGGTATCGTGCCGCTTCGGCTGCAGCTTGATGTCCTCCGGGATCGACGCCGCACAGGCGACCAATGCGCCGACGGCGAAGCCCGCCTCGTCGGCGCCCATGATGCGCCCCCGCTCGAAGGCGAAGTCTTCGATCACCTTCGGTAATAGCCCGCGCGGCAGGGGTGGCGGATCGAACTTGGCCCAGAGGTCAACCGGATCGACTCCGGCTGCTGCGGCGTTGCCGGGGCCTGCCGTGTTGCCCGCCTCCGCCTTGGGGTTAGGCCGGGCCGCCGCCGCCGCCATCTTGGGCGACCCCCAATGGCGCATCTCGCGCCGCCATTTTTTCCAAAATTCGGTCGGGCCGCGCCCCTCGCGCTCGAGCCCCTCGCGCTTAGCGACGTGCTCGATGCGGGTTGTGACCCTACGTTCGTAGATTTCGTATGCCTGCTCGGCCTTGGCCTGCCACATGTCCTTGTGCGGCCGGTCAGGGCTCTGCCGGTACAACTCCAGCACGGCATGCCAGACCACGTTGCGCATCTCCTGCTCGCGGCCGTCAATCCGGTTGCCGAATGCGTCGTAATCGCCACCGGGCGATGCGGTGCGCTCGCGCGCCGGGGCAGCCTCGTCGCCGCCATAGGCGTCCACCAGCGCCTCGATGGCCTCCAAGAGCCACGGCGGCGCGATTGCGATCTCGATCTCCCAAGGCGCGCAGCCGGGCAGCCAGTTGTAGTCGCGGCCGCTCTCGTGGCGGCTCGGCGGCATGACTGCAAAGCCACCCTGGCCGCGCACGTCTACGCCAATCTCGGTCTTGCGGGTCGGGATGGTGTAGCCCGGCGGCGCGCGGAACAGGAGTTGCCGCCCGCCGCCGCCAGTGCACTGCTGCACCGTCTCGGGCTCGAGCCGGCTGTTTTCGAGTTCGATGACACCGAGCCACCATGGCAGGGCCGCCGGGTTCTTGTGCACGTCGAGATCGAGCACAAAAACGTTGCCCGAACAGGGCCCGGTGAGGATGCCCATGTTGTGGCGGGTGGCGTGCTCGCCGTTGGGCCCGTACCAGTGGTCATAGGTGGCCTGCGACACTAGCTCGTGCTGCAACGGCGCCCACTGCGCCAGCAGCGGCCGTTTCCAAGCGCCCTTGCCCTCGCCGGGCCGGTAGCAGGGAATGACTTGCAGGCCGCAGGCGCGGTACATGGCGGCCCACTCCGCAGGGCCTGCAAAGGCGGGGTCGAATTCGGGAATGGCGCGCTTGCTCATTTCTGCGCGTCCGCAGCCCGGCACATCTGTGGCCGCATCGGGATCGCCGGCCTGCTCCTGCTGGGCTTTTGCGGTGCCGTCTTGAGCAGTGCCAGCGTCGGTGGGCGCTGCCGTCAGGCACTCCAAGGGGACGGCCGCTGCCGCGCCCTCGACGAAGGCCCACAAGCTGCCGTCGTCGTGCTTTTGCATACTGAGAATTCGCACCGGCCGCTTGAACATATCCAATCCGGCAACCGTAACCCACACGAGATCGCCGACATTGAATTCGGGGCGACCGGGGTCGAGCATCACACCGCCACCTCATCGAAGGCAGCGGGTGCGAATTCCGCGTCGACACAGATTTCAAGCTGGTCGCGATCCGGCTCGAGCATTGCGAGGGTCCCCTCGGGACGCGATCGGCTGTGCGTCGGTTTGGGATGGTGGTGTCCATTTCATCGCGGGTGCGCGACGGTCAACGCCTTGAGAAACCGCGCGTCGGCATCCGAAGTGTCGCGAGTGGTGCGGGACTGGAGCCATTGCTCCAGGTCGCTCGGGCGGTACACAACCCGGCGCCCGAGTTTGCAATAGACCGGCCCGTTTCCATTGAGACGCAGCTTAGCGAGTGTGCTATCGGATAATCCAACAAAGCGAGCCGCGGCTCGCGCTGTAATAACCTTCGGCAACGCAGGAGCCGAAGCGGGATTTGGAGTTCGCATTGGGTCCTCTTGCATCGAATCCCGAGAACGTCCGGGACAGTGCAGGAGAGATGCGCTTGTTTGTGCGCCCGAAATAGATGCCCTATATCCGCCCGATATTATAATTTCGGGCGAAACTTGGCGGCGCGACGTTCAGCAGCGATGTTATTGCGAATTGTTTTTGGTTTAAGCTGCGGCAAATTTGGATGAGTTTCTTTAAACCACTCCGCCAATCTTTCGGATTCGTCGGTAACGAGATCCTCAGCAGTTCCACTGGCCAGACGTTTTTTATGCTCTTCGACCACCAAGTGAATTGGAGTAGGCCTACCCGGCGCGCCAGTTCGAATGATCGAACGGTTCTCCTTCTCAAACGGCCAACAATTCGCGACCTCAGATTTCAGCACCGTTAGTTTCGACCATACGACGCTACCGCCGCTGCACAGACTGTCATAACAACCGTTGCGCCATTGTTCGAGGTCTGAGTATGCATATGATCTCAAATACAGATCATCACTCACGATCAAGTCGAACGATGGTTCTGCGAACGGGAGGTCGACCGGCAATGAAACCGAAAAAATATGGCTGTCTATTTTTTCAGAGATGCCGTTTCGAATGCCGGTCACACTGACGAGATCCGAACGGACGTGAGCCTTCAATTCGTCGTAAGCAGCGTCCCAAATTGTTTTTTCAGATGGATCAAACGTACGAGTGCCGCCCTGAGTTGTGATCCACTGAGCCGCGCAATACACGGGGAAATCGCCCATTCCTTCCGGCGGCACGGTCGGGGGAAGCTCCAAGGCGGGTTTGACATTCCGCACTTCACGTTTAAGAGCCATAACGGACTCCGCTGCGCATGGGACGCTAACACGTTCCAACGGTTCGCGTGTTGCCCTGGTGCTGCCCCGAATATACCCAATGTCAACCCGCAAAAATCTGCGCAGAAATTCTGAATCAAAATCAAAGAGTTACTGGCGCGCCCGGAGAGATTCGAACTCCCGACCCCTAGATTCGTAGTCTAGTGCTCTATCCAGCTGAGCTACGGGCGCATCCGTTCCGCAAGGGAAATCCCACACGCGAGCGCGCGGAACGCGGCTAGAGCTATCGATTTCACGCCTTAATGGCAAGTCGGGCCGAATTGGCGGACTTAAGCCCTCGCCCGCACGCTGCGGTGGGCGTCGAGCTCGACCGCCCTGTCCGGGATGGTGAGCCGGAAGGTTGCGCCAATGGTGCCCTCCACGAGCTTGATCTCGCCACCGTGGGCGCGGACGAGTTCGGCGGCGATGGCGAGGCCGAGCCCCGTTCCGCCGCTGCGCGCGGTCGACTGGAAGGCCTCGAACAGGTGCTCGCGCGCCCGGGCCGGGAAGCCCGGACCGGTGTCCGACACCTCGATCACCGCCACCGCGCCCTCGCGGCGGCCGGTGATGCGGACCTGGTCGCGCGCCGGATCGTTCGGCGCCCGCGTCTCCAGCGCCTGAACGGCGTTGCGCGCCAGATTGAGCAACACGCGGAGAAGCTGGTCGGGATCGGCATCGACAATCAGGCCGCGCTCGATCGCGGCGATCCAGGCAATCCGGGATTCCGCCAAAGCCAGGGTCTCATGCACCTCCTCGACCAGCGCCTCGACGTCGACCGGCTTCCGGTCGGGTGGCGGCTCTTGCGCGCGGCCGTAGGACAGCGTCGACTCGCAGAACGCAATGGCGCGCTCGAGCGCCCGCATCAGCTTCGGCGCGAAACGCTGCACCCGCGGATCGGGCAGGCTGGAGAGACCCTCGGAGAACAACTGCGCCGAGGTCAGCAGATTGCGCAGGTCGTGGTTGATCTTCGACACCGCGAGGCCGAGCGCCGCGAGATGGCTCTTCTGCTGCAGCATCGAGGCAAGGTCGCGCTGCATGCCGGCGAGCTCGCGCTCGGCCAGGCCGACCTCGTCCTGGCGGCGGGACACCGCGATGACGCGCGCGGGATTTTCCGGATCGTCGCGGAACCGCATCATGTTCGCGGTGATGCGGCGCATCGGGCGCACCAGCAGATAATGCAGCGCCAGATAGACCAGCGTCGCGGTGATGCCCGAGATGGCGAGCGACAGCAGCAGCAGATTGAACGTGAAGCGCAGCATGGCTTGGCGCAGCGGCGCCTCGTCCATCACGATCTCGATGAAGTCGCCGCCCATCGGAGCAGGACCGACGACGCGCATGACGTCCTTGTCATCGCAGATCAGAGTGTCGAAGGCATCGAAGACGGCGCGGAACCACGAAACGTTGCGCATATCGATGTCGTGGTGGATTTGCGGCGGCATGTCGGAGACGGCGAGCAGCCGGCGCTGGGTGCCCATCTTCATCGCCAACGCGCGGGCGCCGACGCTGCCGAGAATCTGCCGCGCCAGGCTCTCGGGCACCATGCCGCTCGGCGCCGCGTCCAGCACCAGCGCCGCGGTGTGGGCGGCGGCGAGCCGGTCGTTCAGCCAGCTCAGCCGGAAGTTCGCGATCGACGGCACATAGATCAGCGCTTCCGAGATCATCACGAACAGGATGGTGAGGACGAGGAGCTTTCCGGACAGACCAAGCCGCAGCCCAACCCGCTCTTGCCCGGGCTTCGGTGCATCCGCCGGTGCGTTGTCTTGGGTCATCAAGGTTTCGGTCTCAGCCAAACCAGCGCAGCAGGTTCAAAATGCGCCGCACCCAGTTGGTCGTCAAACGTGGCATGAAAAAGGTGATGGCAGCCCGTTTTCCGATCTGGATGGATTCCTCGGTGCCGCCCGCAAGCACGACCTCGATCCGCTGACGCAGCCGGCGCACCCGCTCCACCTTGACGCCGCTTCGGATCGTGATGCCCTCGCGTGCGAATGCGTCGAACACGATTGCCGAGCATTCCGGATCTTCCTTCCCGAGCGGCTGGGCCATATCGAGCACGGTGACCTCGGAGCCGAGCCGGCGGAACGCTTGCGCCAGCTCCATTCCGATCGGACCGCCGCCGAGGACGATCAGGTGTTTCGGCCGTTCGCGGAGCTCGAATGCGTTCTCGTTGGTGAGATAGGGTACCTGCTCGATCCCCGACACCACGGGCACGATCGGCCGCGAGCCGGTCGCGATCACGAAGCGGCGGGCCTTGATCTCGAACTTGATGTCCAGCTCTCGGCCCGATGACGACGGTTTTACTATCGAGGAAGCGTGCCTCGCCCTCGATCACGCGGACGCCCAGCCCGGTGAAGCGCTCCTTGGATTCGTTCGGTGCGATCGCATTGATGACCCGATGGATGTGATCGTTGACCTCATCGAACTCGACGGTCGGCTTCGCGGACCTGACACCGAACGGCGCGGCGGTGCGCATGGCCTCGGCGCGCCTGCCCGCCGCGATCATCGCCTTCGACGGCACGCAGCCGGTGTTGAGGTGCTCGCCGCCCAATCGGCCCTTTTCGACCAGGACCACCGGCACGCCGAGGGTGGCCGCCGCCGCCGCCGCGATAGACAACCCGGCGGCGCCTGCACCGATGACGCAGAGATCGGGAGTGAGCTGCTCGGCCACGGGGTACTCGCGGACAAATCTTACGGCACTTTAACAAGGCAAAGGGCACAGCACGATGTATACACGAGGGCCATGGAAGTGACCTGGGGCGGGCGAAGCCATCTCGCTGATATTTGAGGGTAATCGTGATCGGCGGCGGCCCGAAATGGGTCGCATTGACGCCTCTGGCAGCCCCCCGTATAAGCCGCACGCGACGGCGAACGGAGACAGAACTCGTGAAGCGGACCTATCAACCCAGCAAGCTGGTGCGTAAGCGCCGTCATGGATTTCGCCACCGCCTGAAGACCAAGGGCGGCCGCAAGGTGCTGGCCGCCCGGCGCGCGCGCGGGCGCAAGCGGCTCAGCGCCTGACGCTGGCGCCGACCACCGCGCTGGCCAGGGGACGTACGGTGCAGCGGCTCCGGCAACGCTCAGACTTCCTGGCCGCCGCGACCGGCGGAAGGGCCCCCGTCAGCGGATTCGTGCTGCAGGCGCTCGATCGGCGCGAGGATGGACCGGTGCGGGTGGGATTTACCGTTTCCAAGAAGGTCGGCAACTCGCCCGAGCGCAATCGCGTGCGGCGGCGGCTGCGGGAGATGGTGCGGCTTTCTCCGCCGAAGGGAATGCGACCGGGATATGACTACGTGCTGATCGGCCGGCGCGCCGCTCTCGATCTGCCATTCGAGCGGCTGATCGAGGATTTCACCCGCGCGCTCAGCCGCGTGCATGCCGGCAAGAGTACTAGTACGAGCCCGTCCGCCACCCCACATGCGGGCACGAGATAGAGCGCCGGACATGACCGATCAGAAGAACACCATTCTCGCCATCGCGCTCTCCGCGCTCGTGCTGATTGCATGGCAGTATTTCGTCGGCCTGCCGCAGATGGAAAAGCAGAAGCAGGAAGCGCAGCTCAAGGCGCAGCAGCAGCACAGTCCAGACGCCGGCCCAGCCCGGCCAAGCGCGCAGCCGGCGCACCCGCGGCGCAGGGTGGCGCGCAACCGCAGCTTCCGGCCAGGGCGCCGCTCCGACCATCACCCAGCAGCTGTCGCGCGACGCCGTGATCAAAGCCTCGCCGCGCGTCCTGATCGACACGCCGCGGCTGCGCGGTTCGATCTCGCTCAAAGGCGGCACAGATCGACGACCTCGCGCTGACGCAATACCGCGAGACGGTCGATCCGACTTCGCCGCCGATCGTGCTGCTGTCGCCGGTCGGCAGCCCGCATCCGTTCTACGCCGAGTTCGGCTGGGTCGGCGGATCGGGCGCGCCGGTGAAGGCGCCCGACAGCAACACCGTCTGGACACGGCAGGGCGCCGTCACCGCTCGACGTCGGCAAACCGGTCACGCTGACCTGGGACAACGGCGAAGGGCTGGCGTTCCGCCGCATCATCTCGATCGACGACAAGTACCTGCTCACGGTCGAGGACAAAGTCGACGAACAAGAGCGCCGACCGCCGTTACGCTCTATCCTTTTGGGCTGATCCGCCGCCACGGCACCCCGGAGACGGCGGGCTATTACATCCTGCATGAAGGCCTGATCGGCATGCTCGGCGACAACGGGCTGCAGGAGTTCACCTACAAAGCGATCGAGGACAAGAAGAACGTCTCGTTCAAGGCCACCAACGCCTGGCTCGGCATCACCGACAAGTACTGGGCGGCGACGCTGATCCCCGACACCAAGGCGCCGATCCAGGCGCAGTTTTCCTTCAACCAGGCCGGCACGCAGAAGACCTACCAGACCGACTATCTCGGCGACGCGCAGACCATCGCGCCAGGCGCAACCGGCACGACCAATGCCCGGCTGTTCGCCGGCGCCAAGGAGGTCGCGGTCGTCGACGGCTACGAAGAACAGCTTGGGCGTCGACCGCTTCGACCGAGCTGATCGACTGGGGCTGGTTCTATTTCATCACCAAGCCGATGTTCTATTCGATCGACTGGATCTACCAGCACGTCGGCAATTTCGGCATCGCCATCCTGCTGATCACCGTCCTCATCAAGATCATCTTCTTCCCGCTCGCCAACAAGTCCTATGCCTCGATGGCGAAGATGAAGGCGGTGCAGCCGGAGATGGCCGCGATCCGCGAGCGCTACGCCGACGACAAGGTGAAGCAGCAGACGGCGCTGATGGAGCTCTACAAGAAAGAGAAGATCAATCCGCTGGCCGGCTGTCTGCCGATCCTGATCCAGGTGCCGGTGTTCTTCTCGCTCTACAAGGTGCTGTTCATTTCGATCGAGATGCGGCACGCGCCGTTCTACGGCTGGATCAAGGACCTTTCCGCGCCGGACCCGACCAACCTCTTCAACCTGTTCGGGCTGATTCCCTACGACCCCACCATCATCCCGGTGTTCGGCCAGTTCCTGCATCTCGGCTTCTGGCCGATCGTCATGGGCATCACGATGTGGGCCCAGATGAAGCTCAATCCGGCGCCGCCGGATCCGACCCAGAAGATGATCTTCGACTGGATGCCGCTGATCTTCACCTTCATGCTGGCGTCGTTCTCGGCCGGGCCTCGTCATCTACTGGGCGTGGAACAACTCGCTGTCGGTGCTACAGCAGAGCATCATCATGAAAAAGAACGGCGCCAAGATCGAGCTGTTCGACAATGTCAAATCGCTCTGGAACGGCATATTATCGCTGTTCGTGAAGAAAAAAGACGACGACGACAAGAAGTAGCGCGCCTTCAGAGACAAGCGACGCGCCGAACCTCGGGTTCGTTTCGCCAAAAATGCTTACGGCGTCCGAGCGGACGCCGGCCACAAAAATGCCCCGCCGAAGCGGGGCATTTTCGTTAAAGGACCGCAGCAGCGAATTACGCCGGCGGCGTACCCATGAAATCGCGCTTGCCGACCTCGACGCCGCACTGGCGGACGATGTCGTAGGCGGTGGTGGCGTGGAAATAGAAGTTCGGCAGTGCATTGCCGAGCAACAGGCTTTGGCCGGTGAACTCGCGAACCTGCCCGCTCGGGAAGGTGATCTTGATTTCCTTGCCCTCGGTGCCGTCGACCTCGCTCTGCTTCACGCTCTTGAGATACTCGATGGTCTTGGCGATGCGGTCCTTCAATTGCGCAATGGTGGTCTCGTCGTTGGCGAATTTCAGAAGCTCCTTGCCGGACAGCCGCCCCGCCGCGTTGGCGGCATGATCGGTCGCGGCCCGGATCTGGCGCATCAGGTTGAACATGTCGGGCGACAGCCGCATGTTGAGCAGATCGGCCTCATTGACCTTGCGCGCCGTGGCCCAGGCCGCCGCCTTGTCCAGCACGCCGGACAGGCCGTTCAGATGCTGCATGAAAACCGGAATGGAAACCGAGTACATGGAAACAGGCATGGAAAGCGACCTCTCATCGTGACAATGGGAAGCGCTGAGCCTAGCCTAACCGGCGTGAACACTGCATCAGAATTTTCAGCCGCCGAGCGGGAAGCCGGGCGTCTTTTGTTCGCGCAGCCGTGGGACTTCGCCACCGCCGCGAGTTCGCTCGAATCGCTACCCAAGATGCGCGGCATCGAGATCGCCTTTGCGGGTCGCTCCAATGTCGGCAAGTCGAGCCTGATCAACGCACTGACCGGGCGCAACGCCCTGGCCCGCACCTCGCACACGCCTGGCCGCACCCAGGAGCTGATTTTCTTCGCAGCCGACCCCAATCTGACCCTGGTGGACATGCCGGGCTACGGCTATGCCGCCGCGCCCAAGGACATTGTAAAGGCCTGGACGCAACTGGTGCAGGATTACCTGGTCGGCCGCGCCAATCTGGCGCGGGTCTATGTGCTGATCGACGCGCGGCACGGCCTCAAGGATGCCGACGCCGCGCCGCTTGATGCCTTGGGCAAGGCCGCGGTCAGCCATCAGATCGTGCTGACCAAGGCCGATCAGGTGAAGGCTTCCGAACTGGCGAAACGCATCGAAGCGGTCGAGGCCGTGCTCAGGAAGCGCCCGGCCGCCTTCCCGCACGTGCTGCCGACCTCGTCGCGGACCGGCGACGGCATGCCGGAATTGCGCGCGGCAATCGCGCGGCTCAAGGCGGAGCGCGGCGTATAAACACGCTGTAAATGACCGGATAATTGACCCTCGCGGGCGGCGCCATTGTCGGCTAGAACGGCTGCGCCAAATCGCGCCGGAACATCGCCGATGAGTGACAAGATCAAGACAGACCCGCAGGAGCAGGCCCGCATCCTGTCGGAGGCGCTGCCGCACATGCAGCGCTACGACGAGGAAACCATCGTCATCAAATACGGCGGCCATGCCATGGGCGACGAGAGCGTGGCGCGCGCCTTCGCCCGCGACATCGTGCTGCTGGAGCAGACGGCGATCAATCCGGTGGTGGTGCACGGCGGCGGGCCGCAGATCGAGGCGATGCTCAAGAAGGCCGGCGTGCAATCGCAATTTGCCGGCGGCTTGCGCGTCACCGACAAGGACACGCTGCAGATCGTCGAAATGGTGCTGGCCGGCTCGATCAACAAGCAGATCGTCGGCTATATCAACGCCGCCGGCGGCAAGGCCATCGGCCTGTGCGGCAAGGACGGCAACATGGTGATCGCCAAGAAGGCGACGCGCCGCGTGGTCGATCCGGATTCCAATATCGAAAAAATCGTCGATCTCGGCTTCGTCGGCGAGCCGGACAAGGTCGATCTGTCGGTGCTCAACGTGGTGCTTGGCCGCGAGTTGATCCCGGTGCTGGCGCCGGTCTGCGCCGCGGCCGACGGCGGCAGCTTCAACGTCAACGCCGACACCTTCGCGGGCGCCATCGCCGGCGCGCTCAAGGCCAAGCGCTTTCTCCTCCTCACCGACGTGCCGGGCGTCCTCGACAAGTCCAAGGAGCTGATCAAGGAAATGTCGGCCGCGGATGTGCGGAGACTGATCGCCGACGGCACCATCTCCGGCGGCATGATCCCAAAGGTCGAGACCTGCCTCTATGCGCTGGAGAAGGGCGTCGAGGGCGTGGTCATCCTCGACGGCAAGGTACCGCATGCGGTGCTGCTCGAATTGTTCACCGACCTCGGCTCCGGCACGCTGATCCATCGCTGACCCGTGACAGCTTTGTCATCCCCCGTTCCCCAAAGCCGTCTGACCGAGCTCGGCCCGGGCATCGTTGCGGCGACCACGTTCGCGTTTTCCGACGTGTTCAGCAAGCTTGCATTGATCGCCGGCATGGACGTGCTCTCGCTGTCCACCTTCCGCAGTGTGTTCAGCGTCGTCTTCATGATCGGCTGGTTGTGGCTACAGCCGCCGCCGGTTCCGTACACGGCGCGCCAGCGCTGGATCGCGCTCGGTATCGGCGTGCTGTTCGCCGGCATCGTGTTCGGACTGTTCAAGGCCTTTGAACTCGTAACCGTTCCGGTCGCGATCCTGAGCTATTTCATCTATCCGCTGCTGACCGGGATCATCGGATCGCTGATCGGCATCGACAAGCTCGGCTGGCGCGGCGCCGCCGCGGCCCTCGTGGCGTTTTTCGGCCTCGCTCTGATCGTTGGCGCGCAACCAGGCGCGGTCGAGCTGTCCGGGATTGCCTTTGCGCTTGGAGCGGGATGCCTGCGAGCTGCGGTGCTGCTGATCTCGCGCGCGGCGCTGGCCGGCGCGGATTCCCGTCTGCTGTCCTGGTATTCGCAGTTGTCGTCGACATTGATCTTCGTCGTCTTCTCGCTCGCCACCTGGAACTGGCACGCCCCGCAAACCGGCACCGGCTGGTTGGCGCTGCTGGTGGTGAGTATCACCGTCACCATCGCGGTGCTCACGCTGTTCATCTCGATCAACCGCATCGGGCCGTTCCGCAGCGCGCTGATCATGAATCTCGAGCCGCTAATCGCGACCATCCTCAGCGCGGTGCTGCTCGGCGAGTTCATGACTGCATGGCAGGTTTTGGGCGGCGCGATCATGCTGGGCGCCCTGGTGACCTTCCAGCTCCGGCGCTGACGTGAACGCCATGCAGCACGTCATGGTGACGCACGGCGACGTCCGCCTTGAAGTGCTGGCGCAAGGCGAAGGCCCAACGATCGTACTGCTGCCGTCGCTTGGCCGCGGCGCGACTGATTTCGATCCCATCGCGGAACATCTCGCGGACGCGGGCTTCCGCGTGCTGCGGCCGCAGCCGCGCGGCATCGGGCAAAGCACCGGGCCATGGCAGGACGTGAAATTGGAAGATCTCGCGGCCGACATCGCCGCGGTGATCGAGCACGACAACAACGGGCCGGCTTTTGTGGTGGGCCACGCTTTCGGCAACCGGGTGACGCGGATGCTGGCGACGGCGCGGCCTGAGCTCGTGCGCGCCGTCGGCCTTGTCGCCGCCAATGTCGGGCACAATCCGAGCCCGCCGGACGTGCGGACCGCGATCCGCATGAGCGCGAACACGTCGGCGCCGGACGACGAGCGCGTGAAGGCGATGCAGTTCGTCTTCTTCGCGCCCGGCAGCGATGCCCGCGTGTGGCTCGATGGCTGGCATCCCGAGGTATTGGCCGCCCAGCGCATCGCCGGCGACTTGACGCCGCGAACGATCGACTATGCGGCGGGCCAGGCGCCGGTGCTCTATATCCAGCCGAGCCACGATCCGCTGGCGCACGTGAAGGACGCCGATGAATACCGGCGCGCGCTGGGCGACCGCGTCACCGTCGTGGTCATTCCGAATTCGGCCCATGCCGTAATCGTCGAACAGCCCGAGGCGGTGAGCAACGCCCTGATCAACTACGCCCAAAGCCTCTGGCCCTCCGCGCTCAAATAACGCACGCTGTCCTGCGATGCCGAAATTCATCTCCATCGCCATCGTATGGCTCGCCTTGATCGCGCCGGCCACGGCGCAAACCCAGGCGCTGCCGACGACCGACATTCTTCTGGTGCTGGCGGTCGATGCCTCGGGCAGCGTCAACCAGACGCGCTTCGAATTACAGCGACGTGGCTATGCGGATGCGTTCCGCAGCCAGCAGGTGCTCAACGCCATCCGCGGCGGCTCGACCGGTTCGATCGCAGTCACCATGGTGCAGTGGACCGGCCCGACCATGCAGGTGCAAGTGGTGCCCTGGACGCTGATCAAGGACGCCGGCTCAGCCCTCACCTTCGCCGACGCCATCGAGGCCGCGCCCCGGCAGTTGTTCGGCGGCGGCACGTCGCTCAGCGGCGCCATCGATCACGCCATGCTGCTGTTGCCTAGCGCGCCCTACCGCGGTCTCAAACGCGTCATCGACGTTTCGGGTGACGGCTCCAACAACCGCGGTCGCGACGTCCGCGAGGCGCGCGACGAGGCGGTGCGCGCCGGCGTCATCATCAACGGCCTGCCGATCGTGTCGCTCGAATACGACCTGGACAAATACTATTTCAACAATGTCATCGGCGGCCCAGGATCGTTCATCGTGCCGGCCGACTCCTACGACAATTTCGCGCAAGCCGTGCTGCGCAAGCTCATCCTGGAGATCGCCTCCAACGATTGAAGCGAACCCAGCCGCCTTCAGCGACCGTCCGCGCCGCTTGTAAGCCGTTGTCTGAACTTGCGGCCCATGTCCTTGCAATCCTCGTCGGTTTTCAACCCGACCGCATGGATGCCATACGCGGCCAACTCCTCGTCGCGGTCCTCGGTGTCGCCGGTGACGCCGACGGCGCCGATCACCTCGCCATTCTTGTCGCGGATCTGCAGACCGCCACCCTCGGCGAAAATCTTGTCGCCGCTTGCCGTTATCAGGTAGCGCATGAAGACTGGCTTCTCTTCGTTGCGCACGCGGACGAGCTTGGAGCTGCGGCTGAGTGCCAGCGCCGCATAGGCCTTACCGAAGGCCATCTCGAACCGCATCATCGAGGCGCCGTCCTCCTTTTGGAAGGCTTTCACGATACAGCCCGGCTCGACCACGACGACGCTGATTGGCCGGCAGTCGAGCTCGACGCCGCGCTTGATAATCGCCGCAATCATCCGGTTGGCCTGGCTCAGCTTGATCGACATGAAGCCCCTCCCCATTTCGGTGCAACTTTAGAGCATGATCCCGAAAAGGGGGAACCGGTTTTCGAACAAAGTCATGCGCCTATAAAAATCATGATAATAGTCGTGCGCGATTCGCATGACGCATCGAATCAACATAACCCTGATTTCAGTGGCGGCTTTGATCGCCCTCACGCTGCCGGCGCGCGCCGACCTGCAGATTTGCAGCCGCATGAGCTACGTGGTCGAGGCGGCCATCGCGATCGAAGACAAGGGCGCGGCGGCGACCCGTGGCTGGTTCCGCATCGACCCGGGCCAGTGCCGCACGGTGATCCAGGGCACGCCGCCCGGCGAAACCCTCTACCTGCACGCCCGTGCGCTGCCGGTGTACGGCGGCTCGCCGTTGCCGCAAGCCGGACATGCCGACTTCTGCGTCGGCGCCGACACCTTCACGCTGCCGGCGACGCAAAGCTGCAACCGCGCCGGGCAAAAGATCGCCCGCTTCACCGCCGTCAAGCCGACCGAGACCGAGAAGGGGCTGGTCGCCTATCTCGCCGAGGACGGCGAATACGACAACGAACAAGCGCGCGACGCCGGCATCCAGCGGCTCCTGACGATCGCCGGCTACGACGCCGGTCCGATCGATGGCGTCCGCGGCGAAAAGACCGACGCGGCTCTGGCGCAGTTCATCTCCGACAACCGGCTCGAAAACACCGCCGCCGGACGCGCCGACTTCTTCGACGCGTTGATGGCCGCCGCGCAGAAGCCGAATGCCGCTGGCTTCGCCTGGTGCAACGAGACGCGCAATGTTGTCATGGCGGCATTCGGCTTCGAGGACCAGGGCACCGTCGTCACCCGCGGCTGGTATCGCGTCGCACCGGGCAAGTGCCTGCGCCCCGATGTCACCGGCAAGCCGCGCCGGCTCTACAGCTTCGGCGAGGCGGTCGGCGTCGACGGCCTGCCGCTCGCAGATGCCGGCAAGACTGCCGCTCAGAATGTCTCCTGGGGCGGCTCGACCATCCTGTGCACGCGAAACGTCAAGTTTGAGCTGTCGGATCACAAGGACTGCGGCAACAACGGCCTGACCGCCACCGGCTTCGCCACCGTCGAGTTGACCGGCAGCAGTGGAACCACCGTGCAGTTCAAGTAGTCGCTGCACCCTTGCGGACCGCGGGCAGACGGTGCATTCGTCACCGCATGAGCATGCAGCCTTTCGCAAAGCCCGCACCCCGCAGTTTCGCCTCGGTCGAGACCTGGGTGTTCGACCTCGACAACACGCTCTATCCGCACGACCTAAATCTCTGGCAGCAGATCGACGACCGCATCCGCTCGTTCGTCTCGAATTTCCTGAAGGTCAGCAAGGACGAGGCGTTCCGGGTCCAGAAGGACTATTACAAGCGCTACGGCACCACCATGCGCGGGCTGATGGCCGAGCACGGCATGAAGCCTGACGATTTCCTCGAATTCGTGCACGAGATCGATCATTCGCCGCTGTTGCCCAATGGCGAACTGGGCGACGCTATTGAGAAGCTTCCGGGCCGGAAACTCATCCTAACCAACGGCACCCGCAAGCACGCGAAAGCGGTGATGAAGCGGCTGGAGATCGACCATCATTTCGAGGACGTGTTCGACATTGCCGCAGCCGACCTCGATCCGAAACCTCTCCCACAGGTCTATGACCGCTTCCTCAAGAAGCATGGCGTCGATCCGCGCAAGGCCGCGATGTTCGAGGACCTGGCGCGGAACCTGAGCGTGCCCCACACGCTCGGCATGACCACCGTGCTGGTGGTGCCGCCGGCCACGCGCGAAGCGTTTCGCGAAGGCTGGGAGCTGGAGGGCCGCGAGGCCGCCCACGTTGATCACGTGACCGACGATCTCACTGGTTTTTTGCGAACCAACTGCTGCCCGTGATCGCCACTCCAGTTCGACCCGCTTGACATCCCTGCCCTGGACCCCGACAAAAACCGCATATCTGGGGACCCCCATGCACGCCGATCTCGCCAAGACCATCGACGACGCCTTCGAGAAGCGAAACGACATCAGCCCTTCGACCAAAGGGCCGGTGCGCGAGGCGGTGGAGACGGCGCTCGACCTTCTCGACCGCGGCAAGGCGCGCGTCGCCGAGCGCGGCGGCAACGGCGCCTGGACCGTCAACCAGTGGCTCAAGAAGGCCGTGCTGCTGTCGTTCCGGCTTCGCGACAACGGCCCCATTATCGGCGCCGCCGGCAACTCCGCCTGGTGGGACAAGGTGCCGACCAAGTTCGAAGGCTGGGACGACGAGCGTTTCAAGGAAGCCGGCTTCCGCGCCGTGCCCGGCAGTATCGTGCGGCGCTCGGCCTATATAGCGCCGAACGTCGTGCTGATGCCGTCGTTCGTGAACCTCGGCGCCTATGTCGACTCGGGCACCATGGTGGACACCTGGGCGACGGTCGGCTCCTGCGCGCAGATCGGCAAGAACTGTCATCTCTCAGGCGGCACCGGCATCGGCGGTGTGCTTGAGCCATTGCAGGCTGGTCCGGTCATCATCGAGGACAATTGCTTCATCGGCGCACGCGCCGAGGTCGCCGAAGGCGTGGTGGTGCGCGAAGGCTCGGTGCTGGCGATGGGCGTCTATCTCGGCGCCTCGACCAAGATCATCGACCGCGCCACCGGCGAGGTGTTCCAGGGCGAGGTGCCGCCCTACTCTGTCGTCGTCTCGGGCACCATGCCGAGCAAGCCGATGGCGAACGGGCAGCCGAGCCCGAGCCTGTACTGCGCCGTGATCGTCAAGCGTGTCGACGAGAAGACCCGCTCCAAGACCAGCATCAACGAACTGCTGCGGGACTAAATTGCCAGTACGTGCCGGATGGCGCTTTAACCCCCAGAGGGATAGATTCGTTCATTGCTGCGCATAACGGGGCAGACAATGAATTGGGGCCAGCTGTTCTTCAACTTCAACGGCCGGGTGAACCGTGCAAAATTTTGGATCGCGGCTCTGATTTTTGCCGCGATCAATGTCGTCATGGCCGTTCTCGATTACGTCACCGATCAGAGCGTCGTTTTCCAGGCCCTCAACGGCATGCTCAGCATTGTGATTCTCATTTCCAGCATCGCCGTCGGCGTCAAGCGACTGCATGATCGCAACAAGTCCGGCTGGTATCTGCTGCTGTTCTATCTCGTGCCCAGCGTCCTAGTGGTGATCGGCGTCTTGGTCGGCGCGTTCGTGGAAGATTCCACCATCATTGCCACTGTGCTGGGGCTCTTGGCGTTTGCCATTGGCGTCTGGGCCTTCATCGAGATGGGGTGCCTGCGCGGCACCATCGGCGTCAATCAATATGGCCCCGATCCGGTCGCCCCGGCGACCATTCCGCCGGTGCGTTTGCCGACCTGACGGCAGAATTGACGCCAGCGGCCCAAGGCCTGATAAAGCCGCTGCATGACAAGCCCCGCCGATCCCGTCGCCATCGCCCGCGATTTGCTGCGCTGCCCGTCGGTGACGCCGGTGGAAGGCGGCGCGCTGAGCTTTCTCGAAACGACGCTCAAGGGCGCGGGCTTCACCGTGCACCGGATGACGTTCTCGGAGCCCGGCACCGCCGACGTGGAAAACCTCTACGCCCGGATCGGCACCAGCGCGCCGCATCTGATGTTTGCCGGCCACACCGACGTGGTGCCGCCCGGCGACCCCAAGTCGTGGTCGCACGCGCCGTTTTCCGCCGACATCGCCGATGGCGTGCTCTATGGCCGTGGCGCGGTGGACATGAAGGGCGCCATCGCCTGCAAGGTCGCGGCTGCGCTCGATCATCTCGCCGCCAACGGTGGCAAGCCCAAAGGTTCGATCTCGTTTCTCATCACCGGCGACGAGGAAGGCATCGCGGTCAACGGCAGCCCCAAGCTGTTGAAGTGGGCGGCCGCGCGCGGCGAGACATTCGATCATTGCGTCCTGGGCGAGCCGGGCAACGTCGATACGCTCGGCGACACCATCAAGCTTGGACGGCGTGGTTCGCAGAACGGCGTGCTCATCGTCACCGGCAAGATGGGCCACGTTGCCTATCCGCACCGCGCCGACAATCCGGTGCGCGGGCTGGTCAAGCTGATGGGCGCGCTGATGGACGAGCCGCTCGACCAGGGCAGTCACAAGTTCGATCCGTCGAACCTGGAGTTCACTTCCATCGACATCGGCAACCCGACGGTAAATCTGATTCCCGGGGAGGCGCGGGCGCGCTTCAACATCCGCTTCAACGACTGCCACGATTATGCATCGCTGAAAGCGCTGGTCGAGCAGCGCGCGAAAAAGGCAGCAGGCGACAAGGTGCGCTGGACAATCGACTGGGAGCCCTCGAACGCCGATGTGTTCTATACCGAGCCCAGCCCATTCACCGACGTGGTGGTCGGCGCGGTTGCCGAAGTGACTGGAAAGACGCCGAAGCTCTCCACATCCGGCGGCACCTCGGACGCGCGTTTCATCAAGGACTATTGCCCGGTGGTGGAGTTCGGCCTGGTCGGCCAGACCATGCACGCCATCGACGAGCGCGTGCCGGTGAAGGATTTGCAGACGCTGACGGCGGTGTACCGCAAAATCCTCGACAACTATTTCCGCTGAGAGGCGTCCACGCGGAACTGGCGGCGGCATCAAGGTCGAGTGACTCGTCAGTAGTCGACCTTGACCAGATAAAGCCCATCCGGCGGCGCGACCGGCCCGCAGGCCGAGCGGTCGCGGGCTTCGAGCGCGCGGGCGAGATCGGCGGCCTGCCATTTGCCGTCGCCGACCACCACCAGCGAGCCGACCATCGAGCGCACCTGGTTGTGCAGGAACGAGCGCGCCACGGCGCTGATGTGAATCTCGTCGCCCAGGCGTGACACGTCGAGCCGGTCGAGTGTCTTCTCCGGCGACTTTGGCTTGGCATTCGGTGGAGCGGAACGTCGTGAAGTCGTGCTTGCCGACGAGGCGCTGGGCGGCGGCGTGCATCGCCTCGGCATCGAGCCGGCGCGGAATGCGCCAGGCGCGGCCCCGCTCGATAGCGAGATCGGGCCGCCGGTTGGCGATGCGGTAGAGATAATGCCGCCGCACCGCCGAGCGGCGCGCATCGAAATTGCCCAGCACTTGCTCCGCCGACAGGATCGCCACCGGGAGCGGCCGAAGATGCGCGTTGATCGCGTCGCGGACCGTGTCGGTGTCGCGCTCGCTCGCCAGATCGAAATGCGCGACTTGGCCGAGCGCGTGGACGCCGGCGTCGGTGCGGCCGGCGCCCTGCACCATCACCTTCTCGCCGGAGAACGCCTCGATCGCCGTCATGATCGCCCGCTGCACCGACGGCGAGTTCTCCTGATACTGCCAGCCGGCGAATGGCGCGCCGTCGTATTCGACGATGATTTTGTAACGGGGCATGGTTCAGCCCAGCACCACGCCAGAGCGAACGGGCGTGCCGCGCAGGAATTCCTCGGCCTTCATGGGACGGCCGCCGGCCTTCTGCAATTCGACGATGCGAACGGCACCATCACCGCAGGCGATGGTGAGACTGTCATCCAGCACCGTGCCGGGCGCGGCTCCATCTTTTCTTTGCCCATCGCCTCTGGTGGAGCGCAGCACTTTGACCCGCTCGCCCGCCAGCTCACACCACGCGCCGGGAAACGGCGACAGCCCGCGGATGTGGTCGTGCACGGCCTTCCACGATTTCGTCCAGTCGATCCGCGTCTCCGCCTTGTCGATCTTTGCCGCGTAGGTAACGCCGTCCGCGGGCTGACGCGTGAGCTGCAAGGTGCCGCGCTCCAACGCGCTCAACGCGCGCGCCATCAGATCGGCACCGAGCTGCGCCATTGCGTCGTGCAGCTCGCCCGCGGTCATGTCGGCATCGATGCGGATGCGTTCGATCATGGCCATGTCCCCGGTGTCGAGCCCCTCGTCCATCTTCATCACCGTGGCGCCGAACTCGTCATCGCCCGCCATGACGGCACGGTTGATCGGCGCGGCGCCGCGCCAGCGCGGCAGCAGCGACGCATGCAGGTTGAAGCAGCCGAGCCGCGGTGCATCGAGAATGGGCTTCGGCAGGATCAACCCGTAGGCGACCACGATCGCGGCATCGGCCTTGTGCGCGGCGAAGGCGGCCTGCGCCTCGGCGCCCTTCAGCGAGGCCGGCGTGTGCACGGCAAGGCCGAGGCGCTTGGCCTCGCGCTCGACCGGCGACGGCACCAGCTCCAGTCCGCGGCGGCCGCCGGGCTTGGCCGCCCGCGTGTACACCGCAGCGATGTCGTGGCCCTGCCCGGCCAACGCCAGCAGCGTCGGCACGGAAAAATCCGGCGTGCCCATGAAGATCAGGCGGAGCGGCATGCTCAACCCGCCGCGCTTTTAATCGCCGGCTTGCCGAGTTTTGCCGCCTTGGTGAATTTCTTGATGACGCGGTCGCGCTTGAGCTTCGAGATGTGATCGATGAACAGCACGCCATCGAGATGATCGATCTCGTGCTGGATGCACGTCGCCAGCAATCCGTCAGCATCGATCTCGTGCTGCTTGGCCGTCGAGATCGAGATAGCGAAAGCGAACCGCGGCCGGCCGCTCGACCTCCTCGTAATATTCCGGGATCGAAAGGCAGCCTTCTTCATGGGTGTTCTTGTCGCCGGATTTCGAGATGAGCTCCGGGTTGATGAACACCTGCGGCTCTTTCGGCTCGTCCTTCTTGGCGAGGTCCATGGTGACGATGCGCCTCGGCTCGCCGATCTGGATCGCCGCGAGCCCGATGCCGGGCGCATCGTACATGGTGTCGAACATGTCCTCCACGAGTTGCTTGGTCGCCGCATCGATCTTGGCGACCGGCTTGGACAGGAGCCGCAGCCGCTTGTCCGGCAAAATCAGAATGTCCCGCACCGCCATGTCACTTCCTTTGGCCGCGATTTAAGGGCTGGACTTCCCAGGGTCAATGTGTTCTCTCTTTGTTCCTGTCGAGAATCCTCCTGCCGCGGCCGCGGCTCCGAATAGACCCAATGCGAATCGCGTAAAGACACGCCTCATGGAAACTGCACTGCTCGTCGCTCTCGGCCTGGTTGTCGGTCTCGCCATTGCCGGCCTCGCCATCTTCGTCGGGCGGTCGCGAACGCCGACCGCTGATCCCGCCGCCGCGCAATTCGCGGCCGAGCAGATCGCCGCTGCGCAGCTTGCCGACCAACGCATCGTCGAATTGGGCGCGCGCGTGCAGCAGATGGGCGAACTGCTCCACCAGGCGCAGGGGCGACTGCAGAATTCGGTCAACGAGCGGCTCGACGCGGTGAGCCTGCACCTCGGCACCTCGGTCCAGACCGCGACCAAGCACACCACCGAGAACCTGCAGAAGCTCAACGAGCGGCTGGCGGTGATCGATCACGCGCAGAAGGGCCTGACCGACCTCACCTCGCAGGTGACGTCGCTCCGCGATGTGCTGTCCAACAAGCAGACCCGCGGCGCGTTCGGTCAGGGCCGCATGGAATCGATCATCCAGGACGGCCTGCCGAAGGGCGCCTACGAATTCCAATACACGCTCAAGAACGGCAAGCGGCCCGATTGCGTGGTACTGCTGCCCGACCAGCGCCCGCTGGTGATCGACGCAAAGTTCCCGCTCGAAGCGGTCACCGCGTTCCGCGACGGCAAGACCGAGGACGACCGCAAGTTTGCCGCGCAACGCGTGCGGCAGGACGTGATGAAGCACGTCAATGACATCGCCGAGAAATACCTGTGCCCTGGCGAAACCCAGGACACGGCGTTGATGTTCGTGCCATCGGAATCGGTCTACGCCGAATTGCACGACGGCTTCGACGACATCGTGCAGAAGGCCTATCGCGCCCAGGTGATGATGGTGTCGCCGACCTTGCTGATGCTGGCGATCCAGGTGATCCAGCAGATTCAAAAGGATTCGCAGATGCGCGAGGCGACCGATCTCATCCGCACCGAGGTCGGCCACATGATGAAGGATGTGAAGCTTTTGGGCGAACGCGTCCGCAAGCTGCAAACGCACTTCGGCCAGGCCAACGAAGACCTCGGCAATATCCTGACGTCGGCCACTCGCATCGAGAAGCGCGCCGTGAAAATCGAAGAGCTCGAGTTCGACGGCGACGAAACGCTCGCCACCAACGTCATCGCCGCGCCGCTGCGCAAGGTCGGGGCGGGCGAGTTTTGATTCCAGTCCGCATTGAGCTAGAACGGCTCCCGATCCACGGAGAGTGACGGGATGACGGCCACCGCCGAGACGAAGCCCGCGAAACCAAGCTGGCGCGAGGCGCTCACGGTTTATCTCAAGCCGCGCGTGCTGATCGTGCTGTTCCTCGGCTTCTCGGCGGGCCTGCCGCTGGCGCTGTCCGGCGCGACGCTGCTGGTGTGGCTGCGCGAGGCCGGCGTCGATCTCGGCACCATCGGGCTGTTCGCCCTCGTCGGCACGCCCTACGTGGTGAAATTCCTCTGGGCCCCGCTGGTCGATGCGCTCGACGTGCCCGTGCTGTCGCGCTGGCTCGGCCGCCGCCGCGGCTGGCTCATTTTCTCGCAAGTGCTGCTGATGGCGGCGATCGTGTTTCTCGGGCTGTGCGATCCCGCGGCGGCGCCCTGGCTCGTTGCGGTCGGCGCACTCCTGGTCGCCACCGCCTCGGCGACCCAGGACATCGTGATCGACGCCTTCCGCGTCGAGAGCCTCGACGAAAGCGAGCAGGCCGCCGGCATGGCGTCCTATGTCGCAGCCTATCGCATCGCCACGCTGGTCTCGACCGCGGGGGCGCTGTTCCTGGTCAGCGGCTTCGAGGGACTGGGGCTCAGCCGTCACGCCGCCTGGAGCGCAGGCTATGCCGCAATGGCTGTGTTGGTGCTGGTCGGCATGGTGACGACCTTGATCGCGACCGAGCCGGACAAATCGGCGCAGGCCAAAGCTGCCCATGCCGGCGAGAAGCCGCTGAAGCGCGTCATCGAGGCCGCGGTCGGCGCGTTCGCGGATTTCCTGGCGCTCGATTTCGCGCTGGTGGCGTTTGCCTTCGTCATCCTGTTCAAGTTCACCGATGCTCTGGCCGGCGCGATGACGGCGCCGTTCGTCATCGACCTCGGGTTTTCACGCAATGAATATGCCGCGATCATCAAGGGCGTCGGCCTCGCCGCCACGCTGATCGGCGGCTTTGCCGGCGGCTTTCTGGCCCGTGCTTATCCGCTTGCCACATGCCTCTGGATCGGCGGACTGTTACAGGCCGCCGCCAACCTCGCGTTCTCCTGGCAGGCCGTCGTCGGCTACGACGTCGCCTGGCTGACCTTCGCCATCGTCATGGAGAACTTCACCAGCGCGATCGGCACGGTGATCTTCGTCGCCTATCTCTCGGCGCTGTGCCAGAACCCGCTGCACACCGCCACGCAATATGCGCTGCTTACGGCGCTCGCAGCATTCGGCCGCACCTTTCTGTCGTCCGGCGCCGGATTCATGGCGGCCGCGACCGGCTGGGTCTGGTTTTTCGTGATCTGCGCGCTGGCCGGCCTGCCAAGCCTGGTCGCTGCTCTGGTGGCTGCAGGCACGCGGGCATTTCGATCGGCTCGCGCCGCGAAAAACATAAGCGGCGTCAGCGCGACGCCTCCGCGCGTCCACCGTTGCCGGGCGATCCCTCACGATCTGGCTCCAAGCCCTTTCTGCGGGAACACCTGCCATTTGTCGCGGCTGTCCCACTCGAATGGCTCGCCGTCGCACTTGTCCTTGCGCCAGACGTTGAGCAGGCGGAAATGCCAGCCGGTCCATTTCATTTCCTGGATCGTGCCGCAGTCGCCCGCGGCGCGGGCCTTGTAAGTGGCGCTGATGGTCCGTGTCTTGGCGTCAAAGGCGGGCGAAGTAACGCTGTAGGCCGTTTGGATGCGGCCGCCCTTCCAGCTCTGGACCGCGAGCAGTTGGGCGTCTTGCGGCCGGCCCACCGGAACCGCGAACAGGATGCTCCCGGAGTTGTAGTCGGCCTGCCAGCAGGTCACTTCGACGATCTGCAGCCGCGGGCTCAGCATTTCGGTGCCGACGATCTCGGCCGCATTCGGCGGAACGCTGCACTGGGCCTTTTTCAGCCCGGCCTGGATGATGGGCTGCGGCAGCGCGGGCCGGTCGGCCTCGGAGACGCCAGCAGTCAGGGACACGGTCAAAAGCACCGCACCGATGGTTGAGGACATGTGAATCTCCAGGCCTCGTCCTGGAACAAGATTTTGTCCGAAAATCGGTTCCGAGCCGGCCAAACGATGATCCCGGCCGAATCTTTAAAAAATGGTTAAAGCAAGAAATGGTTAAAGCGGTGTCCGGCTACGGATCGCGGCCGACAGAGTTCCCTCGTCGAGATAATCGAGCTCGCCGCCGACCGGAACCCCGTGGGCGAGCCGCGTCACCGACACATTGGCGCCATGCAGAAGGTCGGTGATGTAGTGCGCGGTGGTCTGGCCATCCACCGTAGCGTTAAGCGCGAGAATGACCTCTTTCACCGCCGGATCGTGGGCGCGCGAAATCAGCCCATCGATGGTGAGGTCCTGCGGGCCGATGCCGTCGAGCGGCGACAGCGTGCCACCGAGCACATGATAGCGCGCGTTGAGCACCTCGGCGCGTTCCAGCGCCCAGAGATCGGCGACGTCGGCCACCGCCACGATCACCGAGGCGTCGCGGCGCGGATCGGTGCACACCGTGCAGGGATTCTGCGTGTCGATGTTGCCGCAGGTGCGGCACACTTCGATCTTCTCGATCGCGGTCTGCAACGCGGCGGCGAGCGGCGCCATCAGCGGCTCACGCTTCTTGATGAGATGCAGCGCCGCGCGCCGCGCCGAGCGCGGCCCCAAGCCCGGCAGGCGCGCCAGCAGCTGGATCAGGCGCTCGATTTCGGGTCCGGCGGTGGATTTGGCCATGGTGAATCAGTCGAATGGCAGCGTTGAGAGTGATGCTGATCAAGGCCGTAGCTCGCCTCGCCATCCGCGCCTTTCTTTCCGGAGCAAGGCGTGGATCCCGGCACAAGGCCGGGCATGACGTTGAGAGGTGGTTGGCTAAACCACTAAAACAACTTCAGCCCCGGCGGCAGCGACAGGCCACCAGTCAGGCCTTTCATCTTGTCCTGCATGACCTCTTCGGCCTTGCGGCGCGCGTCGGCGTGGGCGGCAACGAGCAGGTCTTCGAGGATTTCCTTTTCGCCCGGCTTGATCAGCGAATCGTCGATCTTGACGCCCTTCATCTCGCCCTTGGCGCTGAGCTTGACCGTGACCATGCCGCCGCCGGCGGTGCCTTCGACTTCGATCCGGTCGAGCTCGGCCTGCATCTCCTGCATCTTCGACTGCAACTGCGCAGCCTGCTTCATCATGCCCAGAAAATCAGCCATCATATTTTCCTTTTGAGCATGATCTTATCCGAAAACCGGTTCCCACTTTTCGGGATCATGCTCATTCGTCGCGCTCCCAGTTGTCACCGAAGCCAATGTCGTCAGGCAACGGAATCTCCGGTTCGGCGGTGGTGGGCAGCTCCGGAGCCGCATCCTTGCCGCCCCGCACGCCGACAATCTCGGCACCCGGAAAACGTTCCAGCACCGCCTTGACCAGCGGATCGGCGCGCACGCCGACTTCGAGCTCGGCCTTTTTGACATCGGCCACCGATTTCAAAGTCGGCGCGCCGGGCTCGCGCGAGATCACCACCATCCAAGACCGGCCCGTCCACGTTTGAAGCTTGCGCGACAGATCGTTGACCAGCGTCTTGGCCGCGCCCGGCTCGAGCGCGATCTCGAGCGTGCCGTCCTCGAAACGAACCAGCCGCACGTCGCGCTCCAGCGCAAGCTTGGTCTGGATATCGCGCTTGTCGCTCGCCAAGCGCCACCAGCTCGGCGAAATTGTTGATCACAAGCGCCGGCGCGTTTTGCGCAAGTGTTGCTTGTTGTGGTGCGGGCGCGGACTGAACAGCCATCGCGCGCGAACCGCCGCCGCGCGGCGCATCATAGCGAGGAGCAGAAGTGGGAGCCGGAAACTGCAGCTGGGCCCGGACCGGCGCTGGCACCGCCGCCGTTGCCTTGCGGCCGGAGCAGCGCGCCTGAACCCGCGCCGCCGCCGTCATCGAGCGAGCGGATCACCTCGTCCGGGGTCGGCAGGTCGGCCACATAGGCAATGCGAACCAGCAGCATTTCGGCCGCGGCGAGCGGCCGGCCTGCCGCCTGCACCTCGCCAATACCCTTGAGCAGCATCTGCCAGGTGCGTGACAGCACGCGCATCGACAGCGTCGCGGCGAGCGCGCGGCCGCGCGTGCGCTCGGCTTCACCCAGGGAAATGTCGTCAGCCACCGCCGGCACAATCTTGATGCGGGTGACGAAGTGAGTGAACTCGGCGATATCGGCCAGCACCACCAGCGGATCGGCGCCGATGTCATACTGTTCGCGCAGTTCCTTCAGCGCCGCTCCGACGTCGCCCTTCATCAGCGATTCGAACAGGTCGATGACGCGAGTGCGATCGGCCAAGCCCAGCATGGCGCGCACGTCCTGCGCCCGGATTTCGCCCGCCGCATGCGCGATCGCCTGGTCGAGCAGCGACAGCGCGTCGCGCACCGAGCCTTCGGCCGCCCGCGCGATCAGCGCCAGCGCCTCCGTCTCAGCGCCGATGGCTTCCTTCTCGGCGATGCCGGCGAGATGCGTGACCAGCATCGCGGCATCGACGCGGCGCAGGTCGAAGCGCTGGCAGCGCGACAGCACCGTGACCGGCACTTCGCGGATTTCGGTGGTGGCGAAGATGAACTTGGCGTGCGGCGGCGGCTCCTCCAGCGTCTTGAGCAGCGCATTGAAGGCCTGGGTCGACAGCATGTGAACTTCGTCGAGGATGTAGACCTTGTAGCGCGCGCTCACCGGCGCATAGCGGACCGCGTCGTTGATCTGGCGGATATCATCGACGCCGTTGTGGGAGGCGGCGTCCATCTCGATCACGTCGATGTGCCGGCTCTCCATAATCGCCTGGCAGTGCACGCCGAGCTTCGGCATGGCGATGGTCGGGCCCTTCACCGAGCCGTCCGGCAATTCATAATTGAGCGCGCGGGCGACGATGCGGGCGGTCGTGGTCTTGCCGACGCCGCGGACGCCCGTGAGGATCCAGGCCTGCGGGATGCGGCCGGTCTCGAACGCATTCGAGATCGTGCGCACCATGGCCTCTTGGCCGATCAGATCGTCGAAATTCGAGGGCCGGTATTTCCGCGCCAGCACGCGATAGGACGCCGCCGGCGCGTCGGCGCCGAGGCCCAGCCCGATCTGCTCCGGATCGCTTGGACCCGGACCGGGCTTGGCGGCTTTGTCGCGTTTGGGGGTGTCGTTCATGTTGGGTCTGCGGCCATCATACGCCGCGACAGGCTGGAGCGCCGCATGAATGCGCGGGCGAACCCGCGCATGACAAGGAGGCTGTGAATTCGGTGGGAGGCTGACGAGCGACCCGATCCGTGCTCGTTAGGGCTGCTTCCTTCCGGACCTGACCCGGTTGGCGAGTGGTTCGTCCACCGCCAACCTCCCGGCCCCTATATCGGCTGTCCGGACGGCCAAAGCAAGCCGCCGGAACCGCCCGGGCCCGCTGGCTTTCGGCCGAAAACCACGCGATAGAATGGGCCATGATTTTGCCACCCTCATTGGCCGACTGGGAGCTCGATCCCCTGCTCGAGCGCGACACCGCGCCGGTCGGCGACATGCCGCTCAGCCGGGTGCTGCTGATCAAGGACGCCACCTACCCCTGGCTGCTGCTGGTGCCGCGCCGGCACCTGGCCGTCGAGATCACCGACCTCGACATGATCGAGCAGGCGCAACTGATGAGCGAGATCGCCCACGCCGGCCGCGTGCTCAAGGCCCACACCGGCTGCGACAAGATCAATGTCGCGGCGCTCGGCAACGTGGTGTCGCAGCTCCACGTCCATATCATCGCGCGCTCGCGCGGCGACGCGGCCTGGCCCCGGCCGGTGTGGAACGCGGTGCCGCCGCGCGACTACGACAAGGCCGCGCTGGACAAGCTGCTGGCGGCGCTGCGCCAGCGGCTGACGCTGACGCCGCTCTAGATTATTGCGCGCGAAGCCCGAGGCGCTGGATCATCGATTCCACATTGGTGGATTCGCCCGCCATCAGGGTCCGCATTTCGTCCGGCGCGCTGACGCGGATCGACGTGCCGGTTGCGGTCATGCGTGCCACCAGGTCCGGATCGCGCGATGCTTTCGCGACCGCTTCGTTGAGCTTGGCAATGATCGGCGCGGGCGTTCCCGCCGGCGCCAGCAGGCCGAACCACATCGCGACCATGTGCTTGACCAGGCCCGCCTCCACCAGTGTCGGAAGGTCCGGGAATTGGCTCCAGCGTTTGTCGGCGGCGACTGCGATCGGCTTGACCTTCTTCTCGGCGATGAACGGCGCGCCCAGCCCGTAGGTCGGAAACGCCATGTCGATCCGGCCGCCGGCGAGGTCCGTCATCGCCTGCGAGCTGCCGCGATACTGGATGACCTGCACCGGCACGCCGGTCGCCTCGCCGATCAGGGCGCCGAACATGTGCGGCGGCGAGCCCGGGCCGGGCGCGCCGACGGTCAGGCCGCCGGGCTTCTTGCGGCCGTATGCGATGAATTCGGCGGCGTTTTGCACCGGCATGTCTTCCGGCACCGTGAGCGCGCTGATGATCTCGAACATCAGCGAGACCGGAGCAAAGCCCTTCAGCGGCTCGTAGAGGCCGGGCTGGGTCGCCGGCACGTAGACGTGCTGGAGGCCGGACACGGTCAGCAGCGTGTAGCCGTCCGGCGCCGCATTCTGCACATAGGACGCCGCGACACCGCCGCCGGCGCCGGTCTTGTTGTCGACCACCACCCGCTGCCCGAGGCCGCGCGACATGGCGTCGGCATAGATGCGCGAGTTGATGTCCTGGCCGCCGCCGGCGCCGAGCCCGACCACGAAGGTGATCGGCCGCTGCGGGAAGTCCTGCGCTTTGACAGCCGTCGCGGTGCCGAGCGAAACGGCGGCGAGCGCCGCCACGACAGAACCGAGCCGTCGAATGTTTGTCGCCATGGTGCCCCTCGAAATTTACGCCGTTGCGGTTGCCTTTTTTGGCTCCGGTTCGAGCCATTTGCGGAAATGCGCAAAGGTGCGCGTGTCCGCCACTTTGGTCACCGCCTCGTTGTAGGTGTCGGGACGGCGATGATTGGCAAAGGCATGAACCATGCCGGGATAGACGAAGGGCTGCACGTTCGGATTGCCGGCAATGGCCGGCAAAATCTGTCCCTGCAGCAGTTCCGGCGGCGTGGTGTGGTCGAGCTCGCCGAAATGCAGGATCAGCGGGCGCGCTATGGTCTTGCCCTCGTCGGTAAAGAGATGGATGCGCGTGCCGTAATAGCCGACCGCGGCGTCGGCATCGGTGCGCGACGCGGCGAGATAGGCCATCGTGCCGCCGAGGCAGAAGCCGACCACGCCGACCTTGCCGTTGCACTCGGGCAAGCGCCGCAGATGCGAAATCCCGGCCTGCATGTCCTTGACGCCGGTCGCATAGTCGAACGCCTTGTGCAGCGCACGGCCTTTGGCGTGGCCCGCCTCGTCGTAACCGACATCCACGCCGCGCTCCATGCGCGAGAAGATATCGAGGACCAGGACGGCAAATCCTTCATGGGCATAGCGCGCCGCCATTTCGCGCAGCGGCAGATTGATGCCGAAAATTTCCGGGATCATGACCAGGCCTGGAGCCGGCGTTTTGGGTGGCCGATGCAGGAATGCCCCGACGCGGTGGCCATCGAACGACGTCACCTCCACCGGCTCACGCACGACTTCGATCATTGTCCTTCGCTCCAGATTGCCGTTCAGCGTAATGGCTCGGTCTGTCACCGACAACCTGAGACAGCCTACGGATTTGAAAAGCCATCCAATGCGCATAGAATGCGCGCGATGCCTGTGCCGCCACCGCTCGTCCTCCCGGCCCGTTCACGCATTCTGGTGGTCTCGCTGCGGCGCATTGGCGACGCGCTGCTGACGACACCGCTGATCCGCAGCCTGCGGCGGGCCTGGCCCGATGCGAAGATCGACGTACTGACGTACCCTGGCCCCGCCGGCATCATCGAAGGCAACCCGGATGTCGATCGCGTCATCGTCGCGCCGGCGCGGCCGACGATGGCCGAGACCGCCGCGCTCGTGTCGCGTCTGTTCAAGCGATATCACCTGGCGGTCTCGACCCAACCCGGCGACCGGCCCACATTCTTTGCCGTGCTCGCCGGACGAACCCATGCCGGCCTGACCGACGCGGCAGGGCCACGGCTCGGGCACCTGATCAAGCGCGGCGTGCTTCACCGCAGCGCGCCTGCCGTGACGAACATTCACCGCGTCGAGCAGATGCTTCGACTCGCCGACGCGCTCGGCATTCCGCGCGTGGCCGAGTTGGTTTGCCCGGCGGCGGCACCTCTCGAGAACATTCCGGCGGGCCCTTATGCGGTGATCCACGCCGCGCCGATGTTCCGTTACAAGCAATGGACCCCCGCCGGCTGGCGTGCGCTCGCCGCAGGGCTCCGAGAACGCGGCCTTGAGATCGTTGCGGTCAGCGGACCCGACGCGGCGGAGCGCCGCTATCTCGACGAGGTGTGGCAGGGCGCCGTGACGATCCATCAATTTTCCTGGCCGCAGAACGTCGCGCTGCTGTCGCGGGCACGCGTCTATGTCGGCACGGACACGTCGATCACCCATCTCGCCGCCGCGGCGGGCTGCCCGACACTGGCGCTGTTCGGGCCGATGGACCCCCGCGTCTGGGGGCCGTGGCCGGTGGGCGGCCTCGATGCGCCCTGGCAGGCGAGCGGAACGATTCAGAATCGCGGCAATGTCTGGATCGTGCAGAACCCGCTGCCGTGCCTGCCCTGCACCTTCGAGGGCTGCGAGCGGCACATCGACAGCGGCAGCGTCTGCCTGGAGGAACTCACGGCCGAACAGGTGCTGGCCGCGGCCGATCAGGCGCTTGCCACGGCACCGCGCGCCGCTGTGCCTTGACCGGCGGCCCCCGCCCGCTTCAATGTCCGGCGTGATGTCTCCTCGCTCCAAATCTCGGCCCCAAGCCGCACCTCGGCTACACCCAAAGCCTGATCGATCGCGCCGCCGAGCGGCGTCTCGACACCGCCTGGCTCGGCGCGTGCCTGTAACGAGGCGCGCACCCAAACCTACGTCATCGGTGGCGAGATGATCGTGCTGAAGAAGCGCGACAGCCTGCACGATCCGGCATTCACGCCGGACGAAGCGCGAGCGCTCGCGCCGAGCACCGAGACGGTTTTCCTCGGCCTGCTTGACGGCGCCGCACGCTTCGGCACGGGCATCAGCCAGGCCAGCGCAGAGGCGCTGAAGGAGCGCAACGATCTTTTCGTGATCGATCTGCGCTCAATCGCGGTCCAGGGGCTTGTCACACCCGAGCATCTGCCGCCGCTCGCCGAAGCCAAGGCGATGCTGCACTGGCACGCGCGGCATCGCTTCTGCTCGAACTGCGGCGCCAAGACCGACCTGGTGGACGCCGGCTGGAAGCGCGCCTGCCCGGCCTGCAAGGTCGAGCATTTCCCGCGCACCGATCCGGTCGCCATCATGCTGGCGGTGCGCGGCGATCGTGGCCTGCTCGGCCGCTCCGGCCGGTTCGCGGCGACCATGTGGTCGTGCCTCGCGGGCTTCGTCGAGCCCGGCGAAGCCCTCGAAGATGCAGTCCGGCGCGAAACGCTGGAAGAGGCCGGGATCAAATGCGGCCGTGTGAAGTATCTCTACTCGCAGCCCTGGCCGTTTCCGATGTCGTTGATGAATGGCTGTCTCGCCGAGGCGCTGGACGACAACATCAAGATGGACGCCAACGAACTGGTGGATTGCCGCTGGTTTACCAAGAACGAATGCGCGGCGATGCTGATGCGCCAGCATCCGGACGGACTGACCTGCCCGCCGCCGGTCGCCATTGCCCACCATATCATCCGCACCTGGGTGGAGAGCGACGGTGAACTCTTCTAGCGCTCCTGCCATCCTGTGCGCCGGCATCGCGGTGCAGGACATCGTGTTCCGGGTCGAGCAATTTCCGCAGCCCGGCGGCAAGTGCATGACCAATGAGTTCATCGTGGTCAGCGGTGGTTGCGCGGTCAACGCCGCGATCGCGGTGGCGCGGCTCGGCGGACGCGCGCACTACGCCGGCCCGCTCGGCGACGACAACGACCATGTCAGCAACCAGCTCATGGCCGACATGGCCCGCGAAGGCATCGACACCAGCGGGGTGGTGCGCGTCGCCGGCGCCACCGCGCCGGTGTCGGGCATCATGGTCGACGCTGCCGGCGAGCGGATGATCGTCACCCACCGCGACAAGCGGATCGAGACGGCGCGCGTCGCCGATCCCGACCGACTCGTCGCGGATGTTGCACTGCTCCTTGCCGACAACCGTTTCCCCGAGTTGGTGCGGCCGGTATGCGAGGCGGCGCGGCGTCGTGGCATTCCGGTCGTGCTCGACGCCGATCGGCCCACCGTCGAGGACGATCCGTTGTTTCGCATTCCGACCCACGTCATCTTTTCCGGCGAATGCCTGCGTGGGACGACGGGCCTCGACGATCTGTCGGCAGCCCTTCAACGGATGGCGCAGCGCACAAGCGCGTTCCTTGCCGTCAGCGATGGCGCCGGGCCGGTGCGTTATCTCGCCGAGGGCGCGGTCCGCACCATGCCGGTGTTCAAGATCGAGGCGATCGATACGCTGGCGGCCGGCGACGTATTCCACGCCGGCATCGCGCTGGCCCTGGCGGAAGGCCGCGACGCGGTGTCGGCCATGCGGTTTGGCGCCGCCGCGGCGGGCCTCAAATGCACGCGGTTCGGCGGCAGCATGGGCGCGCCGAAGCGCGCCGAGGTCGAGGCGTTTCTGGCGCGGCAGGGCTAGCCGCCTGCAGCTTACAGTCCCAGGGCGCCCTTGATTTGAGGAATACGCGCAAAGGCGGAAATTTCCGCCCAATACGCAATGACGACGACGCCCAGCACCACTGCAAGACCGATCAGCAATGTGACCCGAGACGGCCGGCTGTGAACTTGGTTTTCGTTGATATCCGACACCGAGTGTCTCCCGAGGTCAGGCAGGACAATCGGCAATTGTGCAACCGGCCAAGCGCTGAGTCTGGTCAAAACAGACCGCTCGGTGCGTTTGCTTGATCGAACGGCAGCGAACAATATTGGAGCGCGCCATCAACCGCGCTTGTGGGGACGCTTCGGCGACGGCACATCCGTCGAAACCGGGCGGCCATCGTACCAGCCGCTTTCCCGGCAGAACCCTCCGATGCCCGAAACCGCCGCGCGGCATTGTTCAATCGTCACGTAGTAGCAGCTTTCCACTCCCCCGCCGCCGAAGCTGCCGTAGACCGCGCACCAGCGATAGGGATCCGCCTTCGCCGTCGGCGACGGACAGGATCATCAGCGAAAACAGAGCTGCGATTGCAATGCGCATGAGGCCTCTCTCTGAATTGAGCCCCGGCAGGGACTGGCTTTCATCAGCAACAACACCACCTACAAACGGTTATTCCCGCTCGCAGCAGGTTGAACGGGGCTGGTGGTTATTTCTTCTGCACTGAAGGGCACGGCGCGCCGCAGGGCGCGCAGGCGCCGACGAAATCTTCGGGCGAAACTGGACGCCCGCCCGACGGCGAGGTCAGATGCTCCGCCACGAGCGCGGTGAAGGCGATCATGAAGACAATGGCATAGACGAGGCGCATGCCGTCACTCGCGCGAGAGGCCGAACAGCGGCCGAAGCTTGATGCCGATCATGCAGCCCGGCAGCGCGGCGACAAACCACACCCAGCCGTGCAGCGAGCCGGACGCAACGCCGCCGATGAAGGCGCCGATGTTGCAGCCGAAGCCAAGACGGGCGCCCCATCCCATCAATAGCCCGCCGACGGCGGCGGCGAGCAGCGACTTCAGCGGCGGCCAGGGATTGCGCGCGAACGGCGCGGAGGCAGCGGCCGCAGCCATGGCGCCGAGGATCATGCCCAAGTCGGTCAGGCTCGAGGTGTCGCTGAGAATCGAGTCGCCGAGCGCGCGCTTGGGCCCCGCCCATTGCCAGAATTCGGCGTGAGAGAAATCGGCGCCGAACAGCGTGGCGATCTTGGCGCCCCAGACCGTGAAGCCGAAGGTCACGCTCCAGGGATGATGGCCGGCGGCGAACACCGCGATGCAGAGCAGCCCGATCGCGATCGCGCCGAACACGATCTTTGGCGATGGCGTGATGGACGCTCCGCGCCGTTTGGCGACGGCGATGCCGATGAGCGCCGCCACAGCGAGGCTTGCCCATGTGGCAGCGAGGCCGCCCCAGGGTCCGAAATAATTCGAGGCCAGGACCGGATCGATGCCGCCGAGCCGCAGGAAGGCCGGCAAATGCAGGCTGCCGATCACGCTGCCGGCGATGAAGAAGGCGAGCGTGATGATCATGCGGCCGGAGCCGCCGCCGACCGTGTAGAGCGTGCCGGAGCCGCAGCCGTTGGCCAACTGCATGCCGAGGCCAAATACAAAGGCGCCCGCAATAAGCGACGGCCCGATCGGCGCGATGGCGCCGCCGAAGCCCGGCACCAGCGCCGCAACCGGAACGATGGCAGCCGCCGCGATAGCGATCAGCAGAAGGCCGCCGAGGAAGCCGTCGGCCTCGCCGCGCACGATCAAGCGTCGCCACGACGCCGTAAAGCTGAACTCGGCCTTGAGAAACACCGCGCCGAGCGCGAAGCCGAGGATGAGCAGCGCCGCAGCCGCCGGCTGTCCATCGATCACAACGAGCGCGACGAGCACGGCGAGCGCCAGAGACGACGCAACCAGGAACGGCCAGTCGAGACGCGGCAGACGCGTCGCGACGGCGGATGGAGTTGCAGCGACGCTCATGCGATTTCCCAGCAGAGTGGTGCGTGGTCTAGGAGCCGAATCCCAACGCCTTCTTCAGATCGTCGAGGCGCGTGCGCGAGCTCGCGATCGGATGACTCGGGTTGGCGCTCCATTCGACCATCGAGCCGGGGTAAAGCCGCACGTCGGGCCGGCCCAACACGGCCGAGAGCACAAACCAGTCGGTCGCCGCCCAGTGTCCGGTGTTGCAATAGGTCACAACCGGACCGGTCGGCAGCTTCGCGGCGATCCTGGCGAGTTGATCCTTGGGACGGAGCCGATTGGTCGCCGGATCGTAGAAGGAAGCGCTGTCGAGATTGATCGCGCCCGGAATGTGACCGTAGGCCTTGGAGGCTGCGACCTTCTCCTTGCCGTCGAAGTAGCTCGCCGGGCGAGCATCGACGAGCGTGGCGTGTTCGTTGTTTTCCACGGCAGCAAGCTCCGCAAGAAGCCCCTCGTCGAAGCGGAGCGTGAAGATTTTCGGCGTCGGAACGGTCTTGCCGCTGTCGACCGGATAGGCCGCCGCTTGCCAGGCGGCAAAGCCGCCGTCGAGAATCGACACCGCCGGATGGCCCGCCACCTTGAGCGTCCAATAAACCCGCGCGGCTGCGCCGAAGTCGGTCGCGCTGACGCCGGCCGGCACGACGATCACATGAGAATCCTCGTCGATGCCGGTTTCGCCGATGAGCTTCTCAAGCTCCGCCTTGTTCGGCGGCTGGAGCACGCCGTTTCGCGAGACGCGCCAGCCGGCCTTGTCGTAGTCGCTGTGCACGGCGCCAGGAATATGACCTCCATCATAGACCGGGGCACCCGACCGCACGTCGATCACCACAATCTGTGGATCGCGGAGATGCTCCGTCAGCCATTGCGCCGACACCAGCGGCTCAACCGGCGCGGCTGATGCCGACAGGGCTGCTACAGCGACGAGAACCGCAGCGACGAAAACGCGCCTGACAACGGATACGAACGACATAGTGCTCCCCTTGCGAGGCTTATCAGGTACAGACAGGGCCCTGACGCCCCGACTAGTCAAATAGAATATTCTACTATATAAGAACAGAACGTCTAAAATAAAAGAAACTTTATTCCATATCTTAGGGTCAGAAAAGATAATTTTCCCAGACAAGTGGAGTTTTTCAGATGGACGCCATCGATCGCAAGATTCTTGCGGTGGTGCAAGAAGATGCCTCGCTGTCGGTCGCCGAAATCGGCAGCCGTGTCGGCTTGTCGTCGACGCCGTGCTGGAAGCGCATCCAGCGGTTGGAGGCAGAGGGCGTCATCACCAAGCGGGTTGCCCTGATCGATCCGACCAAGATCGGACTCGGCATCACGGTGTTCGTCTCGGTCGAGACCGGCGATCATTCGCAGGAATGGCTCGGCCGCTTTGCCGAGGTGGTGGGTGGCATGCCGGAGGTGATGGAATTCTACCGGATGGCGGGCGACGTCGACTACATGCTGCGCGTCGTGGTGCCCGACATCGCGGGCTATGATACGTTCTACAAGAAGCTGATCGGCACGGTGCCGCTGAAGAACGTGACGTCGCGCTTTGCGATGGAGAGGATCAAATCGACGACGGCGCTGCCGATCCCGTAACGCTCGCTATGGAACGCGCGTCACAGAGGCAGACAATCGTGGACGCATGTAGATTTGGTCGTGCAGCGTCAATGTTCCGCTGATGACATAGCCGATCACCGGCTTGTAGGAGTACTGCACCTCGCTCCAGATCAGCGAGGTGTTCGCAACGTTGAGCGCGGCCGGCAGCGTCACCGTCGAGCCTTTGGCCAGCGCAGTGCCGTTGACCGTGTCGCTCCAATCGACGGTCGCCTTGCCGGCGGCGTCGATCAGGACGCTCGTGACCGTCACCTTGAGATTGCTGACCGGAAATGGCGCCATCACAGCCGAAGAGGCATTGAAGGCGTTGGTCATATCGGAATTGCCGATGCTCGACACCTGGGACACCAGGTCGCCGATGGTGCGCGCGGTCAGTGTCACTTTACGGTCGGCGCCGATGCCTTGGGACACTTCAACCGCTCCGAGATAGAGCGTCAGCATCAACGGCAGCAGCAAGGCGAACTCGACCGCGGATACGCCGCGCTCGTCGCCAATCAGACGCCGAAGCCGGCGCTCGATCGATCCCATGAAAGACGAAACGCTGTTCATGATCACGGCCCGATCCCTAATACGGCTCGTTGCGGAATGCGATGGTGGACATCAGCAGGCGCTTGCTGCCTGCCGAGTCGGCCAGGTTGAGGCCGAGCAGCGACACATACACCGGCCACTGGTACAACAAGCGCACCACCACGATGTCACCCGGGCCGCCCGGCTGATAACCGAAGGTGCCGGTCTGCAGGTTGCCGTTGGCGTCGACAGGTTTGCCGGTGTTGATCGCAGCGAACGAGGAATAATTCTTCACGTCGACGTAGAGGCCCGCGGAGCAATCGAACAGGCCATAGATCTTGGCGCAGACGGCGTTCTTGAATTTGGCCTGATCAAAGCCCTGGGTCTGCGCCTGTCCGGTCATGATCAGGCGCGCGCTGTCGGCGCCGGCTGTCTCCAGTGCCTGGCCCGCGAAGAACACGAGCGCGGTCTCGATGATAGCGAACATCATCGCCAAAAACGGCGCGGCGACCATGGCGAATTCTACCGCGGTCGCGCCGTCCTGCTGACGGATGAACCGGCGCACAACGGCCCATTTGAGCGGCCGCTTGATGGCACGGCTCCATCTGGCCTGCATGTTTCCGAACATGGTCCTCACCCAAACCTGCGGCGGCAAAAGTCGCCGCGCAGCTTTCTTTTTTATCAGGCAGGCGTTGTCGAATTGTTGCGGCAGACCCGTAGAACGGTGCGATTTGCCTTTACGCACCGCTAACCACGAACGACCGATGCAAGCGCACTATTTCTTTTCCGGAGCGGCTAGCGCAGCGCCGAAGGCGCCGACCGCATTCAGGTTAGCTCCGAAGAAGCCCACTGAATCGCCGAGCGTGATCCGCCGTTCGCAATCCGGCACGCAGCTATAGGATTCCCGCTCGATGCCGCGAAAGACCACGACGACGGCGTCGCGCGGGCCGATCACCTGGATCGGGTACTCGACCAACGTGGCGCCGCTGCGGTCAAGCGCAACCAGGTTGGTCATGCCGTAACTCTTGGCGGTGAGCACCACGACGCCGCCGGGCTGCACCGCAGCGTCGGCGATCAGCGGATTGCCGATAACGAGGGTGGCGGTGCGTTCAGGCAGCTTCACCAGTTTGGCCTGGTCCAGATTGACCGTGATCGGCTCGCGGAGGGTGCTTTCTGCCGCCGGATCGGCAGCAAGAGCAGTTTTCGAGTGCGTGACGGCGGCAAAGGCAACGGCCAGACATCCCAGTCCAGCAAACAGCAACGGCCGGCGGCCGCGCCCAGCAACGAACACCGTCATCGAACTCTCCGCACGCTTTACAACCGGCAGCCAGGCACACGGCCACAGGGGACAAAAACCAGGATGAGTTGACAGCAAATTGGTGAATGAAGTGCAAAGCCAAGGTCTTGCGCTGCCCACCGCAGGGCCGGCCGAAAGATGCCATTCAATCGAGGGCCTCCGCTCTTGCCTCCGCCATCCTACAGCAAATACCGTAAACTTAAAGTAGCAGCTCAACCGATATCCAATATTCACAAGATATTCTAAGCCGACGTGAATACGGATACTTTCATGTTGCTGCTCAATCCGTTGTTAACCACGATCCTAGCTATCGGGAAAGCTTGATAGTCCATCGTCGGATTAACCGGGTTGCAACGCCACCCTCGCTAGTTCCGGCATGGTCCGAAATGGGCCGAATGGCCTAGGGCCAGCTCAGACAGCCACGTGTGGATCCGAAGGAGTTACCAGATGAAGACCCTCGTTTCGCGTTTTGTGAAGGATGAGTTCGGTGCGACTGCCATCGAGTATGGTCTGATCGCCGCGGGCATTTCTGTTGCCATTATCGCCGTCGTGCAGGGCCTCGGCACCAAGCTGTCGGCGACCTTCGGCAAGGTCTCGGGCGCGCTGAACTGACGCGCGTTCGGCATTTCATGCGGAAGCTCCGGCAAGTTCCGGAGCCTTTTCGTTTTGCAGACTGCGAACGCCGGCCCTGCCGAAGCCGCAAATTTTCCAGACAATTTCTAAGAAAATTGACGGCTCTATTTTACGCCGCGTTTTAGACTTGATCGGTAAAACCCTGACGCGCCCGGAACCTCCGGCGCGGCTCAGTCAGGAGATTAGAACGATGTCTCTTATTGCTCGCTTCCTTCGCGATGACAGCGGCGCCACCGCGATCGAATACGGCCTAATTGCCGCCGGCATCTCAGTGGCCATCATCGCCACCGTGACCAGCCTTGGTGGCAAGCTGGTAACGACCTTCGGCAAGGTGGATACCGCACTGAACTAGCCGGCGTGGCGCCCTGAATCGGCGCGATGCCCAAATTCACCTCCGCCGCGGCTTCGGCCGCTGCGGGGGTGAATTGCATTTCAAGGACGACGATAACGAAACCGCAACGAGCGGCCCTTAAATTGGCAGCTCGTTGCAGGGGAATGGTCATGCTAACCGACGCAGTCCGGCTTCTGGTGTTTCCCGCCTTGATGGCATTCGCGGCCTCAAGCGACCTTTTCACCATGACGATCTCGAACCGGGTCACGCTGGCGCTGGTCGGCGGCTTCGTTGCGATGGCCTTCATCAGCGGGATGAGCCCAAGTGACGTGCTCGCTCATGCCGGGGCGGCCGCCACGGTCCTTGCGGTAACCTTCTTGTTCTTCGCCCGCGGCTGGATCGGCGGCGGCGACGCCAAGCTCGCCGCCGCAACTGCGCTGTGGTTTGGTTTCGACCACTTGGTGGTGTACCTGCTCTATGCCTCGGTCTTTGGCGGTGCTCTCACGCTGGCGATAATCCGTTTCCGGCTGATGACGTTGCCGCAAGTATTCGCCGACCAGGAATGGGTAAAGCGCCTGCACCGGCCCGACGGTGGCGTGCCTTACGGCATTGCGCTCGCTGCCGCAGCGCTGCTGATTTATCCCAACACCACCTGGATGCAGCTCGGCTAAGCGGTGGCTTTCCTCCGGCCACAGGCGCGCCCAAGCACGCCGTCAATAAGGCGCGCATGTATCGCGCGCTAAACGCATTTTTCCAATCAAGACATTCTTAACTGCATTTGGATACGCACCGTTAACCACGAATTGACCTTTAGCGGCTTAAATCCGCGAGGGTTCGCTCCAGCACGCGGGCCAACACTAGGTGAACAAAGGACGGTCGTGTGTCGGCCGTCGTGTCACGTAACAGAGTGAATGCAGCGTTATGAAAGCCGCGCGTATTCTAGTTCTTGCCGTCGGCCTCGCAGCGGGTGGTGCCGCCGCGTTTCTCATCGGCAGCGACGAAGAAAAGAAACACGAGGCGCCTCCCGTCGCCCAGATTGAGACCACCGACGCGCTGATCGCCAAGAGCAACATCGGCATGGGTACGGCGATCTCCAGCCAGGACCTGCAGCTCGGCACGCTGTCACTCGCGCTCCGCAGCCTGCTCGACGCCAACAAGGTCAAGCGAAGAAGAAGACCGCAAACCCGACATCAACGCCGTCCGCTTCGGTGTCAGCACCAAATGACGACGCTTCACAGGAGCAGGTCCATGACGAACGCAACGCTAATCCGCACCGCCACCTCGGCGGCGCTGATCGTCATGACATTGCTCGGCCGCTCGACGCCGGTCACCGCCGCCGACCCGGGCAGAATTGCCCCGGCTGTCCAGATTTTAGGCGATAAGGCAGCGCAGTTCATCCCGCTCGGCGTGAGCAAAAGCATCGTGGTGGACCTGCCTGGCGACATCAAGGACGTGCTGGTGGCCGATCCCAAGATCGCCAATGCGGTCGTTCGCACCGCCCGCCGCGCCTACATCATCGGCGTCGCGGTCGGCCAGACCAACGTCTATTTCTTCGACGCCGAAGGCAGGCAGCTCATGGCCTTCGACATCGCGGTGACGCGCGACCTCAATGGGCTTCGCGCGGCATTCAAGCGCGCGCTGCCGGCTGCCGATGTCGCCATTGAAGGCCTCGCCGACGGGATCATGCTCACCGGATCGGTTGCGAGCCTTGCGGAATCCCAGCAGGCCTTCGATCTGGCGGCCCGGCTTGCCGGTGACGGCAACAAGGTGGTCAACGGAATTACGGTCCGCGGCCGCGACCAGGTGATGCTGAAGGTTACCGTCGCCGAGATTCAGCGCGACGTCATCAAGCAGCTCGGCATCGACCTCGCCGGCAACAATCTGCAAAGCGGACAGGCCGTGGTGAACTTCACCAACATCAATCCATTTCCGGTGTTCGGCTCGGCGGCGACTGGCAGCGGCATCACCGCGACCTATCGTGGCGTCAGCGCGACGCTTCGCGCCATGGAGCGTGCCGGCGTCGTACGCACGCTGGCGGAGCCCAACCTGACTGCGATCTCTGGCGAGTCCGCAAACTTCCTGGCCGGCGGCGAATTTCCGGTCCCGGCCGGTTTCAGTTGCACGGGCACACCGTCCATCTGCCAGACCCAGATCCAGTTCAAGAAATTCGGTGTCGGCCTGAACTTCACTCCGATCGTCTTGTCCGAAGGACGCGTCAGCCTCAAGGTAATGAGCGAAGTCTCAGAGCTTTCCAACGACAACTCCATCACGCTGTCCCAGGGGGGCGCGTCGCAGACGGTCCCCTCGATCAAGACCCGGCGCGCCGAGACCACGGTCGAGATTCCGTCGGGCGGTTCGCTCGCCTTGGCAGGCATGATCCAGGAGCAGACCAAGCAACAGCTCAACGGCATTCCCGGCCTGATGAATCTTCCGGTGCTCGGCGCCCTGTTCAAAAGCCGCGACTTCGTCAACCGGCAAAGCGAGCTGGTGGTTCTGGTCACGCCCTACATCGTTCGCGCGGTCGCGCAGAAGGATCTTTCGAGGCCGGATGACGGCTACGCGGACGCCTCCGATCCCGCCACCAGCCTGCTCGGCCGCTTCAACCGGCTCTACGGCACGCCGGGACAGGATAATCCGCGCGAGCAGGGCTACCGCGGCAACGTCGGATTCATTCTCGATTGAGACACGCGACGAGGAGACGATCGATGCACTGTGACATTCTCAACGTCGCGCGCCGTCGCGGCGCCGTCCTCGGCGCCCGCTGCCTGCTGATCGCAGGCTTCGCCGCGGCGCTGGCCGGATGCAACGCCACCACCGCGCAAGACACCACCGGCAGCATTCCAGTCGCCTACCGCGATCGCCATCCGATCTCGGTTGAAGGAAGGCAAAAAAACGCTGGTGCTGTTCGTCGGCGCCGGCCGCGGCGGCCTTTCGCCGATGCAGCGCGCCGAAGTCCTCGCCTTTGCGCAAAACTGGAAGCGTGACGCCACCGGCGGCGTCACCGTCGACCGGCCGGTCGGCGGCGCCAACGACCGCGCCGCCAATGATACCTTGAAAGAAGCGCTGTCGATCATGCGCAGGCCGGCGTGCCCAACAGCGGCATCGGCGTGCGGCCCTACAATCCGGGCGAGCGGAACGCGGCCCTGCGGCTGCATTACCCGCTAATGGTCGCGGACGCCGGCCCCTGCGGGCTGTGGCCCGACGATCTCGGCCCGAGCTACGACGCCAAACACTTCGAGAACAAGCAATATTACAACTTCGGCTGCGCGACGCAGCGCAATCTGGCTTCGATGGCGGCCGAGCCGGCCGACATTGTGCAGCCCCGCGCCGAGGGCCCCGCCTATACCGCCAAGCGCACCTTCGGCATCGACAAATGGCGCAAGGGTGACAGCCCGGCGACGACCTATCCCGATAGCGGCAAGGGCGCGATCAGCGATGTGGGCAAATGATCAGAACGGCACTGCAGACCGTCACGCCTGAACCTGTGCCGGCCGAGGCGGCCCCCCGCGACGAGCACATCGCGCCGGCGCCGCGCGTGTCCGTCCAGGCGTTCTGCGAGACCGTCGAGACCGCGGCCGCGATTCAGTCGGCCGGCGAAGACCGGCGTCTCGGCAAGGCGCATGTCAAAATACAAATGGGCGGCATCACAGCCGCGATCGAAGCCTATCGCGGTTCACCGACGCCCAATGTCATCATGTTGGAAGCGGATGGTCGCGGCGACAGCATTCTGACCGGCCTGGATGCGCTTGCTGAATATTGCGACGCCGGCACTCGTGTCGTCGTGGTCGGACGGACCAACGATGTCACGCTCTATCGCGAGTTGGTTCGGCGCGGCGTCAGCGACTATATGATTTCGCCGGTCGGCACCATCGACGTGGTGCGCTCGATTTGCGGCTTGTTCTCCGCGCCCGACGCCAAACCGGTCGGCCGCATCGTCGCGGTGGTCGGCGCCAAGGGCGGCGTCGGCGCCTCCACCGTCGCTCACAACATCGCATGGGCGGTGGCGCGCGATCTATCGCTCGACAGCGTCCTCACCGATCTCGATCTCGCCTTCGGCACCGCCGGCCTCGACTACAATCAGGATCCGCCGCAGGGCATCGCCGACGCCGTGTTCTCGCCCGACCGCATCGACACCGCCTTCGTCGATCGCCTGCTGTCGAAATGCACCGATCATCTGAGCCTGCTGGCAGCGCCGGCCACGCTGGAGCGCGCCTACGATTTCGGTCCCGAGGCGTTCGACGGCATCTTCGATGCGCTGCGATCGACCATGCCCTGCATCGTGTTGGACGTTCCGCACCAGTGGAACGGCTGGACCCAGCGCACGCTGGTGAGCGCCGACGACATTCTGATCGTGGCGGCGCCTGACCTCGCCAATCTGCGCAACGCCAAGAACCTGTTCGACTACCTGCGCACCGCGCGCGTCAACGATCACAAACCGTCCTACTGCCTCAACCAAGTGGGCGTGCCGAAGCGGCCGGAGATCAAGCCCGCCGATTTCGCCAAGGCGCTGGAGGACCAGCCGGTGGCGGTCATTCCGTTCGAGCCGCAGATTTTCGGCGCCGCCGCCAACAACGGCCAGATGATCGCCGAAGTGTCCCCGAGTCACCGCACCGCCGAGACGTTCCGGCAGCTTGCGCAGCTCCTGACCGGACGCTCCGAGGTGAAAAAGGCCAAGAGCGGCCTGCTGACGCCGCTGCTCAGCAAGCTGATGAAGAAGTAAGCGAAACAGGAAAGTCCAGGGAAACGTGTTCGGCAAGCGTAGCACCACCGATGCGAGACCAGCGCCAGCCGCGCCGGCAGCCGCAGCGGCAGCGCCGAAGCCGGCGGCCGCGGCGCCTGTGCCGCAGGGCAGCGACCGGCTTACGCCGCTGTCCTCGGCCGGCCTCGGCGCGCCGCTCGTATCCGCGCCGGCAACGCCAGCCCGCCTCGCTACGCAACCGCCGGCAATGGCGACCGACACACGGCGCTCGGAGAGCTATTACGAGACCAAGGGCATCGTGTTCGGCGCGCTGATCGAGGCGATCGATCTGGCCCAGCTTGCACGCCTCGACACCGATGCGGCGCGCGAGGAAATCCGCGACATCGTCAACGAGATCATCGCGATCAAGAACATCGTGATGTCGATCTCCGAGCAGGAAGAGCTGCTCGACGACATCTGCAACGATGTGCTGGGTTACGGCCCGCTCGAGCCGCTCCTGGCCCGCGACGACATCGCCGACATCATGGTGAACGGCTCGGGCACCGGTGTTCATCGAAGTCAACGGCAAGATCCAGAAGACCGGCATCCGCTTCCGCGACAACCAGCAGCTTCTCAACATCTGCCAGCGCATCGTCAGCCAGATCGGCCGGCGCGTCGACGAATCCTCGCCGATCTGCGACGCGCGTCTCCCTGACGGCTCGCGCGTCAACGTGATCGCGCCGCCGCTCGCGCTTGACGGCCCTGCTCTCACCATCCGAAAATTCAAGAAGGACAAGCTCAGGCTCGACAATCTGGTCAAGTTCGGCTCGATCACTTTTGAAGGCGCTGAGGTCCTGAAGATTCTTGGCCGTTGCCGCGTCAACACCATCGTTTCCGGCGGCACCGGCTCCGGCAAGACCACACTGCTCAACTGTCTCACCCAGTTCATCGACGACGACGAGCGCATCATCACCTGCGAAGACGCTGCTGAGCTTCAGTTGCAGCAGCCGCATGTGGTGCGCCTGGAAACCCGGCCGCCGAACCTCGAAGGCGAAGGCCAGGTCAGCATGCGCGACTTGGTCAAGAACTGCCTGCGTATGCGCCCCGAACGCATCATCGTCGGCGAAGTCCGCGGACCCGAGGCGTTCGATCTTCTGCAAGCCATGAACACCGGCCACGACGGCTCGATGGGCACGCTGCACGCCAACTCGCCGCGCGAGGCGCTGTCTCGTATCGAATCCATGATCACCATGGGCGGCTATTCGCTGCCTTCGAAGACCATTCGCGAAATGATCGTGGCGTCGGTGGACGTCGTGGTTCAAGCGGCGCGCTTGCGCGACGGTACCCGCAAGATCACCCACATCACGGAGGTGGTCGGTCTCGAAGGCGACGTCATCATCACGCAGGACCTGTTCGTCTACGAGATGACCGGCGAGGACGCCCAAGGCAACCTGATCGGTTCGCACAAATCGACCGGCATCGGCCGGCCGAAATTCTGGGATCGTGCGCGCTATTACGGCGAGGAAAAGCGTCTGGCCGCCGCCCTCGATGCCTCCGAAGGCGCCGCGGCGCCTTTGGCGCGATGAGGAATCGCCCGCGATGAAAATGCAGACAATAGCCCTGTTCGGAATGGTGGCGACCGCGATCGGCGGCGTCGCCTATGTGTTCATTTACCCGCTCCTCTCTGGCGAGCGCAAGGTCGAGCAACGGCGCGCCAACGTGGCGCGCGCCGAACCCGCCGCTCGCACGACTCGGACTCAGCAGAAATCGCGCCGTGAACAGGTCGAAGAGACGCTCGAAGGAGATCGACGTCAAGGCGAAAAAGCCGAAAAGCCTGCCCCTTACTATGAAGATTGCGCAAGCCGGACTGTCGTGGTCGAAAAATCAATTCTTGATGATCTCCGCCGGGCTGGGACTTGTCGGCTTCCTCGCCGTTTTCGTCATGGCCGGAAGCCTTCTTCCCGCGCTCGGCGTCGGCTTCGCCGCAGCCTTCGGCGTGCCGCGCTGGCTGCTGTCATTCCTCAAGAAGCGCCGCGAAAAGAAATTCCTCAACCATTTCCCGGACGGCGTCGACGTGATCGTGCGCGGCATCAAGTCTGGGCTACCGCTGCTCGACAGCCTCAAGATCATTGCGCTCGACGCGCAGGAGCCGATCAAGAGCGAATTCAGGGCGATCGTCGAGACGCAAACCATCGGCATGCCGATCGGCGAAGCCTGCGCCAAGCTCTACGAGCGGATGCCGCTACCTGAAGCCAACTTCTTCGGCATCGTGATTTCGATTCAGCAGAAGGCCGGCGGCAACTTGTCCGAGGCACTTGGAAACCTGTCGCGCGTTCTGCGCGATCGCAAGAAGATGAAGGCCAAGATCCAAGCCATGTCGATGGAAGCCAAGGCATCAGCTTCAATCATCGGCGCGTTGCCGCTCTGCGTCGGAACACTGGTCTGGCTCACCAGCCCGGATTACATCGAGCTGCTTTGGACGGCGGAGCTCGGCCGCTTCATGATGATGGGATGCGCCGTGTGGATGAGCATCGGCGTCTTCGTGATGAAGAAAATGATCAACTTCGACTTTTGAGCAACATCCGATGCTTTGGACGCTGATCGACTTGATACGCAGCATGGGCGTCAAGCAGCTCACCGCGCTGCTGGCAGCAGTGGCGGCGGTGGCAACCGTGCTGACGCTGGCCATGCCGGTGCTGGCGCCCGACGTGCTCAACAAGCGCATGAAGTCGGTCGCGCTCGAGCGCGAGAAGATCCGCCAGCGCGAACGCGAACGGCTGGCGCGCGGCGAGAAGGAAAAGGTCTCGCTGCGCCAGTCGCCCAAACAATACATGACGCGGATTGTCGAGCAATTCAACCTGACCAAGTGGCTCGCCCAGGAAGCAGCGCGCGAAAAACTTATCCAGGCCGGTTTCCGCGGCCAGGCGCCCTACGTCGCATTCCTGTTCTTCCGCCTGATTACGCCGGTCGTGATGTTCCTGGTCACGCTGTTCTATATGTTCGTGGTCGCGCAACTCGACCAGCCCGCGATGGTCAAGATCGGAATTTGCCTCGGTGCCGCCTATGGCGGCATGCAGGTACCATATTTCTTCCTCAAGAATCGCATCTCCAAGCGCCAGCTCTCGATCAAGCGCGCATTTCCGGATGCGCTCGACCTGCTGCTGATCTGCGTTGAATCCGGCATGTCCATCGAGGCAGCGTTCAAAAGGGTCAGCGGGGAAATCGGCTCGCAGTCGATCGCGCTGGCGGAAGAGCTCACGCTTACCACTGCCGAACTGTCCTACCTCCAGGACCGCAAAACGGCTTACGAGAACCTCGCCAAGCGCACCGATCTCGACGGCGTGAAATCAGTGTGCATGGCGTTGCAGCAGGCTGAGAAATACGGCACTCCGCTCGCTCAGACGCTGCGCGTGATGTCGCAGGAGAACCGCGATATGCGCATGTCGGACGCCGAGAAGAAGGCCGCCGGGCTGCCGCCCAAGCTTACCGTCCCGATGATCTTGTTCTTCCTGCCGGTGCTGTTCGTGGTCATCCTCGGCCCGGCCGCGATCCGCGTGATGAGCACGCAGGAAGCAACCACCAGCGCACCGGTCGTGAAGGGCAAGTAGCGGCACCTTCATTCCGGGACGGCCGAAGGCCGGGCCGGGAATTCAGCGTCAGTCCCTGAGCAAGCATCTGGATTTAGGCTTCACGCGCTTTGCACGTGCCGCGGAATGACGCGGAAGGCGCTTACGACCCTGTCGTCGGGACCAGCGGCGAACCGCGCTTGCCTTTTTTCCAGTCGCCCTGCTGCGCCAGCATCTGCCGCAGATAGGCGACGTTGGCGGCGGCCTCGTCGGGCGAAAGATCACCCTTGGCGATGGTTTCGGCCTCCTGGAAGCGCCCCTGGAGACCGACGACGAGAGCAAGGTTTTGCCGCACCTTAGGCTCAGCGCCCCGCTGCGCCGCGGCGAGACGCATCGTCGCCTCCGCCTCCTTAAGCTTTTTCGACAGCGCGTAGGACAGCCCAAGATTGGACAGCACCGATGGCTCGTCGGGCATCAGGCGCAATGCACTGGCATAGTGCCGCTGCGCATCGGCATGACGGCCCATCTGGTCGAGCACCGCGCCCTGCACCGACAGGATGCGCCAATCAGGCTGATCCTGCGTGTGCGCGCGGTTGAGAACTTCGAGCGCCTGCTGGTAACTGCCGTTGTCAGCGAGCGCCCGGCCGTAAGCGCCGAGCACAACGCGATTGTCCTGGTTGTGAAGCGCCGCCTGCTCGAGGACGGCTGCGGCCTGGGCTCGCTGGCCGATGGCGCGCAGCGCCTGGGCGTAACGGACGGCTGCGTCCGGATCGGACGGATTGGCGCGGTAGCGCTCGCCCCAGGAATCCATTTCCTGCCGCCACTGGACCTGGGATCGCGGCGCAGTGTCGGTCGCGATCGATCCGGTGGTGTCGGGCGACGACGTGCCGGTCGTGGTCGAGCAACCGCCCGCGCTCAAGGCGGCCAAGACAGCGACGGAGACGAGGAGGCGCGCGGGTGGCCGTTGCATCGTGCGCAAGCTCTCGACGGGAAACGAGACGGCAGGCGCCGCCGGACGAGGGCTGAGCAATAAAACGTTAACCCTAATGGGAGGTTAACTCAGCAAATCCGCTGGGTTTGGCGGCCTTAGGCGGCCGTACCGTCCTTGTTGCGCTGCGGCCGCCATGACATGCTTTCCGCCGGATTGTGGGGAGGAAACGCATGAAACGGCTCGCTGCGGCCGCCTTGTCGTTATTTTGGCCGTTAATTTGACCGCCAACCTGACCGGCCTGTGGCTCGTACAACCGGCGGCGGCCGACCGGCTCGACGACGTCAAGGCGCGCGGCAAGCTCGTCGTCGGCGTCAGCGACACCACGCCGCCGTTCAGCTTCAAGAAGCCCGGCGATTCCACCGTGATCGGCTATGACCTCGACGTCGTGCATGCCGTGGCCAAGCGCCTGGGCGTGCCGGTCGAGACAGTCTCGGTGTCGAGCGCCGAGCGCATCCCGATGCTCAAGGACGGCAAGCTCGATTTCGTCGCAACCTCGATGACGCGGACGCCGGAGCGGCTCAGCGAGATCGATTTCAGCTTCATCTATTTCGTTACCCCGCATGCGGTGATCGTCCGGAAGTCGAGCGGCATCACTTCGGTGCACCAACTCGCAGGAAAGAAGGCCTCCTCGGCCAGCACGTCAACGGCCGGTCCCAACCTCAAGGAGGTCGTGCCCAACGTCGATCTTGTCTACGTGCGCGATTACGCCATCGCCTTTGGGCTGCTCAAGGACGGCAAGGTCGATGCGTTTCCGACCGATGAAACCGTGCTCCGCGCCATCGTCAAGCAGGACGGCCATCCCGACGACTACGTTTTCCTTCCGGACTTCACCAAGTCGCGCAACGTCGGCTTTGCGTTGAAAAAAGACGAGCACCGCTTCAAGGATGCCGTCAACAAGGCGCTGCTCGATGTCGAGGCGTCGGGCGATGCGGCGAAAATCTTCGACGCCTGGTTCGGGCCGCAATCGCAAGAGCCGATGGCGCGCAAGTTCAAAATCCAAGCCGATTGACCGATCGAGCACCATGCATCCTGTTTTCATCGCCCGCAGCAAGACGGCACGGCCGATCTGGTTCGTGACCTCTTCAACCTTCTCCAAAGTCGTCGCCAAGCTTGGTAAGAATGATCGCGCCTATGTGAAGGCCGCAGGCTTCGAGCCCAAATCGAGCCGCAGCCTGATCCTGCCGTCCGGCGGCGTGCTGTTCGGACTGGAAAACAACAAAGACGACCACAACGCCTTCCTGCCAGGCCTGATGCCCGGCGGATTGCCGGCCGGCACATACCGATTCGCCAACGCTCCGCACGATGTACGCCTCGGCGCATTGGGTTTCGCGCTCGGCTCCTACCGCTTCACGCGCTACCGCAAGAGCAAGGACAAGGCGGTGCGGCTGGTGCTGCCTGACGGTGTCGATGGCGACGATCTCTCGCGTATCGCCGAGGCCATGACGCTGGCCCGCGATCTGATCAACACTCCAGCCAACGATATGGGGCCGGCGGAGCTTGAAGCAGCCGCCCGCGCGCTCGCCAAACAGCATGGCGCGAAATTCCGCTCGATCGTCGGCGACGACCTGCTGAAGCAGAATTTTCCGCTGATTCACGCCGTCGGCCGCGCCGCCGATCCTTCCCGCGCGCCGCGGCTGATCGAATTGCGCTGGGGCAAGGCGAGCGATCCCAAGGTGACCCTGGTCGGCAAGGGCGTGTGCTTTGACACCGGCGGGCTCGATCTCAAGCCCGAGAGCGCCATGCTGATCATGAAGAAGGACATGGGCGGCGCCGCGACGGTGCTCGCATGCGCGCACATGATCATGGACGCTGGCCTGAAAGTTTCGCTGCGCGTGCTGATTCCGGCGGTGGAGAATTCGGTGGCCGGCGACGCCTTCCGGCCGCTCGACGTCTACCCCTCGCGCAAAGGTCTCAATGTCGAGATCGGCAACACCGATGCGGAAGGCCGCCTGGTCCTCGCCGACGCGCTGGCGCTCGCCGACGAGGAGACGCCCGATCTCCTCGTCGACATGGGCACGCTGACGGGTGCCGCCCGCGTCGCGCTCGGGCCCGAGCTGCCGCCCTACTACACCGACGACGAGACGCTTGCGGCCGAGGTCGCCCGCCACGCCGCCGCCGAGAACGATCCGCTCTGGCGGCTGCCGCTATGGCAGCGTTATGACCAGAACATCGATTCCAAGGTGGCCGACGTGAACAACGTCGCAGCCGGCGGCATGGCCGGCTCGATCATCTGCGCGCTGTTCCTCAAGCGCTTCGTGTCCGCCGCCAAGAGCTGGCTGCACTTCGACATCTACGCCTGGACGCCTTCGCCCAAACCGGGCCGGCCGGAGGGTGGCGAATGCCAGGCGGCGCGGGCGCTCTATGCGCTGCTGAAGCAGCGCTACGGCCGATAGGAGAGCCCCGGTGCTGACCGTCACCAAAGGCAAGGCGCTGCTCACCACCACAACCGGCGCCCTGCCCCGGCCGAGTTGGTACACCGAAAATCTGCGCGGCATTCCGCTGTCGCAAGGCTTCTCGCAGCAGGCCTACCGCGAACAGCATTTCGACTGCCTCGCCTGCAACGTCGCGGCCCAGCACCGGGCCGGGATCGATATTTTCGTCGATGGCGACACCCGGCTCGACGATGACGTCGCCGGTCGGAGCTGGGTCAGCTATGCCACCGAGCGGATCGAAGGCATCGGCGCGCCGCGCGTCGAGGTGCCGCCCGCGGGCTTCATGGCCGATAAGGGCCCCGGCGATCTGATGTGGGAGGTGATCGAGACCCGCATGACGCCGCCGGTCATCGGCAAGATCGGCGCGGCGTCGCTGCAGCTCGACCGCGCCTACAAGGCGATCGCGCCGATGACTGACAGGCCCGTGAAGATAGGCTCGATCTCGGCGCAGATCCTTGCGCTGATGCTCACCGACGAGCACTACAAGGACCGGCTTCAGTTGCTGATGGACCTGTCAGCCACGCTCAACCGCGACTACCACGCGCTCGCGGATGCCGGAGCGCCTCTCCTTCAAATCGAGGAACCGGCAATCCATCAAATCATCGCCGATCCGAACCAGAAGATAAAACCCGAAAAGTGGGTCGAGGCGTTCAACGTCGAGGTGAAGGGCCTGCGCGACAAATGCGAGGTCTGGTGCCATACCTGCTGGGGCAGCCCTGCAGCGCAGCGGGTGGCAAGCAAAAATCAATCCTACAAAGCGGCGCTTCCCTACCTCGACCAGCTCGATGTCGACGTCATCACGGTCGAGGGCGCGTTCAACAACGGCATGGATCTTGAATATTTCGGCAGCATGATCTCGAAGAACAAGAAGATCGCGCTCGGCGTTATCAGCCATCGCACGTTGCAGGTCGAACGGCCCGAGGAGGTCGCCGACTTGATCCGCCGCGCGCTGAAGCATATCGAGCCGGAGCGGCTGATTCTCACCAGCGACTGCGGCTTCGGCCGCCAGTCGGCGAGCCGGATGCACGCCACCTACAAGATGATCGCGCTGGTGCGCGGCGCCAATATCGTGCGGAAGGAGCTTGGCCTGCCGGAGGCCTATATCCCCGGCGCCGATCCGAAGCTCTCCATGGTGCCGTTGGCGAAAGGCTGATCCGTTGAGTGTCGATCCTCGTATCACGCCTGCGCGTCCAGACCTCGCCGCCGAGCACCTACGCGGCAAAGTCGAGGCGCGGCGCTTCGCCGAAGGCACGGTGCAGGAGGTGGTCGTCGGCATCGTGCCGATCCGGAAATTTCCGGCGCACGACGCCCCGCTTGTTACCGAGGCGCTGTACGGCGAGCGCGTCACGGTCTACGAGACCGACGAAGAAGGCTGGGCCTGGGGCCAGCTCAAATCCGACGGCTATGTCGGCTATCTGTCGGCTGCGTCGCTGCTCACGCCGAAAGGACAGCCCACTCACAAGGTCGGAGCGCTACGAACCTTCGTGTTCCCGGGCCCGTCGATCAAGCTGCCGCCGATGGATGCGCTGCCGCTCGGCGCCCGGGTCGCCGTGGTCCGCCAAGAAGAAAGTTTCGCGGTAACGCTCGCCGGCGGCTATGTGCCGAAACGGCATCTCGTGCCCCTGGTTTCGAACGAGATCGATTTCGTCGCCGTGGCGGAGCGATTCATCGGCACGCCCTATCTCTGGGGCGGAAAATCGGTTCTCGGCATCGACTGCTCGGGATTGACGCAGGTTGCGATTACGGCTTGCGGGCTGGCCTGTCCGCGCGATAGCGACATGCAGGAGGCCGCCATCGGCGCGCCGACAAGCCTCCCCGAACTGCGGCGCGGCGATCTGCTGTTCTGGAAGGGCCATGTCGCGATCGCCCGCAGTGCCACGTCGCTCGTGCATGCCAATGCGTTCCACATGGCGGTCGCCATCGAGCCCACGGCCGAGGCGATCGCCCGCATTAGCGCAAGCGGCAGCGAAGTGACGAGCGTGCGGCGCCCGAAGTGATAGACTTCGCCTCGATGAAACGCGCGAAAACCCTTCTGCTGGCGTGTGCCCTGCTGTGCGGCTTAGGTGCCGCCAGGGCCGACGATTATCCGTCGAAATCGCTCCGCCTGATCGTGCCGTTCGCGGCCGGCGGCGCGGTTGGCGCTGTCGCGCGCGTGCTGAGCACGCCGCTCTCCGCAAGCCTTGGCCAGTCCATCGTGATCGACAACCGCGGCGGCGCCGGCGGTATCATCGGCATGGATGCGGTGGCGAAATCGCCACCCGACGGCTACACGCTGCTCCTGGTTCATAGCGGCCTGACCTACATGCCGGGCCTCTACCGCAAGCTGCCGTTCGACCCGGTGAAGGACTTCGATGGCATCGTCACGGCGGTGTCCGGCAGCCATGCGCTCGCGGTGAGCGCGGCATCGCCGTTCAAGACCGTCGCCGAACTGATCGCCTACGCCAAGGCCAATCCCGGCAAGCTCACTTATGGCTCGGCCGGGATCGGCTCGACGCTGCATCTTGCCGCCGAGTTCTTCAAACGCGCAGCCGGTGTCGACATTCTCCATGTGCCCTACAAGGGCGCAGTCTCAGGCGACGACCGACTTGGTCGGCGGCCAGGTGCAGATGATGTTCGGCCCGCTGGTCGCGATTATGCCACTCGCGGAGGCGGGGCAAATCCGGGCGCTGGCGGTGACATCGCCCAAACGGACCGCGCTGGCGCCGAACGTGCCGACCATGATCGAGAGCGGCATCCCCGGCTTCGAGATCGGCACCTGGTACGGACTCGCAGCGCCGGCCGGCGCGCCTAAACCCGCGATCGACAGGCTCAACGCCGAGACCAACCGCGCGCTGAAGTTGCCCGAGGTGATCGAGCAGTTTCGAATCCAGGGCTATGAGCCGATCGGCGGCACGCCGGACGAAATGAACACGCGGATCAAAGCCGACGTCGAGCGATGGACAAAAATCATCCGCGACGCCGGGATCGAGCCCCAGTAGCAGCATGGACCAGAACCTCAAAACCGACGCGGTGACGCTGACCAAGACGCTGTGCGGCCATCTTGCCGCTGCGCAGTTCGGCAACCTTTCGGCCGCGGCGAAGCGAGAGGCGCGGCGCGGCGTGCTGGACTGGATCGGCTGCGCGCTCGCGGGCTCCGGCCACCGCACCATCACGACCCTGCTTGGCGTGCTGCAGGAAACCTCCAGCAAGCCCGCGGCGACCGTGTTCGGGCGCAAGCTGAAGCTCGGCCTGCTCGACGCGCCGCTTGCCAACGGCCAGATGGGCCACGTGCTCGATTTCGACGACACCCACATGGGTGGCGTGGTGCTGCATACGAGCTCGCCCGTGCTCGCCGCGTTATTCGCGCTGGCCGAGCGCACGCCCGCGAGTGGCGCGCAATTCATGCTGGCCTATGCGGCAGGCTTCGAGGCTGGCGTTCGCTCTGGCCGCACCGCGCCCGGCCACCACAAGGGTGGCTGGCATCTCACCGGCACTCTCGGCAGCATCGCGGCCGGTGTCGCCGCCGGCAAGCTGCTCAATCTCGACGCGCAGAAACTGACCTACGCGATGGGGATCGCGGCAACCCAGGCCGGCGGCATGCAGCAGAACCGCGGCACCATGTGCAAATCGCTGCACGCCGGCAAAGCCGCCAGCAACGGGGTATTGGCGGCGCTGCTCGCCGAGCGCGGCTTCGATTCGACGCAGGAGATCATCGAAGGCAAGAAGGGCTTTTCGCGCATCTACAGCGACACAGCCGAGCCGGAGCATCTGACGGAAGGCCTCGGCAACGGCTGGCTGATCGAGAGCAACGGCCACAAGCCTTACGCCTGCGGCGTGGTGCTGCATCCGCTGATCGACGCCGTGATCGCGATCCGCAATCGCGACAGGATCGACCCCGCGGCGGTGAGCGAGATCGCATTGCGGGTGAACCCGCTGGTTCTCGCCATCACCGGCGTGATCGATCCTTCGACCGGCCTGCAATCGAAATTCTCGACCTTGCACTCCGCCGCCGTCGCATTGATCGATGGCGCGGCGGGCACCGCGCAATATTCCGACGCCAAGGCGACCGATCCAGCGGTGGCGGCACTGCGCCGCAAGGTACACGCCGTGGCCGACGAGACGCTGCGCAAGGACGAAGCCCATGCCGCCATTGTCGCGGGCGGGAAGCGTTACGAGGTGCATATCGCGCCATGCCAGCGGCACCGCCGAGAACCCGATGAGCGATGCGCAGATCGAGGCCAAGTTCCTGGCCAATGCCACGCCGGTGATCGGCGCCGGCAATGCGCAGCGCGCGGTGGAGTGGATCGCTTCGCTGGAGAAGCAAACGGACGTGCGCGACCTGATCGCGCTGCTGGCTTAATATCCGCGCGTGCGGTCGACAACGTTGTCCAGCGGCGCGCCGCGCTCGAAGCGCTCGATCTGCACGATGACTTGCGGGGCGAACGCGCGAGGCGAAATGTCGCCGGCGTTGTGCGGCGTCACCGTGACCTTGGGATGAATCCACAACGGGCTTCCGGGCGGCAGAGGCTCCTGCGGGAAAACGTCGAGCGTGGCGCCGTCGAGCGCGCCTTCGTCGAGCGCGGCAATGATGTCGGCATCAACCTGCAACGGCCCTCGCCCGGCGTTGATGAGGAACGCACCGCCGGCCGCGCCATCTCGCTTGAGTTTCCGAAACAGCGCAAGATTCAGAATTCCTTTCGTGTCATGCGTCAGTGGCAGCAAGCAGATCAGGATTTCCGTCCGCGCCAGGAATGGGTCGAGACCAGCATTGCCGTGAAACGTCTCGACACCGGGAAGATTCTTCGCCGCGCGGCTCCAGCCCGCGGTCTTGAAACCGAGACGGCCAAGCGCGCCAGCAACATTGCTGCCGATTACGCCGAGACCCATGACACCTGCCGAAACCTCGCCCGCCGCCGGCTGATCGTGCGAACGCCACAGCCGCTGGCGCTGTTGCGCGTCGTAGAGCCTCTGGCGCCTATGGTGCATCAGCACATGCAGAACGACATATTCGGTGACGCGCGTGGTGAGGTCGGCATGGGCGACGCGCGCGACCGGAACGCGCGGCAACGTGGGATCGGCGAGCAGGTGATCGACGCCCGCGCCGAGATTGATGATGGCCTTGAGGTTTGGAAATCCCGCGAGCAATCCATGCGGCGGATTCCAGACGCAGGCATACGCGACATCGTCCGGATTGCCGACCGCATGCGGCCAGATGCGCAACTCGCGGGTTTTGGCATGCGCGCACAGGGCGTCCAGCCATTCCGCGGCCTGCGGGCCGTCGACCGCGACCAGAATGGCGCTCATTGCGCCGCGCCCGCCCGTGCAATCTCGCGCAAGCGACCGCGGTTGAGCGCGAGCCATTGCAAGGCGAGCACCGCCGCGCCGTAGTGCAGTTCGCCGGCCTTGAGCGCTTCGAGCGCGCCTTCGATCGGCACGCGGAGCGGCCGCGTGTCCTCCTGCTCATGGGCAGCGCCGGCGCGCGCCGGCATCTTCGACGAATCGACGACACCGATAAAAAAGAACATGTGCTCGTCCGACGAGCCAGCCGACGGCATCAGGTCGAAGAGCGGCACCAGGACCTGCGGCACGATGCCGGTTTCTTCCTGGCATTCGCGCCGCGCCGCGTCACGGACGTCTTCACCGCGCTCGACCCGTCCGGCCGGCACCTCGACCAGATCGCCCTTGCCGAGAGCCAGGTGCGCGCCAAGCCGGAACTGACGGATCAAAACGATTTCGTCGCGATCGAGATCGATCGGCAGGATGACAACGACCCGCCCGATCCGCACCGCATCGCGCGCGAGCGTCGCGCCGTCGAGCTTCACGCGATAGCGCTCGTAGCGATAAATGCCGCCGCCGCGATTTTCGGGGCCCGTGAGCTCGACCTCGACCGCGGAATCGGAGAGATCGGAATCGCTCATCCAGCAGCCTATTGGGCGACGACAGCCTCGGGCGAGGCTTCGAGATTGAAGGCCGCCGCGAACAAGGCGCGAGTGTAGGCGGTCTTCGGCGACTTGAATATTTCCGCCGCGGCGCCCGTCTCGACCACCTTGCCTTCCTTCATCACCATCAGGCTCGAAGACATCGCCGCCACCACACGTAGATCGTGCGAGATGAACATGTAGGTGAGATCGTGCCGCTTCTGCAGCGCGCAGAGGAGATCGACCATCTGCGCCTGGATCAGCATGTCGAGCGCGCTGGTTGGCTCGTCGAGCACGACGAAGGTGGGCTCCAGCACGATGGCACGCGCCACCGCGATACGCTGGCGCTGGCCGCCGGAGAATTCGTGCGGATAGCGAAAGCGCGTATCCGGGTTGAGGCCGACATCCTCCAGTGCCTTGACGACGTGCTTCTCGCACTCGTGGCGCGGAATATGCGGCATGTGAATCCACATGCCCTCCTGGATGATGTCGGACACCGACATGCGCGGCGACAGCGAACCGTACGGGTCCTGGAACACGATCTGCATGTTGCGGCGGTGCGGACGCATCTCCTTGAAGCGCAACTCCTGCAGCGGATCGCCCATGAACACGATGGGCCCATTGGAGGAGATCAGCCGCAGGATGGCGAGGCCCAGCGTGGTTTTGCCGGAGCCTGATTTGCCGACGACGCCGAGCGTCTCGCCCTTGCGCACCTCGACGCTGACGCCGTCGACCGCCTTGATGTGGCCTACGGTTTTGCGCATCACGCCGCGCTTGATCGGAAACCAGACCTTCAGGTTGTCGGTTTTCAGCACGATGTCGCCGGTGGGGTTGGGCTGCAGGGCGTGCGGGTGCGGTTCGGCGGCGAGCAATGCCCGTGTGTAGGGGTGCTGCGGCGACTTGAAGATATCGGCGACGGCGTTTTCCTCGACGATCTTGCCGTCCTTCATCACGCAGACCCGGTCGGCAATCTTGCGGACGATGCCGAGGTCGTGGGTGATGAACAGCATGGCCATCCCGAGCCGGGCCTGCAAATCCTTGAGGAGCTTCAGGATTTGCGCCTGGACGGTGACATCGAGAGCGGTCGTCGGTTCGTCGGCGATCAACAGGTCCGGCTCGTTGGCGAGCGCCATCGCAATCATCACGCGCTGGCGCTGGCCGCCGGACATCTGATGCGGATAGCTCTTCAGCCGGGTCTCGGGATTGGGGATGCCGACCTGCGTCAGCAGCTCGAGGATGCGCGCACGCGCCGGCGCGCCGGTCATGCCGCGATGCAGCAGCAGGATTTCGCCGATCTGCTGCTCGATCGTGTGCAGCGGATTGAGCGAGGTCATCGGCTCCTGAAAGATGATGGTGATGTCGGCGCCGCGAATCTCGCGAATATTCCTCTCGGACAGGCTGAGCAGATCCTGGCCCTTGAACATCACCTGGCCGGACGGATGGCTCGCCGCCGGATAGGGCAACAGCTTCATGATCGACAGCGCGGTCGCGGACTTTCCCGATCCCAACTCGCCGACCAGCGCCAGCGTCTCGCCCTTCTTGATGCTGAACGAGATGCGATCGACCGCCAGCGCCGTGCGTCCACCCGCGCTGAATGCGATCGACAGATCCTTGACGGTCAGCAGCGGCTCGGTGGTCATGTCCATGCGATCACCGGAAGGTCTTGCGCGGATCGAAGGCGTCGCGCACCGCCTCGCCGATGAAGATCAGCAGCGACAGCATGATCGCAACCGAGAAGAAGCCGGCGAGGCCAAGCCACGGCGCCTGGATGTTGGTCTTGCCCTGCGACAGCAGCTCGCCGAGCGACGGCGAGCCGGGCGGCAGGCCGAAGCCGAGGAAGTCGAGCGCGGTCAAGGTCATCACGGACGACGACAGGATGAACGGCAGGAAGGTCATGGTCGCAACCATCGCGTTCGGAAGCAGATGCCGGTACATGATGGTGGCGTTGGAAACACCGAGCGCCCGCGCGGCCTGGATGTATTCGAAGTTGCGGCCGCGCAGAAATTCCGCGCGAACGAGGCCGACCAGCGACACCCAGGAAAACAGCAGCAGGATGCCGAGCAAGACGAAGAAGCCCGGCACCAGCACCGAGGAAATGATCAGCAGCAGGTAAAGCGACGGCACCGAAGTCCAGATTTCGATGACGCGCTGGAACAACAGGTCGGTCCAGCCGCCGAAATAGCCCTGCACGGCGCCCGCGGCCACGCCGATGACGGACGAAATGATCGTCAGGATCAGCCCGAACAGGACAGAGATGCGGAAGCCGTAGATCAGTCGCGCCACTACATCGCGGCCCTGGTCGTCGGTGCCGAGCCAGTTGTATTCGAGGTCGCGGCAACCGCTCAGATTCTTTTTCTCGACCACCGGCTTGCACTGCTCCTCGGTCAGCTTCCAGGTCGGCGGCGACGGCGCCGGGGTCGGCAGATCGAGATTGTGCGAGTTGTAACGATAATGGATCGGCGGCCAGATCATCGTGCCGCCCTTCTTCGCGATCAGTTCCTGCAAGAAGGGGTCGCGGTAATCCGCAGCGGTTTCGAAGTCGCCGCCGAATGTCGTCTCCGGATAGGTGACGACCACCGGGAAATAAGGCCGGCCGTTCACCAGGATCAGGAACGGCTTGTCGTTGGCGATAAATTCGGCAAACAGCGAAACGAAGAACAGCACCAGGAACAGCCACAGCGCCCAGTAGCCGCGGCGGTTGCGCTTGAAATTCTCCCAGCGCCGGCGATTGAGCGGCGACAGCGCAAACCGGCGCAACCTTGGCGGCGGATCGGCAACGACCGGCGAGGTCGGCTCCGGCGTCGGCGCGTTTTCTGTCACACGGGCGTCCACCTCAGACCTCCCGCGTCTCGAAATCGATCCGCGGATCGATCCAGGTGTAGGTGAGATCGGAGATCAGGTTCACCACGAGACCGATCAGCGCAAAGATATAGAGCGTGGCGAACACCACCGGATAATCGCGGTTGAGCACACTTTCAAATCCAAGCAGGCCTAGCCCGTCGAGCGAGAAGATCGTCTCGATCAAAAGCGAACCGGAGAAGAACGCGTGCACGAAGGCGCTGGGGAAGCCGGCGATGACGATCAGCATCGCATTGCGGAAGATATGACCGTAAAGCGTCTGGTTCGGCGTGCAGCCCTTCGCCCGCGCGGTGAGGACGTACTGCTTCTTGATCTCGTCGAGGAACGAGTTCTTGGTCAGCAGCGTCATGGTGGCGAAGGCGCTCAGCATCATGGCGATGATCGGCAACGTCAGATGCCAGAAGTAATCGAGGATCTTCTGCCACCAGGACAGCGCCGCCCAATTGTCCGAGGTCAATCCGCGCAGCGGAAACACATCCCAGTAGGAGCCGCCGGCGAACAGGATGATGAGGAAGATCGCAATCAGGAAGCCCGGAATGGCGTAACCGATGATGATGATACCTGAGGTCCAGACGTCGAAGCGCGAGCCGTCCGAGACCGCCTTGCGGATGCCGAGCGGGATCGAAATCAGATAGGTCAGCAGCGTCATCCAGATGCCGAGCGACATCGACACCGGCAGCTTCTCCTTGATGAGCTGCATCACGCTGGTGTCGCGGAAGTAGCTCTTGCCGAAATCGAACACGATGAAGTTCTTCAGCATCAGGAAGAAACGCTCGTAGGCCGGCTTGTCGAAGCCGAACTGCTTTTCGAGCTTCTTGATGAATTCGGGATCGAGGCCCTGCGCGCCGCGGTACTTCGAGGAGGTGGAGTCGACCGACGAGCCGCCCTGGGCGCCGCGCCCGCCGAAATCGCCGCCCTGGCCGGAGCCGGGGATACGGGAGCTCGCGCCAGTATCGGCGCCCGAAAGCTGGGCGATCACGCGCTCAACCGGCCCGCCGGGGGCGAACTGCACCACCACGAATGAAACCAGCATAATGCCGAGCAGCGTCGGGATCATGAACAGCAGACGGCGAACGATATAGGCAGACATGGGTTTGGAACGCTTCTAACCAGGGATCTCTATTTTGGACGCCTTCCGAGGATCGTGCCACCACGTTTCCAACACGCCCCGAGAATAGCGCGGTTTGGTCGGCGGCCGCCCGAACGTATCCCAATAGGCGATCCAGTGCGACGCCTTATACCAGTGAGGAATCCAATACCTGCCGGCGCGGATCAGCCGGTCGAGTGCGCGGCAGGCGATGGTCAGCGCAGCCCGCGAATCCGCTGCAATCACACGGTCGATCATGGCGTCGATCGCCGGATCGGCGATGCCAGCGAGGTTTTGCGAGCCTTTCAACGCAGCGGATTGCGCGGAAAAGTAGTTGCGGAGCGAATCACCCGGAGTTGCTGAAAAGCCGAATCGCTGGATGCTCAGATCAAAATCGAAGTCCTTGAGCCGCTGTTGGGCCTGGACCGCATCAACGATGCGAAGATTGGCCTCGACGCCCAGAGTCGCCAAATTCTTGATGAACGGCATGTGATGAGGCTGGAATGACGGCTCGTCGAGCAGGAACTGGATCGTCAGCCGCTCACCCTTTGCATTGACGCGCTTGCCGTCTTTGATGACGTAGCCGGCCTCCTGCAGGAGCTGCCCGCCGCGCCGCAGCAGCGCCCGATCCTGCCCCGACCCATCGGACACCGGCGGTACGTAGGGGTCGCCGAACACCTCATCGGACACCTGGCCGCGGAACGGCTCAAGCAAAGCCAGTTCCTCGGCGCCAGGTTTGCCGTTGGCCATCATGTCGGAGTTCTGGAACACTGAATGGGTGCGCTCGTAGGAGCCGTACATGATGGACTTGTTGGTCCATTCGAAATCGAAGGCGCAACCCAGCGCTTCGCGGAGCTTCGGATTGCCGAATTTCGTCCGCCTGGTGTTGATGAACCAGCCCTGCGCGCCTGATGGCGTGTCGTCGGGAATGACGTCGCGTTTGACGCGGCCATCCTTGATCGCCGGGAAGTCGTAGCGCGTCGCCCAGATGCGTGAGGTGAATTCCTCGCGGAACAGATAGCTCTTGGCGGTGAAACCCTCAAAGCCGACGTCGCGGTCGCGGTAGTATTCGTAGCGCACGGTGTCGAAGTTGTTCTGCCCGCGGACCACCGGCAGGTCGACGCCCCACCAATTCGGCACGCGCTTGTATTCGATATAGCGGCCGGCCTCGAAACGGCCGACCTGATAGGGACCGCTACCCAGCGGAATGTCGAGCGTCGATTCGTCGAACGGCCGCTGGGCGTAATAGGCGCGAGAGAAGATCGGCAAGCCGGCAACAAACAGCGGCACGTCGCGCGCCCGCTTCGGCGCAAAGCGAACGGTCGCGGTCGTGTCGTCGGTTGCCTCGCAGCCCGCGAAATCGCGCAGCAATTGCGTGATGATCGGATGGCCCTTTTCCTTCAGCACCGTCAGGGAAAACGCGACATCCTGCGCCGTGAGAGGACTGCCATCGTGAAAGCGCGCCTCCGGCCGGATCGCGAAACGATACGTCAGCCCGTCGGCGGAGATACGCACCGCGCGCGCAGTGAACCCATACATGGCGTCCGGCTCGTCGCCTGACCGCGCCATCAGGCTCGCGAAGGTCAACTCCATGCCCTGCGCCGCGTCGCCGCGCAGGATGTAGCTGTTGAGCGAATTGAAGGTGAGCGTGTTCTGATTGTAGATCGTGCCCGGCCCGATCTGGGAAAACACGCCGCCTTTGGGAGCTTGGGGATTGACGTAGTCGAAGTGGGGAAAATCGGCGGGGTATTTCAGGTCGCCGAAGGACGAGATGCCATGCCGCTCGGCGTCTGCAACCGGCTGCGCCTGGCCATCCAATGCGACCACACTGGAAGCAACTGCGCCGGCACCGATCTGAAACACGTTTCGGCGCGACAGACCGGTCACGAGCGCGATCCCACCTTCGCCGCTTTGGCGCGATCCCACCACCACACGGTTGGGAATCCGGAGAAGCCGTATTTGGGCAGCGGGTCAGGATGGCCGAACCGATCCCAACGGGCGCTTCGAACCTTGCCATAGGTCCATTGCGGGACGACGTAGAAATTCCACAGCAGCACGCGGTCAAGCGCCTTGGTGGCTGCCACGAGATCGGCGCGGTTCGTCGCGAAGATCAGACGCTCGACCAGCGTATCGACGGCAGGATTCTTGATGCCGATCAGGTTGCGCGAGCCAGGCTGGTCGGCGGCCTTCGAACTCCAGAAGCCGCGCTGCTCGTTGCCGGGCGACAGCGATTGCCCCCAGGACGCAACAATCACGTCGTAGTCCCATTGGCGCAGCCGATTCTCGTATTGCGCGTCATCGACGATGCGGAGCGACATCTGAATGCCGAGCCGCTCCAGAGGCTGCTTGTAGGGAAGAACCAGTCGCTCCCAGTCCGGCTGATCGATGAGGATTTCAACCGTCAATGGTTCGCCGGTCTTGGCGTTGACCAGCTTCTGGCCACGAATTTCATAGCCGGCCTCGCGCAGCAGGCGGGTCGCCTCGCGCAGGTTCGCGCGCACCGCGTCGGGGCTATCGTTGACCGGGTTGCTGTAGGGCATCGTAAACAACTCCGGCGGCACCTTGTCGCGCACGGTTTCCAGGATCGCGAGCTCCGCGCCCTCGGGCAATCCGCTGGAGGCGAGTTCCATACCTTCAAAGTAGCTTTTCACGCGCTTGTACTGGCCGAAGAACATCTGCCGATTCATCTCTTCGAAATTGAGCGCAAAGTTGAAGGCGCGACGGACGCGCGCATCCACGAACTTCGGCCGGCGAATGTTGAAGGCAAAGGCCTGCATGCCGCCGGAGGACAGGATCGGGAATTCCTCCTTGAGCACGCGCTGGTCCTTCACCGCGGGAAAGTCGTAGGCGGTCGCCCAGTTCTTGGCGCTGTTCTCGGTGCGCCAGTCGATCGCATCGGCTTTGAAGGCTTCGAGCGCGACCGTGGAGTTGCGAAAATACTCGTAGCGCACCTCGTTGAAGTTATCGCGGCCGATGTTGACGGCAACGTCCTTGCCCCAATAATCCGCAACGCGCTCGAAAATAACGGTGCGGCCGGGCACGAATTCCCTCAGCCGGTAGGCGCCGCAGCCAAGCGGTGGCTCGAGCGTGGTCGCGGCGACGTCGCGTTTGTTGCCGGCCTTGTCGGTGCCTTCCCACCAATGCTTGGGCAGCACGCTGAGCTGGCCGACGATCTGCGGCAATTCGCGGTTGCCGGGCCCATCGAACGTGAACGTGATTTCGCGCTCGCCGGTCTTCTCCGCCTTGGTGACGTGGCTGTAATAAGCCGAAAACTGCGGATGGTTCTTCTTGAAGGCGTCGAAGGAAAAGATCACATCCTCCACGGTCACCGGCTTGCCGTCGTGCCACTTGGCGTTGGCGCGCAGCCGATAGACGACGAAGGAAAAATCCGCCGGATGGCTGACCGCCTCGGCAAGAAGCCCGTACTCGGTCGACACCTCATCGAGCGCAGATACCATCAGGGTGTCGTAGATGAGGTCGATGCCGGCAACCAGCGAGCCCTTCACGCCAGCGACGACCAGATTGAAGTTGTCGAAGGTGCCGAACGCCATCTGCCGCACGGCGCCACCCTTCGGCGCATTCGCGTTGACGTAATCGAATTGCTTGAAGTCAGCGGGGTATTTCAGGTCGCCGAACAGCGACAAGCCATGCTTCCACGCCGGCGCAGATGCTTGCGAAAGCGCGGCAGGCGAACGCACGAGACCATCGAGCGCGACCGCAGGCGCTGCGAGCGCCGCGGCGCCGGTTCGCAGAACAGTTCGGCGAGTGAGAGCGCATGCGATGCTCCAGGCGGCCTATGAATAGGCCACGATGCTCAACCGATTATGTCGGTTTTTCGATGGTTGGCCACCGGCGCCGCGGCCTCGTCCCGCATCAATTCTCAGGGAGCGGCCGCGCGACAGCCGCTGGACCGCTGCACTATATCGCGGTCAGTGCAGCGCTTTCAGTGCGGCTTGGGCGCTGCGGCAGCCGGCGCCGGCTTGGCGTCGCTGCCGGCGGCCTGCTTCTCAGCGGCGGGCGCCGCGGCCTGCTTGGGCAGTTCGGCCGGCTTGTCCGACTTGCTGTTGAGATAGGTGATGACGTCGGCGCGTTCCTTGCCGCGCGGGATGCCGGCGAAGGTCATGTTGGTGCCGGGCACCATCGCCTTGGGATTGGTCAGGTAGACGTCGAGATCTTCCGGCGTCCAGTTGCCCTTCTGGGCCTTCATCGCCGCGGAATAGTTGAAGCCCGCCTCCGAAGCCTTCTGACGGCCGACGACGCCCCAGAGATTGGGGCCGACGCGGTTCGGCTCGCCCTTGCCGAAGGTATGGCAGGCGGCGCATTTTTTCGCGGAATTCTCGCCGCGGCCGACATCGGCGCTGGCAAACCGCACCGGCAAGGGCTCCTCGGCGGCAGCCGGTTCGCCCGGCTTGCCGTGGCTGTCCTGCTCCTGCGCCGCGATCTCGTAGCCCGGCTTTTCGGGATTGTGCGACGCGAAGATCGCGCCGGCGGCGATATTCAGCGACAGCAGGGCAAGGCAGGTGCCGAGAACGGCACCGAGGACTTTGTTGAGTTCGAAGGAATCCATCGCGGATCGGCTCTTGCTGAACGGGCGGCATCGGCTGGACCGCAGGGGCCCCGCGGCGGCGCACAAATACCCGGTTTTCCTCGTCTCTGGCAACCCGTATAACGCGGCCATCCATGGCCGACGACGTCCTCATCCTCATCCCTGCCCGGATGGCCTCGACCCGGCTGCCCGGCAAGCCGCTGGCCGATATCGCCGGCCTGCCGATGATCGTGCAGGTGCTCCGGCGCGCCGAGGCGGCCCAGCTCGGCCCAGTCGTGGTGGCCTGCGACGACGAGATCATCGCCACGGCTGTGGAAAAGGCCGGCGGGCGGGCCATCATGACCCGGGCCGATCACCCGTCCGGCTCCGATCGCATTTTCGAGGCGCTCGATGTGGTCGATCCAAAAGGCCGGGTGCGAATTGTCGTCAATGTGCAGGGCGATTTGCCGACGATCGCGCCAGCCGACATCGCGGCGGCGCTGGTGCCGCTCAACGATCCCGCCGTCGATATCGCGACGCTTGGCCGCCGAGATCAAAAAAACGGAGGAGCGCACCAATCCGAACGTGGTCAAGGTGGTCGGCACTCTGGTCGCGCCCGGACGGCTGCGTGCGCTCTATTTCACCCGCGCCACCGCGCCCGCGGGCGACGGGCCGCTCTACCATCACATCGGACTTTACGCCTATCGCCGGGCTGCGCTGGAACGTTTCGTCAAGTTGCCGCCCTCGCCGCTGGAGCAACGCGAGAAGCTGGAGCAGCTCCGCGCGCTGGAAGCGGGCATGCGGATCGACGTGGCAATCGTCGAAACCGTGCCGCTCGGCGTCGATACGCCGCAGGACCTTGAGACAGCCCGCGCCATGCTGCGATAAGGTGCGGTCCAGGGCGACGAACATCCAAATAACCGCGAAGAAAAACACTGAGATACGCCATGTCACGTCTGTCACGCCTGCTGTCGTCATCCATTGCCTTCGGAGCGATCGCGCTGTGCGCGCTTGCGCCGGCGCACGCCGCCTATCCGGAGCGCAACATCACCGTCGTCTGCGCGTCGGGCGCCGGCGGCGCCGTGGACGTGACGACGCGCATCATCACCGATCACATGGCGAAGACGCTCGGGCAGAACATCGTCGTGCAGAACGAGCCCGGCGCTGGCGGCACGCTCGCGATCAACCAAGTCGGCAAGGCGCCGCCTGACGGCTATACGCTTCTGACCATTGGGCCGACGGTCAGCACCCTTAAAGAGCTGTTTCCGAAAGCCACCGTCGATGTTCAGCGCGACCTGGAGCCGGTGACCATCATCGGCCAGACACCGATGGTGCTGGTCGTGCACAAGGATGTGCCGGCGACGGACTACAAGTCGCTGCTTGCTTACATCAAGGCGCATCCGGACGAACTGACCTTTGCCAGCAATGGCCGCGGCTCGGCCGGCCATCTTGCCGGTTCCCTGTTCAAGAAAATGGCAGGCGCGGATATTCGCTACATACCCTACCGCACGACGCCGCAGGCCACCGCCGACCTGATCGGCGGCCGCATCTCGATGATCTGGCTGTCGTCGCTCGGCAATCTCGCCGGCAGCGGCGCCGTGAAGGCAATCGGAGTGACGCTGGCCGGCGAGCGCTGGAATCAGTTTCCAGACATTCCGACCTTCGATGAACTGGGCCTCAAGGACTACGAGGCGACCACGTGGGTCAGCATGTACGTGACGAAGGGCGCGCCGCCGGAGATCGCGGAAAAACTGACCGCCGCCGTCAACGCGGCCCTGGCCGACCCCGAGGTGCAGAAGCGCTTCGACAACATCGGCATCGTCAAGCCACGTGGTACGGGACCCGCATTCCTGCAAAAATATCTGAACGACGAGATCGAGAAGTGGGGCGACATCCTGCGCACCACCAAAGACACCGATTAGGAGCGAGCGCCCTTCGCGGGTTCGCGGTATCGAGTCATGAGCAAGAAAAAGATCGTATTCCAGGGCGAGCCGGGGGCGAATTCGCACCTCGCCATCAGCCAGGCCTATCCGGACGCCGAGGCGGTGCCCTGCGCCACCTTCGAGGACGCGTTCACCGCATTGAGCGCGCGCGACGCCGACCTCGGCATGATTCCGATCGAAAACTCGGTGGCCGGCCGTGTCGCCGACATTCACCATCTGATGCCGAACTCGAAGCTGCACATCATCGCCGAGCATTTCATGCCGGTGCAGCACCAGTTGCTCGGCGTCAAAGGCGCCAAGCTCGAAGACATCAAGACGGTCGAGAGTCACGTCCACGCGCTCGGCCAATGCCGCAAGATCATCCGCAAGCTCGGCATCAAGCCGATCGTTGCGGCCGATACCGCGGGCTCCGCGCGCGAGATCGCCGAGCGCGGCGACAAGACCTGCGCCGCCATCGCAACGCGGCTTGCCGCCGAAATCTACGGCCTCGACATCCTGGCCGAGAACGTCGAGGACGAGGCGCACAACACCACGCGCTTCATCGTGCTCTCGCGCGAGAAGAAATGGGCGCCGCGCGACAAGGGCAAGGTCGTCACCACCTTCGTGTTCCGGGTCAAGAACGTGCCGGCGGCGCTTTACAAGGCGATGGGCGGCTTCGCCACCAACGGCATCAACATGACCAAGCTCGAAAGCTACATGATCGAAGGCAATTTCTTCGCCACGCAATTCTATGCCGACGTCGAAGGCCATCCCGACGACCGCGGGCTGGTGTTCGCGCTGGAGGAGCTGTCGTTCTTCTCCAAGGAGCTGACGATCCTCGGCGTCTATCCGGCGCATCCGTTCCGCGAAACCTTCGAGGAAGTAAAGGCCTGACCCGATGCGCCTGACGCGCCGTGCATTCCTCTCCGGCGGCGCCGCCGTTGCTCTGAGCGCCACGGCGGGGCTTGCGCAGCAGCGCCGGCTGTTCGACAGCCATTGCCACATCATCGATCACCGCTTCCCGATCGTGGCGAACCAGGGCTACACCCCGCCGCATTTTCCGCTCGAGGATTACCTGGCGCAGGCCAAGCCGCTTGGCGTCGTGGCCGGCGCGGTCGTGTCCGGCTCGTTCCAGGCTGACGATCAAACCTATCTGATGGACATCCTGCCGAAGCTCGGGCCGGCCTGGGTCGGCGTCACGCAAATCCCGAACGATTACCCAGATGCCGAGATCGCCAGGCTCGGCAAGCTCGGCGTTCGCGCGGTGCGCTTCAACGTGTTTCGCGGCCGCATCGACAGCGTCGATGACATTGTCGCGCTCGCCACCCGCGTTCATTCGGTCGCCGGCTGGCATTCGGAAATCTATGCCGACGCCGCGGCGCTCGCCCCGCATGTCGACAAGCTGTCGAAGCTGCCGCAGATCTGCATCGACCATCTCGGCATGACCGAGGCTGGCGTGCCGGTGCTGCTCGACCTGGTCGCCGCCGGCTGCAAGGTCAAGGCGACCGGCTTCGGGCGGGTCAAGCTCGACGTGCCGAAGACATTGGAAGCCGTCGCCAGGAAAAATCCGAACGCGCTGGTGTTCGGCACCGACATTCCCTCGACGCGCGCCGCGCGGCCGTTCGAGGCCGCCGACATCGATCTGGTCGAGCGCGTGCTCGGCCGGGAGCTCGCCCAGAAGGCGTTCTGGGACAATCCGCTCGCGCTTTACAGGGTCAAGGTCGCATGAAGGTCAAAGCCAACGGCATCACTTTCAATTTTGACATCAGCGGTCCGCGATAATGCGCCGTGGCTGATCTTCTCCAATTCGCTCGCCACCAACCTGCACATGTGGGACCCGCAGGCCGCCGACCTGAAAGGCGAATTCCGCATGCTGCGCTACGACCAGCGCGGCCACGGCGAGACCGAGGCCACCGCCGGCCGCTACACCTTCGAGCTTCTCTGTGACGACGTGATCGCGTTGATGGATGTGCTCGGCATTCAGCGCGCGCACTGGTGCGGCGTGTCGATGGGCTGTGCCACCGGCATGGGCCTCGTTCAAAAGCACCCTGGCCGCTTCGACCGCATGGTGCTCTGCGACAACCCCGGACGCTCGTCGCCGGAGACGCACAAGCAGTGGGAGGAGCGCATTGCGGTGGCGCAGAAGGACGGCATGGCGGCGCTGCTGGAATTGACCATGCAGCGCTGGTTTCCGCCTGAGACGCTGAAAGCCAATCCGCCGCATATGGACATCATCCGCAAGATGATCCTGACGACGCCGGTCGACGGCTTCGTCGGCTGCTCGGCCGCGCTCGGCGATCATGACTTCCGGCCGCTGATGCCGAAGGTGAAGAACCCGGTGCTGTGGATGTGCGGCGAGAAGGACGGCCACAACGCCGCCGCCATGAAGGTGATGCAGGACGAATTGCCCGGCTCGCAATACGTCGTGCTGCCCGGCGCCGGCCACATCTCCAACATGGATCAGCCGGAGATGTTCACGCGGAACTTGCGAAATTTTCTGGCGAATTGATTACGCAGCCGCTTTAGCGCTCGCCGCCTGTTGGGCGTTGCGCATGATGCTGGACAGAAGTCCGTAGACCTCCTTCCAGGCGACGGCGGCTTCGGGCGTCCATGCGGCGCCAAGCCCCTGCTCCAGCGTCCAGAGCAACGCCACACCGACGGAGTCGTAATGCGCGTCCTTGACGCCATAACCGGCGTGCCGGCGGCCGAGGTCCTCGACCGTCTTGCCAAGCGCGCCGAGATTGTCGAGGCTCGACACCGCCACCGACAGGATCTGCACCAGCTTCTTGCGCTGCTGCACCATGTCGGTGGTGTTGAACAAAGCGCGCGTGCTCGGATCGATCTCGAACAGCCGCTGATAGAAGATCGCGGCCGCCTGATCGGCGATCGGCACGACCTGCGTCCAGGTGTCCTGAATGAGCTTTTTCTGCCTGGCAAGCATCGACTGACTCCTTGTGCTTGGGTTGGTCGCCGCGACCGACGCCAAGGTTCAAAGAGTTCTAAAAATATTCGGACTGGCGCGACAAACCGCTTAATAGGCCGGTGCCCGCGTGGGCGCCTCAAATGGTCTGGTTGTAGGCGCCGACTTCGGGGTGTGTGCGCAGCACCGCGTCCACCGCCTTGAACATGTCGCGCATGCGCGCCTCCGACGCCGGGCTCTCGACCACGACCACCAGCTCCGGCTTGTTGGACGACGCGCGCACCAGGCCCCAGGTGCCGTCCTCGACCGTCACGCGCACGCCGTTGACGGTGACGAGATCGCGGATCGGCTGGCCGGCGACCTTGTCGCCCTTCTGCTGGGCCGCCTCGAAGTGCTTCACGACCTTCTCGACGATGCCGTATTTCTTCTCGTCGTCGCAATGCGGCGCCATGGTCGGCGAGCCCCAGGTCTTGGGCAGCGCGTCCTTCAACTCCGACATCTTCTTTCCGGGATTGCGGTCCATCATGTCGCAGATCGCGAGCGCCGAAACCAAACCGTCGTCGTAGCCGCGTCCGAACGGCGCGTTGAAGAAGTAGTGGCCGGATTTTTCAAACCCGGCGAGCGCCTTGAGCTCGTGGGTCCGGCGCTTCATGTAGGAATGGCCGGTCTTCCAGTAGTCGGCCTTCACGCCGTTCTTCTTCAGGACAGGATCGGTGACGTAGAGGCCGGTCGACTTCACATCGACCACGAAGGTCGAGTTCGGATGCAAGGTCGACATGTCGCGCGCCAGCATCACGCCGACCTTGTCGGCGAAAATCTCCTCGCCGTGATCGTCCACCACGCCGCAGCGGTCGCCGTCGCCGTCGAAGCCGAGCCCAACATCCGCTTTGGTGCGCAACACCTCGTCGCGCATGGCGTGGAGCATCTCCAGGTCTTCGGGATTGGGGTTGTATTTCGGAAAGGTATGATCGAGCTCGCAGTCGAGCCGCACCACCTCGCAGCCGATCGCCTCCAGCACCTGCGGCGCGAATGCGCCCGCCGTGCCGTTGCCGCAGGCGCAGACCACTTTAAGCTTGCGCTTGAGCTTCGGCCGCTTGGTGAGATCGGCGATGTAGCGCGCCGGAAAATTCTCGACGAAATGATACGAGCCGCCGCCGGGCAATTTGAACGCGGCGTCGAGCACGATCTCCTTCAGCCGCGTCATCTCGTCGGGGCCGAAGGTCAGCGGCCGATTGGCGCCCATCTTCACGCCGGTCCAGCCGTTGTCGTTGTGCGACGCCGTCACCATCGCGACGCACGGCACGTCGAGATCGAACTGCGCGAAATACGCCATCGGCGTCATCGACGAGCCCGATGTCGTGCACCTTGCAGCCCGCGGCCAGCAGCCCGGAGATCAGCGACGTCTTCACCGACGCCGAATAGCTGCGAAAATCGTGACCGGTGACGATCTCAGGCTTCGCGCCCAATTCGCGGATCAAGGTGCCGAGCCCCATGCCCAGCGCCTGCACGCCCATCAGGTTGATTTCCTTGCCCAGCAGCCAGCGCGCGTCGTACTCGCGAAAGCCGGTCGGCTTCACCAGCGGTTCGGATTCGTAGGCATAGGTGTTGGGCGTCAGCGACGGTTTGGGCTTGGGAAACATCGAATCTCCGGAGCGCGTTGCCGGAGCAATAGCCCAAAAGCGGTGGTAACGGAAACGCTGACTTTACTGTTCCAGCACCAGCCGGCCGCGATCGTGGGACCACTTGACCCGCGACAGGAAGGTCATGCCGAGGAGGTTCGTGGACAGCGATTCGTCGGGCACCACCAGCGCGTCGACATCGCGCACGGTGATGCCGCCGACCTCGACCCGGCCAAGCTGCACCCGCGCCGCCTTGCCGATGCCGTTGGCCGTCTGCATCCTGACGGAATATTCGCGCGCCGACGGATGGATGCCAAGCTTGGCGGCGGAGCTTTCGCGGAGCGCGATCGATGACGCGCCGGTGTCCACCAGGAATTCGATCGAGCGGCCGTCGACCCTGGCATCTATCTGGAAATGACCGCGGCTGTCGCTGTTCAAGGTGACGGTGCTGTAGTTGGACGAGACCGCCGGCGCCGGCTCGGGCTTGGCCGCCATCGCCATCGCGTTCGTGCCGCCGGACTTGGCGTGGTCGGAGTAGCGCGCGACGCCAACGCCGACAGCCGCCATCACGGCGAACAGAAAGAGAAATTGCCGCATTTTCGCAACTCGTTGTTTCCGGCCTATCCCACCACGAGATTGTTCAAGACACCGCTAACGCCATATGACACCGCCCGGCTTTTGCTCCCAAGGTGACGGCGCGGTTGAGCGGATCGCTCAAATTTTAGGGATCAGGTGCCACGCGGCTTGGCACGGCGGGTGGCGGGCGCCTTCAGCGGATCGTCCGGCCAGGGATGGCGGGGATAGCGGCCGCGCATGTCGGCCTTCACCGCCGCATAGGAGCCGCGCCAGAAGCCCGGCAGATCGCGCGTCACCTGGACGGGCCGCTGCGCCGGCGAAAGCAGCTCCACGACCAGCGGCACCTTGCCGCCGGCGATGCTCGGATGGCGGTCGAGGCCGTACAGTTCCTGCACCCGGATGGCGAGCTTCGGGCCCTCCTCCGCGTCATAGTCGATCGGCACCGACGAGCCGGATGGCGCCGAGAAATGCGTCGGCGCCTCGGCATCGAGCCGGCGTTTGAGATTCCACGGCAGCAGCGCGCCGATCGCGGCCGAAAGCTCATCAGCCGAAACGGACGCAAGCGTGGTCTTGCCGTTGAGCAGCGGCACCAGCCACTCGTCGGCGTTGCCGGCGAGAGCTTCGCTGGAAAGATCCGGCCACTCCTCGCTGCCGGCGCGGCGCAGGAACATCACGCGGTCGCGCCATTGCTGCAGCGATTTCGTCCACGGCAGCCGGTCGAGACCAAGCCGGACGATGCCCTCGGCGAGTTGCTTTGCCGCCTCCGGACCGGGCGTGACGGCATAAGGACGCTCGACCAGCGTGATCGCACCGAGCCGCTCGCTGCGGCGACCGCGCAGGCTTCCCGACGCGGCATCGAAGGTGATGTCATCGCGGCGTTCGATGCGTTTCGGCGAAGCGCTGCTCGATCTCCGCCAACGTGATCGGGGCGGCGAGCAGTACGCGGCTCTGCGCCGCGGTACCGGACAGCTCGGCCACGGCGAGCAGCGGCTCGCGCGCCATCGCGGATGCCGGATCGACATTGGCGCCGCGGCCATTGGCCAGAAGAAATGCGCCATTCCCGCCGCGGCTCTTGGCAATGCGGTCGGGATAGGCCAGCGAAAGGATCGCGCCGGCCGAAAGATCGGACGTGTCGCCCGACGCGCCGGCGACATCCGCCCACCGCTTCGCCATTCGCCGCGCGTCCTCGCCGCGGCGCGAGCGGTCGGTGCGAAACCGGTCGAGCCGGCTGCCGAGGTCCACATCGTTGCCGCCGAGCCCGCGCTCCGACAGAATCGCGGCGATGTCGGCAGCGCGCTGGCCCGCGCCTTTGGCCGCGGCATCGACCACCATGCGGGCGAGCCGCGGCGGCAGCGGCAACCGGCGAAGCTTTTTGCCTTCGTCGGTGATGCGGCCCTGCTCATCGATGGCGCCGAGTTCGGCAAGCAGCGCCCTTGCCTCCGTCAGCGCCCCCGACGGCGGCGGGTCGAGGAACGCGAGCTGGCCTGGATCGGTCGCGCCCCATTGCGCGAGGTCGAGCAGCATCCCCGACAGATCGGCGGACAACATCTCCGGCCGCGCATAGGCTTCGAGCGAGGCGGTCTGCGGCTCGTCCCACAGCCGGTAACAGATGCCGGGCTCGGTGCGGCCGGCGCGGCCGCGGCGCTGATCGGCGGCGGCGCGCGAGACCCGCACGGTTTCCAACCGGGTCAGGCCGACATCGGGCTCGTAGCGCGGCACCCGCGCGACGCCCGAATCGACGACGATGCGCACGCCCTCGATGGTGAGCGACGTCTCCGCGATCGAGGTCGCCAGCACGACCTTGCGCCGGCCCGCCGGCGCCGGCGAGATCGCGCGATCCTGGGTCTGCGCGTCGAGCGCGCCGTAAAGCGTCACGATGTCCACCGCGGGATCTTTGACGAGCTCCTTGAGCAGCATTTCGGTGCGGCGGATTTCGCCCTGGCCGGGCAGGAACGCCAGGATCGAGCCCGGATCGGCGCGCAGCGCCTGCGCCACCGTATCGGCCACCTGCCGCTCGATCAGCACGCCGGCCTCGCGGCCGCGATAGCGCGTCTCGACCGGGAACGCGCGGCCCTCGCTCTCGATCACCGGCGCATCGCCCAGAAGCTTGGCGACGCGCGCGCCGTCGAGCGTCGCCGACATCACCAGAAGCCTGAGATCGTCGCGAAGTCCCTGCTGCACGTCGCGGGCGAGCGCCAGGCCCAGATCGGCATCGAGCGACCGCTCGTGGAATTCGTCGAACAGCACTGCGGCAATACCGTCGAGCGACGGATCGTCCAGAACGAGCCGGGTGAAGATGCCTTCGGTGACGACCTCGATGCGCGTCTGGCGCGACACCTTCGAGCCGAAGCGAACGCGCAGGCCGACGGTTTCGCCGACCTTTTCGTTCAGCGTCGCTGCCATCCGCTCGGCCGCGGCGCGCGCGGCGAGCCGTCGCGGCTCCAGCACCAGGATTTTCTTGTCCGCGGCCCAGAGCGTGTCGAGCAGCCACAGCGGCACGCGCGTGGTCTTGCCGGCGCCCGGCGGCGCAACGAGGACGGCGGCATGCTGCTGCCGCAACGCCGCGGTCAGCCGGGGCAGCGCTTCGTCGATCGGAAGTTCGGTGTCGAAGAGACCCATCGCCCTTGGATGCCCTGCTTTATCAGGGCATGACAACCGGAATCAGTGGCCTACGGGCCGCGGCCGGCCGACGCTTTCATAGATAAAGCCGCGCTGGCGCATCTCATCGGGCAGGTAAATGTTGCGCAGATCGACAATCGCGGGCTTCTCGGCCATCACCTGCTTGAGCCGATCGAGGTCGAGCGCGCGGAACTGCTCCCATTCGGTGACGATGACCAGCGCCGCCGCGCCTTGCGCGCATTCGTACTCGTCATTGCAATAGGTCAGCTCGGGCAGCATCTTTTTGGCCTGCTCCATGCCGACCGGATCGTAGGCGCGCACCGTGGCGCCCATGTCGTGCAGCGCCGTGATCAACGGAATCGACGGCGCGTCGCGCATGTCGTCGGTGTTCGGCTTGAAGGTCAGGCCGAGCACGGCCACGGTCTTGCCGCGGAGGTTCGAGCCGAGCGCCGCCGTCACCTTGCGCGCCATGGCGCGCTTGCGGGTTTCGTTGACCGATGCCACCGTCTCGACGATGCGGAGCGGCGCCTCGTAGTCCTGCCCGGTCTTGATCAGCGCCAGCGTGTCCTTGGGAAAGCACGAGCCGCCATAGCCCGGACCGGCGTGCAGAAACTTGCTGCCGATCCGGTTGTCGAGGCCGATGCCGCGCGACACCTCCTGCACGTCGGCGCCGACCTTCTCGCACAGATCCGCGATCTCGTTGATGAAGGTGATCTTGGTGGCGAGGAAGGCGTTGGCGGCGTATTTGATCAGCTCGGCGGTGCGGCGTCCGGTGGTGACGATCGGCGAGCGATTGAGATAGAGCGGGCGATAGAGCTCGGCCATCACCTTCGACGCGCGGGCGTCCTCGGTGCCGACCACGATGCGGTCGGGATGCTTGAAGTCCTGGATCGCCGCGCCCTCGCGCAGAAACTCCGGGTTGGACACGACCGCGCATTCGGCGTCCGGCCGCGCCTCGCGGATGAGGCGCTCGACCTCATCGCCGGTGCCGACCGGTACGGTCGATTTGGTCACCACCACGGTGAAGCCGTCGAGCGCGGCGGCGATCTCTTTGGCCGCGGCGTAAACGTAGGACAGGTCGGCGTGGCCGTCGCCGCGGCGTGACGGCGTGCCGACCGCGATGAAAACCGCGTCGGCCGCGGCCACCGGAGCCTTCGAGCTCGGTCGCAAAGCTCAAGCGTCCGGCCTTCACGTTGGCGGCGACCAGATCTTCGAGGCCGGGTTCATAGATCGGCATCTCGCCGCGCTGGAGCGCCGCGATCTTGCCGGCGTCCTTGTCGACGCAGATGACGTGGTGGCCGAAATCGGCAAAGCAGGCCCCCGAAACGAGGCCGACGTAGCCGGTGCCGATCATTGCGACGCGCATGAGGTGCGAAACATGGTTAAAGAATCCGGCCCCCACGGCCGGACGGCGCGTCTTAGCAGAGACCGGTCAGGCTGACGAGGCTTTGAGGCCCAGTTTCATCGAGTGCGTAAACGGGGCTGAAACCACACCGGGATGACAATGGCACGACAGATAAGGGGACGAACTGTGCCGCAGGCCAGCCGGATCGATTGGGTCGATTACGCCAAGGGCTTCTGCATCGTCATGGTGGTGATGATGCACTCGACGCTCGGCGTCGAGCAGGCGGCCGGGCACGAGGGCTGGATGCACGCCGCCGTGGCCTTTGCGCGGCCGTTCCGCATGCCCGACTTCTTCCTGATCTCCGGCCTGTTCCTGGCGCGCGTCATCGACCGCGACTGGCGCGACTATCTCGACAAGAAGGTCATCCACTTCGCCTATTTCTATGTGCTGTGGGTGACGATCCAGTTCGCCTTCAAGGCGCCGATGTTCGCCGCCGAGCATGGGCTGGCGCGGCGTCGGCCTCGCCTATCTCGAAGCCTTCATCGAGCCGTTCGGCACGCTGTGGTTCATCTATCTGCTGCCGATCTTCTTCGTCATCGTGAAGGCCACGCGCGGTCTGCCGTGGCTGGCGATCTGGCTCGTCGGCGCGGCGCTTGAGATCGCCCATGTCGACACCGGCTGGACCGTGATCGACGAGTTCGCGCACCGCTTCGTCTATTTCTACACCGGCTATGTCTTCGCCCCGCACGTCTTCGCGCTCGCGGCGCGCGTGCAGCGCAAGCCCGGACCGGCGCTGGCCGGGCTCGCGGTTTGGGCGCTCATCAATGGCGCGCTGGTGCTGGCCGGCTATGCCGACCGGCCTTTCGTCTCGCTGGCCTTGGCCTTCGTCGGCGCCGGCGCGGTGGTCGTGGTCGCCGCGCTGATGGCCCGAAGCGACGTGTTCCGGCCGCTGCGCTATTGCGGCCAGAACTCGATCGTCATCTATCTCGCGTTCTTCCTGCCGATGGCGGCGACCCGCATTGCGCTGCTCAAGTCCGGCATCATCACCGACCTCGGCACCATCTCGCTGCTGGTGACGGCCGCTGGCGTCGTCGGGGCGCTGGCCTGGTATTGGGCGGTGCGCGGCACCCCGCTCCGCTTCCTGTTCGAGCGGCCCGCCTGGGCGCGGCTGAAGCCCGCACGAATCCCGGCCATGCAGCCGGCGGAATGATTCACAGCTCCGCCGTCCCGCATTGATTCAGGACCGCTGACGGCCCACATTCGGGCCATGCCAGCCAAATCCAAGTCCCCTGCCGCAAAGCCCGCGGCCGCCAAAGCCGCAGCCGCTAAGCCCGCGGCCACCAAGACCTCCCCCATCGCCGGATCGCTCAAAAAGGGCGATCACGTCTTCCTGGTCGACGGCTCGGGCTACATTTTCCGCGCCTATCACGCGCTGCCGCCGCTCACCCGCAAGTCGGACGGGCTGCAGATCAACGCCGTGCTCGGCTTCTGCAACATGCTGTGGAAGCTGCTCAACGACATGAAGCCGGAGGAGCGGCCGACCCACCTCGCCGTGGTGTTCGACAAGTCGGAAAAGACCTTCCGCACCGATTTCTATCCCCAGTACAAGGCGCACCGGCCGGACGTGCCGTCCGATCTCATTCCGCAATTTCCGCTGATCCGCGAGGCGGTGAAGGCGTTCGACATTCCCTGCCTGGAGCAGCCCGGCTTCGAGGCCGACGACATCATCGCGACCTATGCGCGGCTCGCCTGCGAGGCGCAGGCCACCGCCACCATTGTGTCGTCCGACAAGGACCTGATGCAGCTCGTGAACGACTGCGTCACCATGTACGACACGATGAAGGACAAGCGCATCGGCCCTGCCGAGGTGGTCGAGAAGTTCGGCGTCGGACCGGACAAGGTCATCGAGGTCCAGGCGCTGATCGGCGATTCCACCGACAACGTGCCGGGCGTGCCGGGCATCGGCGTGAAAACCGCGGCGCAGCTCATCACCGAATACGGCGATCTCGAAACGCTGCTCAAGCGCGCGGGCGAGATCAAGCAGGACAAGCGCCGCCAGACGCTGATCGACAATGCCGAACTCGCCCGCATCTCCAAACGTCTCGTCACGCTCGACCAGAACGTCAAGCTCGAGGTGCCGGTGGAAGACCTCGCCGTGCACGAGCCGGACTACAAGCTTCTCATCGCGTTCCTCAAGGCGATGGAGTTCTCCACCCTGACGCGGCGGGTGGCGGAGAAGTCCGGCATCGAAGCCAACGAGATCGAGGCGGACGCCAAGCTGTCGTCAGGCAAAGCGACGGCCGCCTCGGCACCGCTCCGCGAGCGAAAAGGCCTCCATCCCCTATGGCAAGAGCGGCGATCTGTTCGCGCCGCCGCCGCAGCCGCGCAGCAAGGCCGAGGAACGCGGCGACCTCTCGCCAGCCGCTCTGGCCGCAGCCCATCTGGCCGCAGCGAAGGCCAGCAAGTTCGACCGCGGCAAATACGAAACCGTCCGCACGCTCGATCGCTTGAACGCCTGGATGCTGCGCGCCAAGGACATCGGCGTCGTCGCGCTGGACACCAAGACGACCAGCGCCGACCCGATGACGGCGCGTCCTGTGCGGCTTCTCGCTGGCCGTCGCCGACAACGAAGCGTGCTACGTGCCGATCGGTCACCGCGACGGCGACACCCAGGGCGGCAACGACCTGTTTGCGCCGGAAGCCAAACTTCGCGCCGATCAGATTTCGGAAAAGGCGGCGCTTGCAGCGCTTCAACCGGTGCTGGAAGACCCGAGCGTGCTCAAGGTCGGCCAGGACCTGAAATATCACTGGCAGATCTTCGCTCGTCACGGCATCGAGATTCATCCTTACGACGACACCATGCTGATGTCCTACGTGCTCGACGCCGGACGCGGCAAACACAACATGGACGACCTTGCCGAAGCATGGCTCGGGCATCAGTCGATCCGCGCCGAGCAGGTCACCGGCACCGGCAAGGCGCATGTTCCGTTCGACCGCGTGACGATCGAGAAGGCCGGCGAACACGCCGCCGAAGCGGCGGACATCGCGCTCCGGCTGTGGAAGGTGCTGAAGGCGCGGCTCGCCGCCGAGCATGTTGCCTCGGTTTATGCCACCCTGGAACAGCCGCTCGTTTCGGTCCTGGCGCGCATGGAGCGCCGTGGCATCTCGATCGACCGCCAGGTGCTGTCGCGGCTATCGGGCGAGTTCGCTCAGAAGCAGGCCGGACTGGAAGACGAGATCAGCAAGCTTGCCGGCCAGCCGCTCAATCCCGGCAGCCCGAAGCAACTGGGTGACGTGCTGTTCGGGTCGATGGGCTTGCCGGGCGGCACCAAGACCAAGACCGGTCAATGGGCGACCGGCGCCCGCGCGCTGGAGGAACTGGCCGAACAGGGCCACGAGCTGCCGCGGAAAATCCTCGACTGGCGGCAGGTCTCCAAGCTGCGCTCGACCTACACCGACGCGCTGCCGGGCTATGTGAACGCCGAGACGCATCGCGTCCACACCTGCTACGCGCTGGCCGCGACCACGACGGGCCGGCTGTCATCGTCCGAGCCTAATCTGCAGAACATTCCGGTGCGCACCGAGGAAGGCCGCAAAATCCGCCGCGCCTTCATCGCCGAGCCCGGCACCAAGCTCGTCTCGGCCGACTACTCGCAGATCGAGCTGCGGCTGCTGGCCGAGGTCGCCGAAGTGCCGGCGCTGCGCAAGGCGTTCCGTGACGGCCTCGACATTCACGCCATGACGGCGTCCGAGATGTTCGGCGTGCCGATCAAGGACATGCCGGGCGAGATACGCCGCCGCGCCAAGGCGATCAACTTCGGCATCATCTACGGCATCTCGGCGTTCGGGCTCGCCAACCAGCTCGCCATCCCGCGCGAGGAGGCCGGCGCCTACATCAAGAAATACTTCGAACGCTTCCCCGGCATCCGCGACTACATGGAAGAGACCAAGGCGTTCGCCAAGAAGAACGGCTACGTGCTGACGTTGTTCGGACGGAAGTGCCACTACCCGGACATCACGGCCGGCAATCCGTCGCTCCGCGCCTTCAACGAGCGCGCCGCGATCAACGCGCGGCTGCAAGGCTCGGCCGCCGACATCATCCGCCGCGCCATGGTGCGCATCGAGCCGGCGCTGACCAAGGCGAAGCTCAACGCCAAGATGCTGCTCCAGGTGCACGACGAGCTGATCTTCGAGGTGCCCGAGGGCGAAGTCGCCAAGACGCTGCCCGTCGTCAAGCGGGTGATGGAAGATGCGCCGATGCCGGCGTTGTCGCTGTCGGTGCCGTTGCAGGTCGACGCCCGCGCCGCGCACAACTGGGACGAGGCGCACTAATCCTACCCGGCTCAAAGTTTTTGCGCGAGCTGCTTGCGGAATTTGCGGTCGCGCTTGAGATACCACTCGCGGCTCATCGCCTGCCGGCGCGTGCGCAGCCGCTCGATGTGCAGCAGCACCCAGGCCCGCCCGCGCGTGGTGCGCGCGCCGGTGCCGGCATTGTGCTGGATCAGACGCCGGTCGACGTCGGTGGTCCAGCCGACGTAGGTCAGATACCGGTCCTTGGTGCGGCAGCCGAGGACATAGACGAAGCTTGGCATCCGCCGATTGTGCGTGATTCGCGTGAACGCGTCGCTAGCGGCGCTTTTTCTTCGCTGGCTCTTTCGCCGACTTTTTTGCGGCCTTCGCGCTGCCGCGCTTCACCGCCGCCTTCGCGGCCTTGTCCGGGATCACCGCCACCGCCTCGATCTCGAACAGCGCACCATCGCGCGCCAGCCGGCCGACCTGGATCGCCGTCGAGGCCGGCGGCGCCTTGGTGTTCACGAAGCTATCCCGCACCTCGAAGAACACCGGCAGGTGCGACATATCGACGAAGAAGTTGGTGATCTTCACCACGTGCTCGAAGCCGGCGCCGACCGAGTCAAGTCCGGCCTTGAGATTCTCGAAGCATTGCGTCGCCTGGGCGCGGAAATCGCCGGGCGCGCCGGCGAATGCGCCGCCGGTCGTCATGCCGAGTTGGCCTGAGAGATAAACAGTGCGGCCCGGCCCGGTGGTTTCGACCACCTGGGTGTAGCCGCGCGGCGCCGGCATGGTCTTCGGATTGGCAAAGCGATTGCTCACGAACTCCTCCCGCGTGTTACGATTTCATCCAATACTGACGCACCTTCGCACGCCAACGGCCTATTATCGCAAGAGGGGAACACGAATTGGAAGCCTCGGCCTCGATCGAAATTGCGAAGCACACGTTGGTTTCCTGTGGGCTCATTCTGGCCATCGGCACCGTCACGGGCCTGCTGGCTCAGAAGATCAAGATTCCCGATATTGCGGTGTTTCTCATCGTCGGCATGCTGATCGGCCCCGAAGCATAGGCTTGATCGACATCAAAGCCGATTCGGCACTCAATCAGATCATCCTTCTGTTCGGCGCCAGTTACATCCTTTTCGATGGCGGCGCGTCGCTGCGCTTCACGTCTTGAAACATGTGTGGATCACCATCGTCGTGCTCGCCACAGTTGGTGTCGTGGTGACCGCGGCCATCACCAGCCTTGCCGCCTATTATGTCCTCGGCATTCCATTGATGGTGGCGCTGCTGCTGGGCTCAACTCTCGCGTCGACCGATCCGGCGACGCTCGTTCCTATTTTCCGGCAGGTCAACATTCGCGACCGTGTGGCCCAAACGGTGGTCAGCGAGTCGGCGTTCAACGACGCCACCGGCGCGATCATCACCTTCGGCGTGCTGGCGGTGGCCATGGGGACCGGCCAATTCTCGCTGACGGCGTCCTTGCTCGACCTACTCAAGCAATCGGTCATCGGCTCGGCCCCGCGCGCTCGGATACCTCGCCGCGTTGCTCATCGCGCACGAGCGATGGTCGTTCCTCGCGGAATATGCGCCGGTGGTCACGCTGGCGGCCGTCATCGCCGCCTATTTCGCAGCCGATGGCCTGCAGGCCTCCGGCTTCATGGCGGTTTTTGTCTTCGGCATCATGCTTGGTAACAAGGAGTCGTTCGGCTTCAAGATGCAGTCGGGCGAAGCGCAAAAACTCGAAGACTATGTGGCGACCACGGCTTTCATCATGCGGTTGTTCATTTTTATCCTGCTCGGCGCTCAAGTTGATTTCGCTCTCATGAGCCAACACGCTGTAGGCGGCGTTATCGTGGTCACCATTCTTATGCTGGTCGCTCGGCCGGCGACCGTTTTCTTGTGCGCGTTACCGGATCGGCGCGCGCGATGGAGCTTCAACGAGATGGTGTTCATGTGCTGACCCGTGAGACCGGCGTCATTCCAGCCGCACTGGCCGGACTGTTGCTGGGCATGAAGGCGCCAGGCGCCCCAATGATTGCATCAGTCACGTTCATCGCCATCCTCATGACGATCCTGATTCAGGCGCCGACGACAAAGTGGCTGGGACGTCGACTGGGCCTCTTGGACAACCGCAACGCATAAAAACCGGCTGGCCGCTGCCGGCCGCCTTATTTACGGCCGCCGGCATCATTTTGACGCCAAACGGCTAAATCCCCGGAACTTCACGGGAAAAGCGGCCGGACCGCTCACTTTGCATTTACTCCTGCGGGTTACATTCATGGCAATCAAGCCCATCCGGTCGCGGCTGGGACTAGCAACCGCGCGTTCTGCAACTGTTTTTGCAGTGCCGCGTTGATAGGTACGCCGCGAAATCTGTTCCGGGCGTAGGGAGACCATCGTGGCTTTTGCCGATTGCAGTTCGATCCGTCGCACGGGCGGCGTTCTGCTCACCGCATTGACGCTTTGCCTCGCGGGCTCCGCACAGCCGGCTTCGGCGCAGGGCCTGTTCCAAGCCCTGTTCGGCGGCTTCCAACGGCGTGCTCCAGAGCCGCTGCCCCCGCAAACCAGTTCGTACGCCGATCCGCTTGGCCTGTTCGGCAATCAGCGGCCGGCCGGCGAAGCCAGCGGCTTCGGACACGGCATGGTCTATTGCGTGCGGACCTGCGACGGCCGCTATTTCCCGCTGCAACGTCACGCCGGCACCTCGCCGGCCGAGCAGTGCAAGTCGTTCTGCCCGGCGGCCAAGACCATGGTGTTTTCCGGCAGCAAGATCGACACCGCGGTGGCGCAAAACGGCACGCGCTACGCCGACCTCGACAACGCTTTCGCCTATCGCGACAAGGTAAGCGACGGCTGCTCGTGCAACGGCAAGGACGGGCTCGGGCTCGCCCGCGTCGACGCATCCGGCGATCCGACATTGCGTCCGGGTGACATTGTTGCGACCAACGACGGCCTTGCCGCCTACAACGGCAAGAGCAGAACCGCAGAATTCACGCCGCTCAACACCTCGTCGAGCGAATGGGCCCGCCGACTGTCCGAGGTGAAGGTCGAGCCGGCGCCGGCAAGCGAGAAGATCGAGCCGGTGGCCGAATGACGACACCAGACCGATCCGCAGGAGCCGGGCGCAGGTCGCGCGCTAAGCGGCAATTTCTTCAAGCATCAAGCTGAGCGACCACCTCGTCGGCGAGCGACAGCGACGAGGTCAATCCCGGCGATTCAATCCCGAACATATGGACAAGCCCCGGCAGCCCGTGATGCGCCGGGCCTTCGATCATGAAATCCGCGGCAGGCTCGCCCGGTCCGGTCAGCTTGGGGCGGACGCCGGCGTAGTCTGGCTGCAATGAATTGTCGGGCAGGCCCGGCCAGTAGCGCCGGATGCTGGCGTAGAACGACTTAGCGCGCTCCGGATTGACGTTGTAATTTTCCTCATCGATCCACTCGACGTCGGGACCGAACCGCATGCGGCCGGCGAGATCGAGCGTCACATGGGTGCCGAGGCCGCCGTCGATGCGCGGCGCCGGATAAACCAGCCGCGAGAACACCGGCCGTCCCGCATAACCGAAATAGTTGCCGCGCGCGAGCACAAGTCGCGGCACCCGGTCCTGCGGATAATCCTCGGTGCGGCGCGCCAACGCCTGGGCGCCAAGTCCCGCGGAATTCACCACCGCATCGACCGCAAGCTCGCCGCTCTCGCTGCCGGAAAACCGCACCACCCAGCCGGCCTGGGTATGGATCAGCCGCTCGACCTTGGTGTTGAAGGCGATCGCCCCGCCGCGGTCTTCCAGGTCGCCCTGCAGCGCGCGCATGAACGAATGGCTGTCGACGATGCCGGTTTCCGGCGAATGCAGCGCGGCAACGCAATTCAGCGCCGGCTCCATCGCGCGCGCCGCCGCGCCGTCGATCAGCCTGAATCCCTCGACGCCGTTGGCCTGGCCCTGCTGGAGGATCGCCTCCATCTTCGCCACCTCGGCATTCTCGGTGGCGACGATCAGCTTGCCGCACTTGCGGTGCGGCACGCCGTGGGAGGCGCAGAACTCGTACATCAAGCGGCGTCCGCGCGGGCAGTGAACGGCGCGGAGCGAGCCGGTCGGATAATACATGCCGCCGTGGATCACCTCGCTGTTGCGCGAGGACACGCCGTTGCCGATGCCCTTGGTCGCCTCGGCGACGATGACCTCATGGCCATTCCGCGCCGCCGCGCGCGCGACCGCGAGCCCGACCACTCCGGCGCCGACGACGAGAACTTGCATCAATCTGCGTGCTCGCTCTGCATATGCGCCGCCCCCAGCAGGACCCCCAAACCACTCCATCCGAGGCGCATCTTGAGCACGCGTGTCTCCTTGTCGCAGCGGCGAAGCGTCACCGATGAACGCCCGGTGAACGCTTCGCACGCAAATCCACCACGGATCGATGCCACGATACGACGTGCCACGGAACCAATCCACGGTTCGCGCATTGCATTTTGTGGCGGCGTGGGAGTGTAAAACGATGATCCGGTCCGGTGTTGGTTTGGCTGCAAGCGTTCTCGCCATTTCGATGATGGCTGCGACCATGGGCGACGCATTCGCGGATCCCCCTGCCAAGAAGGCCGCACCAGCCGCAGCGCCCGCCCGGGCCGCCCCCGCGCCTGCTGCCCGGGCGGCGGCGCCACCACCCCGTCCCGCGCCCGCCGCCATCGCCCGGCCGGCGCCTGTGGCACGCCCCGCTCCGGCCATGGCCCGTCCCGCCGCGCCGCACATGGCACCCCGGATCGCCGCACCGGCACGCCCGTCGCCGCGTATCGCCGCTCCTGCCGCGCGTTCAGCCCCCGCCATCCAACGCGCCGCGCCTCGCGTCGCGGGCCGCAAGCCGTATCGAGCGGCGTCAACAATTCAACAGAATGTGCAATCCAAGTCGCCCGCGCCGAGCCGCGCATCCAGCGCCGTTTCGCAGCGCAGCAATCCGTCCAAAGCCCGCGCCTGCAGCAATTGCAATCGCGGAGCCGCCTCAGCCGCTCCGAACGGCGCGAGTTGAACACGCTGCAACGCGCCCAGCGGCAGAACGCGCAACAAAGCCAGCCGACGACCACCGCATCGGCCCCGTCGGATCGCCTGCAGCAATTGCAGTCGAAAGGCCGGCTGAGCCGCGCCGAGCGGCGCGAGTTGAGCACGCTGCAGCGCGCCCAGCGGCAGAACGCGCAGCAAAACCAGCCGGCGACCGCCGCGTCGGTCTCGTCGAATCGCCTGCAGGAATTGCAGTCGAAAGGCCGGTTGAGCCGCGCCGAGCGGCGTGAACTGCGCACCCTCCAGCGCGAGGAGCGGCAGAATGCCCGTCCAGCAGCAGAACCAGCCGGCGGCTGCGGCGGCCATCCAGCAGAACCAGCAGTCGCGGGCGCTTCGCACCCAGGCGGTTTCGGCGCAACAGGCCACGCAGGGACGTTTTGCGTCGGGGTTGCGCGCCAATGCGGCCGGTTCGAGCGGACAGTTCGCCGGACGGCGCGCGGCACGGCTTGCGGCGCGCACGGCGTGGGGCCTTGGCCTGCTCGCGCCCTACATTCCGTGGTTCGGCCCGGTCTATTACCCCTATGCCTACAACGACATGTTCTACTACACGTTCTGGCCTGACGCCTACGATCCGGGCTACTGGGCCTACGCCTACGACGACATGTTCGACGGCGTGTTCTTTCCCGACGGCGCGCCTTACGCCGAATACGCCGCCGAGGGACCCTATGCCGGGCCGGACGGCCGTATAACCACCGGCTCCGCGCCGAGCCGCCCCGCGGCGGCGCCTGGGCGGGTCACCCAGGCGACGCGCGACTTCTGCGCGGACCAAGCCAAGGGCGTGACGGCATGGCCTCTCGATCAGATTGCGGAGGCGGTGCGGCCGAACGAAGATCAGAAGGGCCTGCTCGAAAACCTGCGCCAAGCGGCTGAGGAGGCCGCGGCGAAGTTCAAGGAAGCTTGCCCCGACGCTGTGCCAATGACGCCAGTCAGCCGGCAGCAGGCGATGATCCAGCGGCTGCAGGCGACCGACGAAGCGATCCAGACCGTGAAGCCGGCGCTGGTCGCGTTCACCAACTCGCTGAGCGACGAGCAGAAGGCGCGTTTCAACGAAATCGGCGCGCAACTCGGCCAGCCGAAGCAGCGCTCGGCGAAGCAATCGCAGCCGGAGGCCAATTGCAGCAGCGAAAAGGCCGGCATCTCCAACCTCGCCATCAACCGCATCGAGGACATCGTGCGGCCGACCGAGGCGCAAGGCGCCACCCTGGACAAGCTCGACGCGGCGATGCAGAAGGCCGTCGAGACGCTGAACGCCGCGTGCCCGAACGCCATCCCGCAGACGCCGGTTGGCCGGCTCGACGTGATGCAGAAACGGGTGGAGGCAATGCTCGACGCCGCCAACACCGTCCGCCCAGCGCTTGAGGAGTTCTACGCATCGTTGAGCGACGAGCAGAAGGCCAAGCTCAACCGGCTCAGCCGCAACACCGCGCAATCCGGTGGCTGAAGCTTGAAGACATGAGCATCGAAAGGGGCGGCTTTTGCCGCCCCTTTTTTATTCCAGTACATTCGTGCCGGGTGCGGCTTTCGGTGCATTGAGGCTGCGGCGCCGGCAATGCTACGTTCGCGGCCACAATTTCGGTTGGCGTATCGGGTTCGCGTCGATGTGGCGACAGTATTTTGGCTTTGCCGGCACCCTCTTCGCGGTCATCAACGGCCTGATCGCCATCACCATTGCGCTGCTGCCGGTCCGGCGATCGGTCTACAAGCTGCGGCTTGGGGCCGCGGCGCTGGTGCTGGGGGCACTCGCCGTCGGCGCGGCGTTCTACGCAAAATATCACGCCCACGTTCAGGTCGAGCGGCAGCAGTCCGACCGCGCCGAGATCCGCAACCGCCTCGATAACTTCATCGTGGAAGGCCGCGACCTGCTCGGCCAGATCAAGGACGCGCGCCGCGCTCTGCCGGCGACCGCCGCCGACGAATGGGCGCAACGGGCAGAAATCTATCTGCGCGACAAGCTCGGCGAGCGCTACCTCGCTCGCTTCCGCAAGGAGGCGAATGAAATGTACGGCGACGACGCCAGCGTGCCCGCGCCGCGGCTCGCTTATTGGCGCGCGGTGCGAAATCGCATCGTCAATCTGGAAGCGATCGGCGCGGAATTTCCCGAGCAGCCATGGCGGCGTTGAAACGAAAAGAGCGGCCAAACCGTCGTGGTTTGGCCGCCCTTTGTTTACATAGCCCGGATTACTCCGCGGCGAGCTGCACCTCGGGCGCGGCGGCGCGCACCTCGGCGTCGACGGTCTGCTCGTATTTGGCGAAGTTCTTCTGGAACATGCCGACCAGCTTGCGCGCCGTCTCGTCGAACGCCTTCCCATCCGCCCAGGTTTGGTCGGGGTTAAGTATCTTGGCGTCGATGCCGGGCACCGAGGTCGGCACCGCAAAACCGAAATACTTATCGGTGCGGAACTGCGCGTTCTTCAGCGAGCCGTCGAGTGCGCCGGTGACCAGCGCGCGGGTCACCTTGATCGGCATGCGGGTGCCGACGCCGTAGATGCCGCCGGTCCAGCCGGAGTTGACCAGCCAGCAGTCGACCTTGTGCTTGGCGATGTAGTCGCGCAACAGACGGCCATACTCCGCCGGCGGACGCGGCAGGAACGGCGCGCCGAAGCAGGTCGAGAATTCCGGCTCGACGCCGACCAGGCCCTTCTCGGTGCCGGCCACCTTCGCGGTGTAGCCGGACAGGAAGTGATACATCGCCTGCGCCGGCGTGAGCTTGGCGATCGGCGGCATCACGCCATAGGCATCGGCGGTCAGGAAGATGATGTTCTTCGGATGGCCGGCCATGCCGGTGCGCGACGCGTTCGGGATTGATTCCAGCGGATAGGCGGAGCGCGTGTTCTCGGTCTTCTTGTCGCTGTCGTAGTCCGGGATGCGGGTCTCCGGATCGAACACGACGTTTTCCAGCACGGCGCCGAAGCGGTTGGTCGCGTCCCAGATTTCCGGCTCGGCCTCGGCCGAAAGCTTGATGGTCTTGGCGTAGCAGCCGCCCTCGAAGTTGAAGATGCCCTGCGGCGACCAGCCGGTCTCGTCGTCACCGATCAGCGTGCGGTTCGGATCGGCCGAGAGCGTGGTCTTGCCGGTGCCGGACAGGCCGAAGAACAGCGCGCTGTCGCCGTCCTTGCCGACGTTGGCCGAGCAGTGCATCGGCATCACGCCCTGCGCCGGCAGGTAGAAGTTCAGCGTGGTGAACACCGACTTCTTCATCTCGCCCGCGTAGGACGAGCCGCAGATCAGCACGATCTTGCGGGTGAAATCGATGGCAACCATCGTGTCGGAGCCCTCGCGGCCGCCGTGGCGCTTGGCGTCGGGCTTGAACGTCGGCATGTCGATGATGGTCATATCCGGCACGAAGCTCTTGAGCTCTTCGCGGCTCGGACGGATCAGCAGCGTGCGGATGAACAACGAATGCCAGGCGAGCTCGGTGTAGACGCGGGTCTTGATCCGGTACTTCGGATCGGCGCCGCCGTAGAGGTCTTGCGCGAACAGCGTCTTGCCCTTCGCATGCGCGAGAAAATCGTTGTAGAGCAGGATGAACTGCGCCTCCGTCATCTTCCGGTTGCCGTCCCACCAGACCGTATTCTCGGTCAGCGCATCGACAACCGTGTGCTTGTCCTTCGGCGAGCGGCCGGTGTGATGGCCGGTCTCGGCGCAGAGCGCACCGCCGGCGACGATCGTGGCCTCGCCGTTGCGGATCGCGTGCTCATAGAGCGGAGCGTCGGTCAGGTTCCAATGGACCGCACCAAGGTCCTTCAGACCGAACGTGTCGGCGCCGCAAGCGGCGTTGCGCAGACCGGATTCTTTCACGGAAACTCCTCCTCACGCGTCCCAGCCGGCGTTGCGGCCGAAACTCCCTGATCGGCCGTTTTCGAGCGGCCTTAAGTGACGATTATAGCCCTCAACCCGAATGGCGCGACTTTTAGTCGTGATCGAACCGCCTGCCAAGACCAAACCAGCGCATGGATGACGTTCCAGGCCCGGATTGATTTCGATCAATGCGGAACTCGTGCAATCCTCATGCGGGTAACCTTACCGGCGACAGAAATTCGGCGCTGCACTGCAACACAGCCGGCAAAAGTACCAGGGTGCATCAATCCGCCAAGCCCTTGCCGACCAGCCACTTCTGGATGACCTCGGCGACCTGCATGTTGTTTTTGTCCTGCATCATCATGTGGCCGTTGCCCTTGATGCCAATCTCGGGAAGGTTGATCCAGTCGACCGTGCCTCCTGCGGCCTTGATCGCGTTGGCATACTCGGTGTCGACCTTTTTGAATGTCGCCCAGCGCGGATGCTGGTCCACATAGTCGCCGAACAACATCAGCACCGGGATGTCCTTCAGCTTGGGCGCGTTGGCGACGACGCCTGCGGTCGCCGACTCGACCGCGACGATGGCCTTGATCTTGTCGGGGCGTTGCTCGGCGACCTTGAAGCCGAAGGTGCCGCCCTGGCTGTGCAGCACCAACACACAGGGACAAACCTTGTCCACGTATTCGATGTACGCAGCCATGATCGCGTTGTCGGTGGTGAGCCATCGCGGCACCGACTGCTTCATGTAGTTCGCATAAGCCTCGGCCGGAAACTGACTGCCCGGCAGCACCTTCTGCTTCGTCGGATCGGCGTTCCACGAGCCTTCGCCATCGCCGATGCGGAAGCGCTCGAACGGATCCTGATAGGTCAGGAACAGCGGCTCGGAAGGCCAAACATCCGGCGACGCGAAGCCCGACCGACCGCGCTCCACCGCGTCCGATACGTAGGTGTCCCAGCCCTTGCGGATGAAGAAGTTCATCCAGCCTTCGCGGCCATCCGGCGTGCTCTCGTAGGTGACGCCGGTCAGCCGCCGCCGTGCCACAGCAGCAGCGGTAGCTTGCCCTTCTTATTTTTCGGCAGGAAATACTGCACGTACATCTGCTCGACCATGTACTGGCCATTTGGGTCGAGCTTGGTCTGCGGGCCGCCGGGCTGGCGCACGATCATGCGCACCTCCTTGCCTTTGACCTCGACGACCCGTCCGCCGACATGGAACGAGCCCATGCCGCGCAGCACGATGTCGTCGTCGGCCAAGGCCGGCGCAATGGAAAATGCCGCGACGGCCAGCGCCGCACTGATCAAAAAGCGTTTCATCGCTCTCTCCCTGCGCTCGAATTGTTGGATCAGTCGCTCAGGCCTTTTTTGACCAGCCAGTTTTGAATGAGCTCGGCGATCTGGTCGCTGTTCTTGTCCATCATCATCATGTGCGAGTTGCCCTTGATGCCGACGTCGGGCAGGTCGATGAGATCGAGGCTGCCGCCCGCCGCCCTGAAGGCCTCCGCGTATGTGACGCTGTTCTGCCGGATGTTCTTCCAGCGCGGATGCTCCTTGGCGTTGTCGCCAATCACCACGAGGATCGGCGTGCCCTTCACCGAGGCGGCCTTGTTCTTATCGCCGCCCAGTGTCGGTTCGACCGCAATCAGGGCCTTCACCTTGTCGGGCCGCGCCTCCAGCACCTTGTAGCCAAACGTGCCCGACTGACTGTGCACCAGCACGACACAGGGGCAGATCTTGTCGACCAGTTCGATGTAGGCCTTGACGATCTCGTCGTCCGTTGTGACCCAGCGCGGCACGCCCTGCTTCATGAACTGCGGGTAAGCCTCGGCGGGAAACTGCAGGCCGGGGTAGGACACGCGCTTTGCCGGATCGTCGTTCCACGAACCGATCGGTCCCATGCGGAAGCGCTCCCACGGATCGCCGAACGGCAGCGCCATGGCCTCACCCTTGAAGGTGCTGGACCAGCCGGAACGGCCGCGCTCCATCGCGTCGGACACATAGGTGTCCCAGCCCTTGCGGATGAAGTAGTGCATCCAGCCGTCGCCGCCGTCGGGCTTGGTCTCGTAGGTGACACCCGACAGGCCGCCGCCGTGCCACAGCAGCAGCGGCAGCTTTCCCTTCTTGTTCTGCGGCAGGAGGTACTGAACGTACATCTGCTCGACCTGGTACTTGCCGTTCGGGTCGACCTTGGCGGGCACGCCGCCCGGCGTGAACACGACCTCCTTCACCGGCTGGCCGGTGATCTCGATCAGGCGGCCGCCGACGTGGAACGAACCCATGTCGCGGAGCACGATCGGCTCCTTCTTGGCCTGGGCGAGAGCTGGGGCGGCGGCAAGGGCCAGCAGCACGCCCATGAGCAATCGACGCATGGAAACCTCCCAAAACGTGTTTGTTGTTATCGAGGAGTCTGCCGCACCTTTACGGCGGGCGTCTATCCGTGGGCAACAGTGGGCAGCACGACAGCGATCACGCCGCCCGCGCCTGCTCCGCCATCTGCTTGAGCACCGCGCGCAGCACGCCGGGCTGGGTCACGCGCTGCGGGAACGGCAGCCGCAGGCCCAGGCGCTCGTATTGCAGATCGAGGCCCTCCGGATCGCAGCCGACGCAGCGCCAATCGCCATCGGCGGCGCCCAGAAGTTTGGTCGCGTAGAGCCGGCAGGTCTCGGCATGATCGGCGTTCATGTGCGCGATCACCTCCGGCTCGGCGGCCACGAGCGCTTCGGCGCCAGCGAGATCGGTGAGCAGATCATCCGGCTTCAAATCGACGATGCGGCCGAAGCCGGCGACGAGATGTGCGCCTTTCAGCTTCACCTCGTAGAACGCGAAGTCGCCGAATCCCGCGAACATCTCGGCTTCCGGCTGGTGAGCGAGGTAACGCCGGCGCGCGTCCGCGCTTTCGGTCTTCGCCGCCAGACCCATCAGCATCACCCGGGCGCCTTGCAGCGGATCGCCGTCCTTGCGCTCGTCGAGCATCAGCGACACGCGCGGGTCGACCAGGATGTTCTTGGTGTGCAGCGCGAGCTGCGAGATCAGCAACAGCGGCGTGCCGTCGGTTGCGGTCGCAACGTTAACCAAAGAACAGTAGGGATCGCCTGATCCCGCCATCAGGGTAGCGAGCGCGCCCGACCGCGCTTCGCGCATGAGGGTCTTGGCGGCCGTCTTGGGGTCGAAATCGGCTGTGGGCTGCATATATCGGCTACTCACGCGGACGCGCTCCACTCCATCCGGATCGCGGGCCAATCGCAAGTCCATGGGCTCAAACGACATTCGTCAGGCACGGAATATTTACCCACGCATCCTGCCAACAGATTGACGAATCACGTATTTGTCGAACGCCTGCCACATTTCGGTCCAGCTTTACGGGCTTCAAATTGGGCGGGATTGAACCGTCACGGGGAACAGGGCTCATGCCGACCATCGCACTCGTCGACGACGACAGGAACATCCTGACCTCGGTCTCGATCGCGCTCGAAGCCGAAGGCTATCGGATCATGACCTACACCGATGGCGCCTCCGCGCTCGAAGGGTTCAAGACCTCGCCGCCCGACCTCGCCATCCTCGACATCAAGATGCCGCGCATGGACGGCATGGAGTTGCTGCGGCGGCTCCGGCAGAAGACCGACATGCCGGTGATTTTCCTCACCTCCAAGGACGAGGAGATCGACGAGCTGTTCGGCCTCAAGATGGGCGCCGACGATTTCATCCGCAAACCGTTCTCGCAGCGGCTGCTGGTCGAGCGCGTCAAATCGGTGCTGCGCCGCGCGACGCCGAAGGACCCGACCGCCGCGCCGAAGGAAACCGATATCAAGGCGCTCGAGCGCGGCCAGTTGCGCATGGACCCCGAGCGGCACACCTGCACCTGGAAGAACGAAGCGGTTACCCTCACCGTCACCGAATTCCTGATCCTGCAGGCGCTGGCTGCCCGCTCCGGCGTGGTGAAGAGCCGCAACGCCCTGATGGACGCCGCCTATGACGACCAAGTCTATGTCGACGACCGCACCATCGACAGCCACATCAAGCGGCTGCGCAAGAAGTTCAAGGCCGTCGACGACGACTTCGACATGATCGAAACGCTCTACGGCGTCGGCTACCGCTTCAAGGAACTTTGAGCCCGTTAGGGCTGTCGAGCGTGCCCACCATAGTGTGCTAGAAGGGCACGCGAGGGGCATACGAGGCAGCGACCCCATTGCTCGATCGAACCACCGAAGCCAATCCGCAAGCCGCCGAGGCGCCAGCCCCCGGCGAGGGCACGCTACGTCCCGGCGAGCCGGCCGCGCCTTCCCGGCGCAACCCGTTCGCCGGCCTGCCGCGCCGCGTGGCGCAGGTCTATAGCGAGAGCGGGCTTCGCGGCCTCGCCCGGCGCACCTGGCAGTTCTTCGTCAGCCAGAGCTTCTCCAGCCTGACGCGGCGCATCGTCTCGCTCAACGTCGCTGGCCTCGTCGCCCTTGTCGTCGGCATCCTCTACCTGTCGCAATTCCGCGCCGGCCTGATCGACGCCCGGGTCGAGAGCCTCGTGGTGCAGGGCGAGATCATCGCCGGCGCCATCGCCGCATCCGCCACCGCCGACAGCTACGGCACCTACATCGACCGCGACCGGCTGCTCGAACTGCAGCCGGGCGAGAACTTCGGCGACGAAGGCGTGACCGGGCTTGAATTCTCGATCAATCCGGAGCGGGTGGCGCCGGTGCTGCGCCGCTTGATCTCGCCGACCAAGACGCGCGCCCGCATCTACGACCGCGCCGGCTATCTCATCCTCGACAGCCGCAGCCTCTACATTCCGGGCGAGGTGGTGCGGCTCGACCTGCCGCCGCCGAACCAACAGCAGCCGAATGCGTTCAAGCGCGCCCGCAACGCGTTCCTGGCGTGGTTCAGCCGCGGCGATCTTCCGCACTACCGCGAGCTCGGCCCCGCCGCCGGCAAGGACTATCCCGAGGTGGCGCAGGCGCTGGACGGCGCCAAGAGCGCGTACATGGTGCGCGTCAACGACCGCAACGAGGTCATCGTCTCGGTCGCGGTGCCGGTGCAGCGCTTCCGCGCCGTGCGCGGTGCGCTGCTGCTGTCGACCCAGGGCGGCGACATCAACCAAGCGGTCGAGGCGGAGCGGCTGCAGATCGTCAAGCTGTTCGGCATCATGCTGGTCGTCATGGTGGTGCTGTCGACATTGCTCGCCCGCACCATCGCCGGCCCGGTCAAGCGCCTGGCCGAAGGCGCCGAACGCGTGCGCCATCGCATCCGCTCACGCGTCGAAATCCCTGACCTGACCAACCGCAAGGACGAGATCGGCCATCTGTCCGGCGCGTTGCGCGACATGACCAGCGCGCTTTACAGCCGGATCGAAGCGATTGAGAGCTTCGCCGCTGACGTTGCGCACGAGTTGAAGAATCCGTTGACCTCCTTGCGCTCGGCCGTGGAAACGATGCCGCTGGCGAAATCGAAAGAGAGCCAACAACGGCTGCTTGAGGTCATCCAGCACGACGTGAAACGGCTCGACCGGCTGATCTCGGACATTTCCGACGCAAGCCGCCTCGATGCCGAATTGCAGCGCGACGAACGGACCCCGGTCGATCTCACCAAGCTCCTCAACACGGTGATCTCGGTGCAAAACGAGACCCGCAAGGCCGATGGCACGAAGGTCTCCGTCACCTTCGAGGGCGGCGGACCGCTCGCCTTCGTCGTCCCGGGCCACGATTCGCGGCTCGGCCAGGTGATCAACAACCTGATCGACAACGCGCGCTCGTTCGCGCCGCCCGACTCGACCGTGCGCGTGACCTGCCGCAAGCTCCGCGATGAGATCGAGATCGTGGTGGACGACGACGGTCCGGGCATCCGGCCCGAGGCCTTCGACAAGATTTTCGAGCGCTTCTACACCGACCGGCCGGAGCACGGCTTCGGCCAGAACTCGGGTCTCGGCCTTTCGATTTCCAAGCAGATCATCGAGGCCCACCGCGGCCGGCTGTGGGCCGAGAACCGCACCGCCGTGACGGCGGCTGCGGGGAGCGGCGAGCCGAGCGTGCTGGGCGCACGCTTCACGGTGCGGCTGCCGACGATGTGATGGCGCCGCGCCGCCGAGTGAAACGAGGATCCGGCGCGGCATGAATCAATCGCCTTCGATCCACGCTTCGGCCGTGCTGGTGGGCGCGCGCGCCGTGCTGATCCAGGGCCCCTCAGGCTCGGGCAAGTCGCGGCTCGCGCTGGCGCTGCTGCACGCCGCCGCGCAGGGCCTCATCCCGTTCGCCCGGCTTGTCGCCGACGACCGCGCCCATGTCGAGGCAAGGCACGGGCGGCTGCTGGTGCGTCCGGCCGAGGCCTTGGCCGGCCTGATCGAGGTGCGCGGACTCGGCATTCGCCGGGTGCCTCACGAGCCGCTGGCCGTGGTCGGGCTGCTCGTGGAGCTCGGCCAGGCAGCGGCTGAACGGCTGCCCGACCCGACCCGGAAGCAAGCCGAAATCGCCGGAATCACGCTGCCGCGGCTTGCGGTCGCAGCGGGCGCCGATCCCCTGCCGCTCCTGCTTGCCGAGCTGCAAACAACGGATGGTCCAGGCTGATTGCGGCAGTGCGGGGAGCCATGGACATCCCCGCAAAGCCCCATATATGCAGCGCTACGGGCATGCCGCTGAAACCACCGGCTGGGCCGTTTACTGCAATGCAGCAACCCACTACAATCGGTCCCCGAGGCCTTGAACTCGGGCTTTGGATCATGATGATTGCCGCCCATTCGTGCGGCGCAACCGCGCCCGCCGGGGCTTCCCGCCGATGATTGGTCTCGTTCTAGTCACTCATGGGCGGCTTGCCGTCGAGTTCCGCGCTGCGCTGGAGCATGTCGTCGGCCCGCAGACCCAGATCGAGGCCGTCACCATCGGTCCCGACGACGACGTCGAGCAGCGCCGCAAGGACATCATCGAGGCGGTCAAACGCGTCGACACCGGCGACGGCGTCGCGATCCTCACCGACATGTTCGGCGGCACACCCTCGAACCTGGCGATCTCCTGCATGGGCCGGCCCAACGTCGAGGTGCTCGCCGGCATCAACATGCCGATGCTGGTGAAGCTCGCGAAGGTTCGCAACGAATGCCCGCTTGAAGAGGCCGTCGCCGCAGCCCAGGCGGCCGGGCGCAAATACGTCACCATCGCCAGCCGCGTGCTCGCCGGGAAATGAGCGGGGCTGAAGACCTCGATGGCGATCTGCCAGAACGCCGGGACCCGACCGACGCCACCGTCCGGGTGCTGACGATCGTCAACAAGAAGGGCTTGCATGCCCGCGCCTCAGCGAAATTCTGTCAGACCGTCGAGCGCTTCGACGCCGCCATCCGGGTCACCCGCGGCAGCGAGACCGTGGGCGGCACCTCGATCATGGGACTGATGATGCTGGGCGCCGCGACCGGCACGACCATCACGGTCGAGGCCACCGGCAAAGAGGCGACAGCGGCCATCGAGGCCATCGACAAGCTGGTTTCGAGCGGTTTCGGCGAAGAGGATTGAGGCCTTTCGAGGTCACTTCAGTCCATATAAAGAATTCTTTATATCCTCATTGCGCCGGGTGTATGCCCCTGCTATAGCCACCCCCGAACGGGCCGGCTTTGCGCCGAGCGCCAACCCAATTTTTCCAACCAGCAAGGACAGTCATGGCCGTCGCCAAGGAATACGTTGTGAAGGACATCGGGCTCGCCGAATGGGGCCGCAAGGAGCTCACCATCGCCGAGATCGAGATGCCCGGCCTGATGGCGACCCGCGAGGAGTACGGACCGAAAAAAGCGCTCAAGGGCGCCCGCATCGCCGGCTCGCTGCACATGACGATCCAGACCGGCGTGCTGATCGAGACGCTCACCGCGCTCGGCGCCGACGTGCGCTGGGCCTCCTGCAACATCTATTCGACGCAGGACCATGCCGCCGCGGCGATTGCCGCCAACGGCGTGCCGGTGTTCGCGATCAAGGGCGAGAGCCTCGTGGAATACTGGGACTACACCCACAAGATCTTCGAGTGGGGCGACGGCGGCACGCCGAACATGATCCTCGACGATGGCGGCGACGCCACGCTCCTGATCCATCTCGGCGCCCGCGCCGAGGCCGGCGACACCAAGTTCCTCGATGGCGCGACCAACGAGGAAGAGGAGGTCCTGTTCGCCGCGATCAAGAAGCGGATCAAGGACAAGAAGGGCTTCTACACCGAGTGCGCCAAGAACATCCGCGGCGTCACCGAGGAGACCACCACCGGCGTGCATCGTCTCTACGAGATGCAGAAGAAGGGCACGCTGCTGTGGCCCGCCATCAACGTCAACGACTCGGTCACCAAGTCGAAGTTCGACAACCTCTACGGCTGCCGCGAATCGCTCGTTGACGGCATCCGCCGCGGCACCGACGTGATGATGTCCGGCAAGGTCGCGATGGTCGCGGGCTTCGGCGACGTCGGCAAGGGCTCGGCGGCTTCGCTCCGCCAGGCCGGCTGCCGCGTGCTGGTCTCCGAGATCGACCCGATCTGCGCGCTGCAGGCGGCGATGGAGGGCTACGAGGTCACCACGATGGACGACGCGGCTCCGCGCGCCGACATCTTCTGCACCGCGACCGGCAACCTCGACGTCATCACCATCGAGCACATGCGCGCGATGAAGGACCGCGCCATCGTCTGCAACATCGGGCACTTCGACTCGGAGATCCAGGTCGCCGCGCTGAAGAACCTGAAGTGGCACAACATCAAGCCGCAGGTCGACGAGGTCGAGTTCGCCGACGGCAAGCGCATCATCCTGTTGTCGGAAGGCCGCCTGGTGAACCTCGGCAACGCCATGGGCCATCCGAGCTTCGTGATGTCGGCGTCGTTCACCAACCAGACCTTGGCGCAGATCGAAATCTGGACCAACCCGAAGAAGTACGAGAAGAAGGTCTACACGCTGCCCAAGTTCCTCGACGAGAAGGTGGCGCGGCTGCACCTCGACAAGATCGGGGTGAAGCTGACCAAGCTGAACGACAAGCAGTCGGAGTATCTCGGCCTGCCGGTTCAGGGACCGTACAAGCCGGACCAGTACCGCTACTGAACGATCCGCCCGTCTCGACCATGATCCGATTTGAGCAAATCGGATCATGGTTTGAGCACAATATTTGCCGAAAACCGGACCCATAGGGCTGCCGCAGCGTTTGGCTGCGGCGGCATAAGTGGTATTTTTGACCGCCGGATTCGGATTCGCACGATGTGCCGCTGGATTGCCTATCGCGGGGAAACGGTCGCGCTGGAGCGCTACGTCACCGAGCCCGCTCATTCGCTGGTCGTCCAGAGCCTCAGGGCCAAGGAATCGGTCGGCGCCACCAATGGCGACGGCTTCGGCCTCGGCTGGTACGGCGACCGCGACGAGCCCGGCCTCTATCGTGAGGTCCGGCCGGCCTGGTCCGACGAGAACCTCAAGCATCTCTGCCGGCACATCCGGTCGTCGATGTTCTTCGCCCATGTCCGCGCCGCGACCGGCACGCCGACCAACCGGCCGAATTGCCATCCGTTCGTGCACGGCAAATGGATGTTCATGCACAACGGGCAGGTCGGCGACTGGTCGCTGATCCGCCGCCGCGTCGAAGAGCTGATCCCCGACGAGTTCTACAAGTCGCGCGCCGGCACGACCAATTCCGAGGCGATGTTTCTGGCGATCCTGGGCGCCGGCGCCGACGCCGACCCGATCGCCGCCACCATGCGCACGCTCACGACCCTCACCGAGCTCGTCAGCACCAGCGGCACCACCGAGCCGCTGCGGTTCACCGCGGCGCTGGCCGACGGCCAGAATCTCTTCGCCTTCCGCTACGCTTATGGCGGCTCGGCGAATACGCTGTACTACCGCGAGACCGGCCACAGCGTCGTCGTGGTGTCGGAGCCGCTCGACATGGAGCGCGAGTTCTGGAAGCCGGTGCCGCCCGGCCATCTGATCACGTCCCGCCCGGGAAAGCCGGTCCTGCTCGAACCGTTCCCCGAAATCACCCGCCTCGCCGCGGAATAGATCAGCGGTATCGCCGATCAATCATAAATTGGATTTGCTGGGGCACGCCCACAGCCATATCGTGGCGCGCGAGCATGATCCCGAAAAGTGGAATCCGGTTTCAAGATCATGTCCAAATAAGTTCGGATCAGGGCTGCGGCGGGGATGTCGGCGACAATCAAATTGCTCGACTGGATCGGGGAGTTCGTCGCCCGCCAGTTGTCGAAGCCGACCAGCGGCTATGAGCCCTATGCGGCGGCGCGGCCGGAATTGGTCGCCATGGTGATCCGGCCGGGCGACGTGCTGCTGGTCGAAGGCGCCCGCTCCAAGATCAACTCCGCGATCCGCTATCTCACGCAATCCACCTGGTCGCATGCGGCGCTTTACGTGGGCCTCGGCGCCAACCTCGGCGAACGCGACGGCGAGCCGCTGGTGCTGGTGGAGGCCGAGCTCGGCAAGGGCGTGATCGCCTCGCCGCTGTCGAAATTCAACACCTACAACACGCGCATCTGCCGCCCGGTCGGGCTGACGCCCGAGGACCGCAACGCGGTCGTGCGCTATGCGGCCGAGCGCATCGGCTACGACTACGACCTGAAGAACATCATCGATCTGATGCGCTACTTTCTGCCGCAGCCGCCGGTGCCGGCGCGCTGGCGGCGGCGCATGCTCGCGCTCGGCTCCGGCGAGCCGTCGCGGGCGATCTGCTCCACCCTGATCGCGCAGGCCTTCGAATCGGTCGGCTATCCGATCCTGCCGGAGGTGCGCCGGGTCGATGCCGAGAGCCGGCGCGAGATCCTGCACATCCGCCATCATTCGCTGTACACGCCGCGCGACTTCGACATTTCGCCGTTCTTCGCCGTCGTCAAGCCGACCATCGAGACCGGATTCGATTACAAGCAGATGATGTGGGACAAGGCGGCGTCCGAGAGCGCCAAGACCGGCTGAACAAGACCGGCTGAAAAGGAATCGCAATGCTGTTTGAACGGAAATTCGTGGCTGTTTGCGCTGGCGCTGCTCGTGGCGATCCATGTTCGCTCCCTTGACCGCGCAAGCCCAGACCGTCGCCGAATTCTACCGCGGCAAGACCGTCAACGTTTACATCGGGGTCGGCGTCGGCGGCGAATACGACATCCAGGCGCGGCTGGTGGCGCGGCACATCGGCAAGCACATCCCCGGCAATCCCACCGTGGTGCCGCAGAACATGACCGGCGCCGGCGGTTTGCGGATGATCAACTACCTCTACATCGTCGCGCCGAAGGACGGCCTGAGCATCGGCATGATCGCCAACGCCTTCCCGGCCATGCAGGCCGCCGGCATCGCCGGCGTGCAGTTCGACGCCGCCAAGATGCAATGGCTCGGCACCATCGCGCCGGGCGTGGAGACGATGGCGGTCTGGCACACCACCGGCGTGAAGAACATCGAGGACGCGCGCCACCGCGAAGTGGTCGCCGGCGCGTCCGCGCGCGGCGCCATCACCTTCTTCTATCCGCAGATGATGAACGAGCTCCTCGGCACCAAGTTCAAGATCGTCACCGGCTATACCGGCGGCAATCAGATCAACCTCGCGATGGAGCGCGGCGAAGTCGAAGCCCGCAACAACACCTGGTCGAGCTGGAAGGCGACCAAGGCGGACTGGCTCAAAGAGAAGAAGATCACCGTGATCGCTCAAGCCGGCCCGCGCGCGCCCGACCTCGATGCTCCCTCGGTCGAGGATGCGGCTCGCACGCCCGAGGAGCGCCAGCTCATCGAGCTTCTGGTGTCCGGCACCCAGCTCGGCCGGCCGTTCGCCACCAACGAAGCGCCGGCCGACCGCGTCGCCGCGCTTCGCTCAGCCTTCGCCAGCACGATGAAAGACCCGGAGTTCCTGTCGGAAGCGCAGGCGCTCGGCTTCGACGTCGATCCGGTGCTGGGCGAGAAGATGCAGGGGATCGTCGAAAAGGTGCTTTCGACGCCCAAGGACGTGGCGGCGAAAGCCAAGGGATTGCTGGAGTAATCCTGCCTACCTTGCCCTATCCTTGCCGCAGCGCAGCAGCGGTGTTATCTCGCGCTCATGACGGCTTCTGCCATATCGAACATCCGCAATTTCTCGATCGTCGCCCATATCGACCACGGCAAGTCCACGCTGGCCGACCGGCTGATCCAGCTCACCGGCGGGCTCGAGGAGCGCGAGATGGTCGAGCAGGTGCTCGATTCCATGGATATCGAGCGCGAGCGCGGCATCACCATCAAGGCGCAGACCGTCCGCCTCAAATACAAGGCGCGCGACGGCAAGGACTACATCCTCAACCTGATCGACACGCCCGGCCACGTCGATTTCGCCTACGAGGTGAACCGCTCGCTCGCCGCCTGCGAAGGCTCGCTGCTGGTGGTCGACGCCAGCCAAGGCGTCGAGGCGCAGACGCTCGCCAACGTCTATCACGCCATCGACGCCGGCCATGAGATCGTGCCGGTGCTCAACAAGGTCGATCTGCCGGCGGCCGAGCCCGAACAGGTCCGGCAGCAGATCGAGGACGTGATCGGCATCGACGCCTCGAACGCGCTGATGATCTCGGCCAAGACCGGCTTGGGTGTGCCGGAGGTTCTGGAAGCCATCGTCACGCGGCTGCCGCCGCCGAAGGGCGACCGCGACGCGACCTTGAAGGCGCTGCTGGTCGATAGCTGGTACGACGCCTATCTCGGCGTCGTCGTGCTGGTGCGCGTCGTCGACGGCACCCTGAAGAAGGGCCAGCGCATCCGCATGATGGGCACCAACGCCGCCTATGACGTCGACCGCACCGGCGTGTTCACGCCGAAGCTGACGCCGGTCGACGAGCTTGGCCCGGGCGAGATCGGCGCCATCACCGCCTCGATCAAGGAGGTCGCCGACACCCGCGTCGGCGACACCATCACCGACGACCGCAAGCCCGTCACCGAAATGCTGCCCGGCTTCCGCCCCGCCATTCCGGTGGTGTTCTGCGGGTTGTTCCCGGTCGATGCCGCGCAGTTCGAAGATCTGCGCGCGGCGATGGGCAAGCTTCGCCTCAACGACGCGAGCTTCAGCTACGAGATGGAGACCAGCGCGGCGCTCGGCTTCGGCTTCCGCTGCGGCTTCCTCGGGCTGCTGCATCTGGAAATCATCCAGGAGCGGCTGGAGCGCGAGTTCAATCTCGACCTGATCGCGACCGCGCCGTCGGTGATCTACAAGATGAAGCTGCGCGACGGCTCGGAGATCGAGATTCACAATCCGGTCGACATGCCGGACGTGATGAAGATCCTGGAGATCCAGGAGCCGTGGATCGAGGCGACCATTCTGACGCCGGACGACTATCTCGGCTCGGTGCTCAAGCTTTGCCAGGATCGTCGCGGCGAGCAGGTCGAGCTGACCTATGTCGGCACCCGCGCCATGGTGAAATACAAGCTGCCGCTCAACGAGGTGGTGTTCGACTTCTACGACCGGCTGAAGTCGGTCTCGAAGGGCTATGCCTCGTTCGACTATCACCTGACCGACTACCGCGAAGCCGACCTGGTGAAGATGTCGATCCTGGTCAACGAGGACCCGGTCGACGCGCTTTCCATGCTGGTGCATCGCACGCGCGCCGAGCAGCGCGGCCGCGGCATGGTGGAAAAGCTCAAGGAGCTGATCCCGCCGCACATGTTCCAGGTGCCGATCCAGGCCGCGATCGGCGGCAAGATCATCGCCCGCGAGACCGTGCGCGCGATGCGCAAGGACGTGACCGCGAAATGCTACGGCGGCGACGTCACCCGCAAGCGCAAGCTTCTCGACAAGCAGAAGAAGGGCAAGAAGAAGATGCGCCAGTTCGGCAAGGTCGACATCCCGCAGGAGGCGTTCATCGCGGCGCTGAAGGTGGATGTCTGACGCTGCGCGTCAGACTATGGAAGTAGACGTCTGACGCTGCGCCTGCTTGCCTCCACCGCGCGGCCCCGCATCAGCCGCCGATGACGGCGACGCCCTGGATTTCGATCAGCATCCCCGGCCGCGCGAAGTTCGACACGGTGATCAGCGCGCTCGCCGGAAAATTACCGCCGGGGAAAAATCCGGCGCGCATCTCGACGAACCTGTCGCCCAGCCGCACATCGTTAATGAACACCGTCATGGTCACCATGTTGGCGAGGCTGCCGCCGCAGTTTTGCAGTGTCTTGTCGAGCAGGCTGAAGATGGTGCGGACCTGCGCCTCGAAGTTCCCGGAGATGTCCTTGCCCTGCTCGTCCTGGGTGGCGGTCTGGCCGGCGAGCCATATCGTCTTGCCGCCCTGGGTGATCACGGCGGGCGAATAGGCCCGCTTCTTCTGATGCTCGCTCTTGCCCATGTATTCGGCCATGTCGGCGTCCTCCCACTGCGTTGGGATCAGTCTAGCGCACACCGGCACGCTTGAGTAAAAGGGGCCCCGGGCGCGACCTGCCAAGGTGCGACTTGAAATGCCTCAGCTCCTGATCCGAAGCCTAATCATGCTGATCGCCGCCTGCGGCGCCGCGGCCGCGCAGGACCTCGGCACCATGAATCCCGAAGCCGCTGCCGCCGCTCGAGAAGCCGGACGACCCGAAGACGCCGGCCAAGGAACTGTTCGGCCGCAAGACCGCGCCGGTGAAGATGGAGGCGCGCTCGATCGGCTACTACACCCACGGCTGCCTTGCCGGCGGCGTCGCCCTGCCGATCAACGGCCCGACCTGGCAGGTGATGCGGCTGTCGCGCAACCGCAACTGGGGCCATCCCCAGTTGATCAAGACGCTGGAGCATCTCGCCAAAAAGGCGCCTTCGATCGGCTGGCCCGGATTCCTGGTCGGCGACATGGCGCAGCCGCGCGGCGGCCCGATGATCACCGGCCACTGGAGCCATCAGGTCGGGCTCGACGCCGACGTCTGGCTGACGCCGATGCCGGACCGCGAACTGACGCGCCAGGAGCGCGAGGAGATGTCGGCGACCAATGTCGTCAACGACCAATGGACCGACGTGCGGCCGGATGTCTGGTCGGAAAAATACATCGCGCTCTACAAGATGCTGGCCCAGGAGCCCGGCGTCGAGCGCGTGCTCGCCAACCCGGCGATCAAGAAGGCGCTGTGCCGCGACGTCAAAGGCGACCGCTCCTGGCTGCACAAGATCCGCCCGGTGGTCGGTCACAACTACCATTTCCACATTCGCATCAGTTGTCCGAAGGACAGCACGGAGTGCAAATCGCAGCCGATCCCGCCGACCGACGAAGGCTGCGGCAAGGACCTCGACTGGTGGTTCACCAAAAAGCTGGCGGAGCCGAAGCCGTCGGTCGACCCGAAGCCGATCCTGATGTCGGCGCTGCCGCCGGCGTGCAAGCTGATACTGAAGGCGGAGTAAATCGAAGCGCACCGGCCTGCCGGGAGCTGCTGGCGATCCATCCCCGAAGACCTCGGGTTCGTTCTGCCAAAAACGCTCTCCGCCGCTTTCGTGCGCGAGCATCCGATTCACGTTTCAAGCAGGAAGCGAAATGGCGTTCGCAGCCGTTGGCAGTTAACTCCACCCACGCGCAGAACCACGGAAAATCCTTAATTTGACGAGGCTCCCGAGCTATAAGCGTGTGCAGGCATTTCCACTCATACGCAGGCGAGCGGCGCGGGTTTGTAGCCCAGCCGTAGCCCACGACACCGGAGCTTCCAACTGATGGCCGACCGCCGATTGCTCACCGACCGATACCTTCGCGCCCTGCCGCCCTCGCCACGCGGCCAGCGCCTCGAAATTTGGGACAGCCGCGTCCGGGGCTTCGGCGTCCGCGTCTCCGATATCGTCGACGCCAACCCGTCGCGGCGCGGCAGGGCCGGAAAGATCAGCTTCGTGCTGTACGCCCGGGTTTCGCCGGGTGCTGCGGCGACCCGGCGCGTCATCGGCACCTATGGCGCGGTCACGCTCGATGACGCCCGTCGCACTGCCGGGGAATGGCGCTCGCAAATCGACAAGGGCATCGACCCGGCTGTGGTCCGCGCAGCGCGTGAGAAAGCCGAACGCGAGGCCGCGCTTCGGGTCCGGCACTCGTTTATTAGGGTCGCGGAAGCCTTCATCGCAGACAAGCTGTCACAGGAGCGCAGCGGCAAGGCGGGGGAGCGCGAGCTTCGCTCCCACTTTGTCGCCGCATGGCGCGACCGGCCCATCAGCGAAATCACAAAATTCGATGTGCTGGAAATTAGCCGACATTCGGCATGTCTATTCGATCACCTCGTCAGGCGTTCACGGTCCGAGGCGCAGTAGCAAGTCAAATACCTCCACCAAGTGCAAAGTAACCCTTTGAAATCACAGGTTGCGAGAAAACCACTTTCCCCAATAGCGCAATATTCGTGCCATCACGTCCAAGTTGCACAGGCATTCGAGGCCGGCGCTTATAAATATAATTGGCCGTGAAATCCTTTCCGTCGCGCTTCAGCAGCAGCGGCTTCGTTCAATCCGGCTTCGATGAGGTCGCGCTCACGCTCGTGCTCACAGGCACCACCGTGCCCCGCGACCTCACAGAACCCTCAAGATTCAAAACACCATGCAGCCGGATTCGATAATTGCGCGCTTGCAGCGCAGCGAAGAGTTTTGCAACACAATCGGACTAGGAGCGGACATCGATCGGCCCGGAGGCTGAACAGCTCGGCAGCGAATGACCCGAAGCTTCCATCGGCGATGACTTGGCTGCATCCGCCATGATCCTTGCGCGGTGGCGAGTCTGGCCGCGCGCAACGACCTACGGGAGTTGGCCGTTACGTCATGACCAAGCTGATGGTGGTGGACCGGAGCGCGCTCACGTTGGCCGGACCAGCTCGGCGGTATGAAACGGCTGCAATGTATCGATGGCATCGACCGGCTGGGTGTTGACGTCCCATTTGAACATCCGCAGCACGATCTTGTCCGGCGTAAAGTCGGCGAGCGTGAAGCCATGTTGCTCGATCGGTTTCACCTTCTCGTCAAGATCAACCACGGCTGACGGCGTCGCCGGCGTGCCCCGGATGCCCGATGACGGCCAGCCGCCGGGCCAGGTGCCGATCGTTCCTGACAGTGCGATGTTGATCGGGTTGCGCTTGAGATCGAGCGAGCCACTGCGGAGCATCTGCGCAAGCGCGACGGCATGCATATCGCCACTCACCACGAGCGGCACGCGGCCCTTCATGTCCGTCATGGCCGCCATCAACCGGTCGTGCTGCTTCAGCCAACCGGGCTGCCAATAAGGCTTAGATACGGACGTGGTCAGCTTCTTGTCGGGCCCGAGGATGTCGGGATACCACTCGCCCCATTTGCCGGCGGTCCAACCTGGCGGATTGGACGGCGCGTGGACAACATGAGCAACTTCAGTCGCGGCCATCCGCGCCTTCAGCCATCGTTCCACTTCGAGATCGACATAGACCGCGCTTGGCCCCGCCAGCGTGAGCGTGCGGCGGATGTCGTAGAGCAGAACCTCCGCGAGTTGCCCATACCGGATCGTGCCGAAAATCTCGGACACGCCATCGGGGCGATCGGCCGCCGAAGAAAATGGCAGACCGCGAGGTCGCGCCAAATCCGGCAAAAATTCCGGGTAATACATTCGCTGCGTGGCGCGCGCGAGCGACAGCATGAAATGCGTTGGCGGAAAGGTGATGATGTCGTCGGTCGCCTCATCGTTGTCAAAATAGTCATGGTCATCTTGAATGAAGAAGACCGGAGTAGAACGGAACTCGCCGCCGTAGACTGGCGCGATCTGCGGACCGGCTGCGCGCTTGAGGATGCTTTCGTTGTCGCCGCCCAACACCACGCCGGCGCGGTCGAATTTTCCAGCGATCGCCAACGCTTCCGCCGATGCTCCGTAACGTTTTGATGTCAACGGCGACAGCAGGTCCCAATAGACATGATCGCCATTCGCCACTGCGGCCTGCGGTTGGAAGCTTAACGCACGGCGAAACAACCGGTTGCGCACTGCAGGCGTCAGAAATTTCATCGCCTCGTGGCCGCCGGCACACGAGAAGAACAGGACGCGGAACTTGTCGGGCCGCTCATTGGGTCCAGGGAACGTGGCAAGCTCCCACGGTTGGCACAGCGCGCGCCCCTTGGCGCCGGTAAGCGCGAGCCGATGCGGCCGGCCTGGCTTGAGATCGGTCGCGTAGAAGTGCCAGTGCTCGCCGCGCGTATCGCCCATGCGGCCGTGCACCGAGGTGCTACCGACCCGCAGGATCGGCGCCTCTGACAATGGCGCGCTGAACGACATCTTGATCAACATCCGCGTGTCGCTGACGGTCGGCAGGAGATGGCGCACGGCTCCGGCATCCCATGCGCTTGCGGGCGCGGACGAATTCGCTGCCTGCGCCAAGAGATCGGCGGGCGCTGCAAGCGCGAGTGTGGTTGCGGCAGTGCCGCGCAGAAATTTGCGACGATTGGATGTGAGCATGGTGAGCCCCGGCTGGTGTCGGCAAGCAAGGTAGAACAATTCAATCCGGGGGTTCTCAGATGAATCCCGAACTGGCGCGAGTATTCGCGTTTAACCGGCCTTCCCGCAAGACCAAGGCCACCACATTGGGCGGACCGATTACCATCATCGCCCCCGAGGAGGCGACGCAAATGGAAGCGGGGCGCGACACTGCCAGCGAAGGCCATGGTGCGAACCGCACTTGGGACATGTGGAAGGATGAAGCGATGAGCCGCTGGGCAATGCCCCACCTAAATAGTGTGCGCTTTGCCGCCGGAGATTTGCTTCGATGCGTGCCTCGCTCCTTTAACGTTCCAGAGCGCTTAGTCTACGAACTCAAAAACATCGCTCTGGGGAGGATGCTGGGTGCACAAGGGATAGCCCCATAGGGGTGGCTCTAACCAGCGCGGCATGTATTGGTTTCCCGCAACGTTCGCATTTCAGCCCCACTTGTAGGTTCATTCATGCGGCGCGTCTGGCCGCTGATGAAACGCGCGATCCTTCTTATGGCATCGCAGTGTTCTTCGCTGGCAACCCGATCACGCATGCCGCGCGCGCCGGTGATTGTCGATCATGTTAATTGCCCGCCTGGCCGACAGGATTGCGCCTTCCTGCCAAGCCCCGATATGGCTGAGATGCTCACCCGCGAAATAGAATGGACCGTCGGGTGCGCTGAGTACTGCATAATTTCCATCATCATCGGTGCGGTAGCGCGCCGCGATCCCAAGGCTGTAGGGCACCTCCGACCAAGTGATCGCCATGGGACTTTCAAGCTCCTTGCCACGTCCGGGATGTAGCGCCTCGATCGCCGCGCGGCTCATCTCGAACTGTGCAGGCAGCGGCCGTGCTGCTACTAGATCGGCATCGTCGCGGGTTGAATAGGCGCCGAGCAGAATTCCCTTGGATGAGAACATCCGATCGCTCGGATACCAGACCATCGTGGTCGGGCCCTTCACCCAGGAAATGCCGCCATAGATGTGATCGTCGATTTCCCAGAACCGACGCGCCTGCCAGGCGATCTTGACGGCGTTGCCGTATTCAACGCCGTGGATCGCGGCACGATAGGCCGGTGAAAAGTCCGCATTGATTTCGATCCAGCACCTTGAGCGGGATCGTTACGATACAATAGGCACCGTCGACGATCGCGCGCTTACCGCTGCGCTTGTCGAGATAGGACACGCTGATGCCGCTGCCCGTCCGGCGGATGGCAGTCACCTCGCTCGAAAGGCGCACCACCGGCCCAAGCTTCCGGGCGAATGCCATCGGAAGGCGGTCCATGCCGCCGACCGGCTGGAACATCGTTGCCTGGAAATCAAAGCCCTCCTCGAACAGCATGCCAGCCCACATATCGGCGTCGAGCAGCGTGTCGAACGGGACCGGATCGCGCCTTACCCCGATTTCATCAGCGGGTCCCGGCAATGTTTGGTATCCTGACCGCTGTCGAGCCCTTATAAATCAGGTCGGGCGACAGATCGCCGTATTGGCGTAAAAAGGCGAGAAGGCGTTCTTTGTCGCGTGCGGTCAATTCCTGATCGAGCGCCCCTCGATTGATCGCCTTGCCGAGCAATTCCGAGATCGCACCGCGCGTGTCGTTGACGGCCTGACGCATCTCGAGCGGCTTGCCACCGTTGGCTGCCGGATTGAGCAACCGCGCACCGCGACTGGTATTGACCTCGACCTCGAGCGCCACGCCGAACTCTCGGCAATAGCCGAGCACCGCTTGGTGATGGCTGGGTAGGCGTGCCGGGCCAGCATTCCAGTACATGTCAGGATCGAAATCGCAGACCTGGCGCGCACCGTTTGTCATCTCGAGCTTACTGCCGCGCCGCATCGTCCAGTTACGGCCGCCCACGCGATCGCGGGCTTCTAATACGGTGCATACGTAGCCTGCCTTGTTGAGCTCGTAGGCGGCCGACAGACCGGCAACGCCGCCGCCGAGGATGATCACCTTCGTGCGATGCTCGGCGTCCCGTTCGAGCGCCAGCGGTTCGGCGACCGCCGCCGAGCCCAGTAGACCCATCGCCTGCATGGTAAGATAGGTGGCGCGATATCCGCCTGCGGCAGACACCTGCCGAAGGAAATCCCGACGTGTAGGGCCCATAACGCCTCCCATATCCCGCCCAATACACTCGCTTGAGCCGGTACGATACTTCCTAGGCCCCAAGTCACAACTGGCCCTCTATCAGTATGATAGATTGAGCCGATAAATTTGCGCCAGTTCGGGAGGCATAGCGAGAATCCCGGTCCTGGCCGCTTCTTTCCATGGAGAGATTCATGCGTCGCCTTTTTTTCTCCGCCATTTTCACGGTTGCCCTCTTTGCCATGGCATGGTCGCAACCGACGTCAGCGCAATCCATCGTGCCAGACCTTGAAAAAGAAATTCGCCAACGCGCCGCACAGATCGAGGAGAAGCTGATCGCCTGGCGGCGCGATATCCATGAGCACCCCGAGCTCGGTGAGCAGGAGACGAGGACCGCGGGTCTCGTCGCCGAACACCTGGCCAAGCTAGGGCTCGATGTGAAGACCGGCATCGCCCGCACCGGCGTCATCGCGGTGCTCAAGGGCGGCAAGTCCGGGCCCGTGGTCGCGCTGCGCGCCGACATGGACGCACTGCCGGTCAAGGAGCCGGAGGGCCTGCCATTCGCCTCCAAGGTCAAAGGCAAATATCTTGGCCGCGAGGTCGACGTCATGCACGCCTGCGGCCACGACGCCCATACCGCGATCCTGATGGCTACCGCTGAAGTGCTCACCGCCATGAAGGACAAGCTGCCCGGCACAGTGAAGTTTATGTTCCAGCCGGCGGAGGAAGGACCGAGCCTCTACGCAGCGTTTACCGGCAAGATTTGGGGTGCGCGGGCGATGATTAAGGAGGGCGCGCTGCTAGACCCCAAGCCCGACGCGGTATTCGGCTTGCATGTCAGCTCGGGGCTACCGAGCGGCCGCCTCGCCTATCGCGGTGGCGCCGCCATGGCGAGCGCGGATGAGTTGCGTATCAAGGTCATCGGCGCTCAGGGCCACGGCGGCTATCCGTGGCGCGCCATCGATCCCGTCACAACGGCGGCGCAGATCGTGATGGGACTGCAGACGGTTGTCAGCCGCCGTACCGACCTGATGAAGTCGCCAACCGTGGTCAGCGTCACCACCATCCACGGCGGCTCCCGCTTCAACATCGTTCCCGACAGCGTCGAACTGGGCGGCACGATCCGCACTTATGACGCAGGAATACGCAAGGCCGTTCATCACGACATCCGCCAAATCGCCGAGAACATCGCGGCGAGCGCCAATGCCAAGGCGGAGGTGGAAATCATCGAGCTGTACGATCCGCTGGTGAACAACGAACGGATAACCAGCCGCATGGTGCCGGTGTTGGAGCGCGCCGCCGACGGCGACGCGGGACTCAACGATCGCTCGGGCGCATCGGAAGATGTATCTTTCTTCCTAAATGAGGTGCCGGGCCTCTACTTCAACCTCGGCATCGTGCCGCGTGACCAGGATCTCGCCAAAGCGGCACCGAACCACAGCCCGAACTTCTTTGTGGACGAGAAGGCGCTGGTTGTTGGTGTCCGGGCACTGGCCATGGTGACGGTCAATTATCTCGCCTCAGCCAAGACCGATTAGTTCCGATTGGTTCCGAACTCGGAGCCGTCCAAGCCGCCAGAGCTTTTATCAAATATCTCACCTCTGCCCATGACGATAGTTGATCGGCAACGGCTGGGGTGGCGGATTGGTGCCGTTCATCACCTCGGCGGCTTCGCGGCCACCGGCAGCGTCGGCTACGCGTTGCTCTACCTGATCGCAGTTCCGGCGGTGTGCTTCGTGCTCGCCCTGTTCCTGATGCCGGAGACACGCAAGATAAGCATCTGGAAACCGGCAGCGGTTAGAGCATAACAAGATCAGGTCACATGCGGGGCCACTTGGGCCCCGCACAGTCTCCTGTCTGCTTGACATGATCGGGCTCGACCTGCACCCGGCCTGAAGCTTACCGATCCAGTGCGAAGCTATAAGCACAATTTGTCGGCAGTAGCTCATTCGGCTGATGTAATCGATCATGCGCGGAGTGGCCGGCCTCACCGTGCCGCAAATGCTGCCCGCCCGAGCTGACGAGGACTCCCGAGGCCCCCGGAGGCCCGGCTGACGAGGCCGAGTCCGCAGGCGCCGCGCCCGTTCCACCATTAGACGCCTCTAGACGGCGCCCTCACGAGAACGGACCGTGAACAACATGCCCTAGGGATGCGACCCCGATCAATCGAGGGTCGACAATTTCCTGTGAATCCAGGGGCTGGCCTCGACCCGCCGTCCACGCGCCTAGATCAGCTTGAACAGACGAGCAAGCTGGAACAGCGACAGCAGCACGATCAACGTGCCGACCGCGGACATCAGCGCGCGCGCGGAAATGCGCTGCACCGCCCAGCCGCCGACCGGCGCCGCCAGCAATCCGCCGAGAACAAGCGGCACCAAATGATCGACCGGCGAGACGCCGAGTTCGACCCAAAACGTTGTCGCCGATGCAACGGTGACGAAAAATTCCGCGGTGTTGACCGATCCCACCGTTTGCCGCGGAGCGTGCCCGGAGCCGACCAGCGTCGAGGTCAGCACTGGTCCCCAGCCGCCGCCGCCGCTGGCGTCCAAGAATCCGGCGCAGAAGCCCACCGGCGGCATCCAGCCGGCCGGCCGCTCCCGGATCGGCGCGATCCGTACCGAACGCCACAAGATGTAGGCGCCCATCAGCAGCAGATAGATATAGACATAGCGCCGCGCCGACCCGGTATCGATGTTCGACAGTATCCACGCGCCGAGGATCGCGCCGAGCACGCCAGCCACTCCGAGCCGCAGCACGAAGCGCCAATCCACGTTGCGGTGATAGACATGCGACACCGCCGATGCGCCGGTGGTAAAGATTTCCGCCGTGTGAACGAGTGCACTCGCCTGTGCCGGCGCAATTCCCATGGACAGCAGCGCGGCATTGGTGAGCACGCCATAGGCCATGCCAAGCGCGCCATCGATGAGCTGCGCGCCAAATCCGACCGCAAGCAGCAGGAAAAATTCGGTCGTCATCGGGTGTCGCCCCCTGAATAGACCGTGCCGGGCGCTTTTAGTCCGCGCCCGGGCAAGTCAACGGCCTACCAGACATTTGGTTGCAGGGGGAAAGTCCCTACCGACGAGTATCTTCGCGGATCATCGCCGCGCCCTTCTCGGCGATCATGATGGTCGGCGAATTGGTGTTGCCGGAGGTGATGGTCGGCATCACCGAAGCGTCGATGACGCGGATGCGCTCGATCCCGAACACGCGCAGCCGCTCGTCCACCACCGCCATGGGATCGCTGTCGCGGCCCATCTTCGCGGTGCCGACCGGATGGAAGATCGTGGTGCCGACGTCGCCCGCGGCCTTGGCAAGACTTCGCGTCGTCATTGCCGACGGACTGGCCCGGCAGGTATTCCACCGGATGAAACGCCTGCAGCGCCGGCTGCGCCACGATCTTCCGCGTCACGCGAATGGAATCCGCGGCGACACGCCGGTCCTCGTCGGTCGACAGATAGTTCGGCTGGATCGCCGGCGCGTCGGCAGGATCGGGCGACTTCAACCGGATATGGCCGCGGCTCGTCGGCTGCAGGTTGGCGACGCTCGCGGTGAACGCCGGGAACGTGTGCAGCGGCTCGCCGAAGCGGTCGAGCGACAGCGGCTGCACGTGATACTGGATGTTGGCCCGCTCGCGGCTCGGATCGGAGCGGGTCACGATGCCGAGCTGCGACGGCGCCATGGTCAGCGGGCCGCGGCGGCGCAGCGCATAATCGAGGAAAATCTTGGCGCGGCCGAACAGCGACGCATAGATCTCGTTCAGCGTGGTGATGCCCGAGACCTTGTAGATCATCCGCAGTTGCAGATGATCCTGCAGGTTTTCGCCGACGCCCGGCTTGTCGAGTACGATCGGAATTCCAAATTGCTGAAGCTGCGCGGCTGGACCGACGCCGGAGAGAAGCAGCGTCTGGATCGAACCGATCGAGCCCGCCGACAGGATCACCTCGCCGCGGCAGCGCGCGACCTTCACCTCACCGTTCTGCTTGAAGCGCACGCCGACCGCGCGCTTGCCTTCGAACTCGACGCGCTCCACCATGCAGCCGGTTTCGAGCCGCAGGTTGGAGCGGCCGAGTGCGGGTTTCAGAAAGCCGCGCGCAGCCGACCAGCGCCGGCCGAACTTCTGGTTGACGTGGTAGGGCGCCGAGCCCTCGTTGTTGCCGGTGTTGAAATCCTCGATGCGCTTGATGCCGGCCTGCTCCGCCGCTTCGCGGAACGCGTCGAGCAGGTCCCAGCGCACGCGGGGATGCTCGATCCGCCATTCGCCGCCGACGGCGTGATGATCGCCGGCGCCGAGGAAATGATGCTCGTGCTGCTTGTAGATCGGCAGCACGTCGTCCCAGCCCCAGCCATTCAGGCCGAGCTGACGCCAATGGTCGTAGTCGGCGGCCTGGCCCCGCATATAGATCATGGCGTTGATCGACGACGAACCGCCGATCACCTTGCCGCGCGGATAGTTCAGCGCGCGGCCGTTGAGGCCGGGCACCGCTTCGGTCTTGAACATCCAGTCCGAGCGCGGATTGCCGATCGCGAACAGATAGCCGACCGGGATGTGAAACCAGATCCAGTTGTCCCGGCCGCCGGCTTCCAGCAGCAGCACGCGGCTTTTGGCATCCGCCGAAAGCCGGTTGGCCAGCACGCAGCCCGCCGAGCCCGCGCCCACCACGACGTAGTCATATTCGCCTTCGAGCGGCGCCGCCTCGGCCATGTGGTCTCCGTTGTTGCCGCTTCAGTTTGCTGCGCCGGTCTCTGGGTGGCAATCGCTTTAGCCAACGCTCCGCTGGCCAGAGGCTCGACATTGGGCGGTCTGGACAGGCGACTCAGTTTTATTTCTGGGCGGTTTCAGTCGGTGCAGCGAACACGGTGCCTCACGCGTCCGGGCTGCCGGCATTCGGATAAAACAACTGCTCGCCGTTGATTTTATAGCCGGCGATGACGTTCTGGCCCTCCGGGGAAATCAGCCAGTCGATGAACTGCTGCCCCAACTGCTTCTTCACCACCAGATGTTTCTCTGGATTGACCAGCATGACGCCGTATTGATTGAACAGCCGCTTGTCGCCTTCGACCGCGATGGCGAGCTCGCCGCGATTCTTGAACGCCAGCCAGGTGCCCCGGTCGGTCAGTACATAGGCGTTCGAAGCCGACGCCGCGTTGAGCGCGGCACCCATGCCTTGCCCGATCGCCTTGTACCAGTCGCCCTTAGCCGTCTCGATGTCGATGCCGGCCACCTTCCAGAGCACGAGCTCTGCGATATGCGTGCCGCTGCGGTCGCCGCGCGAGATGAAAGGCGCCGCCTTGTCCTTGATCACCTTGAGCGAAGCAACGATATCCTTGCTGTCCTTGATGCCGGCCGGATCGCTGACCGGTCCGATCAAGACGAAGTCGTTGTACATCACCGGAAAGCGCTTCACGCCAAAGCCTTCCGAGAGGAATTTTTCTTCCGCCGACTTGGCATGCACGAACACCACATCGGCGTCCCCGCGGCGCGCGGTGTCGAGCGCCTGCCCGGTGCCCTGGGCAACGACTTTGACGTCGATGCCGGTCTTCTGCTTGAAGATTGGGAGTAGATATCCGAACAGGCCGGAATCCTGTGTCGACGTGGTCGAGGCGACCACGATGGATTTTTCCTGAGCCGCGGCGGGCACAGCGAACGCAACGGCGGCGATGGCAAGCAGCAGACGGCGCGACAGCATTGAAAGCCTCCAATTCATAGCAACAGGTCGCCGGCGATGAACGTCTTGGCCTCGCCGGTTTGCGGTGACCGAAAAAACGCTTCGGCGTCGCCGGTTTCAACGACGCGCCCGCGATGCAGGAAGACGATGTCGCCGGCGAGCCGCCGCGCTTCGCCGAGATCGTGGGTCGCCATCACCACCTTGATGCCGCGCGCCGCGATGGCGCGAACGATGTCCTCGACCGCTTTCGTCGAAGCGGGATCGAGGCTCGCGGTCGGCTCATCGAGAAACAGTACGGTCGGATCGCGCGCCAAGGCGCGGGCCAGAGCCAGCCGTTGCTGCTCGCCGCCGGAAAGCTGGCGCGCCGGCCGGGACGCAAGGTCCGGAAGCCCGACCAGCGCGAGCAGTTCGGCGATCCGGGCGTCGTGTAGCGGTTTTGGAATGCGCGCCGCCGCCAAGGCGTAACGGATGTTGCCGGCGGCGCTGCGCCGCAGCATGACCGGACGCTGGAACACGATGGCGCGCTTGATCGGCGGCACATCGGCCACGCCATCCCAGGTGACGCGACCGCGCGAGGGCGGGATCAGGCCCATGGCCAGACGCAGCAGCGTCGTCTTGCCGGCGCCGTTCGGGCCGATCAGAACTGTTGGTGCGCCTGGGTGGATCGCAAGCGACACGCGGTCGACGATCGTCACTGCGCCTGCGCTGACCGTGACATTCTCGAAGCGGATCGGGAGATCGGCGGGCGGGGCGCGCATCGCTATCTCGCCAGCCGTTCGGCGGCCCGGCGCAGCATCCAGGCGAACGCGTTGACGACAATGACGATGGCGATCAGCATCGCGCCGAGGCCGATCGCGAGCGGCAGGTCACCCTTGGAGGTCTCCAGCGCAATGGCCGTCGTCATGGTGCGGGTGAAACCGTCGATATTCCCGCCGACGATGATGATGGCGCCGACCTCCGCCGCCGCGCGGCCGAAGCCCGCGAGCAGCGCCACGACAAGGCTGAAGCGGCCGTCCCAGATCAACGTCGCGACGCGGGCGAGCGGACCGACATTCATCGCGGTCAGTTCGTCACGATACTCCGTCCACAGGTCCTCGATCGTCTGGCGCGCCAGCGCCGCGATGATCGGCGTCACCAGAATCGTCTGCGCGACAATCATGGCCGCGGGCGTGAACAGGAGGCCCAGCGGGCCGAGCGGACCGGATCGCGACAGCAGCAGATAGACCGCGAGACCGACCACGACCGGCGGCAGCCCCATCAGCGCATTCAGCAACACGATGGCGCCCTCGCGGCCGCGAAAGCGAGTCAGCGCGATCAAGGCGCCGAGCGGCAAGCCGATCACAGCCGCGACAGCGACCGCGCTCAAGCTGACGATCAGCGACAATCGTACGATCGCCATCAGCGTGGGATCGGCAGTCAGGATCAGTGCAAGAGCTGAGGTGTCCGGCTGCATGACCGAACAGGCTTACATCGAACTTTTCGCCTCACCAATTGCCGGCACACTGCGGCCGATCGAAACGTGGCGCCGACGTCCGCTTTGCCGGGCGCGACCTGCACCAACCTGCACCAAGCTGCTTTGCGTTCTTACCGTTGGCTTGCTAAACTCCGCCTACGACCGCGGTGCGCTGGGCGCGCACCGATGCTGATCGGAACGGCGGTTCCGGCGTATCCTTGAAAATACGGCCTCGTGCCGCGGAGAACCGCCATGCTCAGACGCGCCATTTCGCTGTCCAGCCTCGCCCTCGTCGTCACGCTCGCAGCCCTGCCGGCGCGCGCCCAGAATCGCGCCCAGGACGTCAGGCTGACCGCCTTCGCCGCCGCCTCGATGAAGAACGCGGTTGACGACATCAACGCAGCCTTCACCAAGGCGACCGGCATCAAGGTGGTGTCGAGCTACGCTGCGTCGTCGGCGCTGGCGAAACAGATCGAGTCCGGGGCGCCAGCCGACCTGTTTGCCTCCGCCGACCTCGAATGGATGGATTACGTCGCCGGCAAGAAGCTCATCAAGGACGACACCCGTATCAATCTGCTGGGCAACCGTCTGGTGCTGATCGCGCCGAAGGATTCCAAAATCAACAGCGTGACCATCGGTCCTGGCTTCGACCTTGCCCGGCTCGCGGGTGACGGCCGCATCGCCACCGGCGACGTGCGCGCGGTGCCGGTCGGCAAATATGCCAAGGCGGCGCTGGAAAAACTCGGCGCATGGACCGCGGCGGCGCCGAAGCTCGCCATGGCCGAGAACGTGCGCGCGGCGCTGACCCTGGTCGGACGCGGCGAAGCGGCGCTCGGCATCGTCTATGAGACCGACGCCAAGGTCGAGCCGAACGTGAAGATTGTCGCGCACTTCCCGGAGGACTTGCATCCGCCGATCGTCTATCCGGTGGCGTTGACGGCGAACGCCAAGCCCGACGCGGTCAGATACATCAGCTTTCATGCGCTCCGGTTTGGCGAAGACGATCTTCGAAACCTATGGCTTCACGTTCCTGATCAAGCCGACGTCATGACGCTAACGGCACGTGTTTAGCCTCACTCCCGACGAATGGACCGCGGTCGAGCTGTCGCTGCGAATCGCCGTGGTGGCGACCGTGGTGTCGCTGCCGTTCGGCATCGCCATCGCCTGGCTGCTGGCGCGGAAGGATTTCTGGGGCAAGGCGCTGCTCGACGGCGTGGTGCATCTGCCGCTGGTGCTGCCGCCGGTGGTAACCGGCTATCTGCTGCTGATCACGTTCGGGCGAAAGGGTCTGGTCGGCGCTTTCCTCGCCGATTTCGGCATCGTGTTCTCGTTCCGCTGGACCGGCGCGGCGCTGGCCTGCGGCGTGATGGCGTTTCCGCTGCTGGTGCGCGCGATCCGGCTGTCGTTCGAGGCGATCGACCGCCGGCTCGAGGACGCCGCATCGACGCTCGGCGCCAGCCGAATGTGGGCGTTCCTCACCGTGACCTTGCCGCTCGCTTTGCCGGGCGTCATCGCCGGCATGGTGCTGGCCTTCGCCAAGGCGCTCGGCGAGTTCGGCGCCACCATCACCTTCGTCTCCAACATCCCGGGCGAGACGCAAACGCTGTCGGCGGCGATCTACACGTTCACGCAGATCCCGAACGGCGACGCCGCGGCGATGCGCCTCGTCATCATCGCCATCGTCATCGCGCTCGCGGCCCTCGTCGCATCGGAATGGTTCGCCCGCCGCGCCGGCATGCGCTACCACGGAGACTGAGCGAGCATGAGCCCGAAAAGCATGCTCTCGGTCGACGTCGAAAAGCGGCTCGGCGAATTCCAGGTCGCCGTGAAGTTCGAGACGGCGGGCGGCGCGACGGCGCTGTTCGGCCCGTCGGGCGCCGGCAAGACCTCCATCGTCAGCATGATCGGCGGCTTGCTCACGCCGGATCGCGGGCGCATCGCGCTCGACGATAATGTGCTGTTCGACAGCGCCACGCGGACCAATGTCCCGGCCCACCGGCGCCGCATCGGCACCGTGTTCCAGGAGGGCCGTTTGTTTCCGCACATGACGGTTGCGCGCAATCTGGATTATGGCCGCTGGATGAGCGGGCTTACGGCCGACCCGGCGGAGCAGAACAGGATTGTCGATCTGCTCGACATCGGTGCGCTGCTCGAACGCCGTCCCGGGCGGCTGTCCGGCGGCGAGCGTCAGCGCGTGGCGATCGGCCGCGCCCTGTTGATGAAGCCGCGGCTCCTCCTGCTCGACGAGCCGCTCGCCTCGCTCGACCGCGCCCGCAAGCAGGAAATCCTGCCGTATCTCGCAAGGCTCCGCGACGACGCCAAGGTGCCGATGATCTACGTCAGCCACCAGGCCGGCGAAATCCAGCGCCTGTGCTCGCAGGTGGTGCGGATCGAGGACGGCCAGGTCGCCGCCGCCGGCGGGCTGGAGCTGCTGGACGAAGCCCGCGCTTAGCGGCGGGTGTATGCTGCGCCGATGTTCCCGCCCGAGCGAATCGTCTGCCTGACCGAAGAGACCGTGGAGACGCTGTATCTCCTCGGCGAAGACCACCGCATCGTCGGTGTGTCGGGCTATGCGGTGCGGCCGGCGCGGGTGCGGCGGGAGAAGCCCCGGGTGTCGGCTTTCATCAGCGCCGACGTGCCGAAAATCCTGGCGCTCGATCCCGACCTGGTGCTGACGTTTTCCGATCTGCAGGCCGACATCGTCGCCGAGCTGATCCGCCGCGGCGTCGCCGTTCATGCGTTCAACCAGCGCGACATCGCCGGCATCTTCGCCATGATCCGCACGCTCGGCGCGCTGGTCGGCGCGAGCGAAAAGGCGGATGAGCTGGCGCACTCGCTGGAGCAGCGGCTGGCGCAGGCGCGGCAGCGCGCCGCGCGACTGCCGCGTCAGCCGCGCGTCTACTTCGAGGAATGGGACGACCCGATGATCTCGGGCATCGGCTGGGTGTCGGAGCTGGTCGAAGCCGTGGGCGGCACCGACGTGTTCAAGCATCTCGCCGGGCAGAAGAGCGCCAAAGACCGCATCGTCACCGCCGAGGCAGTGATCGCGGCGCGGCCCGATATCGTGATCGGCTCGTGGTGCGGCAAGAAATTCGTGCCGGCGAAATTCTCGGCCCGCCCGGGCTTCGACGCCATTCCGGCGGTGCGCGACGGGTTCCTGCGTGAGATCAAGTCGACGCTCATTCTGCAGCCAGGCCCTGCCGCGCTGACCGACGGCCTCGACGCGCTGGAAACCATCATTTCGGAATGGGCCAGCCGGCCGGCGGCGCGGGTGGCGTGACACATTTACGCCGCCGAATGTGATATACTGGCACTTCGCAATCCAGCATGGATTTCACGCCGATGGCCCGGCAAGCAAAGCAGAACTCGACCGCGCTGTGGTCCGACCTCTGGCCGGATGTGGCGTTGGTCATCATCCTGATCGGCTTCGACGTCGCCGCGCGCCTGCTGTGGCATACGCCGGGTGTCTCGCCGGTCGCCGCCTCGGCGCTGTTCGCCGGCATGATGCTTCGCCGGCGCTCGCTCGCACCCGTGGTGCCGCTCGCCGCGCTGCTGATCGGCGATGCCATCATGGGCTTCGTATCACTGGCAGGTCATGGCCGTGGTCTATGCGGCACTGATGCTGCCGGCCGTGGCCGGTATCCTGACACGTCACCTCCGCGCCTCGCGCGTCGTCGTTCCCACCGTGCTGGCGTGCTCGCTGATGTTCTTCGTCACCACGAACTTCGCGGTGTGGGCGTGGAGCGGCCTATACAGCGCCGACATGGCGGGGCTGATCCAGTGTTACGCGATGGGCCTGCCGTTCCTGAAATACACCATCGCCGGCGATTTGTTCTGGGCCGCGGTCCTGTTCGGCGGCGCCTGGCTGGTGCAGCGCCTGACCGCACGGACCGGCGCCCTGGTCTCTTAAGTTCTTGCGCGGCGCAGCCGCGCCAGCAGCCGCCGCGCCACGCGGCGACCCCGGATCACGATCTTGTCCCAAATCGTGCGCGGCACCGGCTCAGGCTCGGCGAGTTGCAGGCCAACCGTGACCACCCGGTCGTCGGTCACGGTGTGGGCGACGAGCTTGACCGGGCCGAGCGGAATCGCGTCGTTGGGGCGCGGCGGGTGCTTGATGAAATAGGCGGCGAAATAATCCGCCAGCACCGTGCCGGCATCCTCCGGCGGAATCGTCAGGCCGTAAATCTCCGCCAGTGCGCCGAGCGTCACGTCGCCCGGCACGAAAAAGTCCTCGACCAGGGCTGCATCAGGCGACGCCTGCGTGAGCCGCTCGGCAAAGAAACGGTCGAGCGCCTGGACGCGGTCCGGCGGCGCCAGGAAATAGACGTGGTCGCCGTGGCGCACCGTGCCGGCCTCCTCCGGCGTCAGCACATGGCCGTCGCGCACCACCAGGGTGAGCTTGGCCCAGGGCGGCGTGATGCCGCGCCGGAGGTATGGGCTGTCGGCGACCAACGCATAGCCGACTAGCTCCTGCTTCAGGGTACCGGGGAGATCGAGCTCGGTGCGCCGCGCATTGACATCGGTGCGCGGCAGGCCGACCCGCAACAGCCGGCCGGCGACGCCGATGGTCCAGCCCTGGATCAGGAGCGACAGCATCACCACCACGAAGGCGACGTCAAAGTAGAAGTGCGCGCCGGGCAATCCGACCAGCATCGGGATCGAGGCGAGAAACACCGAGACCGCGCCGCGCAGGCCGACCCAGGAGATGAACAGCTTTTCCCGGAGGCTGAAGCGGAACGGGGCGAGGCAAATGAGCACGGCGGCAGGCCGCGCGATCAGCATCAGCACCAGCGCCACCGCGAGCGCCGGCAACAGCCGCTGCGGGAATCGCTCGGGCCAGGCGAGCAGGCCGAGCAGCACAAACATGGCGATCTGCGCGAGCCAGGTGGCGGCGTCGAGAAACGTCACGATTGTGTTGTGCGCGCGCGTCTCGCGGTTGCCGACGATGAGGCCGGCGACATAGACCGCCAGGAAACCGGAGCCGTGCGCCCATTCCGCCACGCCGAACGTCACCAGCGCGCCGGTGGCGACGAACGGCGCGTGCATGCCCTGCGGCAGCTCCAGGCGGTTCAGCACCAGCACGATGGCACGGCCGCCGACCCAGCCGAGGAAGCCGCCGATGATGGCTTTTTCCAGCAGCAGAGCGGCGACTTCGGTCCACGCCTTGCCGCCGGAAAACAGGATTTCAACGAGGAAGATGGTCAGGAAGATCGCAAATGGATCGTTGATGCCGGATTCAACCTCGAGCGTCGCACTGACGCGTGGGCGGAGCCGCAAGCCCTTGGCGTGCAGCAGGAAGAACACTGCGGCAGCGTCGGTCGAGGCCATCACCGCGCCGACCAGCAGCGCCTCGGACCAGGTCAGCCCGAGCATCCATGACGCCACCGGCGCCGTCAGCGTCGCCGTGATCAGGACGCCGACGGTGGCGAGGAGCCCCGCCGGCGCCAGCACGTTGCGGAAGGTCGCAAGCCGCGTGCGCAGGCCGCCGTCGAACAGGATCAGGCCGAGCGCCACGGAGCCGACGGTATAGGCGAGCCGCACGTCGTCGAACTTGATGCCGCCGAAGCCGGATTCGCCGGCCAGCATGCCTACCAGGAGGAAGACCAAGAGCAGCGGCGCGCCGAAACGCAGCGCCACCAGGCTCGACATGATGCCGGCCAGCACCAGGATGGCGCCGAACAGAATGGTGATGCTGACGGAGTCGATCGATGCCATGGTCGCGCCCTGTCCCTCCTATTGAAGGCAGGAGGCGCGGAACGCAACGATAAAACTGCGGCGGGTCTGTGAATCGAGCGGCAAACGGCGCGGCGCGCTATCGCGCGCACCGCTGCCGTTATTACGGACGGGCTGTGCCAGCGCCTGGAGCGATAGCCCCGAACCACATCTGCGCTCGCACATCGCGCCAGATACGCTGCATCGGCTCCGAGATTTCGGCTTCGATCTCCTTGGTGCACCGCTGGCCGGGCACCTTCGATTCGAACTCGCGCCGCACCGTCAGCGTCCGTCCCGCCAGCGCATAGCTCGACCGATAGCTGACATACTTGTTGTCGACCGCAATGCCCTTGGTGAGCTTGGGAAGAGAAAGGCTCTTTTCGAACGTCAGTTCGATCTCCTCGACCTGCTTGCCTGCATAACAGGCAAAATCCATCTTGCGGCCGAAAAGCCGCTGTCCCAGCAGCTTCTCGCCCGGCCGTCCCAGGACCGGCATGCCGAACGGAATATTGCGCACACCGTTAAGCGAGGTTTGCACCCTTTCGTTCAGGCTGAAGGCGCCCTGGACGACCAAGGGCTCGGAATAGTCGAATGGAGTGACCGGCTCGAAGACGCCCGTGCCGGGATGACCCAGCGCGCGCAGCATGGACTCGGCGGCCTTCTCGCGGCCTTGCATCTGGATTCCGGCGCCGCGGGCAGCGCTCGCGAACACGCCAGTCGCGGTCTGCCGCGTGGTGCCATTGACAACACCGTCCGCTCCGATCGCTGCCACGGTCTTGGCGATCACGACGTGATCGCCGGATTTCATCGGCGGCGTGCGAGCTGGCCGGCCGCCAGCAGGTGAAACATGAGCACCGGCTTGTCGTAGGAGCTTTCCGGCAGGGTCCCGAACGAAGCGTAGGATGACGTGGGATCGTAGAGGCCGAGCTCGGGCAGATACAGCATGACATGGTTGAAGTTGGGCAGCGGCAGGTCCGGCAGCCCATAAATGTTGCCGAGGTTGATGAGCGCCTGCTCGCTGGCGATCCCCTTGGCCTTGAGCAAGGCACCCATCAATGCGACGTGATCCTTGCAGTCGCCGTATTTGTTCTTGAGGACGGCCGGGGCGAGGTTATGCCGCCCGATCCCAGGAACACCATCACGTATCGAATGTTCTTCTTGACCCAACGGTCGATCGCCTCGGCTTGAGCGCGTCTGTCGCCAATGTCTTTGGTGATCTCGTCGGCAAGAGCCTGGACTTCCGGGGCTACGACATCCTTGTCCTTCATGCTCGACCAATAGCTGGCGCCGAGCTCCACCTCATCCTTGAAGCTGGTGATGACAAGCCGCGGATCGCGGTCCACGGACGAAACCGCTTCCGGCTCGTCGGGCGTCCAGCTTTTCGGGCGATAGCTGAAGACATGACGCCGATCGTCGCCGGCATCAGCGGTCTCGTAACTCAAGCCGTCACCCCTGACATGAGTCCTGAGCGCGATAGCTTTGGGCGCGTCGACCGTGAGACGGTAGTTGTCGTACGGGATCGCCTGGGTCAACGTCACGCTCAAGAAGATATGCCCGGGAAACCTGTTGTCGATCTTGTTGACCCGGTACGTGTAGACAAGCGTGTCACCCACCTCGATGTCCGGAAAGATCAGCGTCTTGCTCTTGGTATCCCGCTGATAGACGGCATTGAGGCCCGTCGCCGCATCGCGGGTGATGATCTGGGCCTCATCGACCGCGACCTTCGTGGCATTCGATTTTTCCGTGAAGGCCTCGATGACTTCAAGCGGATAGGTGCTTTCGCTCGATGTCAGGCTGCGCTGACCCAGCGAGCGGATGGCGCTGTCACGCAAAATCTTCAGCCGCACCGTGGCTATGGTCACGGCCGTCAGGTCCGACCGAATTGTCACGCGCGTTTCGACCGACGTCAAATATGGCGGCGAATTGCGCTCGACGTCGGCGGCGGACAAGCCGGGCGCGACCTGATCCTGCGCCGCGGCATTGCCCATTGCCGCCAGCGCGAGAACGACCGATGCGAATACCGCAACCCGCAGTCCTCGCGACACCATTGCAATCCCCCCGATGCGGATGCGCCAGCAACCCGAAGCTAGAACCCCACCTTGTCGCCGCCCTTGAGCGACAGGATCTCGCGGGCCTCGTCCGGACTGGCGATTTCCAGCCCCAATCCTTCGAGGATTTTTCGCACGTTGGTGACCTGCTGCGCGTTCGACTGGGCGAGCCGGCCCGGCCCGATCCAGAGCGAATCCTCCATGCCGACGCGGACATTGCCGCCCATCGCAGCGGCCTGGGCCGCAACCCGCATCTGATTGGCGCCGGCGCCAAGCACCGACCAGTGATAATTGTCGCCGAGCAGCCGGTCGGCCGTGCGCTTCATCATGATGACGTCTTCGGGATGCGCACCGATGCCGCCCAGGATGCCGAACACCGACTGCACGAACAACGGCGGCTTGACCACGCCGCGGTCGAGGAAATGCCGTAGCGTGTAAAGGTGGCCGATGTCGTAGCACTCGATCTCGAAGCGGGTGTTGTTACCGGCGCAAGTAGTCAGGATGTACTCGATGTCGGCGAAGGTGTTCTTGAACATGCCCTTCTTGGAGCCCTCGAGATACGGCTCCTCCCAGTCGTGTTTGAACTTGCCCTTGTAGCGGGGGATCATCGGATAGAGCCCGAAGTTCATCGTGCCCATGTTGAGCGAGGCGACCTCGGGCTTGAAGTGCGCCGCCGGACGCACGCGCTCTTCCGCCGTCATGGTCGGGGCGCCGCCGGTGGTGATGTTCACCACCACGCCGGAGCGCTGCTTGATCACCTTGAGGAAGGGCGCGAACGCCTCCGGCGTCTGGTCGGGCCGGCCGTCCTGCGGATTGCGCGCGTGCAGATGCACGATGGCGGCGCCGGCCTCGGCCGCGCCGATCGCGGCATCGGCGATCTGCTCCGCGGTCACCGGCAAATGCGGCGACATCGACGGCGTGTGGATCGAGCCGGTGACGGCGCAGGTGATGATGACTTTGTTCTTGGCCACGGTTCACTCCCTCAAGGTTTGATCCGATCCTAAGCATTCCGCGGCCACTTCCGAAAGCCCCATCGCGCGATGGGTGAGCCACGCCATCATGCTGGCTCTGACGCGACAGCAGGCGTATGGGACATCGCAACGATCGAGCGGCGCTGCCACGAATGCCGCGGACCCCCTCGCCCGCCATGACGCAAGATCAAATAAAAAAGACCGAATAAAGCCGAGTCCATCCCGCTCCATTGCCATCGGCATCGCCTGCGGCGTGGGCGCGGCGGTGTTCTGGGCGGCCGGATTCGTTGCCGCGCGGCACGGCATCGACATCGGGTTCACCCCCGCCGACATCACCTTTCACCGCTGCTTCTGGGCCGGCCTCGTGCTGCTGCCGCTGGCGCTCCGTGACGGCATCGGCGACCTCAACGGCATCGGCTGGGGCCGCGGCATCGTGCTGACGTTCTTCGGCGGGCTTGGCATCGCGTTCGTCAGCTACTCGGGCTTTCTGCTGGTGCCGCTCGGCCACGGCGGCATCATCCAACCGTCGACCGCGGCGTTGCTCGGCTTGGTGCTCTCGACCGTCGTTCTGCATGAACGGCTGCCGGCCAAGCGCGTCACCGGCGCGCTCGTCATCGTCGCCGGCCTCATCGTGATCGGCGGCGAGGCGATCACCACCATCGGCGTGCATGGCGTCGCCGGCGACCTGCTCTTCGTCCTGGCCGGGGCGTTCTTTGCGACCTTCGGCATGTTCCTGCGGAAGTGGCGCGTCGCGCCGACGCGCGCCATGATCGTCACCAGCGTCGTCTCGCTCGCCATCCTGCCGATCTACGGGGTGCTGGTCGGATTCTCCCGCATCGCCGCGCTGGGGCTTTGGGAGAATCTGTTGCAGGCGATCCTGCAAGGGCTGCTGGCCGGCCCCGGTGCGATCTACCTGTTTACCCGTGCCGTCGTCCTGCTCGGCGCCGGACGGGCCGCGGTGTTTCCGACCCTGGTGCCACCCGGCGTGCTGCTGATCGGCTGGATCGCGCTCGGCTCGGTGCCGAGCGTGCTGCAATTGATCGGGCTTGCGATCGTGCTGATCGGATTCCGGCTGACCCAACGCGCCTGAAGCGCGGAACGGCAGCGCGGGATTGCGCGTTTCCAATCTGGGACTTGCCGCTCGAATCGCGTATTCCCCTCACATTCGCCAACATCAGGTGGCTGGACGAGGCATGGAAGCAGACAGCCTGCAAGGCACCCTGGATGCGCTGGTCACCACGCTGCGGGTGACGCTGCGGACCGAGCTGACGTCGCTCTGGCTGCCGATCCAGTTCGGCATCATCGTGCTCGCCGCGCTCGCCGCCTGGGGCTGCGCCGCCGCGATCCGCCGGCGGTTCGATCTGGTGACGGCCACGATGGGCTGGCCGTCCTATCTGCGCATTTTTATCCGCGCGTTGATCGACAATTTCGGCGTGCTGGCCTTCATGATCCTGATCGGGATCACCCGCACCGCGATCCGGACCTGGGCCACGCACCCCCGCACCTACATCCTCGGCGTGGCGGGCGATCTCGCCACCGCCTGGGTGGTGATCGCGCTGGCGGCGAGTTTGATCCGCAACCCGTTCGTCAACCGCGTGGTGCAGGTGACGGCCTGGACGATCGCCGCGCTCAGCATCCTCGGCCTGCTCGATGACACCGTGGCCGCGCTCGACGCCCGCGCGATCCTGATCGGCGGCATCCGGGTCACGCCGCTCCTCGTTATAAAGACCGCGGTGCTGCTCGCGGTGGCGCTGTGGGCGGCGACCGCGACCAGCAATTTCCTCGACCGCCGCGTTCAGCATGTCAGCGGGCTGACACCGTCGATCCAGGTGCTGGCCGGCAAGCTGATCCGCATCGGCGTGATGACGGCCGCCATCGTCATCGTGCTGAGCGCGTCCGGCATCGACCTCTCCGTGCTCGCGGTGTTCACCGGCGCGATCGGCGTCGGCGTCGGCCTCGGCCTGCAGAAGATCGTCTCGAACTTCGTCAGCGGCATCATTCTGCTGGCCGACAAGTCGATCAAGCCGGGCGACGTCATTTCGGTCGGCGATCATTTCGGCTGGGTCGCCCACATGGGCGCGCGCTACACCTCGGTCGATCTCAAGGACGGCCGCGAGCTGCTGGTGCCGAACGAGGACCTCGTCACCCAGCGCGTCATCAACTGGACCTATTCGTCCGACCTGATGCGCCTCGAAGTGAAATTCAGCACCACCTACGACAGCGACCTGCACAAGACGCGCGCCGCCGCGGTGCAGGCGGCGCAGAGCGTCGAGCAGGTGCTGAAAGTCCCGCCACCGGTCTGTCACCTGACCGGATATGGCGCGAGCGCGATCGAATATGTGCTGTGGTTCTGGATCAAGGACGCCGCGACCGGACCGACCGGCACGCGGTCCGCGGTGATGATCGCGCTGTGGGACACCTTCACGCGCGAGGGCATCAAGCTGCCGATCCCCGGCGCCACGCGCGTCATTCTCGAACAGCCGAAATAGGGCGCAGCCGGCGAGTTGTCGCACCCAGGCGATCGCCTTGCCTCGGCGGACTTATCGCATGAGGCTCGGCAACCATAATGAGATGATGGGAAAGGCGACGAGAATGGCGAGCCTCACCACGTCCGCGACCACAAACGGCAGCACACCGTGAAACACCGTGCGCGTCGGCACCTGCGGCAGCAGCGCGTTGATGACGAACAGGTTCATGCCGACCGGCGGGCTGATCAGTCCGATCTCCACCACCACCACGATCAGGATGCCGAACCAGATGGGGTCGAGACCCAGATGCACGATGAGTGGAAAGAACACCGGCACCGTCAGCAGGATCATCGACAGCTCTTCCATGGCCGTGCCGAGAATCACGTAGATGACGCAGATCGCCGCCACCACCATGATCGGCGACAGATTAAACGACGTGACCAGGTTCTTGAGGTCCCCTGGCATCGACGTGTAGTTGACGAACTCGGCGAACATCAGCGCGCCGGTCAGGATGGCGAACAGCATCGCCGTGGTGCGGCCGGATTCGACGAGGGAATCGAGCAGCGCACGCCACGTGAGAGCCCGGCGCGCCAGCGCGAAGCAGAGCCCGCCGAAGGCACCGATCCCCGCGCCTTCCGTGGCCGTGAAGACGCCACCGTAAATGCCGCCCATGACGACGATGAACAGCATCGCCACCGCCCACACGCCCTTGAGCGCCACGAACCGCTGCGTCCAAGTCGAGCGCTCGCCGCGGGGCCCCGAGGCCGGATCGGTCCATACGATCCATTGCACCGCAAGGCACAGCAGGAATGTCGCCAGGATGCCCGGCAGGATGCCGGCCGCGAACAGCTTGCCGATGTTGGTTTCGGTCATGACGCCGTAGATCACCATGATCGTCGAAGGCGGAATGAGAATGCCGAGCGTGCCGCCGCCGGCGATCGCGCCGGTCGACAGGCGATCCGAGTAGCCGAGCTGGCTCATGGCGGGATAGGCGACCTTGGCCATAGTGGCGGCGGTCGCGATCGAAGATCCGCAGATGGCGCCGAAGCCGGCGCAGGCACACACCGTCGCCATGGCAAGTCCGCCGCGCAGATGGCCGATGCAGGTGTTAGCCGCGCGGAACAGTTCCTGCGACATGCCGGCCCGCGTGACCAGATTGCCCATCAGGATGAACAGCGGCACCACCGAGAGTGTATAGTTGCGTCCCGTCTCGTAGACCTTGGTCTCCAGCATCGCGAAAGCAGGCGCGAAGTTCCAGTCGCGCAGATAAGCGACGCCGAGGAAGCCGACCACGCCCATAGCGATGGCGATCGGGATGCGCAGCAGCGCAATCACCATCATCAGACCGAGGCCGATCAGAGCTTCCGTCATGTGGTGGTCGGCTTGTTTGGATCGAACTGGACTCCGCCGCGCGGCGGAGCCGGGTAAATCACCTTGGTCAGATGCAAGATGCCGGTGACCGCCACCATGACGGCCATGAAATAGACGAACGGGCCGACCGGGACCCGCAAGACCTCGGTGGTATCGCCGTAGCCGGCGATCCTGCCGGCCTTGATCCAGACGCGCCAAGCGAGCCCGAGGAACAGGAGCCCGCACACCAGATCGACGAGCCGACGCAGCAGCAAGCGGCCGTTGTCGCCGAGTAGCATGTCGATGAAGTCGAGCGTGACGTGCTCATCCGCCCGCGAGGCGAGCGGCAGCCCGGCAAAGATCAGCGTCAACAACATCAACTCGGTGAGCTCGAAGGCGCCACGCAGCGGCCAGTTGAAGATATAGCGGCCGATGACGTCGGCCGTCGTCAAAGCCATCAGGCAGAACAACAGGACAGCCGCTGCGGCACCGAGCACGCGATCGAGCCAGACGCCCACCTCGGCGGGCTGTGACGTCGCAGGTGGCGTCGTCTGCGACGTCATGGATCCCGGATCCGTCACTGGCCGGCGGCGACGCGCTTGAGCTCCTCATGGAACTCCGCAAACACCTTGGCGCCGTCGATGCCTTTGGCGGTGGCGTCCTTGATCCATTTGTCGCTGATCACCTTGGCTCGTTCCTGTGCGCCCTTGACGAACTCGGGCGATGGCGTACTGATCTGGATCCCGACCCGCTTCATCTCCTCAAGCGCTGCCGCGTCGGTGGTGTCCCATGCCTTGCCGGCAAGCAGCGCCAACGCCTCGCCTGACACCGACGCGATGGCGTCCTGGTCCTGCTTCGACAGCTTGTTCCACTTGTCCTCGTTCATGAAGAAGCCGAACGAAGAGCTGTAGAAGCCGCCGGAAAACAGCGTGGCGTATTTGATGACCGAGCCGAGCTTGAAGGAGATAATCGACTCCAGGGGAAAGAACGTGCCGTCGGCAACGCCGGAGCTGAGCAGCTCGTAGGACTCGGGCGCCGGCTTGACGAATGCCGAAGCCCCGAGCGCGCGCGCCATTTCCTCGGCAATGCCGCCGCCGGTGCGGATCTTCATGCCGGCGAGGTCCTCGACTTTGTTGATGGGCCGCTTGGTGTTGAACATCTGGCCCGGTCCATGGGTGAAGACGCCCAGCAGCTTGACGCCTTTATATTCGCCGACCTGCTGCAGATACTTCCAATGGATGCGTGAGTAGGCCACCGAGTTGACCACGGAGGTGGCTCCGCCGCCCGGCAGCTCGGCCAGCAGCGGCATCACGTGGCGGGCGGGCGTGTAGCTTGCCGTGACGTAGGAGACGTCGACGAGGCCATCCCTGACCGCGTCCAAGGTGCCGGGCGCCGCGGAAGGATGCTTCGGCAGCATCTGCAGCTTGACCCGGCCGTCGGTGGCCTTCTCGACCTGCTGGCCCCAGACCGCCAGCACGTCTTTGGTCAGCAGATGGCTTGGCGACACCCAGCTCGACATGGTGAGGGTGGTGGTCTGAGCAGCAGCGGGCTGCGACAAAACCGCGAGTACCGCAGCCGCCATGATGGCAGTAGCCGCGAACGCAGTGCGGGCGAGACGGGGCATGGTGTCCTCCCATGGTTTTGGTCCCCCATCGGGGCATCTGCGGATGGCACCCGTCAAGACCCATTCGCCGGCATTAACGAAGCGAAATGCATGGTGGCTGCGCGGTGCTCGACCGCGCCGACAAATTGATCGGATAACGATGCCGTTTGCTGCGACGCGAAGCGACACGATTAGCACATCGCGACATTTCGCAGCGATGCAGTAATCCAGTCCTTTCGGAGAGAAGCGGATATTCAGCGCCCGCGCTTACGGAACCAGATTTATGAGTACGCGCCTAATTAATTCATCTTGCACTGCGACGTCTTGCCGGCGCGGCGGATCGTGGCGATGCCGCCGCTCTTCATCGAGAAGGTGACGCCGTTCTGGGCGAAGCGCTGGCTGGTGAGCGAAAATCGCTTCGGCAGTTGCAGCGATTTGCCATCGAACTGCAGGAACGCGGCCTTGGTCTCCGGATAGAGCGCCACCTCGAAGCTCGCGCCGTCGGCGCATTCGTAGTGATAGTAGGTCTGCGCCTGCGCCGCCGTGGTGGCGATGAAGGTCAGCGCGATCGGCAGAATCTTCAGCATCTGTTCGCATCGTCGTCATGCCGCCTTGCGGCTCGCCAGGAACTGACCCATGCGGTCGAGCGCCTTGAGGATGTTCTCGGTGGAGTTGGCGTAGGACAGCCGAATGTAGCCTTCGCCGAGGATGCCGAAGTCCGGCCCGCCGATGGTGGCGACGCCGGTGTTGTCGAGCAGCGCGGTAGCGAGCTCCTTGGCCTTCCAGCCGGTGCGTCGACACGTTCGGGAACGCATAGAACGCGCCCTTCGGCACCGCGCAGGACACGCCGGGCAGCTTGTTCAAGCCCTCGACCACGACCTTCCGCCGCTTGTCGAACTCGGCGATCATCTTGTGCACCTCGTCCTGCGGGCCTTTCAGCGCCGCAAGGCCGGCGTATTGCGCCGAGGCGTTGACGCAGGAGTGCAGATTGACCGCGAGCTTGCGGACATATTCGTAAAGTTTCGGCGGGAAAATCCCGTAGCCGAGCCGCCAGCCGGTCATGGCATAGGTCTTCGACCAACCGTTGAGCAGGATCAGCCGATCGCGGATCGACGGATAGGACAGCAGGCAGACATGGGTTTCGCCGTCGTAGACCATGTGATCGTAGATCTCGTCCGACATCACGCAGACATCGGGAAATTTCTCCAAGCCCGCGACGAGCTTGTCGACTTCGGCCTTGCCGGTGACGCCGCCGGTCGGATTGGCCGGTGAGTTGAGAATGAGCAGCCGCGTCTGCGGCGTGATCAGCTTCAGCGTCTCATCGGCGGAGAACGCAAAGCCGTTCTCTTCGCGGATCGGCACCGGGACCGGCCGCGCCCCGGTGTACTCGATCATCGAGCGGTAAATCGGAAAGCCCGGATCGGGATACAGGATGTCCACGCCGGGCTCGCCGAACATCAGGATCGACATGAACATGGTCGGCTTGCCGCCAGGCATGATCATGACGCTGTCGGGCGACACCTCGACCTTGAAGCGCTTGTGCAGGTCGGCGGCTACCGCATCGCGGAGCGGCGGGATGCCGTTCGCCGGCGTGTAGCCGTGATGGCCGTCACGCAGCGCCTTGATCGCGGCCTCGACAATGAACTCGGGCGTGCGGAAATCGGGCTGGCCGATGCCGAGATTGATGATGTCCTTGCCCTGCGCGGCGAGCGCATTGGCGCGGGCCAGCACAGCGAAGGCGTTTTCCTCGCCGATGCGGTCGAACGCCGCGATGGTTTTCAGCATGGGGATGTCCTGCGTTTCCTGGTCTTATTTGGGCTCTTATTGCCCCTATTAGCCGCAGGGTTACGGCCGCCGTCAACGGGCGCGAGGCCATGCTTGCCACGCCAATCGGCGCAGCAAATTCCTATCAATTGGCGTCAGTCGTTGCCGCCGTAGCGGCCACCCAGATCGCGCAGGATTTGCGAGCGGATGTTCGGATCGGGATCGTTGCCCAAGTAATCCTGGCCGTTGTAAAGCGGACCCGCCGGCACGCCGCCTTGATACCGAAACGCCGGTTGCACCATAGCGGTGGTGCGCCGGTGTTTCATCGCGTGAGCCGTCGCGCCCGCGACCGGCTTCTTGTGCTTGCCGGTATTGGCCGCCTCCGCCGGCGCGGCGAGACACAGGGCGAGAGTTGTGGTGGCTGAGAAGATCCAAATGTCCAGACGATGGCGCATGTGAAACCTCACCTCGCTTCAGAACCAACACCGCAGACGAACAAAAATCCAAATATCTCAATCAGGCTGCTTCCGGTGACTGAATTGAACGTCGGCCATTTTCACCACCTCGAAGATGATGGCAACCGACCAGCCGATCAACAGCAGCCCGTTGAGCGCGGTGATGGGTCCCATCAGACGGTAGCCCTGCGTGGCCACCGCGTCGCCGTAGCCGAGCGCGGTGTAGTTCTCGAAGGCGAATTCGAACGCGCCGGCCTTTTCGGTTTCGATGCCGGCCAGGGCATAAAAAGCGGCCCACACCGAGATCTCGACGACATGCGCCAGCATCAACACGCACGACCGCAACCATCATCAGCGCGGACAGACGCATGAAGACGTGCAGGTCGTCCGTCCTGCCGGCGACGTGGTGTGTGACCACCACGATCAGCCCGGTCATCAAAGCATGAATGCCGAAATTGGCGAGGCTGACGAGGCCTCCGATCAGCAGTTGATTGAGCATGGTGTCCCAGCGCGCCCCTTAACACCGCTGGGCAATTGAGCGCATCCCCGAAGCAAAATCAAACCGGGTGCTTCAATAGGAACTGCCGTAGCGGCCGCTCAGATTCTTGATGAGAAACGCGCGGACGTTCGGGTCGGGATCGTCGCCGAGATAGTCCTGCCCATTGTAGAGCGGGCCGCGCATCACGCCGCCCTGATAGCCGGCTCCCGGCGCGGGAACAACTTCGGCGGTCTGGCGGTGTTTCACCACGTGCGCAGTCGCGGCCGATTTCTTTTGCTTGCCTGCTTTGGCCGCTTCGGCTGGCGAGGCAAGCATAAAAGCCAGGCCGATCGCGGAAACAACAATTGATAAAGTCTTCATTTTGCTCTCCGAGTTGTCGGGCGCACGCAAGGACGCGCGCCCACGATGTATAACATTTTAACGGCCGCCGCCGTATCGGCCGCTCAGGTCACGAAGCAGATAGGCGCGGATGTTCGGATCCGGATCGTCGCCGAGATAGTCCTGCCCGTTGTAGAGCGGGCCGCGCATCACGCCGCCCTGGAAAGTGGCGCTGGTCCCACCGGGCACCATGGCGTTGGCGGCGGCGCCGGACTGATGCCGATACTTTTTCTTGGCCGCTTCGGCCGGCGAAGCCACAACAGCCAATCCGACTGCGGAAACAATCAAAGCCACAGATAAAGTTTTCATGTTGCCCTCTCGATCGTTGGAGTGCGCAAACGCATGTCGCCCGAATAATGTAACACCGGGGACCGCACAAAATTTCGATCACGAAACCGTGTCGAAATTCCGCCCCGCAAACCCGGCATTTCGGCCTGATTTCAGCTTGTTTACACCTCCTTGCGCCGTCCGCGCGGTTCGGCGCATCCTCGCCGCCGAATCCCAAAACGGCCGAGGATGGTCATGACCAAGAAGCCGAAAACCCTGGCCCCGCGCGGCAAGAACCTCCGCTCGCAGCTCTGGTTCGACAATCCGGACAATCCGGGCATGACGGCGCTCTATCTCGAGCGTTACCTCAATTACGGTCTCACCGGCCCGGAGCTTCGCTCCGGCAAGCCGATCGTCGGTATCGCGCAGACCGGCTCCGACCTGTCGCCGTGCAACCGTCACCATCTGGAACTGGCCAAGCGCGTGCGCGACGGTATCCGCGATGCCGGCGGCATCGCTTTCGAGTTCCCCTGCCATCCGATTCAGGAAACCGGCAAGCGCCCGACCGCGGCGCTCGACAGAAACCTCGCGTATCTCAGTCTCGTCGAGGTGCTGTACGGCTATCCGCTCGACGGCGTGGTGCTGCTGACCGGCTGTGACAAGACCACGCCGGCGCTGATCATGGCGGCGGCGACAGTGAACATCCCGGCCATCGTTCTCTCCGGCGGCCCGATGCTGAACGGCTGGTGGAAGGGTGTGCGAGCGGGCTCCGGCACCGCGATCTGGAAAGCGCGCGAGGAGCTGGCCGCCGGCCGCATCGACGACCAGGAGTTCCTGGACCTCGCGACGGCAAGCGCGCCGTCGGTCGGCCATTGCAACACCATGGGCACCGCTTCGACCATGAATGCGCTCGCCGAGGCTTTGGGAATGTCGCTGCCCGGCTGCGCCGCGATCCCGGCGCCGTACCGCGAGCGCGGGCAGATCGCCTATGACACCGGCGTGCGCGCGGTCGAGATCGTGCACGAGGATTTGCGGCCGTCCGACATCCTCACGCGCAAGGCGTTCGAGAATACCATCGTCGCCAATTCGGCGATCGGCGGCTCGACCAACGCACCGATCCACATCAACGCCATCGCGCGCCACATCGGCGTGAAGCTCACGATCCAGGATTGGGAGAAATACGGCTACGACGTGCCGCTGCTGGTCAACATGCAGCCGGCGGGATTCTATCTCGGCGAAGAATACTTCCGCGCGGGCGGATTGCCGGCGGTGATGAACGAGCTGCTCAAGGCCAGGCGAATCCACGCCGATGCGCTGACCATCAACGGCAAGACCATGGGCGAGAACGTCAAGCGAGCCAAAGTCGCCGACGCCGACGTCATCAAGCCTTACAAAAAGCCGATGAAGAAGCAGGCCGGCTTCAAGGTGTTCAAGGGCAACCTGTTCGATTCGGCGATCATGAAGACGAGCGTGATCTCCGACGACTTCCGCAAGCGGTTCCTGTCCAACCCGAAGGACCGCAATGCGTTCGAGGGCCGCGCCGTGGTGTTCGATGGCCCGGAGGATTACCACCACCGCATCGACGATCCAGCGCTGAAGATCGACGACCGCACCATTTTGTTCATGCGCGGCGCCGGCGCGATCGGCTATCCGGGTTCCGCCGAAGTCGTGAACATGCAGCCACCGGCGGCGCTGATCAAAAACGGCATCACGGCGCTGCCCTGCATCGGTGACGGCCGGCAGTCCGGCACCTCGGGCTCGCCGTCCATTTTGAATGCTTCGCCGGAAGCAGCGGCCAACGGCGGGCTGGCGCTCTTGAAGACCGGCGACCGCGTGCGCATCGATCTCAACAAGGGCACGGCGAATATTCTTATTTCAAAGGATGAACTCGCCAAACGCCGCAAGGCTTTGGAAAAAGCTGGCGGCTACCGCTACCCGCCGCATCAGACGCCGTGGCAGGAAATCCAGCGTGGCCTGGTCGATCAGCTTGCCGACGGCATGGTGCTGAAGCCAGCGGTAAAATATCAGCGCGTGGCACAGACGAGTGTGCCGCGAGACAACCACTGAGGGTCGCGTGGCTGCGGACAGCTTCCCCAAGGCCAATGCCGCCTACGACCGCTGGCTGCGACGGGAGCTTCGCGGCAAGGTCGTTGCGGCCGATCTGCACAAGAAGCGAGAAAAAATGGCGAGTGGGCCGTTCCCGTTTCTGCGCGCCACCTATTGGCGCTGGGCTGAAACGATCCTGGACATCTGCCCCGACCTTGCGGACGCACCCACGACGCTCGCCGTCGGCGACATTCATCTCGAAAACTTCGGGGTGTGGCTCGACGACGACGGCCGCTTGATCTGGGGTGTCAACGACTTCGACGAAGCCGCCGTCATGCCCTACGCGCTCGACCTGGTGCGGCTCGCAACCAGCGCGGCGCTGGCGCGGCCATCGCGTGTGTACCGGGGCGGCGCAATCTGTGCCGCCATCCTGGACGGCTACAGCCGGGGACTGAACAAGCCCCGGCCGTTCGTCCTCGACCGGGAGCACGTCTGGTTGCACGAGCTGCTGATCGCGAGCGAAGGCGAGCACGCGCGATTTTGGGACAAGATAGCGAAGCTCAAGGGCTCGAAGAATCTGCCCGGACGCTATCGCCGCGCGATCGAAGCCGCGTTGCCGGACGGCGCCGAGATCGTGAAATTCAGCCGCCGCACCGCCGGCACGGGAAGCCTGGGACGGCCACGCTGGGTCGGCATCGCCGACTGGCACGGCGGTCTGGCGGTGCGTGAGGCCAAGGCCCTGGTGCCGTCCGGATGGACGCGAGCCCACGGCCGCCAGGGCCGACGACTGCGCGTTCAGGACATCGCCGACGGCCGCTATCGCGCACCGGACCCGTGGTTCAGCGCCAACAACAAGGTTGTGGTCCGCAGGCTTTCGCCGAACAACCGCAAGATCGAGGTTGAAGTGCAGTCCGACGCGTTGCTCAGCCGGTCCATGCTTCGGGCCATGGGCCATGAGCTCGCCAATATCCATCTCGGCACCGGCGACCGCCACAACGCAATTGCGCGTGACTTCCGGCGCCGCAGCCGCGGCTGGCTGCATCGCGCGACGCGGGCCGCAGCGGCGGCCGTCTCCAAAGAATTCAAGGAATGGCGCAAGCAGCACGGCAAGCGAGCGGCGAAGTAAGCGATTCGGCCTACGGCGCTACGTCCAGATGCGACAACCCGGCGCGTTCAAACGCGCGACGCACCGTGCCTGACTTCTTCGCCTTCTCCAGGAACGCCGTCGCATCAGCCAAGCGCCTTCGGCCTGCCCTTCGGCACTGCGATGGCGACGCCGGTAAACTGGAAGCCGCCTTCGACCATGCGCGAGCCGGGAAGCTGCGCGACAAACGGCGGCAGCGAATCGCGCGACAGCGCGAAGGCGTCCGCCTTGCCGCCAGTCATCATCGCCATGGCGTCGCCGATCGACGGCGCGGCTATGACCGTCGTGTTCTTCAAAGTCCGCCCGGCGGCGCGGATCGTCGTGGTGTTGGCGATACCGACGACACGAATGCCCGTTCGATCCACTTCATCGACCGTTTTGATGCCCGAGGCCCCGGTCACCATGTAGGTGCTCTCGACCTGGAAATAGATCGGACCGAAGTCGATCCGCTTTTTCCGCTCGTCGTCGACCGGCATGAACGACACGTCGATCCGCCCTGCCTCCAGCGCGTCGGTCAGTTCGCCGGTGTTGGGCGCCACCATGAACTCGGCCTCGACGCCGAGCTCCTTCGCCAGCGCGCTGCCGAGATCGACGGTGACGCCACGCGGCGCACCATCGGCATCCTTGACGACGAACAGCGGCGACGCCGACGGCGCATTGGCGACGCCGACGCGGAGCTTGCCGGTCGGGGTCAGTCCACTCACGCCTTCACCAGATCCGGTGTCAGCGCCGCGAGGCTCGCCGCGCCGCAGAGCTGCATCGCCCGCACCATCTCGTCCCGCATATGATCCATCACCATCCGCACGCCGTCCGCGCCGTCGACGCTCAAGCCCCACAGCGGCGGCCGTCCGAGCAGCACCGCACGCGCGCCGAGCGCCAGCGCCTTGACGATATCGGTGCCGCGCCGGATGCCGCCGTCGACATAGACCTCGGCGGTGGTGCCGACCGCTTCGACGACTTCCGAAATCACCTCGGCGGTGGTCACCGTGGTGTCGAGATGGCGGCCGCCGTGGTTCGACACCATGATGCCCTTCACGCCGCAACCGACGCAGCGCTTGGCGTCATCGCCGCGCAACACGCCCTTGACCACCACCGGCATGGCGCAGCGCTTCACCAGCCATTCCAGATCGGCGAAGTTCGTCGGGAACATCGCCAGCCCCTTGCGATCCGGATCGTAGGCGGTCTTCGCAATCGGCTGGCCGATCATGTTGACGCTGCGGACATTGGGCGAGGGAATCACCGGCGTCCGCGCCGCGCGCGGGCTCCAGCCCGGCACCGGCTGATCCACCGTCAGCACCAGCGCCTTGAAGCCCGCCTTGACGCAGCGGTCGAGCAACGCGCCGGTCGCCTCGCGGTCCGGCTGCATGTAGAGCTGAAACCATTGCGGCGCTGCGCCGCGCTCCTTGGCGACGTCCTCGACCAGGGTCGCGCCGCTGGTCGACATGACATAGAGCGCACCGGCCGCGGCCGCGCCGCGCGCGGTGGCGCGCTCACCTTCGGCATGGAACAGGTGATGGCGGCCGGTCGGCGCCACCATGATCGGCGTGTTCACCCGCGCGCCCAACAGGCTGACGCTGGTGTCGATCTCGACGATGTCGCGCAGCACGCGCGGGCGGAGCTTGAGCTTCCGCCAAGCCGTGATGTTCTCCTTGGACGTGATCTCGTCGTCGGCGCCGGTGTCGCAGAACACCCACGACTCCGGCCGCATCACCCGCTGGGCGTTCTGCTCCAGCGCATCCAGATCGACGCAATCCCTCAGCATGAATTCGCTCTTTCCCGGCACTTGCTGCGGACGCGCCATCACGCCGCTTCATGTCTGTATCACCGAAATGCGCTGTCGCGGCGCGCGATGCCGTGGCAGGCTTGGTCTTGTCCATTGCCGGGAGTTTTCCATGCCGTCGACCCGCCCGTCCACCGCCGACAAGCGCAAGACCTTCCGCGCGCTGCACCAATCCGGCTGCTTCGTCATTCCCAATCCGTGGAACGTCGGCAGCGCGCGCTACCTCCAGGGCCTGGGCTTCAAGGCGCTGGCGACCACCAGCTCCGGCCACGCCCATTCGGAAGGCTACCCCGATGGCGCCCAGTCGATGGACGACGTGCTGGCGCACTATCGCGAGCTTGCGGCGGCAACCGACATTCCGCTCAACGCCGATTTCGAGAACGGCTTTGCCGACGATCCCGAAGCCGTCGCGGCAAACGTCACGCGCTGCATCGCCACCGGCGTGGCCGGGCTGTCGATCGAGGACTCGCCGCAACACTCGGCGACGCCGCTCTACGATTTCGACACGGCGCTGGCGCGCGTGAAGGCCGCCCGCGCGGCGATCGACAAGGCCGGCGGCGACGTGATCTTCACCGCGCGCAGCGAGGGTTTTATTCGCGGGCGGCCGGACATCGACGAGACCATCCGCCGGCTCAAGGCGTTTGCCGACGCCGGCGCGGACTGCCTCTATTCGCCCGGCATCAAGACCCGCGAGCACATCGAGGCCACCGTGAAGGCGGTGGGCGGCAAGGCGATCAACTTCCTCAACAGCGGGGCGCTCGGCTTCACGGTGAACGACCTCGCCGGCATGGGCGTGCGGCGCATCAGCGTCGGCGGCTCGCTGGCACGCGTGGCGATGCACGCCTTCATCAAGACGGCAACGCAGATCGCCAAGGACGGCAAGTTCGACGGCTTCGCCGACCTGATCAGCAACGCCGATCTGAACAAGTTCTTCAGCGAAGACCGCAAGACATTCTGATGGCCACGCCAGCCGAGCTGCCGGTCGGCCCCGCGGTGGATTCCGCACCCGCGCTGTTCCCCGGAACGGTCACGCTCCGCGGCCGCTATGGCAGCGTCGAGCGCCTCAGCGCCGCGCGGCATCGCGCGGCGTTGTGGATGGCGATGCGCGGCCACGACACGATCTGGACCTATCTGCCGCCGGGCCCGTTTGCCGACCAGGCAGAGTTCGACGCCTATATTGCCGCCTGCGAGGATAACAAGGAGCGGATTTTCTACGCCGTGCTCGATGACGGCGGCCGCGCCGTCGGCATCCTCTCGCTGATGGAAATCCGTCCGGCGATGCGCGTGATCGAGGTCGGCAACATCGTCTATTCACCCGCGCTGCAGCGCACGCCGCTCGCCACCGAGGCGCAATACCTGATCGCCCGCTACGCCTTCGAAACGCTCGGCTATCGGCGCTATGAATGGAAATGCAACGCTCTCAACGCCGCGTCGAAACGGGCGGCTGAGCGCTTCGGCTTCACCTATGAGGGGCTGTTTCGCCAGCACATGATCGTCAAAGGCCACAGCCGCGACACCGCCTGGTTCTCGATCCTCGACAGCGAATGGCCGGCGCGCAAAGCCGCGTTCGAGCGCTGGCTCGCGCCGGAGAATTTCGATAGGGATGGCAGGCAGAAGACAAAGCTCGGCTAGGGCGCGCGGGAGACGCAATGCATATTCTCATCACCGGCGCGGCCGGCATGATCGGCCGCAAGCTGATCGAACAGCTCATCGTCGACCGCGCGCTGAACCGCCAGCCGATCGAAAAGCTGACCTTGATGGATATCGTCGCGCCGACGCGGCCCGCGGGCTTCTCGGACCATGTGAAGGTGCGGACCGGCGACCTCGCCGATCCCGCCATCGCGATGAAGGCGGTGTCCGAGCGGCCGGACGTCATCTTCCACCTCGCCGGCGTGGTTTCGGGCGAGGCCGAGCTCAATCTGGAGAAGGGCTATCACGTCAATCTCGACGGCACGCGATCGCTGCTCGAAGCGATCCGCAAGACCGGCGACGGCTACAAGCCCCGCGTCATCTTCACCTCCTCGATCGCGGTGTTCGGCGCGCCCTTCCCGCACACCATCCCCGACGAGTTCCACCTGACGCCGCTGACCTCCTACGGTGCGCAGAAGGTGATGTGCGAGCAGCTGCTCGCCGACTACACCCGCAAGGGCATCCTCGAAGGCGTCGGCATCAGGCTTCCATCGATCGTGGTGCGGCCGGGCAAGCCCAACAAGGCGGCCTCCGGCTTCTTCTCCGGCATCATCCGCGAGCCGCTGAACGGCGAGGAGGCGCAGCTTCCCGTCGCCGATACGGTGATGCACACCCACGCCAGCCCGCGCTCGGCGGTCGGCTTCCTGATCCATGCCGCGGGCCTGGCGCGGGAAAAAATCGAGCCGCGCATCAACCTGACCATGCCGGGCGTGTGCTGCACGGTCGCCGAGCAGATCGAGGCGCTGCGCCGGGTCGCCGGCGACAAGGTCGCGGCGCGCATCCGCCGCGAACCGGACGAGCTGATCGTGCGCATCGTCGCCGGCTGGCCGCACCGCTTCGAGGCGAAGCGCTCGACCGAGCTCGGCTTCGTTGCCGAAAGCTCGTTTGACGAGATCATTCGCGTGCATATCGAGGAAGACCGCGGCGGCTCGTTCGTGAAATAGGGATTTCGCAATGCTTCACCGTCTGATCGCGGCATTGATACTGGTTACGCTGTGCGCCGCGCCCGCTTTTGCACAACAGAGCGCATTCCCCGACAAAACCATCAAAGTGATCGTACCGTTCGCCGCCGGCGGCGGCGTCGACGTCATGGCGCGACTGTTCGCCGAAAAAGCTGGCCCCATGCTGGGTATTCCGGTCATCGTGGAGAACCGCGCGGGCGCGAGCGGCACCATCGGCGGGCAGGCCGTGCATCAGTCCGCGCCCGACGGCACCACGCTACTGTTCGTGCCGCTCACCCATGTCATGGCCAACGTCGTGCTGAAGTCGGTTCCCTACGACGCGGTCAACGATTTCACGCCGATCGCCCGTATTGGTGAATCGCCGATGCTGGTCGTGATGTCGACCAAAATGGCGCCGGCGACATTGGCTGAGGTAGCGACGGCGGCGCGCGAACGTCCGGCGGATTGGACCATTGCCACCTCCGGCCTGGGATCAGCGGGGCATGTCGCCTCGATTGAGCTGAGCAACGTGTCCAAATCCAACATGACAATCACGCCCTATCGCGGCACCGCACCGGCCCTAACTGACGTGATGGGCGGCCACGTCCAACTCTTGATCGATTCCATCGTCACGTTGTTGCCGGCGGCGCGTGACGGCAAGGTCAAGGCGCTGGCGATCACCGCCGCGAAGCGCAGCGCGCTCGCACCCGAAGTGCCGACCGCGGCGGAAAGCGGCATGCCGAGCCTCACGTTCACGTCGTGGTTCGGCTTCTTCGGTCCAAAGGGCATGCCGAAGGATGTGGTAACGAAGCTGAATGCGACGTTCAACGAGGCCGGGCGCAAGCTCGCCGAGGAAAAGCGCCTCGTACCGCTCGGCGCCGAACCGGTCGCGGAAACGCCGGAAGATTTCGCGAACTTCGTCCGCGTCCAGGTCGAGCGCAACACCAAGTTGCTCGAAGGCGCGGGATTCAAGCCACAATAGCTGATGCGCTTCCCGGCTCCGCTCATTCCGGCGACGCTGATCAAGCGTTACAAGCGCTTCCTCGCCGACGTGACGCTGCCCGACGGCACGGCCATCACTGCGCATGTCGCCAATCCCGGCGCCATGACCGGACTGGCCGCACCCGGCTCGCGCGTCTGGCTGTCGAAGTCGGACAATCCGAGCCGCAAGCTGTCGCACAGTTGGGAGCTGATCGAGGTCGATCTCGGCCAGGGCCCGGAGCTCGTCGGCGTCAACACCGCGCATCCCAATCCGCTGGTTGGCGCGGCGCTGGTTGTTGGCCTGTTCCCGGAGCTTGCCGGCTACGACACGATCCGGCGCGAGGTGAAATACGGCAAGAACTCGCGGGTGGATTTTCTGCTGGAGGGCGCCGGGCGGCCGCCCTGCTATGTCGAGATCAAGAACGTGCATTTGATGCGGCAGCCGGGACTTGCCGAATTTCCCGACGCCAAGACCGAGCGCGGCCGGAAGCACCTCGACGAACTCGGCGACATGGTCGAAGCGGGCCACCGCGCCGTGATGCTGTATCTGATCCAGATCGGCTCGGCGACGCGCTTTGCGCTCGCGCGCGACATCGATCCGAAATACGGCGCGGCGTTCGACCGCGCGCGGGCACGCGGCGTCGAGGCGATGGCGTGGCGGTGCGTCATCACGCGCGACGGCATCGAGATCGCGACGCCGGTGCCGATGGTGGACTAGCAATCGCCGATGACGGCGGAAATTGTTGCGGCTGTGTGCCCAACACGATCCGCCGACCAATCGTCGACCGTTACTGCTTCTTGATGAACGTGCCGTTGCGCAGCTCGCTCACCGCCTGGTTCAGCTCGGCCTGCGTGTTCATCACGATCGGCCCGTACCAGGCGACCGGCTCCTCGATCGGCTTGCCCGACACCAGCAGGAAACGGATGCCCTCTTCGCCGGCCTGCACCGTGACCTCGTCGCCGCGGTCGAACACGACCAGCGAGCGGTTGCCGGTCTGCTCGCGGAGCTTGACCTCCTGGCCGTCGATCGCCTTCTCGGTCAGCACGCCGAACGGCGCCGACGCCGAGACGAACGCGCCCGAGCCCGCGAAGATGTAGGCGAAGGCGTGGCGGTCGACCTCGACCTTGAAGGTCTTGCGCTTGCCGGGCGGCACCGAGATGTCGAGATAGCGCGGATCGGCCGCGACGCCTTCGACCGGGCCGGTCTTGCCCCAGAAGTCGCCGACCACCACGCGCACCTTGGTGCCGTCGTCGTCGATGACCTCCGGAATGTCGGCGGCCTTGATGTCCTGGTAGCGCGGCGCGGTCATCTTCAACGCCTTCGGCAGATTGGCCCAAAGCTGGAAGCCGTGCATGCGGCCCTGCGCGTCACCCTTCGGCATCTCCTGATGCATGATGCCGCTGCCGGCCGTCATCCATTGCACGTCGCCCGCAGCCATCAACCCGCGATTGCCCAGGCTGTCGCCGTGCTCCACCTCGCCGGCCAGGACGTAAGTGATCGTCTCGATGCCGCGATGCGGATGCCAGGGAAAGCCGGCCTTGTACTCGTCGGGATTGTCGTTGCGGAAATCGTCCAACAGCAGGAACGGGTCGAACTCCTTGGTGTCGCCGAAGCCGAAGGCGCGGCGCAGATGCACGCCGGCGCCCTCCAGGGTGGGCTTGGACTCGATGATCTTCTTCACGGGACGAATGGACATGATGCACCTCGTTGATGCGAACGGTTTTCGATCGGTGTGGTCACGCGGCCGCGGCGAGCTTGTCCTGGTCGCGTGCGGTCTTGAGCGCCCTCGTCCACCAGACCAATTGATCCAGCATGTCTTTGACGCCGGCCTCAAGGTAGGCGATGCCCTTCAATTCCTTGCCGTCCTTCCACACCGCCATGAAGTCGGCGCCCTGGATATAGACACCGTTGCGGATGGTCGCCATTTGCAGTTCGGCCGCGACCAGTCGCAATTGCTCGATCGCGCGCGCGCCGCCGACCGCGCCGTAGCCGACAAACCCGGCGGCCTTCTTGACCCATTCCGGATAGGCATAATCGAGGGCGTTCTTCAGCACCGCCGGAATTCCGTGATTGTATTCGGCGGTCACGAAGATGTAGCCATCGAACTCCGCGACCTTCTTTTGCCACTGTTGGGCGACCGGATTCTGCGAGGGCGCCCAGGCGTTCGACGCCACTTCATCGAAGAACGGCATCGGGAAGTCGCGCAAATCGATGATTTCGGTCTCGATGTCGTCGCGCTGGGCGGCAATGTCGTGGACCCATTGCGCCGGCTTGTGGCCAAAGCGGGCGGCCCGGGTGGTGCTGATGACGATGGCGATCTTGAGTTTGGCCATGGGACCCTCTATCTGTTGACAGTGGTTACGACTTGATACTGAGGCTAGATAAATGACCGCACGGCGCAAGCAAGAAGGCACATCGATGTTACCGAGCAACCTCCATGTGCCCGAGGATTGCCGGGCGGTCAGCGAGGTGCTGTCCCGGGTCGGCGACAAATGGACCATTCTGGTGGTCGGCGAACTCGGCAACGGGCCGAAACGCTTCAACGAAATCCGCCGCGCGCTCGGCAGCATCTCGCAGCGGATGCTGACGCTCACCTTGCGCGGCCTGGAGCGCGACGGGCTCGTGACCCGCACCGTGTTCCCGACCATCCCGCCCCGCGTCGACTACGAGCTGACCAAGCTCGGCCGCTCGCTGCTGGAGCCGGTCAGCGGGATCGGCCTGTGGGCGCGGCAGAACCGGGCGGCGATCCAGGAGGCGCGGCGCGCTTCGACACCGCGACGGACGGCGGTTCGCGATGATCGCAGGCGCGCTTGCTTTGCCGCCGTCGATCCTTAAATTGAGCGCCCATGACCTACGTTGAAGCGGCCGCTGCACCGCTCCGAAAAACCGGCCAGATCAAGCTGCACGGCAAGGATGCCTTCGAGGGCATGCGCAAGGCCGGGCGGCTGGTCGCCGAATGTCTCGACATGCTGGTGGAGCACGTAAAGCCCGGCGTTACCACCGAAGCGCTCGACAAGCTGGTGCTGGAGTTCGGCTTCGATCACGGCGCGCTGCCGGCCACGCTGATGTACCGCGGCTACAAGAAGGCAAGCTGCACCTCGATCAATCACGTGGTCTGCCACGGCATTCCCGGCGACAAGCCGATGAAGGAAGGCGACATCGTCAACATCGACGTGACGCTGATCCTCAACGGCTGGCACGGCGACTCCAGCCGGATGTATGCGGTCGGCGAAATCCCGCGCCGCGCCGAGCGGCTGATCGACGTCACCTACGACGCCATGATGCGCGGCATCGCCGTGATCCGGTCGGGCGCGACCACCGGCGACATCGGCAACGCGATCCAGACCTTCGTCGAGGCGCAGCACATGAGCGTGGTGCGCGACTTCTGCGGCCACGGGCTCGGCAAGCTGTTCCACGACGAGCCCAACATCGTCCACGTCGGCCGGCCCGGCGAAGGCATCGTGCTCCGCCCCGGCATGTTCTTCACCGTGGAGCCGATGATCAATCTCGGCCGGCCCCACGTGAAGGTGCTGTCCGACGGCTGGACCGCGGTGACGCGGGACCGCTCGCTGTCGGCCCAGTTCGAGCACACCATCGGGGTGACGGCGACCGGCTGCGAGATCTTCACGACCTCGCCCAAGGGCCTCGACAAGCCGCCCTACCGGACCTGAACGCTTTCTGTCACGGGGCGATTGCAAACGCGCCCGGCACCCCGCATCCTTGCCGAGTGTCAGCAGCGTGTTCGGTTCGCATGCCCAGAACTCTGAAGCACGAGACTCGCAAGAGCGAAGAGAACGGCGGCCCGGCCGAGGGCCCGCCGCATTATCTCGGCCATCGCGAGCGGCTGCGGGATCGCTTCCTCGACGGCGGACCTGACGCCGTCACCGAATACGAGCTGCTGGAGCTGGTGCTGTTCCGCGCCATCCCGCGCCGCGACGTCAAGCCGCTCGCCAAGGCGCTGATCGCCAAGTTCGGCTCGTTCGCCGAGGTGGTGTCGGCGCCGCGGCCGCGGCTCCGCGAGATCGAGGGCCTGGGCGAAGCCGCCATCGCCGAGATCAAGATCGTGCAGGCGGCGGCGAGCCGGCTCGCGCGCGGCGAGGTCAAGAAGCGGACGGTGCTGTCATCCTGGTCGGCGGTGCTCGACTATTGCCGCACCACGATGGCGTTCGCCGACAAGGAGCAGTTCCGCGTGCTGTTCCTCGACAAGCGCAACCAGGTGATCGCCGACGAGGTGCAGCAAACCGGCACCGTGGACCACACGCCGGTCTATCCGCGCGAAGTGATCAAGCGGGCGCTGGAATTGAGCGCGACCGCACTCATCCTGGTGCACAATCATCCCGTCCGGCGATCCGACGCCGTCCCGCGCCGACATCCAGATGACGCAGGCGATCGTCGAGATCGCGAAGCCGCTCGGCATTTCCGTGCACGACCACATCATCGTCGGCAAGGACGGCCACACGAGCTTCAAGGGATCGAAGCTGATCTAACTAGAGCAAGATCATCAAGCGGCGTGCCGGTCGCGTTCCTCCAGTCTCCGTCCGGCGGCGACGCTTCCGCTTCGTGCGTAAACATCCCCAAATTCAGACTGTTCAACAGGCTTGCGACCTCCTGGCGCGCGGTGGCGTGCGACATGGTCGGCCGGGTGCCGAGCGTAACTTCGTTGAAATCATCGAGCGCCGTCAGCCCCCGGGGATAAAACTCCCGGAAGATCATCCGTTCGGCGAAGCCGTCGACCATTCGGAATTCCAGTCTTTGCGATAGCTCTTGCAGGGCGCCGCCGACCAGACGCTTGTTCCGGGTGCCAATCATCGAAAGCCGGTTCCTCATGACCACCCAATCGATTGATCCTCCTTCAAGAGACCGCTGCCTGCGCACCTCCTGAACCATTTGGGCGTAATGGCTAGTGTCGGAAACCGCGAAGGTTTCCGGATCGACCGTGCCGAGCACATCGAAGTCGACAAAACTGTCGTTGAGCGGCGTGATCAACGTGTCGGCCATGGAATGCGCGAGGCGGCTTAGCGCGCCATCATGCCCGGGCGTATCGATGACGATGAAGCCGTGATGTTCCGTCAGCGCATCGATGGCGTCGGCCAAAGCCGTGCATCTTTCGCTCTCGCTGCCGACCGCAGCATCGGGACACAAATGCTGTGGGACATCGAGCTCGCGTCCGATGCGTCGACCCCACGCTCGCCTGTTGTCGACGTAATGGGTCAAACTTCTTTGCCGGGAATCGAGATCGATGGTGGCTACCGTCTGGCCCGCCTTCATGAGCGCAACAGCAACGTGCATCGCGACCGTCGATTTACCCGACCCACCCTTTTCATTGCCGACCACGATCATGCGGGCCGGCCGCGCCGATTTTTCCATAGACATGAGCGCCCTCAAACGGGGTTAAGAGTGCAGATGAAAGATGCAGCTTGGCGACGACACGAGCGTCGCTGATTCGTCTATGTCCGGCAAGTTACAATTCGCGAGGCGCGATTGTTTTCGCGTCGGTTTTGATTCGCGTGCGGCAAATATGTTGCGCCGATGTCTTTTTTGACGGATCGCTTTGCGGTCACGCGCCGAATTGTGACAGTTTCGCCGCGCTCACTCCGTCACAGCGCGCGACCTCGGATCAGCGCATCGTGCGCGGCAGCCAGAGCGCGATCTCGGGGAAGATCATCAGCAGCACGGTGGTCGCGACGATCGCCAGCATGAGGATGCTGCAGCCCTTGTAGACCTTCATCAGGTCGACGCCCGCCGTCGCGCTGACCACAAATGCAATCAGGCCGACCGGCGGGAAAACCAGCCCCATCGCCACCATCATCATCGACAGCACGCCGAACCAGATCGGATCGAAGCCGAGCGACGTGATCAGCGGAAAGGTGAGCTGCAAGGTCAGCAGCAGCAGCGGGATTTCATCCATGAACATGCTGATGATGAAATAGGCGACCACGATGCCGATCACGACGACCCAGCGGTTCAAATCCATGGCGATGACGATCTGCACCACCTCCTGCGGGATGCGGCTCAGCGTCATGTAGTAGCCGAACACGGTGGCGCCGATCAGGATCATGAAGATCATCGCCGAGGTGCGGATGGTCTGCTTCAGCGCGTCGATGGCCTCCGGCACCGTGAGGCGGCCGAACGCGGCGCCGATCACCGCGGCAAGCAGGGCGCCCAGCGCGCCGATCTCGGTCGGCGTTGCGATGCCGGTGTAGAGCATGATCAGCACCAGCAGGATGAGCAGCAGGCTCGGCCAGACCCGGATCAGGCTGGCGCGGCGCTCGGCCGGCGGCGTGCGGAACGTTGCCGGCGCGTGCTGGGGGCTGAGCCAAACCCAGCCGTAGATCATGGCGGCCAGGAAGACGCCGACGATGATGCCCGGGATCACGCCGGCGACGAGGAGCTTGCCGATCGAGGTCTGCGTCGCGATGCCGTAGATCACCATCGCGATGCTGGGCGGGATGAGAATGTCGAGCGTGGCGCCGACGCCGATCGAGCCGGCCGCCAGCTCCTCGGAATAGCCGTGCCGCCGCATCTCCGGCATCGCGATCTTGGACATCACCGACGCCGCCGCGGTGCTTGCCCCCGACATCGCGCCGAAAATCCCGCAAGCGAACACGGTCGCGATCGCCAGCCCGCCGCGGATATGCGACAGCCAGGCGGCGGCGGCGGCATAGAGGTCGCGCGCCAATCCGCTCGATGCCGAGAAATAGGCCATCAGGATGAACATCGGGATGGTGGTGAGCTGGTAGTCCGCGACCGAACTGAACGGCACCAGGCCGACGATGTTCAGCACCTTGGCGAGGTCGCCGGTGATCAGCCAGATGCCGAGCATGCCGGAGCCGGCCAGCGCCACGGCGATCGGCACGCCGCCCAGCAGGAACACCAGCAGCACCAGCATCGGCAACGCGACGACCATGAAATATCTTTCGCCAACCGCCAGCTTCAAGAGGCGGCGGGCGCCTCTTGGGTGAAGAGCAATGACTGGCGCTTGCGCACGCGCGGCAGGTCGACGAGCATCAGGATGGTGAGCGCCAGGAATCCGATCGGCACCAGACAGTAGGCCGGCCCGACCAGGATCGGCAGGGTGCTCAGTTCAATGTCCTCGCTCAGACCGCGAAGCCCCTGAACGGCGGTCGCCCACAGAAACACCACGCAGAACAACAGCGACACCAGGAAGGCGAAGTGGTCCGCCACCAGCCGCGCCGTGCCGGACAGCCGATCGACCAGGAACGTCACCCGGATGAACAGCCCGCCGCGATAGCCGTACGACAGCCCCATGAAGATCGCCGCGACCATCAGGTATTTTTCGGTGATCTCAAACGCGCCGAGGATCGGACGGTTGAACGCGTAGCGGCTCAGCGCATCCGCCGAGGTCAGGCACATCATCGCGAAGGTTGCGAGCACGCCCACATAGAGGAGCGCGATTTCGCAACGGGTGAGCCATCGTCCGAGAAGCTGCATGCCGGGAAATTACCGCATCGCCAGAAAAACGCCGGAGGACAATATCGGCTCCGGTCATCCGACAGGGAAACCGGAGCCGAAACGTCGGAATCAGTTCTTGGCGAACTCGAGCGCCGATTTGAGAATGTCGCGGGCTTCCTTGTGACCCTTGCCTTCCATCTTCTTCACCCATTCCTCCCACAGCGGCTCGCCCGCCGCCTTGTTCCAGCGGGCGACCTCCGCGGGCGGCACGTCATAACGGACAAGCTCGATATTGGCCGCCTTGGCCCGCTCCAACACGCCGGCTTCGGCGCTGTCGAAGAAGTTCTTGCCCCAGAACTTCGATCCCGGCAGCGCGCTCACGCTCATGATCTGGTCGCGCACATCCTTGGGCAGGCTCTGAATCTTCTGCCGGTTGGCGCAGACCGAGAAGTAGGAGGCGTAGAACGGCACCATGGTGACGTACTTCGCGACCTCATAGAGCCGGAAGCCATGGATCGCCTCCCACGGCACCGCCGCGCCGTCGAACACGCCCTTGTCGAGCGCCTGGTACATGTCGGGCATCGGCAGCACCGCCGGCACGGCGCCGAGCGCCTTGGCCATCTCGGTCGGAGGCCCGCCGAGCGTGCGGATCTTCAGTCCCTTCATATCCTCCAGCGTCTTCACCTGCTTCTTCGACGTGATCAGGAAGTTCGGCGACGTGGTGTGCAGCACCAGCGGCTGGATCGCGCCATACTCTTTCTGGATCGAAGGGTATTTCTCGTAGAGCTTCCAGAGCACCTCGCTGCCCTGCTCCGCGGTCTTGATCGGCAGGAACGGCAGCGACATCACGTCCGACAGCGGCGTCTGCTCGGGCCAATAGCCCTGCACGCACCAGCCGATGTCGGCGATGCCGCTGCTGACGCCCTTCCACATGTCGATGCCCTTGATCAGGGTCTGCGACGGGAACACCTCGATCTTGACGCGGCCCTTGGTGGCCTCCTCGACCTGCTTGATCCAGGGATACAGCGCGTGCGCCGGACCCCAGCCGGTCGGCGAATTCTGGTCGGCGAACGTCAGCTTGATTTCCTGCGCGGGCGCAGACGCCGTCAGCGCCATGACCACAGCCGCAGCTCCAGCGGCCGACAAAAGCTTCCTGATCATCGATCCTCCCCTCGGGCACCATATCCGGACATTCGCGTGCCCCTTGTTGCCGGCAAGTGTGCCGTCCCGCCGTGAATCGCACAAGGGGCACCCGCCCACCGCGATCCGCCATCCCAAAATTGAGCTATGATGCTGCATCATCATTCGATCGATAGAGATCCCATGCGCCTTGTCCTTGCATTCCTGTTCGTCGTCGCCACCGTTGGGCTCGCCAGCGCCCAAGGGAACACCCAAGCGGCCCCAAATAAATCCGATGAGGTGCTTCGCCAGCGCATCTTGCTGAAAGAGCGGTTCAACAAAGGCTGGGACGTCCAGATCGAGAACGCGCAAGACCAAGGCCGGGTTGAGGGCCGGTGCAAGGCGGAAGCCCGGCGGCGCTTCTCCGTGCTCCATCCCATGAAGCGCCGAAAGTTCGTGCGGGATTGTATCGAGCGTAAGGGCCGCTGACGCGACGGCGCTCCCGCTATTTTCCGCCAGTGTCCGGAACCTCGATCCCGGCCAGGAGCCGGTCCACGATATCGTGGAAGCCCTGCCATGGCGCCTCGCGGTCGCTCTGGTTGCGCACCACGATCGAACTGCCGGCATAGAATTTTTCATAGAGCATATGGCGGCCGGCGAACTCGGTGCCGACGATGTCCCAGGCGAGCTTGTAGAGCTTGTGGCGCTCGACCGCCTCGATCGACGGCGTCTTCCACCAGCGCGCGAAGGTGTCGCGCAGCGCATCGTCGGTGATGACGTCGATCGACGCCGGCATCACCAGCGGATAGCCGCCGAGCAAGGTGCGCAGCGTGTCGATGATCTCGGTGTGGTGCTCCTGGCACCAGTTGAGCGCCGCGTACATGATGCGGCGGTTCGGCGTGGCGAAGCCCGCGGGCCATTCCTCCCAGGCCTCGATCTGGCCGGCGACCAGCCCGCCGATCAGCGCTTCGAGCGACGCAAGCCGCCCGAGTTGCTCGCGCACCGCTGGAATCTTGTCGGTGCCGTTGGCCTGGCAGATGCGGCTGGCGAGCCCAACGATGAGGCCCATCTTGGCCCAGAACCGGATGTTGGACTGGTGGTTCTGGTAGCAGTTCGCCGGCGTCTCGATGTAGATGCGCCGCGACATCGCCGCTTCGTTGTGCAGAAACACGCGCTCCCACGGAATCTTCACCCGGTCGCAGACCAGCACGCTGTCGGTCTCGTCGAAGCGATACGACATCGGATAGTCGGCTTCATGCGCGACGTGCTGGGCGTAGGGCTGGCGCGACCACAGCGTCAGCCCCGGCGCGTTCAGCGGCAGCGCCGCGGTGATCGCCTCGCTCTTCAGCTTGTCGTCGATCGGGGTGAGATTGCCGATCAGGATTTCGTCGGCATAGACCGCGCTGGTGGCGAGCATCTTCATGCCCGAAACGGTAACGCCAGTGTCGTCTTCGGCGACGACCTGCAAGTTCGGATCGTCGCGCTGCTGGCCGGGAAACAGGTCGGCGCTCTTGCGGCCGCTCGCCGGCGTGACGGCGAAGCTGAGGTAGAGATCGTTCTTGCGGGCGAAGTCGTAATACTTCAGCAGATTCTGGCCGAAGCCCGGGCGGAGGCCGTCGAGCAGCGAAGCATTCATGGCGAGACCGGTGACGAGACCGGACACCTGATCAGGCGAGCGCCCGACAAAGCCATAGGTCGCGTCGGCAATGGCTTTGCAGCAGCGCATGCGTCGCGCCAGATCGTCGCGGTTGCGGCAACGCAGCCAATAGAGGCTGATGCGCTCGCCGTCTTCTTCAAACGAAAACAGATCGCGCTTGGCCGGGTCGGCCTTGAGATCGTAGAGCCCGGCGATGGTTTTCGCCCCCTCGCGGAACGCCGGATGGCTGGTGACGTCGTCGACCCGTTCTGCGCCGATATAGACGATGCGGCCGTCGCGCATCCGTTCAAGCTTGCGCTGGCCGGAAATCAGCACGCTATTTCCGGACCATCAGCAGCGGACTGGCGGTCTGCGGAACGCGCTGCCACTTGGCGTCTTCGCCCTCTTCGAAGCGCCAAGCCTGGCCGTTGGCCGCCCGCAGCACGATCTCGCCGCGATCCATCTGCCAGGTCGCCGGCGCAAACCGCGTGACCACCTGATCGCAGGGATGCTGCAGGCGGACGACGAACTCCTCGCCGGCCGCGGTGTCCGACAGGGTCAGCCCGCAGACCCGCTGGCCGGTGCGGCGAACGATGGTCCACTCGCCGGTCATCTGCTCGGCGGTCTTCGGCGCCGGTCCGAGGTCGGTGGGATTCTGGATGAACAGGATGCCCTCGCCCGGCTTCGGCGCCTCGAAGATGCCGCTCTCGACTTCGCTGAACTCCAGCACCGACTTGCCCTGCGCGTCGAGCAAGCGAAGGAAGTCATTGTCGCCGAGCCGCCAGCCGGCAATTTCCGGGATGAACGGAAACAGCTTGGCGCAGCCCGGATCGAACTCGACCCGTTTGCCGACCTTGGCGTTGTCGTTCCGGAAGGTGATGGTGCAGGTCTTCTCGCGGTCGGCGTTGGAGAACTCCCAACTCCCTATCATCGACCGTGGCGGCGCCGGCGCGGCCGTCTCCGGCGCCGTTGCCTCCGGCGCCGCAGCGTCCGGCGCCTGCGCGGCGAGCGGCGCGGCGAACGCCACCAGCAGAAGGAATGCGAGTGTGGTGTTACGAACCATGCCGCAAATTATCACGCCTTCTTCCGCGGTGGCCATGGTGTCTCGGGCACCGGCGTCAGCGGCGGCTTGCCGGCGCCCCACGCCAGCAGGTTGTCGACCACGAGCTGGTCCATCGCGCGGCGAGTGGCGACCGAGGCCGAGCCGAGATGCGGAAACAACACCACGTTGTCGAGCGCGATCAGCTCCTTCGATACCTCCGGTTCCTTCGGATAGACATCGAGGCCCGCCGACAGGATCCGCCGCTCCTTGAGCGCCTTGATCAGCGCCGCCTCGTCGACCACCGAGCCGCGCGCCATGTTGATGAAGATGCCTTCCGGGCCGAGCGCGTCGAGCACCGCGGCGTTGATCATATTCTGCGTCGTCGGCCCGCCCGGCACGATCGTCAGCAGGATGTCGACGTCGCGCGCCATGGCGACGAGGTCTGGATAGTGCTTGTACGCCACGCCCGATTGCGGATTGCGGCTGTGGTAGACGACTTTCACCTGAAAGGCTTCGAGACGGCGCGCGATGGCCTGGCCGATCCGGCCCATGCCGACAAGACCCACGGTCGCGTCGCGCAAGCTCGCCGGCGTCAGCCGGTAGCCCTTCTCCAGCCATTTGCCGGCGCGCAGAAACCGCTCGGCCTGCGGCAGCTCCCGCACGGTGCACAACAGCAGACCGAGCGCGGTGTCGGCGACCTCTTCGTTGAGCACACCCGGCGTGTTGGTGACGGTGACGCCGTGCTCGCCGGCCCATTTGGTTTCGATGTGGTCATAACCGACGCCGAAGGTCGAAATGATTTCGAGCCGCGGCAACCGCGCCATCAAGGCGGCGGGGACCCGCTCGGTGGTGGCGCTGATCGCGATCGCGCGGATGCGCGGCGCAAGCTCCGCGGTGAAGGCATCGAAATCCTTGGCATCCGCCGCGATGTGCAAATTGAAGGCCGCGGACAGTGCATCCACTATCAGGGACTTCTTCGGCCCGAGCAGCAACACGTCGGCCTTTTCGCCCGCCATCATCTTCGCTCCGTCGGCATTCAGCTCCGCTAGCCTGCACGTTCGTCATTGAATCGCAAGTCTCCGGCACGTCAGTGGCGGGCTTTGGCCCACGTTGCGGGCGCAGTTAAGGCCGTGCTAGCAAAATCCATCATTTGCAGCGCGCCGCGCGAGGGAGTTCGGAATGGCACAGCACACACAAAAAGTCGGTTGGATCGGGATGGGCCGCATGGGCTATCCGATGGCCGAGCGGCTGCTCAAAGCCGGCTATGACGTCTCGATCTGGAATCGCACCCGTTCCAAGGCCGAACCGCTCGCCAAGATCGGCGGCAAGGTCGTCGACAAGCTCAGCGACCTTTCGGGCATGGATGTGGTGTTCTCGATCGTCGCCGAAGGCAAGGATGTCGAAGAGGTCTATCTCGGCAAGAACGGCGTGCTGTCCGGCAACAAGACGCCGGGCGTGTTCGTCGACTGCTCGACCATCTCGGTCGAGGAATTGGTCGAGATCCGCAAGCGGCTGACGGAGCGCGGTGCCGACTTCATCTGCGCGCCGGTGTCCGGCAACGCCAAGGTGATCAAGGCCGGCAAGCTGTCGTCGGTCTGCTCCGGGCCGGAGGCGAGCTACAAGAAGGTCGCGGACATGATCAAGGTGTTCGCGCCAAAGGGCGTCTCTTACGTCGGCGACGGCGAGCTCGCCCGCGTCTGCAAGATCGCGCACAACGTCATGCTCGGCGTGGTTATTCAGAACCTGATCGAAATCACGCTGCTGACGAACAAGATGGGCGTCCCGCGTCACGCCTTTCTGTCGTTCCTCAACAACGGCGTCATGGGCTCGATGTTCACCGCCTACAAGTCACCGGCGCTGGTCAATCTCGACTGGACCACGACATTCACGCCTGAGCTTCTGCGCAAGGACCTCGACCTCGGCTTGGCGCTCGCCGACGAGGTCGACGTGCCGATGCCGATCACCGCGGCGACCCGCGCGATCCTGCAGATGCACATGGGTCACGCCATGGCGCAGAAGAACCCCGAGGAATATCTCGCCAAGGACTTCGCCACCCTGATGGAGACCATGGCGCTATCGTCCGGCATGAAGCTCGAAAGCGAGAACAAGCAGGTGCCGAGCGGACTCGAATAGTCGATGAACTGATTGTGCAATTCCCGCGAGCCTTCTTCCATCTTCAACCTCACGAGGAAACGTCATGCGTCAAAAACCAGCCCTGACCGCCGACGACTGTCATAAGATGATGGCCGCCTGCAAAGCCGAAGCGCAGAAGAACAAGTGGGCCGTCACCATCGCCATCGTCGATGACAGCGGCGCCGCGCTGCTGCTCGAACGCCTGGACGGCTGCGGGGCCATCGCCTCGACGGTCGCGATGGGCAAGGCGCAGACCTCCGCGCTGACCAAGCGGCCGAGCAAGTTCTTCGAGGACCGCATCAAGGAGCGCCCGGGCTTCGTGACGTTCCCGACGCCGGGCGTGATGTTCCAGGGCGGCGTGCCGATCGTGCATCAGGGCGAATGCGTCGGCGCCATCGGCGTGTCCGGCGTGCAGTCGCACGAGGACGAGCAGATCGCGCAGGCCGGCGTCACGGCGCTGGGCTGACGTTCGGCCAACAGCCCGCGAGCGGCGTCAAGACCGCGCCGGTCGCGGTCGCGCCGCCCTGCGGGCGATGCCGCTTCACCGCATCCGGATTGGTCGAGTCGACACCCATGTAGACGCCCTTCTCCCACGTCCGCTTGAGCGGATCGCGGACCTCCAAGGTCATCTTGCCGATGTGCTGGATCTCGATGTCGACGGTCTCGCCGTCCTGCAGGAAGCCCAATCCTTCGTGGTTGGTGCCGCAGGCGATCAGGTCGCCGGAGTTCATCGTCATCACCGTGGTCGCCCACTCGACCAGCTCGGGGACGCGGTGCTCCATGTCGTCGGTGTTGTAGTTGTGGCGCAGCACGCCGTCGTCCCAGAACCGCACGATCAGGTCGTTCGGATCCTTGACCTCGTCGGCGGTGGCGATGCAGGGACCGATCGGCGCGAAGGTGTCGAACGACTTGCCGAGCCAGCTCGTCAGCGGGATCGCGGGCCAGGTGCGGCGGCCGAGCTCGCGCGCGGAAACATCGATCAGGGTGGTGTAGCCGAACACCGCGCTCTTCCAGTCCTTCTGCTTCACCATCTTGGCCGGCCCCTTGATGACCAGCGCCAGTTCGGCCTCGTGCATGAACGCCCAGGGCACGGTGTATTCCGGCAGCATGATGGTGTCGCCCGGGCCGACCACGGCATCCGGGTTCTTCATGAACATGTTGAGCGGGCGCGCCTCGCGCTGGGCGTGCTCCCAGTAGTTGGCGATGCAGCAGAGGATTTTACCCGGCCGCGGCAGCGGCGGCTTGAGCTGGACCTGGCCGGCCGGCACGGCCTTGCCTTCGGCGGCGAGCTTCTCGAGCGAGGGCTTCAGCCGGTCGTAGTCGTCGATGATGCCCTGCATGGTGAGCTGCGGCGTGTAGCCCTTCTTCACCGCGGCGGAGATATCGACCACGCCGCGGTCGGTGAACAGACCCGGCAGAATCTCGCTGTTGGCAGCCGATTGGAACAACACAAGTTTCACGAATTCCTCCCCTGACGATTTCGCGGGAATACAGCACATCGCCCGGACCCCGGCCAGCCGCCCGCGCGCCGCGCATATCAGGTCCGTGCCGGCCGGACGGCATCGGGCGCAAATTGCCTCTCCGAGCCGGCTGCGTTATCTTCGCGGCAGAAGGCGCCGGGGGGTTAAACGGCGTCCGATAACCCAAGGACAGTAACGACAATGGCAGTCATCAAAGTCACCGACATCGCCTACGCGCGTCTGCGCGCGCCCGATCTCGATCTGCAAGCGGAGTTCCTCGATAATTTCGGGCTGGTCCCGAGCGCCAAGACCGGCAACGCGATCTACTATCGCGGCACCGACCCGGTTCACCACCTCCACATCACCGAGAAGGGCGAACCCAAATTCGTCGGCATCGCCTACCACGCCGCCAGCGAGGACGATCTCAAGACGCTGGCGAAAGTGCCCGGTGCCTCCGGCATCGAGAATCTGGACGAGCCGGGCGGCGGCAAGCGCGTCCGTCTGACCGAGCCGAACGGCTACCAGATCGAAGTGGTGTGGGGCATGGAGAAGGTGCCGACGCTGCCGGCGCCGCGCCAGGTGCAGAACACCGGCTACGCGCCACTGGCGCGGCCCGGCGATCTGATGCGGCTGCCGAAGGGTCCGTCACGGGTGAAGCGCATCGCCCATGCCGTGCTCGGCACGCCGAAGGTGAAGGACACCGTCGGCTGGTTCCGTCACCATCTCGGCTTCATCTGCTCCGACGACGTCTACGCCGGCCAGAAGGACAATCTGATCGGCTCGTTCAACCGCATCGACGGCGGCGAAACCTTCGTCGACCACCACGTGTTCTTCGCCATCAATCACAGCCACGCCGGCCTCAACCACGTCTCGTTCGAAGTGCAGGACATGGACGACGTGTTCATGGGCCACCAGCACATGCGCGACACCGGCAAGTACGAGCACATGTGGGGCATCGGCCGGCATCTGCTCGGCAGCCAGGTCTATGACTACTGGGCCGATCCGTGGCGCCGCGTGCACGAGCACTGGGCCGACAGCGACCGGCTCAACATCAAGAACGGCTCGAACCTGCTCTCCGCCGAGGAGGCGCTGGTTTCGCAGTGGGGCGATCCGCCGCCGCAGAAGTTCATCGAACACGTCAGCGCCTGATCGCATCGAGCGTTCATCATTGGGATGGCCGGGCAAAAGTCCCGGCCATCTTCATTAGAAAAGAAGAGAGGACCCCATGGCCGTTATCGCCATCGAAGAGCATTTCACCTCGCCGCAGCTGCGGAAGTTGATCGCCCCGCGCGAAGGCCCGATCCAGGCTATGCTCGACAACGCGAGCACCCGGCTCATCAAGGACATGGACGACGGCGGCATCGACATCGCGGTGCTCTCCGAAAACAATCCGGCCGCGCACAATCTCGATCCCGAGACATCGGTGACGATGGCGAAGGCGTCCAACGATTTCCTCCACGCGCAGATCCAAGCCAACCCGACACGCTTCAAGGGCTTTGCCGCGCTGCCGCTGCCCGATCCGAAAGCCGCCGCCGACGAACTCGAGCGCGGCGTCACCAAGCTCGGGCTGCTCGGGGCGATGATCATGGGCACGACCAAGGGCCAGTTCGTCGACGACAAGAAATTCTGGCCGGTGTTCGAGCGCGCCGCCAAGCTCGACGTGCCGGTCTATATCCATCCGTCGCCGGTGAAGCCCGCTCTCGCCGAGGCGTTCTTCAAGGATCACGGCGCCGCGCTGCAGGGCTCGCCGCTTGGCTTTGGCCTCGAGACGCTGACGCACACGTTCCGGCTGATCACCTCCGGCCTGTTCGACCAGTATCCGACCTTGAAGATCATCGTCGGACATCTCGGCGAGACGGCGCCGTTCACGCTATGGCGCACCGAGCACAATCTTGCAAAGGTGATGAAGCTGCCGAAGTCGTTCAGCGACTATTACAAGACGCACTTCTGGCTCACCACCAGCGGCGCGTTCTCGAACTCCGCGCTGGCCTGCGCCATCGCCGAGATGGGCGTCGAACGCATCATGTTCGCGGTGGACTGGCCCTACATCAACAACGCGCTCGGCACGAAATGGCTCAAGGCCGCGCCAATCAGCGACAAGGACCGCGCGCTGATTTTCGAAGGCAACGCCAAGAAGCTTTTGAAGATGTAAGCGGCGCGCCGCCAGCTTTACGAGAGAAAACCCCGGCATTGCTGCCGGGGTTTTTGTTGGTGAGACGCTTACCAGCTATCCGGGTCGCCGTACGGGCGATCGGAATACGGCTCGCTCTGGCCGCGGTTGTAACGCGGCGTCTCGATCTGCGATGGCGCGACGAGAGCCCTGCCCTGCGCGTCCTGCGGACCGTAGTAATAAGCGCCGCTGCGGTCGGTCGTCACGGCGCCGCTCGCGTAGGCGTCCACCGCACGATGCGTGCGCGATGCCGCGAGGCTCGGAGCCGAGGCCACGACCAACAGAGCCGCCGCCGTTGCAAAGATCTGAAGCTTTCTCATTGTCGTATCTCTCTTGACGTTGGTTGCGTTCGCTCTTCTGGCGGCGCTTCCCCCATCGGTTTCGTTTCTTGTCTCAACTTTTCTCTGAGATAGGGCGGAGAGCGCGCGAGGGAATGCCCAATCAACTCATGTTGATTGTTCGTTAGCGGTGGCATAAAAATTTGGAATGAATTCGATAATGCCGAAAAATGCTTACAGCAATTCTGAGCGAATGCCTTCTCTCAGCCGCAAACTTGCCTTGCGGTTTCCATCACGTGATTAAATTTTCGTCGGATCCAGAATGATCTTGCCGATGCCGGTGCGGCTCTCGATCAGTTCGTGCGCCTGCACGGCCTGCGACAGCGGCATGATGCGATCCACCACCACCTTGAAACGGCCTTCCACCGCGGCGTTCAGGCTGAGCGTCACATCGTCCGGCGTCTCGCCGGTCGCGCCGATGATCGTCAGGTGGTTCTGATAGAGCCGGTTGACGTCGAGCGGTACGATGCCACCGCCGTGGCCACCGGCCGTGACCAGCCGGCCGCGCCGCGCCAGCGAAGCGAACGCCTTGGGAAACAGCTCGGGGTCGCCGATGTTCTCGAACACGACGTTGACGCCCTTGCCCTCGGTGATGCGCATTGCCTCGATGGTCAGGTCCTGCGCGCGGTAGTTCACGCCGGCATCGGCGCCGAGATCGAGGCCGACCTTGACGCGGTCGGCGGCGCCGGCCGCAGCGATCACCTTGGCGCCGAGATATTTCGCCACCTGCACACCCGCGCTGCCGAGCCCGCCGGCCGCGCCCATCACCAGCACCCATTCGCCGGGCTGCAGCTTGGCGCGGTCGCGCAGCAGCGTGAACGCCGTCGGCGTGTGGCGCGACACCACCGTGGCGGTCGCGAAATCGAGACCGTCCGGCACGATCGCGGTCCGGCTCGCAACGGCGCGAACGTATTCCGCATAGCCGCCCCAGGCATGCACGCCGAGCGAACTGATCGAGTCGGCGCCGCTCTCGTTGCCGAAGCGCAACTGAACCGTGACGCGGTCGCCGACCTTGCGCGCGGTAACGCCCGGTCCGACTTTGGCGATCGACGCCGGACGGATCGACGCCGGGCGTCAGCGGCAAGGTCACGCGCCGCGCGTACTTGCCGGCGCGCACCACCGCGTCGAGGGTGCGGTTGACCGACACGGCGTGGACCTTGATGAGCACCTCGCCCGGACCCGGCTCCGGCGTCGGAACCTCTTCGAGCTTCATCACGCTCGGCGGACCGAACTCGCGGATCACAATGGCTTTCAACCGAAACCTCCCAGCATTCTTTTCGCGGGGGATAAGGCCGTACCGCGCCGCGGCGGTCAAGCGGCCGCGCCGCTACTTCGGCGCGGAGTCCTCCGGCATCAGGTTGGCGGCCTTGAGGATCCGCGCCATCAGCGCCGAATCGTCGCGGATGAATTGCACCAGAGCCTCCGACGTGCCGAGCGCCGCCGTGTCGGGATAGTTGCCGAGCGCATGCAGCCGCTTCACCACTTCGGGCGCGTCCAGCACCTGCCGCATGTCGGCGGTGATCCTGCCGACGATCGGCGCCGGCGTGCCCTTCGGCGCCAACAGCGCCGCCCAGCCGGAAATCGCGTAGCCCGGAACGGTCTCGCCGATGGTTGGAATATCCGCGTAGTCGGGCAGGCGCTTGGCCGACGTGACTCCGAGCATGCGAAGGTTACCGGCCTCGCGTTGCGGAATGATCTGCGCGCCGCCGAAGATCACGTCGATGGTGCCGGCGATGGTGTCCTGGATCGCGCGCGGATAGCCGTTGTAGGGCACGTTGACCATCTCGATATTCGCCGCCTTCAAAAAATACTCGCCCGCCAGATGCGGGATGCTGCGCGCCGAGGCGGTGGCGAATGAAAGCTTGCCGGGCTGCCGGCGCGCCAGCTCGATCAGTTCCGCCACGCTGGTGACCGGCAGCTTCGGCGACGCCGCCAGCACCAGCGGCCCATAGGCCGCGAAGATGATCGGCTCGAAGTCGCGCTCGACGTCATAGGGCACCGACTTGAACGCGTGCGGGGTGAGCGACAATGGCGCGCCCTGCGCAAACAGCAGCGAATAGCCGTCGGGCGCCGATTGCGCGATGTGCACGGTGCCGGCGACGCCGCCGGCGCCCGGCCGGTTCTCGACGACGACCTGCTGTCCCCAACGCTCGGACAGGGCCTGGGCGATGATGCGCGCCGAGACGTCGGCCGCCGTGCCCGAACCGCCCGGGACGACCAGCCGGACAAATCGCGTGGGCCAATTCTGGGTTTGCGCCTGCGCCGGCAGCGACGCCACCAGCCCGGCCAAGCCGAAGAGAAGGCACCAAACGCGGATCATGCCATTGCCTTGGCGAAGCGCGGGAACAGCCGGAGCGCGGTGCCGCGCTCGATCGCTTCGAGGTCGGCTGTGCCGAGGCCGTGGCTGCGCAACGGATCGATCGTGTAGGGGATCGACGCCAGGAACGGATAGTCGGTGCCGAACATCACCTGCGTCGCCGGCACGAGACGCAACAGGCCCGCGAGCGTGACCGGATTGGTCGAGCTTGCCACGTCAAAGTAGAGGCTCTTCATCTCCGACATGGAGCCTTGCGCGGGCTTCGGCGCGACCTTGCGGTCGCGGTCGGCCATGCGGGTCACCCGCGCGGCGAGCGGCGGCATGGCGCCGCCGGCATGCGGAAAGATGAAACGGATGTCGGGCCAGCGCAGCAGCGAACCGTTGTAAATGAGGCTCGCGATCGCGCGCGCGGTGTCGAACAGATATTCCAGCGCACTTTCGCCGACGCCCGGCATCATGTCCTGGCACGCCTCGGGCAGGATCGGATGCACGTAGACGATGGCGTTGCGGCGGTTGAGCTCGTCGAACACCGGGGCGAACTTGGGATCGCCCGGCCATATCCGGCCGTAGTTGCTCATCAGGCCGACGCCGTCCGCGTGGAGCGTGTCGAAGGCGTAGCGGATTTCCTCCAAGGTCGCGTCGACGTCGGGCATCGGCACGGTGGCGAAGAAGCCGAAACGGCCCGGAAAGTCCCGCTCCATCCCGGCGGCGAATTCGTTGCAGGCGCGCGACAGCCGCTTGGCTTGCGCGACGTCGCCAAACCAGACGCCGGGCGTCGAGATCGACGTGATCGACACCGCGATGCCGGTGCGGTCCATCGCCTCGATCGAGCTGGCCGGCGTCCAGCGCATCACCTGCGCGGCGTTGGCCTCATTGCGCGCCTGGAAGCGGGGGCCGACCACTTCGGCATAGGCCGGCGGCATGATGTGATGGTGCACGTCGATCAGTGGCATGGCGAAAGCCTAGCACGCGGGGCGCGGCGGACAACCGCATGGCACGCCCGCGAAAATCCGCGATAATGCGCCACTGCGGAGACACGCCCATGGTCCGGCATTTCGCTGCAACGTTTACGCTGGCGCTCGCGGCGTGGTCATCCGCCGCGCCCGCAGGCGCCCAGGACTTCTACGCCGGCAAGCAGCTCACCATCATTGTCGGCGCCGGCCCAGGCGGCGGCTATGACCTGCAGGCGCGTATCGCCGCGCGTCATCTCGGCCGGCATATCCCGGGCAATCCAACGATCATCGTGCAGAACATCCCGTCGCGGATCGCGGCCGCCAACATGATGTTCAGCACCGCGATGAAGGACGGCACCACCATCGCGCTGCTGCAGCGCGGCATCCTGCTCGCCAAGCTGATCTATCCGTCCGGCGTGCGCTTCGAGATCGAGAAATTCCACTGGCTCGGCAGCCTCAACAGCGAGACCGCGGTGACGCTCGCCTGGCACACCGCCCCGCACAAGACGACGAAGGACCTGTTCAGCCAGGAACTGATCGTCGGCGGCATCACCGGCGTCGATCCGGAAACCACGCCCCGGCTCTACAACTCGCTGATCGGGACCAAATTCAAGGTCGTCACCGGCTACAACAGCACCGCGCAGATCGCCCTCGCCGTCGAGCGCGGCGAGGTGCAGGGCATCGCCGACTGGTCGTGGTCGAGCCTGAAGGCGGTGCGGCCGAACTGGCTTGCCGACAAACAAGTCACCTTGCTGATGCAGGGCGCGCTGAAGAACGAGCCGGAGCTCGGCGCGCTGCCGAACGCGCTCGACTTCATCAAGAACGATGCCGACCGCAAGGTGATGGAGCTGCACTTCACGCAGAAGACCGCGGCACGGCCGCTGGTGACGCCGCCGGAGGTGCCGGCGGAGCGGGTCGCGCTCCTCCGCAAGGCGTTCGAGACACTGGCGCAGGACAAAGAGTTCCTCGCCGAAATGGACAAGGCCAAGATGGAGTTCGACTTCGTGCCCGGTCCGGAGATCGACAAGATCGTGGCGCAGATCTCAGCGACACCGCCGGAGATCGCCGAGCGTTACGGCAAGGCGTTTTCCCCCGACGCCAAGTAACGCCATTGGGCCGCCATCCCTTTCGCAAAAATGCCACGAAGCCTTCGCGGGGCCCGCGGAACGACACCGCGCATGCGCGGTTACAATTTCAAGGGCACCATCGACTCATCTGGAGAAGGTTATGCAATATCGAAAATCTGCAATCGCAGTGGTCGCCGCATTGGCGGCTACGCTCGCTGTCGCGACCCCGGCGTCCGCCGCATGGCGTGGCGGAGGCTGGCACGGCGGTTGGCATGGCGGCTGGCACGGCCGCGGCGTGGGACTGGGGCTGGGCCTCGCCACCGGTGCCATTGTCGGTAGCGCGCTGGCGGCGCCGTATTATTACGGCGGCGGATATGGTTACGGGCCCTATGCCTACGACGACGGCTATGACGACGGCTATGACGACGCCTACGCCGCGGCGCCGGGCTACGCCGCCGTTCCGGCATACGGCGGCGACGATCGCGACGACCAATATTGCGCCCAGCGCTTCAAGTCGTACGACCCGAGCAGCGGAACCTACCTGGGCTACGACGGCGCCCGGCATCCCTGCCCGTAATCACAACAACAAAGAGCCCCCGAAAGATCTCGGGGGCTTTTTTTGTCGCAACTATCCGGCCTCTCCGCCACCTTGGCGTGCGCCGCGAGCAGCGCCGGCAGCCGCGCCGGGTCGCCCCGCGCCATGCCGCATTCGGTGCCGATGCCGTCCACCCGCGCGTGGCGGCGAGCAGCCGCAAGTCGCGCCGCGTCGCCGCTCGCGTCATTGTAATGCACAAGGCCGAGATAAAGCTCGGTCTCCGGGCGAAGCTTCAAGTTCTTCAGCGGCGCAAAGTAAGCGTCATCGGTGCGCGCCTTGACCACCGGCATGTGGAAGAACTGGATCGGCCGCTTGACGCCGGCAACGATGGCGTTGGTCATCTCGACCATGATGCCCATGTCCTTCGGCAGCACCATGTGTTCGTCGGCCGGACTGCCGTAGCAGAGGTGATAGCCGAGCTCGATGGCTGCCGGCACGCCGTCGCCGATTTTGGTGAGCACGTCGAGCGTCTCGGTGCGGAAATCGACCGGGCCTTTGTCGTAGTAGTTCTCCCAGGCCAGCACCTCCTGGCAGACGTCCCACTGGATCGCGATGCGATCGTTCGGCAGCGCCTTCGCGATCTTCGCGATCTCTCCCAGGAAATGCTGCGTCAACGGCACCAGCAGCTTCTGCCGGTCCGCCGGCACCATGTTGTTGTAGGTCGGCGCCACCGGCGTCGGGATCGAGATCTGGAATTTGACGCCCGCCGGAATATCGCCGGCCTTCTGCAGCCGCTCGAAAATCGTCCACGAGCTCGATCGCCATGGCGGCGTAGCCGGTGTCGAACGTCGCGGGATCGATGGTGGCGCCGGGCTTCACCCGCAGCCGCGGTATCTCGCGCACCACCTTGCCGTCCCATTGCACGAACTTGAACGGCGGCACATCGGTGGCGAATTCGATCGCCGAGTTGCCGGACAACACGTCCTGCAGAAACCTGATCCAGCTCTTGCGGATGCCGGTTTCGCCATCCGGCAGGCGGACGAGGTGCGGCCCAACCGCCTTCGACAGCGTTCGGAACACGGTTTCGCTGTCGGGCAGCGGAATGCTGCCGACGAAATGCACGATCGGATGCCGGCTACGGTCTGTCATCGGGGCGCGCCCTTGTCCTGCGATACGGCAGATATTTCGGCGACCACATCTTGGCGTGGATCGCCGCATCGATTTTGTCCTCCGCCAGATCGGTCAGGCCCTCCTTGCGAGCCTGGAAGGCCGTCGCCCGCGCCACCGCGATCGAGACCTCGCGCAGCGCCGTGACCGGCGGCAGCAGATTGCTGCCGGTGTCGTTGCGGGCCGGCGACAGCGCCGCCAGCGCCTTCGCCGCCGCCATGAACATCGTGTCGGTGAGGCGGCGCGCCCGCACCGCGATGACGCCGAGGCCGACGCCCGGAAAGATATAGGAGTTGTTGGTCTGGTCGACCTTGAACGGCCGGCCGTCGCGCACCAGCGGCGGGAACGGGCTGCCGGTGCCGATCACGGCGCGTCCGTGGCTCCAGCGCTGGATGTCGTCCGGCGTCGCCTCCGCGCGCGAGGTCGGGTTGGACAGCGGAAAGATCACCGGCCGGCGGTTGATCTCGGCCATCGCCCGCACGATCTGCTCGGAGAACGAGCCCGGCTGGCCCGACACGCCGATCAAGGTCGTCGGCTTGGCGTTCCGCACCACGTCGAGCAACGTCACCCGGCCGGGCTGCTCGATCGGCCATGCCGCGACCTTGGCGCGATCCTGCAGGAACGGCTTCTGGAACGATGCGATCGCGTTCATGCCGTCGACCAGAAGGCCGTCCTGATCGACCATGTAGAACCGGCTTGCCGCCGTCTTCCGGTCGACGCCGGCTTCGATCATCGCCGCCATCAGCAGGCCCGTGATGCCGCAGCCGGCGGAGCCGGCGCCGAAGATGGCGATGCGCTGCTCGGTCAGCGGCACGCCGGTCACGCCGATGGCCGAGAGCAGCGTCCCGGTCGCAACGGCCGCGGTGCCCTGGATGTCGTCGTTGAAGGTGCAAAGCCGGTGGCGATAGCGGTCGAGCAGCCGCGTCGCATTCGACTTGGCGAAGTCCTCCCATTGCAGAAGGACGTGCGGCCAACGATCGGTCGCGGCGGTGATGAACTCCTCGACGAAGACGTCGTATTCCTCGCCCCGCACCCGCTCGTGCCGCCAACCGACGTAAAGCGGATCGGCCAGCCGCTCGTCGTTGTCGGTGCCGACGTCGAGAAACACCGGCAAAGTGGTGGAGGGATGAATGCCGCCGCAGGCGGTGTAGAGCGCGAGCTTGCCGATCGGGATGCCCATGCCGCCAGCGCCCTGATCGCCGAGGCCGAGGATGCGCTCACCGTCGGTGACGACGATCACCTCGGTGCGGTCGAACTGCGGATTGGACAGGATCTGCTTGATGCGCTTCCGGTGCTGCAAGCTCAGGAACAATCCGCGCGGCTTGCGGAACAGCCGGCTGAAATGCTGGCAGCCGGCGCCCACCGTCGGCGTGTAGGCGATCGGCAAGAGCTCTTCGATGTTGCGTGTCAGCAACGCGTAGAACACCGTTTCGTTGGTGTCCTGCAATTCGCGGAGGAACGCATAGCGCTCGAGATCGGTGGAGAAGCCGCGCAGCGCCTGCAGCCGCCGCGACACCTGCTCGTCCAGCGAGGCGACCCGCGACGGCAACAGGCCGTGCAGCTCGAACTCGTCGCGTTCGGGCTCGGTGAACGCGGTGCCCTTGTTCAGGAACGAATCCCCGAGCAGCTGATAGCCGGCAAGCGGCGTCACCACCTCCGAAGGCTGGACATTGACGTTCGACGAACCCGGCATGACTTCAACGCCCGCAACACGAGAGCAAACGATAGCCTACTTCTTCCGCTTCGCCACGCGCTCCTTGATGTTCGGAATGAGCTTCTCGGCGTTGAGCCCGTGCACCAGCGCGTTGGCGTTGGGATCGAGCACCTCGACCGCCTCGACGTAGTCCTTGACCTCGCCGGGATCGCGGATCGCCTGCGGATAATCGGTGGCGAACACGCATTGCGACAGCGCCAGTTCCTGAAGGCCGAACTTCACCCAATCGGCGCCGAGCGGCCCGCATGGATCGGGACCGGCCCAGCCGGCGCAGTCATAGAACAGCCGGTTGTTGAGATAGTGGTCGACCGCGAGCTTCGGCTGCCGGTTGTGGCCCTTGATCTGCGAGGTGCCCCACTTGGTGCGCTGCTGGAAGCCGTTGTAGCGGCCGCGATAGCGCCCGATGCCGCCGGAGAAGTGCGAGAACTGGATTTTCAGGTCGGGCAGTTCGTCGAGCAGGCCGGAGTTGATGACGCGAATGGTCGCGATCATCAGCGAGAACTCCCAGCCGAACATGCGGCCGAGATCGTCGGCGTCCATCCGGTTCCAGTTGATGACCTTCGCCAGCGGATGGATGAACACATAGAGGCCGAGGTCGCAGCACGCCTTGAAGAACGGCTTGAGCGATTCATGGTCGAGCGCCTGGTCCTGCATCTCCGATGCGATGACCACGCCGGGAAAACCGAGATCGACCGCGCAACGCTTGAGCTCGGCCTTCGCCTCGTCGGGCTTCATCGCCGGCACATGGGCGAGCCCGATGAAGCGGCCCGGATGATCCTTCTCGGCCTGCGCCATGCGGTCGTTGATCGCCCGGCAGATTTTCAGGTCCGGCTGGTCGAAGCCGACGCCGCAGGACAGCACGCCCATGTCGATGCCGGCGTGGTCCATCATCCGGACGTGGTTGTTGAGATCGCCAAGCTGCGGGTTGAGCAGGTAGTTCGGGTTGCCGCGCTCGTCGACCTGGGCGGTCAGCGATTTGGGATCGCCCTTGAGCATTTCGGCCGGCGTGTAGTGCTGCTGGAAATCGATAATCATTCTTAATCATCCTCCCGAACTTTCATTCGAGTGTGGCCAACCCGGCGGCTTTTGTCACTCCGCCGCATGGACTCGTCACCGCCGTCCGTGCTGGAATTTCAATCGAGGCGAGTGTAGGGGTTCGAATGAACAAGCGTGCGTTGGTATGGCCCCACGGTCACCGCGTGGCGGTGGTGTGCAGCGTGCTGCTGGAGACCTGGAGCGACGGCAAGTCGCCGAGCTATTTCCCACGCACCACGCCGCTGCCGCCCGGCTCCAAGGACGTCGCCGGCATCAACTGGTCGCGCTTCGGCGGCAACGAGGGCATCTGGCGGCTGTCGCGCAATCTCAAGGACCTCGACATGCCGGCGACGCTGTTCTGCAACGGCCGCAGCGCCGAGGTTTGGCCGGAAGCGGTCGCGGCCTTCGCCAAGTCCGGCCAGGACGTCGCCGGCCACGGCTGGCTGCAGGACCAGACGCTGTTCTCCATGAGTCCGGACCGCGAGCGCGAGACCATCAAGAAGACACTCGACATCCTGGAGAAGACCGCGGGCAAACGCCCGACCGGCTGGGTGACGCCGATCTACGGCTGGTCGGAGAACACCATCGACTATCTCGCCGAGGCGAAGCTTGCAGTGGTGCTCCGACGCGCTCGACGCCAGCGTGCCCTACCCGCAGCAGACCAAGAGCGGCAAGATCGTGATGATCCCGTGGAGCGAGTTCGTCGATAACCGGGCGTTGCGCGCCAGCCCGCGCATCTATTTCGACGTCTACAAGGACATGTTCGATTATCTGCACGCCTGCGAGCCCGGCGCGCTGATCAACATCGGCGTGCACAGCCATTTCGGCGGGCGTCCGGCGATGGCGGCGGTGTTCCGCCAGATCCTGGAATATCTCCGCAGCCAGAAGGGCGTCTGGTTCGCGCACCACCGCGAGGTGGCGCGATGGATCGCCGAGCAGAAGTTCGAGGACACCACCTATCCGACGCGGTTTGCGCCTGTCAGGAGCTGACGATGCCGCGCGCAGCGCTGCTCGTGCTCGCCTGTCTCGCCGCGCTCGCCGTCCGAGGCATCGGCGCAGGCGGACTATCCGTCGCGGCCGGTGCGCCTCGTGGTCAATTCGGCGCCCGGCGGCGGCACCGACATCCTGGCGCGGGTGCTGACGCAGCAGCTTTCGCGCGGCGGCCAGAGCTTCTTTGTCGAGAACCGCGCCGGCGGCGGCGGCATCATCGGCATCGAGGCGGTGATCAACGCGCCGCGCGATGGCTATACGCTGCTGATGACGCCGAGCACGGTCACTGTGCTGCCGGCGGTGACCAAGCAGGCGCGTTATGACGCGGCGAAGGATCTGGCCGCGATCACCCAGGTGGCCGGCATTTCCAACGTGCTGGTGGTGCATCCGGACGTGCCGGCGAAAACGCTCCGCGATCTGATCGCGCTCGCAAAAGACAAGCCGGGCACGCTCAACTATGCCTCCGCCGGCGCGGGCTCGTCGCCGCACATGAGCATGGAACTGCTCAAGCACATGGCGGGGATCGATCTGCAGCACATTCCGTTCAAGGGCACCGGGCCGGCGATGACCGAGGTGCTGTCCGGCCGGATCGCGGCGCTGTTCTCGAACCTGCTCACCGCCAAGCCGCTGATCGAGGCCGGCAAGCTTCGTGCGCTGGCGATGTCGGGGCCAAAGCGCGTGTCGGCCCTGCCGGACGTGCCGACCGTGGCCGAGGCCGGCGTGCCGGGCTATTCCGCGCTGCAATGGTATGGCCTGCTCGCGCCCGCCGGCACGCCGCAACCGGTGATCGACAAGCTCGCGGCCGCCGTCGCCGAGGCGTTGCGCGCGCCCGAGGTGCGCGAGCGGCTGGCGCAGGACGGCGCCGAGCCGGTCGGCAGCACGCCTGCGGAGTTCTCGGCGCTGGTCAAATCCGAACTGGTGAAATGGGCGGACATCGCCCGCGCGGCAAACATTCAAGCGGAATGAGAGTGAAGATGATTCGAAAGATCGGTTTGTCGTTTGTCGCTCTGCTTTTGATTGCTGCCGGCGCGCAGGCGCAAACGCCCTGGCCGAACAAGCCCGTCAAAATCCTGGTGCCCACCGCGCCGGGCGGCACCGCGGACGCGCTGGCGCGCATGTATGCACTGCACCTGGGCAAGGTGCTGGGCCAGCAGTTCTATGTCGAGAACCGCGGCGGCGCCGGCAACGTGCTCGGCATCGACGCCGTGGTCCGCTCGCCGGCCGACGGCTACACGCTCCTGCTCGGCGCCGGAACCATCACCATCAATCATCTCGTCATCCAAGAAGCTGCCGTATGACGTGCTGCGCGATCTCACGCCGGTGACCCAGATGATCTCGGTGCCGAACGTGCTGGTGGTGAACGCGTCGCAGCCGATGAAGTCGCTGGCGGACTACGTCGCCGCGGCCAAGGCGGCGCCCGGCCAGCTCAACTATGGCTCGGCCGGCGTCGGCAGCAATCTTCACCTGGCGATGGAGCTTCTGAAATACCGGACCGGCATCGAGGTCACGCACGTGCCCTACAAGGGCGTCGGCCCGGCGCTGCAGGACACGCTTGCCGGCCACGTCATGTCGATGATCTCGAACATTCCGTCGTCCAAACCGCACATCGACAAAGGCGCGCTCCGCGCGCTCGCCGTGACGTCGCTGAAGCGCTCGCCGGCGCTGCCGGACGTGCCGACCATGTCGGACGAAGGCGTCAGGGGCTACGAGGTGCTCAATTGGTTCGGCGTGTTCGCGCCCGCCGGCACGCCAAAGGAAATCGTCGACCGCCTGGCCGCCGAAGCCGCCGCGATGTTCGCCGATCCGAAGACCCGCGAGATGCTCACCGGCGAAGGCGCCGATCCGATCGCCAGCTCGCCCGCCGACTTCGCCGCCTTCGTGCGAGCCGAGATCAAGAAATGGGACGAGGTCGGCAAGGCCGCCAACATCCAGCCGACCGAATAATTACTTGTTCTTCTCGCCGTAGGTGGAGCGCGAAATCTCCGGCACCGGGATGCCGTTCTCGATCGCCTGGCAGCGGATCTCTTCCGCCCGCGCCTTCTTCTCGCACAACTCCAGCACCGGCATGATCTTGTCGCCCGGGATGAAACAAACGCCAGTGTCGTCGGCCACCACCAAGTCGCCGGCCGCCACCCGCACGTCGCCGATCATCACCGTGCCGTTGATCTCGACCGTCTCCAGCCGCCACTTGCCGGTGATCGGCGTGATCTCGCTGGCCCAGATCGGATAACCGATCGATCGCGAATGCGGGATGTCGCGGACGCCGCCCATCACGATAGAACCGCGTTCGCCAGCGCGCTTGCCGGTGAGCGCCGAGATGCCGCCCATGTTGGACATGCCGGACACGCCCTCGATCACCAGCACGTCGCCGTCTTCCGCCAGATTATGAGCCTCGAACTCCGCCATCTTGTTGAGGCTCGCCCTTGCGCCGGCGAGCGCGTCGACCCGCTGGGCGATATTGCGCACGGTCAGCGCCGGCCCGCAGATGACCTGGCCCGGCATGGTCGGCTTGAGCGTCGAGGCGCCGACGATGCCCGCCGGGATGCCGAGCTCATCCATCACGTCCGAGATGATGCCCGAGCAGTCGCCAAGCGCGAGGAAACGCTCGACCGCGCCCGACGGCGGCTTTGGCGTGGACTGCATCCGGATGCGGTCGGCGGCGATGCGGCCGGTCAGCTTTTTATCGACCATGACAATGTCCCTCAATCGAGCTGCATCTTCGCATTGCGGACGACGGCCGCAAGCCGCTCCGTCTCCTCTTTCAGAGCGGAAAATATCAGCTGAGACACGGAGCGGATGTCAGCGGCCGAGCGCCTTGGCCATCACCTGCTCGCAGCGCTGGTTCTCTTCCTCATACAATTCGCCCGACATGGCCTTGCGCGCAAACCGCGACGGCACGCCCGCCATGTTCCAGCGGCACGGGAAGACGTTCTGTTCGGTCCACCATTTTGCGTCGTGGCCGACGTAGTTGTCGCCGACCTGCTCGACCTCGGTGGTGTATTCGGTGACGAAACCGTTCGGCTCGACGAAATAGGAGAACACGTTGCTGCCGGGGCCATGCCGTCCGACGCCCCACATGATCTCGTAGCCGCTCTTGCGAACGCGGCCGGCGCCGCTCATCAGGCCGTCGATGTTCGGCATCTCATAGGCCATGTGGTTGAGCGTCGGCCCGTTGCCGCGCGCGAACGCCACGCTGTGATGGTCGGAGCAGCAGCGCACGAAATCCATCATGAAGGTCGAATCGCTCCACTTGAAGCCGAGCACGTCGAGGAAGAACGCGGTCTGCTTCTCCACTTCGGCGCTGTTGAGCACGACGTGGGTGAGCTTGGTCGGCCGCGAGCGGTCGTCGATGGCTTCGGCGTGAAGCGCGATGTCGGACGAGATCGAGATCGGATGGCCTTCCGGCGTGCTGACCCGGAAGCCGTAGCCGCCGCCGGCGATGGCCGGAAGCGCCTCCGGCGCCGGACCGACGTTGGCGCCCATGGCCTTGGCCTGGGCGTACAGCGCATCCACCGTGGCGCTATCGGGCGCCGAAAAGTGCACGCCCATCAGCGACGCCCGCGGCCGCTCATGCAGGGTGACGACGTGATGCTCGCGGCCGGTGCCGCGCAGATGGATGGTGTCGCCCTCGGCGGCCACATCTTCCAGGGCCCACACGCGGCGGTAGAATTCCGCGGATTTCTGCAGGTCGTGGACGCCCAGCTCGATGCTGCGCAGGCCGTTGATTCTGGCGTTGGTCATGGTCTCGGTCTCCGAAGGACAGACGTTGCGACGCGATAGCGGCCACGGCCGGCGGTTCCACCGGCCCGAAGCGGCAGTCTATCGCAAAATCCTACAGCAGGCCGGACATGGAACGGCGACGGCTTTTGCATCCCTCCCCGGCGCGGTCGCTGGTTGCTTTCGCAACCAGGAGGGAGCAAATTCGCAGCCAAGAACCGGTCTAAATCGGTCTATAATGCTGGGTGAGGAGAGGGCCGCCGGGCCGCCGGCCTGCCGTAAAAGGGTACAAAATCGCATGGCTGAGAAGTTCGTCGCGAAGGCTTCGGAAATGACCGATGGCGACCGCCGCATCGTGTTTGTCGGCGACCACGAAATCGGGGTGTTCCGTCACGAAGGTCAGTACTACGCCTACAGCAATTTCTGCCTGCACCAGGGCGGCCCGGCCTGCGAAGGCCTGACCATCGCCAAGGTCGAAGAGAAGCTGCGGCCGGACAAGACCTCGATGGGTCTGTCCTTCTCGGACTCCGAGATGCACTTCGTCTGCCCCTGGCACGGCATGGAATACGACATGAAGACCGGCGAGTGCGTGTCCGACCGGAAGATGAAGCTGAAGAAATACCAAGTGCTGGAAAAAGGGGACGAGGTCTATGTCGTCGCCTAAGGCAGCCATCAAGTCAGCGCGCCGTTCCGCCACGGCCGCCAAACTGAAGGCTGTCGCCACTCGGACTGTGGCACCGAAGCCCAAGACTCCACAGACAGGGCTTTCGGCGGATGCGATCAAGCTTGCGGGCCAGATCGAACAGGCGTTCAAGAAAAGCGACGACGCGATCTCGGAAGACGCGATGCAGACGCTGATGGGGGCGCTGTGCCGGGTCTACGCGGCGCAGGTCGAGAACGGCGCCAACTACACGCCCATCGCGGAAGGACAGATCGTAAGCCCGACCGGCGTCATGGTGACGGCGAGCGGGATGTTGCGCGCCGCCAATCTCGCGGTGTTCGAACTCGGAATGTGGCAGAGCTGGACGGGGCGCTGAGCGCACCGTTTCAAACGAAATAATTTGGACTTGCAGGAGAAGACGTCATGGACCTTATTGCAGATCGCGGCCGGCGCGTAACAGTCGAGGAACTCAACACCAGCCGTTTGCTGGCGCACGCCCGCAAGCAGGCGGTGCAACGCAAGCTCGACGACATCATGATCGTCGACGTCGACGCGCACCACTACGAGAACGAGCACTTCGCCGACATCCTGCCGTTCATGGAAAACGAGGTGTTCAAGCAGCTCTCGCAGTCGACCCGCACCAGCACGCGGAGCCGCGGCACCTTCACGCCGCAGACGATCGGCTACCAGGACATGGGCGGCCGCGTGACGCGCTATCCGATGCGCGGCACCGAGCAGACTGGCGACAAAGGCCACATGCGCGACATCGAGCTTGGCCACCGCTGGATGGACGCCATGAGCGTCGACTACTCCTGCCTGTTCCCGACCGGCATGCTCTCGATCGGCCTGCATCCGCAGACCGAGATGGAGGTCGAGCTGTGCTGGGCCTACAACCGCTGGCTCACCGAGAAGGTGCTGCCGGAGTCCGGCGGCCGCTTCTTCACGATGCTGACGCTGCCGTTCTCCGATCCCGATGCTTGCTTGCGCCAGGTCGAGGCCTTCGGCGACCGGAAGGATGTCGGCGGCTTCATGGTGACGACCGTCCGCAACAACCTCGCGGTCAACGACAACCGCTACATGAAGGTCTATCGCGCCATCGAGGAGCGCGGCCTCGTGCTGTCGTTCCACTCCGGCCCGAACTGGGGCGAGCCGATCTTCAAGAGCTGCAACCGCTTCCTCACCGCGCATGCGCTCGGCTTCTCCTGGTACAACATCGTCAACCTGTCGAACTGGGTCATCAACGGCATGGGCGAGCGCTTCCCGAAGCTGCCCGTGGTCTGGATCGAATCCGGCCTCGCCTGGGTGCCGTTCCTGATGCAGAAGCTCGACCACGAGTACATGCTGCGGCCGTCCGAAGCGCCGCTGCTGAAGAAGAAGCCGTCGGACTACATGCGCGACATGTACTACTCGTCGCAGCCGATGGAGATCCAGGACATGGGCGCGCTGGAGTGCACGTTCCGCATGATCAATGCGGAAACCCAGCTGATGTACTCCTCGGACTATCCGCACTGGGACTTCGACCTGCCGAGCACGATCTCGGACCTGCCGTTCCTGACGGAAAAGGCCAAGCACAACATCCTCGGCGGCACCGCGGCGCGCCTGTTCAAGCTGCCGCCGCGCAACGAGAAGCAGAAAGAGAACCTGAAGAAGTTCGGCAATCTCACCGCCGCGGCCTGATCCGCGACGCGCTGCACTCAATCAATGGGCCCCGGCCAAAAAGCCGGCGCCCAATTATTTTGAGGCCTACCGTATCGTTCATGAGACAAGAATGGCGTCAATCCTCAGCGAATGAATTCGTCGGTGTACAGCCCGTCAAAGCTCTTCAGCGTATCCTTCGGATCAAGCAGCTTCGCCTCGATGCTGACCTGCTGCGAATGTTCGAGGCCAGGCACCGTGACCCGGAGATCCTTGGCATGCGCCTGCGACACTGTCTTCCAGGCTGCGGCCAACACCTCCTGATCCATCTTGTCGAAACGCTTCTTGAGAAGCTCCAGCGCCTCGTCCGGCTTTTCGAGGATGAACTTGTTGGCGGCGGCCAATGCGTTGGTGATGCGCACGCACTTGTCGCGCTGCTTGGTGCACATGTCGGGGCGCGTATAGAGCAGCCCGTAGGCGAACGGCAGCAGATCGGGCGCGTCGCGCGCGCCGCTCGCCAGCATGATGGCCTTGCCTTTGACCACCGACTCCGTGGTGAACGGCAGCGAGGTGGCGAAGCCGTCGACCGCCTTGGTTTCCATCGCCGCCAGCATGCCGGGCGGATCCATCGGCGCGATGCGAACGTCCTTCTCGATATCGAGCCCGCCGCGGTGAACGACCAGCCGCTCCCAGGCATGCACGATGCTGCCGACGCCCTGGATGGCGATGGTCTTGCCTTTGAGCACCTTGGCGCGGTCGGCGAGCGGTGTTTTCTCGGTGATGCCGGCAGCGTCAGCCACGTCCTTGCGCAGCACCAGTTCGACCAGCGGACGGTCGATCAGGTTGGCGATGGCGAACAGCCGCTGGCCGGCCGCCGCGGCCCGCAGGAACACCGGCCCGGTACCGATGGTGAAGTCGGCGCTGCCGGCGATCACCGCGTTGGGCGAGCCCACGCCGACCAGCGTCCGGGTCGAGACCTTGAGGCCTTCCTTCTTATAGAATCCGGCGTCCTCGGCGATGAAAGACGAGCTGAAGGTGAGCGTCGAGGCCGGCAGCGCCAGGAGAATGTCGATATCCTGCGCGTACCCGCCGGTGGGAACCAGCCCAACAACCATCGCGAAGGCCGCTGCCCGATGTCCGTGTTTGAACATCCGATCCTCCCGTATAATCGTTGCCGCTACAGTTCCGTAATCGGCCGCAAACCGCAAGAGACACTGCAAGGAACGCTCAATGCGTGACCGCCGATGAAGGTGCCGATCAAAGGCGCGGTGGACTGCGATCTTCATCCGGCGCCGCCGAGCGCGGAAGCGCTGCTGCCCTATCTCGACGAATACTGGCGCGATCAACTGGTCGATCGCCACATCGCCAGGTACTCGTTCAACCTAACGAGCTATCCGCCGAATTCGCCGCTCAGCGCGCGGCCGGACTGGCGGCAGAAGTCCGGGCTGCCCGGCGGCGATCTCGACATGATCCGCAGCCAGGCGCTCGATCCGTTCGGCTCCCGCTTCGCCATCTGCAACGTGCTGCACGGCGCCGTCGCGCTGTTCAACGAGGACATGGCGATGGCGCTGTGCTCCGCCATCAACGACTGGGTCGCGAAGGAACTGCTCGACCGCGAGCCGCGGCTCCGCGCCTCCATCCTGGTGCCGGTGCACAATCCGGAGCGCGCGGTCGCCGAGATCGAGCGCGTGGCGGCGGATCGGCGCTTCGTCCAGGTGCTGCTGTTCGCCATGGGCGACATGCTGCTCGGACGCCGGCCCTACTGGCCGATCTACGCGGCGGCCGAAAAGCACGGGCTCGCCATCGGCATCCACGCCGGCAGCACCTACCGGCACGCGCCGATGGCGTCGGGCTGGTCGGCCCACCGGGTGGAGGACTACGTCGCGCAATCGGCGGCGTTCGAATCGCAGCTCTTGAGCTTCCTCGCCGAGGGCGTGTTCCAGCAGTTTCCATCGCTGCGGCTGGTGCTGAGCGAATCGGGCTTCACCTGGCTGCCGAGCCTGCTGTGGCGGACCAGCAAATCCTGGCGCGGCATGCGCGCCGAGGTGCCATGGATCGACCGTTCGCCGGCCGAGATCATCCGCGAGCACGTTCGCGTGACCTTGCAGCCGGTGGATTCGCCGCCCGGCGACACCGCGACGCTGCTGCGCACGCTTGGAACACATCGGTTCCGACCGCATGCTGCTGTTCTCGACCGACTATCCGCACTGGCAATTCGACGGCGACGCCGTGCTGCCGGACGGGCTGTCCGGCGAGACGGTGCGGCGGATTCTGATCGACAATCCGCTGGAGACCTATCCGCGTTTGCAGGACGGGGCGCAAATCAGCGATAATGCCGCGAGCAAAAAGGAGGCTGTGCGATGAACATTCCGGTTCGGCACGCCACCGCGGCAACGAAGCTCGCCATCGTCGATTGCGACATCCATCCGGCGTTCCGCAAGCCGTCGGATCTTTACCCGTTCCTGCCGGCGCAATGGCGCGAGCACATGATCACGTTCGGCGAGCACCTGCGGCAAGGCCTGTCCGGCCAGCTTGCCTGGCCGCGCATGTCGGCCTCGGGCCTTCGCGTCGATGCATTTCCGGAGGACGGCCCGCCGGGCTCCGATCTCGAATTGATGCGGCGGCAGCATCTCGACGCCAACGGCGTCGAGTACGGCATGCTGATGCAGCTCTCCAAGGGCGGCATGGAGGAGCGCAATCTGGAGTTCGCCGCCGCGCTGTCGCACGCCATCAACGAGTGGCAACTGGAGACCTTCGTCAAGCCGGAGCCGCGGCTCCGCGCCGGCATCGTGGTGCCGCAGGAGGACGCGGCCTTCGCGGTCAAGGAGATCGAGCACCGCGCGACCGATCCGTCGTTTTCGCAGATCATCATCTCGCCGCGGTCGAGCGATCCGCTCGGTCACCGGCGCTACTGGCCGATCTTCGAGGCGGCGCAGCGCTGCAACCGTCCGATCGCGCTGCACGTCCAGGGCTTCAGCGGCGGCCACGCCTCGACCGCGTCGGGCTGGCCGACCTACTACATGGAAGAGCACTACGCCGCGACCACGGGCATGCAGAACACGCTGACGAGCCTGGTGTTCGAGGGTGTGTTCGAGCGCTTCCCGAAGCTGAAGATCGTGCTGGTCGAGGGCGGTTTCGCCTGGGCGCCGGCGCTGTGCTGGCGGATGGACAAGCACTGGGAGCGCCTGCGGGTGGAAACGCCGCACGTGAAGCGCCCGCCGTCGGAATATGTCCGCGAGCATGTCTGGTTCACCACGCAGCCGATCGAAGAGCCGGACAACCCGCAGCATCTGGCCGAGGTCATCGAATGGCTCGGCTGGGACCGGCTGATGTTCTCGACCGACTACCCGCACTGGGATTTCGACGATCCGCAGCACACCTTCAAGTTCGCGATGACTGAGGCGCAAAAAGCAAAAGTGTTCCGGGACAACGCCAAGGCGTTGTACGGCCTGCCGTGAAGCGTCAGGTCGTTGCCCGCGCCGTCGAAGTCGCGCCGGGCCATTGCAAGATCGTCAATGTGAACGGCCGCGAGATCGGCGTGTTCAATCTGAACGGCGAATATTTCGCGCTGGCCAACCGCTGTCCGCATGAGGGCGGACCGCTGTGTCAGGGCAAGATCATCCCGCTGGTGCAATCCGACGGACCCGGCCACTACCGGCTGGCGCGGCACCAGGAGTTTCTGCGCTGCCCCTGGCACGGCTGGGAGTTCGAGATTCGCACCGGCCAGTCCTGGTGCGATCCGAAGTCGACCCGCGCCCGGCAGTTCCAGGTCAAAGTGGAATCCGGCGAGACCCTGGTGAAGGGCCCTTACGTCGCGGAGACCTTTCCGGTCTCGGTCGAAGAAGACTATCTGGTCGTCGAGACCTGACGGCGCTTATTCCGCGGCGATGTCGCTCGCCACGAAGCGGTTTTTGGGACGCGGCAAGCCGACGTTTTCGCGCAAGGTGCGGCCTTCGTACTTTGTGCGGAACAGGCCGCGGCGCTGCAGCTCCGGCACCACCAGCTCGACGAACTCGTTGACGCCCGCCGGGAACACCTGCGGCATGATATTGAACCCATCAGCCGCGCCGCCGCGATACCACTCCTCCAGCGCATCGGCGATGTCGGCGGCGGTGCCGAGCGCCACGCGATGGCCGCGCGCGGTCGCCACCCGCTTGTAGAGCTGGCGGATGGTGAGGTTCTCGCTCCGCGCCATCTCCACCACCATCTTCTGGCGGCCCTGCTGGGTGTTGGAGAGCGGCACCTCCGGCAGCGGCCCGTCCAGCGGGAACGGCTTGAGGTCGAGGCCGACGATATCCGACAGCGCGGCGACGCCAAGCTCGGGGTGGATCAGCGCTTGCAGCCTGTCGAATTTCTCCTGCGCTTCGTCCCTGGTCCGTCCCACCACCGTCACCACACCGGGCATGATCTTGAGCGAATCCGGCGAGCGCCCGCACCGGGCGACGCGAGCCTTCAGGTCGGCATAGAACGCTTTTGCCGGCGCGAGCTGCTGCTGCACCGTGAACAGAACCTCCGCGGTCCGCGCCGCCAGCTCGCGGCCGGCGTCCGACTGGCCGGCCTGCACGATCACCGGCTGGCCTTGCGGCGAGCGGGGAACCATCAGCGGCCCGCGCACCGAAAAATGCTCGCCCTTGTGATGCAGCATGTGCAGCTTGGCCGGATGGAAGAACAGGCCCTGCGCCTTGTCCATGACGAAGGCGTCGTCTTCCCAGGTATCCCAGAGACCCTGCGCCACCTCGATGAACTCGGCGGCGCGGCGATAGCGGTCGTCGTGCGCCGCATGCTTGTCGTGGCTGAAGTTGAACGCCTCCGACGCCGCCGACGAGGTCACCACGTTCCAGCCGACGCGGCCCTGGCTCATCTGGTCGAGCGTCGCGAACATCCGCGCCACATGGAACGGATCGAGGTAGGTGGTCGTCGCCGTCGAGATCAGCCCGATGTGGCTCGTCACCGCCGCAAGCGCGCCGAGCAGCGTCAGCGGCTCGATCCGCATCGCCACCGCGGTGCGCTTCCACATTTCGGGGTCGTCGGGGCCGAATGTCGAGTTGCTGTCGGCGTTGAAGACGAAGTCGAACAGCGCGCGCTCGGCGGTCTGGGTGACTTCGATGTACTGGCGCAGGTTCGCATTGGCGTCCGAAGCCACGCCCGGATCGCGCCAGGACGCAATGTGATGTCCGGTTCCGGCGAGGAAAAGGCCAAGCTTCATCATGCGTGACTGCCCTGCATCATCGGCCTGGCCGCCAGTCTACGCCTATTTCAGGTGCTTTTTGAAGAAGTCGACGGTGAGCGCAAGCGCCCGATCGGCCTCCGGCTTGGAGTAGGTCTTGCCGCCGTGACGGGCAAAGGCGTGGTCGGCGCCGGGATATTTGTGGATGGTCACCAGCGGATTGGGCGACAACCGCCGCTCCAGCATGTCGTTGACCTCGGCCTGCACCCAGCGATCCTTCATCGCCATGTGCAAAACGAACGGCCGGTGGAGGTTCTTCGCCTCGACAATGCGGTGCTCGATGTAGGTGCCGTAATAGGCCACCGCGCAGTCGATGTCGGTGCGGCAGCACATCAGGTAGCAGAGCTTGCCGCCGAGGCAGTAGCCGACCGCGCCGACCTTGCCGTTGCACTCCGGAATTTTCTCCAGGTAATGCCAAGTATCCTCCATATCGCGGACGCCGAGGTCGTAGTCGAATTCGTAATAGAGATCGAACGCCTTCTGCACGTGATCGGGATTCTTGTCGGACAGCTCGACGCCCGGCTCCTGCCGCCAGAACAGGTCGGGGACGAGACACACGAAACCGGCTTCGGCGAACTCGTGGGCATGCTGGCGCATGGTGTCGTTGACGCCCCAGATTTCCATGATGGCGATGACTGCGCCCACGGGCGTCTTGTCCGGATAGGCGACATAGGCGCCCATCGTGCCGTCGCGGAGTTTGACCTGGATGTTCTCGGTTCGCATTCGTTTCGCTTGATGCTCCGCTACAGCTTCAAAAGTTTCTTCGCATTGCCGGAGAAGATCGCGTCCTTTTCTGCCTGCGATATTTCCAGCGCGTTGACCGCCGCGATGGTGTTGCGCATCAGCCCCCGCCCCTGCTCGGAATCGAACGGCGCATCGGTCGCGAACACGCATTTGTCGGTGCCGAAGAAGGCGTGACCGCAGCGCGTCGGCGCCACTTCGCCCAGCGCCGTGTCGGCGTACAGCATCTTGTAGTAATCGACCGGCGGCTTCTTCAGCTTGGCATCCTCGGCGGACGGATTGCGCTCCGGCCCGCCGAAGAAAATCTGCCGGAAGCCGAGCTTAATCTTGCCGGAGAAGTACGGGATCATGCCGCCCATGTGGTGGCTGACGATCTTGAGGTTCGGCAGCTCGTCGAACAGCCCCGAATAGATCAGCCGCGTCATACAGGCCGTCGTCTCGTAAGGCCAGCCGAAGCTGAACCAGATTTCGTTCTGCGATTCCTTCTCGCTGGCATAATCGGAAAACTGCGCGGTGCGCATCGGATGCACCCAGACGGCGAGATCGTGCGCCGCCATGCGCTGGAACACCGGCCGGAATTTCGGCGCCGACAACGGCTCGCCGGCGACGTTCGTAAAGACCTGCACCCCGCGGGCGCCGAGATGCTTTACCGCGCGGTCGGCCTCCTGCACCGACGCCTCGACATTGTTCATCGGCAGCGAGGCGATGAACGTCGGGAAATGATCGGGATGCTTGCGGCAGATCTCGGCCAGCGCGTCGTTCGCCATCCGAACGAGCTCCGGCGTCTTGTCCGGCGGACCGATCAGCTCGGGCGGCGGATTGGCCAGCGATAACACGTGCTGCGTCTCTCCGAACTCGTCCAGCAGCGCGCGCCGCGCATCGACGTCCCACAGCGTTTTGAGCCGCGGGAACGCGGTGAGCACCGGGTGGCCGGGGATGAGATCGCCCAGGCGGTCAAGATAGGCCTTGGGCATGAAGTGGTTGAATATGTCGATCATCATGCCGGGACTGCCGATTTCGAGCGGAATGGGTGGCCGCGGTGAGCGGCCGAGGACGGTGGGAATCGCGCCAAATGGCGATTAAGGCATTTTAGCCCGGAATTACACCCGGCAAATAGAGCGCAATGGCGCTTCTAACCCTTCCGCCCACACCGCTTGGTCGTGTAATTTGCCCTGCAATGCGGCGAACCAAGCCCAAACAGGCGATCGAATGACGACCACTGAGGTCGCCAGCACAGTGGAACGGCCCCCGGACGGCCTGATGCGCCGGCTATCGGCCAGCGCTGCGACCCATGTCGGCAGCCGGCTGTTCCGAAAATATGTCGCGCTGTTCGTCGCCGTCGTCTGCGTCGCGCTCTTGACCAACGGCCTGTTCGAAATCTGGTTCTCGTATCAGGAGAACAAGCAGTCGCTGACCCGCATCCAGCGCGAGCAGGCGGAGGCCGCGGCCGCCAAGATCGGACAGTTCGTCAAGGACATCGAAGGCCAGATCGGCTGGACCACGCAGTTGCCGTGGACCGCCAGCGCATTGGAGCAGCGCCGCTTCGACGCGCTTGCGCCTGCTCCGTCAGGTTCCGGCGATCACCGAACTCGCCCAGCTCGACGCCAGCGGCAAGGAGCAGTTGCGGGTGTCGCGGCTGGCGATGGACGCGGTCGGCGTCGGCACCGATTTCTCCAAGGACCCGAAATTCACCGAAGCGGTAGCGAAGAAAATCTACTACGGCCCGGTGTATTTCCGCCGCGAGTCCGAACCCTACATGACACTCGCCATGGCCGGCGCGCGGCGCGACGCCGGCGTCAGTGTCGCCGAGGTGAACCTGAAGTTCATCTGGGACGTCGTCTCGCAGATCAAGGTCGGCAAGAAGGGCCAGGCCTTCGTGATCGACAGCCGCGGCCGGCTGATCGCGCATCCCGACATCAGTCTCGTGTTGCGCAACACCGATCTGTCGCGGCTCGACTACGTCAGCGCGGCGCGCGCCGCCGACGGCGCGCCGATGCAGCAGGGCGTCGAGATCGTCAAGGACGTGCAGGGCCGCGAGGTGCTGACCGCGCACGCGCCGATCCTGCCGTTGCGCTGGCTGATGTTCGTCGAACTGCCGATCGAGGAGGCCTATGCGCCGCTCTACGAGGCGATCAAGCGATCAAGCTATCTGCTGCTGGGTGGCCTGACGCTGGCGTTCCTCGCCGGCTTGTTCCTGGCGCGCAAAATGATCATTCCGATCCAGCAATTGCGTCTCGGCGCCGCGCAGATCGGCGCCGGCAATCTTGAGCAGCGCATCTCGATCAAGACCGGCGACGAACTTGAGGCGCTGGCCGACCAGTTCAACGACATGGCGGGACGGCTGGAAGAATCCTACGCCGGCCTGGAGCAAAAGGTCGAGCAGCGAACCCACGAATTGAGCGAATCGCTGGAGCAGCAGACCGCCACCTCGCAGGTGCTCCAGGTGATCAGCAGTTCGCCTGGCGATCTCAAGCCGGTTTTTGACACCATGCTGGACAATGCCACGCGGATTTGTGAAGCGGCATTTGCCTCGATGCTGCTTCGCGAAGGCGACGCGTTCCGGCGTGTGGCGATCCACAACGCGCCACAGGCATATCTCGAATTCAATGAACGGTCCCCTATCCTTACTCCACAAGCTGCCTCAAGCCTGAAGCGGTTTGTCGAAACGAAAAAGATTCTGCATATCTCGGACATGGCCGCAGAGGCCCCGGAGGACCCGATCGCCAAGTTTGCGGGGGCTCGCACTCTTCTCGTGGTCCCGATGCTCAAGGAAGACGAGCTTCTCGGTGCCATGGGCATCTACCGACAGGAGGTGCGCCCCTTCACCGACAAGCAGATCGAGCTGGTCCAGAACTTCGCCGCCCAAGCCGTGATCGCCATCGAGAACGTTCGCCTGCTCAACGAATTGCGCGCGCGCACCGACGACCTGGCGCGCTCGGTCGGCGAGCTGCAGGCGCTGGGTGACGTCTCCCAGGCGGTCAACTCGACCCTTGATCTCGAAACCGTGCTGACCACCATCGTCGGCCGCGCGGTGCAGCTCTCGCGCACCGACGCCGGCGCCATCTACGTGTTCGACGAGGCGCGGCAGGAGTTCAAGCTCCGCGCCACCTACGGCATGAGCGAGGACATGATCGTCGCGATCACCGACCGGCGGATCGGCACCGGCGACGCGCACATCGGGCCGGCCGCAGTCGAGCGCAGGCCCATCCAGGTCCCCGACATCCAGAACGAGCCGCCTTCGCCGGTCAACGACATCAACCTGCGCGAAGGCTATCGCGCGGTGCTGATCATCCCGCTGCTCCGTCCCGACCACATCGTCGGTGCCCTGGTGGTGCGGCGCAAATCGCCCGGCGAATTCCCGCAATCCACCATCGATCTGCTCGAAACCTTCGCCGACCAGTCGGTGGTGGCGATCCAGAATGCACGGCTGTTCAGCGAAATCGAGGAGAAGGGCAAGCAGCTCGCGGTCGCGAGCCAGCACAAGTCGCAGTTCCTCGCCAACATGAGCCACGAGTTGCGCACGCCGCTCAACGCCATCCTCGGCTACACCGAGCTCATTCTCGACGGCATCTACGGCGAAGCGCCGGAGAAGGCGCAGGCCGTCCTCAAACGCGTCGAGAGCAACGGCCGCCACCTGCTCGGGCTGATCAATGACGTGCTCGACCTGTCCAAGATCGAGGCCGGCCAGCTCACGCTCACCCTGACCGACTATTCGATGAAGGACGTGCTCTACAACGTGTTCAGCGCGGTCGAGCCCTTGGCCAACGACAAGAAGCTCGGCTTCAAAGTCGAAGCGCAGCCCGACATGCCGAAAGGCCACGGCGACGAGCGGCGGCTCACGCAAGTGGTGCTCAACCTCGTCGGCAACGCCATCAAGTTCAGCGACGCCGGCGCGGTGATCATCAAGGCGAGTTCCACCAACGGCTCGTTCACGGTCGCCGTGCAGGATAACGGCCCCGGCATCTCCACGGCGGATCAGGGCAAGATTTTCGAAGAATTCCAGCAAGCCGACAATTCCGCCACCAAAAAGAAGGGCGGCACCGGCTTGGGCCTTTCGATCTCGCGGCGCATCGTCGAGTTGCACGGCGGCAAGCTTTGGGTCGAGTCGGAGCTCGGCAAGGGCTCGGTGTTCTCCTTCACGCTGCCGGTCCAGGTCGAGGCGCAAGCCAAGCAATGAAGGCACGGGGGCGCAAGATCAAGGCCAGGGCAGGCAAGACGCCGCGCCGTTCCGCGGCGCGCGCCCGCCATGGCGCTGTCGCCGCCGCCAAAGCGTTCGAGGCCGTCAGCCCGCTCGCGCGAGAACTTGCGGAGGCGCGCGAACAGCAGGCGGCGACCACCGAAATGCTCAGCGTCATCAGCAGCTCCCCGACCGACCTGCAGCCGGTGTTCGATTCGATCGTACAAAGCGCCGCGCGGCTGTGCGAAGCCGCCATGCTTCGCTCTACCAAATCGACGGGAAGAGCCTTCGCTTCGCGGCCAACTGCGGCGGCGTCACGACGCTCAAGTTCGGTGAATCCCGGACCGATCAGCCCACGGCTCGCTGAGCGGAAGCCGCGGTCAGTCGCCCACAAGATCGTCCACGTCCGCGATGCCCTTGCAGTCGCCGACAGCCGATTTCCGGACAGCAGCGCGGCGATCAAGCGCGACAAAATCCGCACGTCGCTTGCGGTGCCACTCATGCAGGGCGAGGTCCCGCTCGGCGCCATCGTGGTCCGGCGCAGCGAGGTGCGGCCGTTTACCGAAAAGCAGATCGAGCTTCTGAAAACATTCGCCGCGCAAGCGGTCATCGCCATCGAGAACACGCGGCTGCTTAACGAATTGCGGCAACGCACCGACGATCTCAGCGAATCGCTGGAGCAGCAGACCGCGACGAGCGAGGTGCTTCAGGTCATTTCGACATCGCCCGGCGAGCTCAAGCCCGTTTTCGAATCCATGCTGGCCAACGCGACCCGTATCTGCGAGGCCCCGTTCGGCAACTTGTTTCTGTGCGAAGGAGACGACTTCCGCTGTGTCGCCGTACACAGCAAGGAGAGCTATGTCGAGTACTACCGGCGCGACCCGGTGATCGCGGGACCGGATACGGCCGGAATTCCTCTCGATCGCGTCAGGCAAAGCAAGCAGGTCCTCCATATCCTCGATATGAGGCAGGACGCCTCGTACCTCGCCGGCAACAAGCGGATCGTGACGCTGGTCGAGGTCGCGGGCGCCCGCACGTTCCTGGATGTGCCGATGCTGAGGGAAGGCGAGTTCATCGGCGCCATTGCGATGTACCGCCAGGAGGTCCGGCCCTTCAGCGAGAAACAGATCGAGCTGGTCAAGAATTTCGCCGCCCAGGCCGTCATCGCCATCGAGAACACCCGGCTGCTCAATGAGCTGCGCCAGCGCACCGACGATCTGACGGAGCCGCTCGAGCAGCAGACCGCCACATCGGAGGTGCTGAAGGTCATCTCCAGCTCGCCGGGCGATCTGGATCCGGTGTTCCAGGCCATCCTGGAGAACGCGACGCGCATCTGCGAGGCCAAGCTCGGGCTCATGTTCCGGCTCGAAGACGGCATCGCCCGTCCAGTCGCCATGTTGGGCGCGCCGCCGGCTTTCGTCGAGTTCTTGCAGCGCGGGCATCGTCCCGGGCCTAACACCGCCCTCGTCCGGGCGGCGCGATCCGGGCGGGCCATACACGTCCACGATATGCTGACGGAAAAAGGCTACCTCGAGGGCGAACCGATCATGGTGGCCGGCGCCGATCTCGCGGGCATGCGCACGCTGTTGAATGTCCCCATGCTCAAGGACAACGAGCCGATCGGCGCCATCGGTATCTATCGGATCGAGGTTCGTCCTTTCACCGAAAAGCAGATCGAGCTGGTGCAAAACTTCGCCGCCCAGGCCGTCATCGCCATCGAGAACACCCGCCTGCTCAACGAGTTGCGCCAGCGCACCGACGACCTGAGCGAATTGTTGCAACAGCAGACCGCCACCGCCGACGTGCTCAAGGTCATCAGCCGCTCGACATTCGATCTGCAAACGGTGCTCGATACGCTCACGGAGTTGGCCGCTCGGCTGTGCGGCGCGGAAATGGGTTCCATCACCCGGCAGGTGGGCAAGGCCTACCACTACGCCACGACCTACGGTTTCCCGCGAATGTCACCGATTTTCTCAAAAGCGTTCCGCACGAGCCGGGCCGCGGCAGCGTAATCGGCCGTACCGTGGCCGAAGCACGAACCATCCACGTTCCCGACGTCAAAGCCGATTCCGAATACACCATGACCGAGATGCAGGAGACAGTCGGCTTCCGCACAGTTCTCGGCGTTCCACTACTGCGCGAAGGGCGGCCGATTGGCGTGATCGCTTTGCTGCGGACCGAGGTGCGGCCGTTCACCGACCGGGAAATCGAACTAGTGACAACCTTCGCCGACCAGGCTGGCATCGCCATCGAGAACGTCCGGCTGTTCGACGAAATCCAGGACAAGAGCCGCCAGCTCGCCGAGGCGAGCGAGCACAAGTCGCGCTTCCTCGCCAACATGAGCCACGAGCTGCGCACGCCGCTCAACGCCATCCTCGGCTACACCGAGCTGATCCAGGACAGCGTCTATGGCGCGCCGCCGGAGAAGATGGTCGCCGTGCTTGAGCGCATCTCAAGGAACGGCAAGCATCTGCTCGGCCTGATCAACGACGTGCTCGACCTCTCCAAGATCGAGGCCGGCCAGCTCGTGCTGGCGCTCGACGATTATTCGCTCAAGGACGTGGTGCATGGCGTCTATGGCGCGGTCGAGACGCCTTGCCGCCAGCAAGAACCTCGCCTTCAAGGTCGAGATGGCGCCGAACCTGCCGGCCGGCCGCGGCGACGAGCGCCGGCTCACCCAGGTGCTGCTCAATCTGGTCGGCAACGCCATCAAGTTCACCGACCAGGGCGAGATCATGATCAAGGCCTCGGCTGCCGACGGCGCCTACAATCTCGCGGTGCGCGACACCGGACCGGGCATCTCCGAAGCCGATCAGCAGAAGCTGTTCCAGGAATTCCAGCAGGCCGACAATTCGATCACCAAGTCGAAGGGCGGTACCGGCCTGGGCCTCGCGATTTCCAAGCGAATCATCGAGATGCACGGCGGCCGAATCTGGGTAGAATCCCGGCCCGGCGAGGGCTCGACATTTTCACTCACGCTTCCGATCAAGGTTGAACATCAGGCGAGGCTACCATGACGAAACGCATTCTTGTGGTCGAGGATCAGGAGGACAACCGGCAGATCCTGCGCGATCTGCTGGCAAGCGCCGACTACGAAATGGACGAGGCCGAGAACGGCGAGGAGGCGCTGGCCGCCGTGGCCAAGCAGCGCCCCGACCTGATCCTGATGGACATCCAGCTTCCGATCATGGACGGCTACGAAGCGACGCGCCGGATCAAAGCCATGCCGGAATTTAAGAGCATTCCGATCATCGTCGTCACCTCGTATGCGCTGTCGGGCGACGAGGGCAAGGCGCGCGATGCCGGCTGCGACGCCTATGTCACCAAGCCCTACAGTCCGCGGGCGCTGCTGGCGAAAATCCGCGAGTACATGCCGAAATAGTTTTCCGAAAGAATCCGCCCGTCAGTCATGCACAGTCCGCCGCGTATCCTCATCGTCGACGACAACGAGACCAACCGCGACATCCTGATGGCGCGGCTCGGGCCGCAGGGCTATGACCTCAAGCAGGCCGCCGACGGCGAGGAGGCGCTCGCTGCCGCCAAGGAGCACCTCCCGGATCTGATCCTGCTCGACATCATGATGCCGAAGATCGACGGCATCGAGGTCTGCAAGCGGATCAAGAACGACGCCGACGATGCCGTTCACGCCGATCATCCTGTGCACCGCCAAGGCGGACTCCAAGGATGTCGTCGCCGGGCTCGAGGCCGGCGCCGACGAATACCTGACCAAGCCGATCGACCAGCTGGCGCTGGTGGCACGGGTCAAAGCCGCGCTCCGCCTCAAGCAGTTGCATGACCAGGTCACCGACATGAACCGCAACCTCGAGCAGCGCGTCGCCGATCAGCTCGGCGAGATCGAGCGCATGTCCGGGTTGAAGCGCTTCCTCGCGCCGCAAATCGCCGAACTGGTGCTTTCGTCCGGCGGCGAGAAGCTGCTCGACAGCCACCGCAAGGACGTCACCATCGTGTTCTGCGACCTGCGCGGCTTCACCGCCTTCGCCGAAACCGCCGAGCCCGAGGAGGTGATGACCGTGCTGCGCGAGTACCACGACGGTCTCGCCGGCATCATCAACGCCTTCGAGGGCACCTTGGAGCGCTTCGCCGGCGACGGCCTGATGGTGCTGTTCAACGATCCGATGTCCTGCCCGGACCCCTGCGAGCGCGGCGTGAAGATGGCGGTGCAGATGCGCGAACGCGTCGTCGAACTCGCCGCCAAATGGAAAAAGCTCGGCCACGATCTCGGCTTCGGCGTCGGCATCGCGCATGGCTTTGCCACGCTCGGCCGTGTCAGCTCCGAAGGCCGCTTCGACTACACCGCCATCGGCCGCGTGGTGAACCTCGCCGCGCGCCTCTGCGGCGAGGCCAAGAGCGGCCAGATCCTGATCGACGGCAAGGTCCACACCGCCGTGGAAGCGCTGGCCGATACCGCCTCGGTCGGCGAGCTTGAGCTCAAGGGGTTCCACCGCCCCGTCGCCGCGTTCGACGTGCGCGCAATTCGCGCATAGCGGTTCCGCGCGGCAAGTGTGTAGAATAACCCTCGCAAGCGAATAACAAGGACGGCCTCGAAGGGAGGAGCGATGTTTTGCGTGATGCCTCCGGCCATCCGGGGCTTGGCTCGATGAATGTCGCCACGACCCTCGATACCCGCGGCGTGGCGGTGGCGGCAGGGCTGGCGCGCTCCGACGCACTGATCCAGGCCCAGGGTATCGTGAAAATCTATCCCACGGTGTCCGGCGAGCCGGTGCTGGCGCTCGACCATCTCGACATGGCGGTGCGCGACGGCGAATTCGTCTGCCTGGTCGGGCCGTCGGGCTGCGGCAAGAGCACGCTGTTGCGGCTCCTCGCCGGCCTCGACCGCGCCGACGCCGGCACCTTCACGCTGGCGGGCCAACGCATCGACGGTCCTTCGGCCGAGGTCGGCGTGGTGTTCCAGCAGGCGACGCTGCTGCCCTGGCTCACCGTCTGGCAGAACGTCACGCTGCCGCTGCGCGTCGGCGGGCACGGCATCGCCGGCCGCGAGAATTCGGTGCGCGACCTCCTTCGCATCGCCGGTCTGCAAGGCTTCGAGAACAAATATCCTTACGAGCTGTCCGGCGGCATGCAGCAGCGCGCCGCCATCGTTCGCGCGCTCACACGCGATCCCAAGCTTCTGCTGATGGACGAACCGTTCGGCTCGCTTGATGCGCTCACCCGCGAGAAGATGAACGCCGAGCTGCAGCGCATCTGGCTGGCCAGCCGCAAGACCGTCGTGCTCATCACCCATTCGATCGACGAGGCGGTGTTCCTCGGCGACCGCGTCATCGTGATGTCGGCGCGCCCCGGCCGCATCATCCGCGAGCTCGCCGTCAACCTGCCGCGCCCTCGCATCGCCGCCGAAACCTTCGGCCATCCCGAACACGTCAAGATCGCGCGCGAAATCCGCGGGCTGCTCGAAGGCGGCGACGCACCATGACCGACATCCCGCACGAACCCTCCGCGCTCGACCTGGTCGCCGCCTCCGCCGCGAGCGCGCAATCGCGCCGCCGCCGCGCCCGGCTGACCAATGCCGGGATCGGCGTGGCTGGTTTCCTCGCGCTGCTGCTGATCTGGAAGCTGCTGGTCGCCGTGCTCCAGGTGCCGGCCTATATCCTGCCGGCGCCGGAAGGCGTGTTCGTGGCGCTGTGGAGCGGCATCGCCGTCTCTCCGGCAAGCGCGCTCGGCTATTACCTGCCGCTGTGGAGCACGTTGTCCAACGCGCTGCTCGGCTTCCTGATCGGCGCCAGCCTTGGCCTCGTCATCGGCTCGCTGATGGCGGAATTCCGCCCGGTCGAGACCGCGCTGATGCCCTATGCCTTCGCGCTGCAAAGCCTGCCCAAGGTCGCGATCGCGCCGCTGATCGTGATCTGGTGCGGCTTTGGCGACGGCTCGAAGGTGGCGATGGCCGCTCTGCTCGCGTTCTTCCCGATGCTGGTCAACAGCTTCGCCGGCATGCGCTCGGCCGATATCGAGCGGATCGAGCTGATGAAGGCGCTGTCGGCGACGCGGCTCGAGACCTATCGCCTCGTCAAGCTGCCGTCGGCCGCGCCCTACATCTTCGCCGGCCTCGACATGGGCATCGTCTATGCGCTGCTCGGCACCATCGTCGCCGAATTCCTCGGCGCGCAGGAGGGCATGGGCGTCGTCATCACCAAGGCGCAGGCGGTCACCGACGTCGCCGGCGTGTTCGCCGTGCTGACCATTCTGGGCGTCACCGGCATCGCGCTGCACCTCATCGTGCGCTGGACGCAGCGTTCATTGATCCATTGGGTCGATCGCGGACAACACTAGGGAGAGAGAACAATGCTCAATCGCCGCAAGGTGGTGCAAGGATTAGGCGCGGGCGTCGGCTGCGCTCGCGGCGCCGTCGCTGGTTCGGGCGCAGGAGCTGCGCAAGATCCGCATGGGCTTCGGCATCAAGTCGGTCAACCCGATCGTCATCAACATCCTGATCTCCGAACAGCTCGGCTACACCCGCGAGGAGGGCCTGAGCTTCACGCCCGCCGCGCTCGGCACCAACGCCAACGTGCAGATCGCGCTCGACAAGGGCGACATCGAATTCGGCGTCGGCACGCCGAGCTTTCAGTTCCCGCTGTTCGCCAAGGGCCAGCTCCCGCCGATCGTGAACTATTACGAGTACACCTATCCCTATAAGTGGGACGTGGCGGTGAAGCCGGACTCCGGCGTCCAGAAATACGAAGACCTCAAAGGCAAGAAGATCGGCGTCTCCGATATGGGCACCACCGACTATCCAGTGACGCGCGCCGTGCTGCAGAACATCGGCATCGATCCCGACAAGGATGTGACCTGGATCGCAGTCGGCGCCGGCGTGTCCGCGGGCGTCGCGCTCCAGCGCGGCGTGATCGACGCGCTCGCCTATTTCGACACCGGCTTCGGCCAGATCGATGCCGCGGGAATCGCCATGCGGATGCTGCCGCGCCCGGCCAACGTGCCGCTGATCGGTGGGCTGTTCATCAGCGCGACGGCGAACTTCCTCAAGGACAACCGCAAGACCGCGATCGGGTTCGCCCGCGCGGTCAACAAGGCGTCGGAGTTCCTGCTCGCCAATCCCGAGGCCGGCGCCCGCGCCTTCCTCAAGCTCTATCCCGAGACCGCGCCGCGCGGCGCCAGTGACGCCGACGCAGTGAAGTCCATCCTGTACGCCGCGAATCGCCGCATCCCGCTCTACAAGCCGCCCTACCCGAACACCAAGATGGGCTTCATCCGGGAATCCGAATTGATGCTGGATGCGAAATTCCTCGGCCTCGACATCAAGGACATCAAACCGATGTTCACCAACGACATGATCGACGAGATCAACAATTACGATCGCGAGAAGATCATCGCCCAGGCGAAGGCGTATAAGATCTAGTTTCGGCTTCTGATGGATTGGCCTCCGGCACCCCGCCGGAGGCCGCTTTAATGGTGATGGTGTGAGCAAAGGTCAGCGTTATCCCGCGGAAAGCCGCGAACTTGCCGACGCCGCCTCCGGGCGGCGTATCCGGCAGATCACGAGTCATCCGTCGATCCACCATCATCCGTTCTTCTTCGTGCCGGCCTACGACCAGGCCATGAACAAGCTCATCTTCGTGTCGTACCGCACCGGCAAGCCGCAGATCTTCTTCGAGGACCGCGCCAGCGGCGAACTGGTGCAGGCGACCGACCGCGCCGATCTCGCCGAATGGTCGATCATCCCGTCGGGCGACGGCCGCTACGTCTACTTCACCGCCGGCACCGGAGGCTTTCGCGTCAACCTCGATACTTTCGAGGAAGAGCAACTCGCCGACTTCGGCGCCGTCGAGATGCGCGAGAAGGGCATGGTCGGCGCCGCGATGGGCACCACCGCGCTGTCGAAAAGCGGCCGCTGGTGGGCGGTGCCGGTCAAGTCCGGCCCGGTGACGCGCTTCATGCTGATCGACACCGAGCAGAAGACCTCGCGTGTGTTCCTCGAGCGCGACACTATCGGCCATCCGCAGTTCTGCCCGGACGACGACGATCTGATTCTCTACGCCGGTCCGCTGACCGACCGGGTCTGGCTCACTGATCGCAGCGGCGAAAAGAACCGCCGCCTGTATCAGCGCGAAGACAGGATGCAGTGGGTCACCCACGAGGTCTGGGTCCCGGGCCGCCGCACCGTCGCCTTCGTCGACTGGCCGCGCGGCATGCGGATGATCGACGTCGATCGCGGCGTCATCCGCCAGCTCACATATTCGCCGGCGTGGCACGCAGCGCCGGACGACGCCGGCGAGCGATTTGTCTGCGATACGAACTTTCCCGATCGCGGCCTGCACACCTTCGAGGTCGACGGCGACCCGGCAGACGGCGCCGAGCCGCTGTGCGCCAGCGAGGCGTCCTCCGAAGGCAAGCACTGGGCCGGGCCGTTTCCCTACAACGACGGTCCGGTCGCGGTCGAAGCCGCCCAACACACCCACCCCCATCCACGTTTCTCGCCGGACGGCTCGCGCGTTGTGTTCACCTCCGACAAAACGGGACACGCCCAGCTTTATGAGGTGATGCTGTGACGCGCCCCGATTTGCTGGAGGGCGGGCTGGCGCATGGCTTCATTACCGATCTGCCGGCGCAGTCCCTGATGAATGCGTGATACACCGGTCCAACGTGTGGAGGACGCTTTCCCGTGAATGCTCCGTTGCGTGATTCCGCGATCCGCCTGTCCGCCGACGTTGGCGGCACCTTCACCGATGTGGCGGCGTTCGACGAAGCGACCGGCGCGCTCAAGCTCGGCAAGACGCTGACCACGCCGCAGCGGCTCGTCACCGGCATCGAGAACGGCGTCGGCAAGGCTTCTTCGCGCTTCGCGGCGGCGCGGATGTTCCTGCACGGCACCACGGTCGCGATCAACACCATCCTGGAGCGCAGTGGCGCGAAATGCGCGCTGCTCACCACGCAGGGGTTCCGCGACATCTATGAGATCGGCCGCGTCAACCGGCCGGAGTCCTACAACCTGTTTTTCGAAAAGCACGCGCCGCTGATCGACCGCGATCTGCGCTTCGAGATCATGGAGCGAATGGACTCGCAGGGCACGGTGCTGATCCCGCTCGACGAGGAGCAGGTCCTTGCGGTGGCGCGGAACGCGGTCGGCCAGGGCGTGCAGGCGATCGCCATCCTGTTCCTGCACTCGTATCGCAATCCGGCCCACGAACAGCGCGCCAAGGCTATCGTCGAGAAGGAGTTTCCCGACATCTTCGTCACGGCCTCGCACGAGTTGAGTCAGGAGTACCGCGAGTACGAGCGCACCTCCACCGCCGCCGCCAACGCCTATGTCGGCCCGCGTGTGCAGACCTATCTCACCGAGATGGAGGCGCATCTCGGCGACGCCGGCTTCATCGGCAACTTCCTGATCGTGCAATCGACCGGCGGGTTGTTCGACGTCGGCGACGCCCGGCAGTCCTGCATCCGCATGCTGGAGTCCGGCCCCGCCGCCGGCGTCGTCGGCACCAAGGCCCTGTGCGACAAACTCGAAATCCCGAACGCCATCGCCTTCGACATGGGTGGCACCACCGCCAAGGCCGGCGTGATCTACGAAGGCAACGTGCTGATGACCGGCTCGGCGCTGATCGGCGGCTATGCCACCGGCCTGCCGGTGCAAATGCCGATGATCGATATCCAGGAGGTCGGTACCGGCGGCGGCAGCATCGCCCGCGTCGAGGTTGGCAATGCGTTGCGCGTCGGCCCCGAGAGCGCGGGCGCCGCACCCGGCCCGGCCTGCTACGGCCTCGACGGCACCGAGCCGACCATCACCGACGCCAATCTGATGCTCGGTCGCCTCGGCGCCGACCGCTTCCTCGGCGGCGAGATGAAGCTCGATCTCGACGCTGCAAAGAAGGCGCTGACCGAGAAGATTGCCAAGCCGCTCGGCCTCGACCCGATCGAAGCCGCCGAAGGCATCCTCCGCATCGCCACGACGAAAATGGCCCATGTGGTGCGCTGGGTCACCACCGAGCGTGGCCTCGACGCCGCCGACTTTGCCCTGGTCGCCTACGGCGGCGCCGGGCCGTTGCATGCCTCCGCCGTTGCGCGCGAGCTCTCGATCGGCATCGTGATCATTCCGCGCGCGCCGGGGCACTTCTCGGCCTGCGGCATGCTGGTCGCCGATCTGCGCCGCGATTTCGTCAACACCTGGTTCACGCCGCTCGCCGACGCATCCTTTCCGGAAATGGAAAGGATCTTCGCCGAGATGGAGCGGCAGGGCCGCGAAACCGTCGGCCGCGGCCAGGCGCTCTCGGGCGTCGAGGTGCGGCGCTCCGCCGACATGCGTTACGTCGGCCAGGAGCACGCCGTCACCGTCGAGCTGCCGATCGATCTGTTCACGTCGCAGGATCGCGACGGCATCAAAAAGCTGTTCGATGCTGTACATCAGACGCGCTATGGCTTCTCGGTCGCTGCCGAAAAGGCCGAGATCGTCAGCCTGCGCGGCGCCGTCATCGGCGAGATGCGAAAGCCGCCGTTCGAACACATCGCCAAGGGCGGCGCAGAGCCGGAGGCCGCTGCGTTCCGCGGCAAGCGGCCGGTGTATTTCGCCAGCAGCGGCTTTGTCGAAACCCCGACCTATGACCGACCGGCGCTCAATGCCGGCAACAAGATCACCGGGCCGGCGCTGATCGAGGAGCATGCATCGACGACGGTCGTCCATCCCGGCGACCTGCTCGAGGTCGACGCCTACGGCGATCTCGTCATCAATGTTCGGAGAGGCTGACGATGGATGACGTCGTGAAAGCAAAAGCCAAAACGGCCGGCGCCAACCCGGTCGTCACCGAAATCGTGCGCAACGGCCTGGTCGCCGTCACCGAGGAGATGAAGATCAACCTCATGCGCACGGCCTACAACATGATCATCTACGAGGCGCTCGACTTTACGGTCGGGCTGTTCGACGCGCGCGGCAACACCGTATCGATCGGGCTTGGCCTGCCGATGTTCATCCGCGGCATGAGCGAGACCGTCAAAGCCAAGATCAAGCACTTCGGCACCGACATCGACCCGGGCGACATCCTGCTCACCAACGACGCCTACATCACCGGCTCGCATCTCAATCACATGACGTTTTCGGTGCCGATCTTCCACGACGGCGAGCTCGTCGCGTTCTCGTGCTGCATGGCGCATTGGCCGGATGTTGGCGGCACGATCATGGAGGGCACGACCGACATCTACTCCGAAGGCCTGCAGATGCCGATCGTGAAGATCCATCGCAAGGGCGTGCCGAACGAGGAGCTGATCTCGATCATCCGGACCAACGTCCGTATCCCCGACCGCGCCATGGGCGACTTCCGCGCCCAGCTCGCCGCGGTGAAGACCGGCGAAAAGCGCTTCATGGAGATGATGCGCAAATACGGCCGCGACGAAGTCCTCGGCGGCATCGAGGCGATCATGGACCAGAGCGAGGCGGTGGCGCGAGAGCGTGTCCGCGCCATGCCCGATGGTGTCTACGAAGCCGAGTCGTTCATGGACGATGACGGCATCAACGTCGGCCAGCGCGTGCCGATCAACGTCAAGGTCATCGTCGCCGGCGACAAGATGACGGTCGATCTCAGCGGCGTGTCGAAGCAGGTGCAGGGCTTCTACAACTCCGGCATCACCGCCGGCTATTCCTGCGCGCAGGTGGCGTTCAAGTGCCTGACCTCGTCGCTCGACCTGCCGATCAACGACGGCCAATTCCGCGCGCTCGACATCGTGCTGCCGCCCGGCCGTGTCGTCAGCGCGGTGAAGCCCGCCGCGATGCGGATGTGGATGACCTATCCGATGACCATCGTCGATACGATTTTCAAGGCGCTGGCGCCGGCGCTGCCGAACCAGGTGATCGCCGGCCATCACGCCGACCTCTGCGTCGGCCGCATCAACGGCCGCCGGCCGAAGGACGACAGCTTCTACATCTATCTCGGCGGACTGATCGGCGGCGGCTGGGGCGCCAAGCACAACAGCGACGGCCGCAACACCGTGATCGCCATGAACGATGGCGACACCCACAACGGTCCTTCCGAGCAAGTAGAAGCGAAATATCCGCTGCTGGTCGAGCGCTATTGCCTGCGGCCGGATTCCGGCGGCGCGGGAAAATTCCGCGGCGGCCTTGGCGCCGAGCAGGTGGTGCAAGCGCGCCATCCGATCCGCTTCAGCTCGCTGATGGAACGCGCGCGCTGCAAGCCGTGGGGCCTGTTCGACGGCCTATCGGGGTTGGGCAACGCGGTCGCGGTGCATCGCTTCAACCAGCCCGACGAAACGCATTTCCCCAGCGCCAAGGCGCTCAACCAGGTGCTGCAGCCGGGCGACGCCTACATCATCCGCTCCGGCGGCGGCGGCGGCTACGGGTCGCCGCTCGAGCGCGATCTCGAAACGCTCGAGCATGACGTGCGCTGCGGCTACGTCACCAAGGAGGCGGCCGAGAAATACTACGGCGCGGTGTTTGCGCCGGACTCGCTCAAGCTCGACATCAAGGCGACGCAATCGCGCCGCGCCAGCATGAAGCAGCAGGGCCTGCCGCACGACGAGCCGATCACCGAGGTCATCATTCCGTTCCCGACCGCCGCTCAGGCGCAGATGCGCGAGCCCGAGCACGAGAAGCTCACCGAGGAAGAACGGGTGGCGTTCGCGATGCGCTGCCGCTGCTGCTCGTGAGCGGAGGCCGGCGGTGGGCTACTTCCACAACTCGCGGCTGGCGAGACGGGCCCCGGCAGCCAGGCTTTCGAACTTGGCCCAGACGATCTCGGGCTCGATCTCCGGCGGCTCATCGACGTTGATCGTCGACGCAAAGCCGCAGTCCGAGCTCGCCATCACGTGCTCGCGGCCGACCACCCGGGCAAGCCGCAGGATACGCTCGGCCACCAGCTCCGGATGCTCGACGATCACCGACGCATGGGTGATGCACCCCGGCATCAGGACCCGGCCGTCCGGCAGCTTGACGTTTTCCCACACCTTCCACTCGTGCTCATGGCGCGGGTTCGCCATCTCGAACGAGTAGTAGCCGGCGTTGATGGTGACGATGAGGTCGGCGAGGTGCTTGAGCTCGAAGTCGCTGGTGCGCGGCCCCATGTTGATGCCGTAGCAGGTGTGATGACGCACCCGCTCGGGCGGAATGCCGCGCAACGCGTGGTTCAGCGCCGCAATCCGTTTCGCCGCCCAGGCGCGGTGCTGCTCCACGGTGGTCTCGGGATTGAGCATGTAGTTCATGGCCAGGCGCGGATCGTCGATCTGCACCATGAACCCCGCGGCGGCGATCGCCTGGTATTCCTCGCGCAACGCGTCGGCGACCGCATAGAGGTGCTCTTCCTCGTCGCGATAGTGCCGGTTCTCCATCAGGCCGACGCAGCTCGACGGCGAGACCGACGGCATGAACACGTCGGCGGGGGATGCGCCCTTCAGCCCAGCCTTGAGGTTGGCGATGTCGGCCTCGAGCTGCTTTTGCCCGACGTATTTCAGCGGCCCGGTGCAGGCGTAGCGCGTCGACTGCGTGCCCGAATGCGAGCCGTCCTTGTAGAACGTGGGAAACGCGCGGTTCTCGCGCGTCGCGCGGACGCCCGGCTTCGGCGTGAAGCGCTCAAGCCCGCTCAGTCGATCGGTGACGTAATACTGGAAGCTTGTCTTCGACAATTCGCCATCGCTGATCACGTCGACGCCGAGCGCGACCTGCTTCTTGACGATATCCCCGACCGCAACCTGCAACTCGTCCGCCAGCGCCTTCTGGTCGTAGCTTCCGCCGGTCATGCGCGCGAACAGCTTGGCTGACAGCGATAGCGGGCGCGGCAGGCTGCCGACGTGGGTGGTAACGATGCGGCGTTGACGCTCTTCGATCAGGGGCATGGGCATTTCCGTGAGAGAATTGTTGGGAGGAAAATGGAGTTGGCGCTGCCGGGATGCGGCCAGCCACCTTTCGGCAGCGCATCATAGGCGATCTTTTGCATGGCGGTCGATTGAGCTTATGCCGAAAAGCAAGCCACAGGCGGGCCGGCCGTCTTGGCAGCCACGGCCGAACCTTGCATGCTGTCTCCAGCATCGAGTGAGTGTGGTTCGTCTCGCGCCGACAGTGGGCAGAGACTTAAGGTCCGGGTGGATGTGTGTTTCGTACCGTTGAACACCTGTTGCGTCCGAAATCCATCGCGCTGCTCGGCGCATCCGATTCAAGCCGCGGCGGCTGGGTCCAGGAAATCTACGACAACCTCGAATTCTCCGGTTTCCCGGCAAAGCTGTATCTGGTCAATCCCAAGCGGCGCGAGTTGTGGGGCCGGCCGGTCTATCCGAACTTCGCGGCGATCCCGGAAGCCGTCGACCTCGCGCTGACCATTATCCCAACCGTCGCCGTCGTCGACACGCTGACCGAAGCCGCCGCCAGCGGCCTGAAATGCGCGCTGATTTATGCGGCGCAATTCGGCGAAGGCGGCGATGCCGAGGGCCAGAAGCGCGCGCAGGCGTTGCTCGCCTTGTCCGACAAGCACGGGCTTCGCATTTCCGGACCGAACTGCATGGGCTCGCTCGCGCTCCGCGAGAAGCTCCTGCTCTATCCGGCCAAGCGGGTGCGCGGACTTCAGCCCGGTCCGGTCGGCGTCGTGTTCCAGTCCGGCGGCACGTTCCAGTTCTGGCTGCAGCAGGCGGCGCTCCGCGGCCTCGATTTCTCTTATGCGATCTCCAGCGGCAACGAATTGGACCTCGATCTCGCCGACTACATCAACTTTCTGGTCGAGGACGAGCACACCAAGATGATCGTCTGCCTGGTCGAGGGCATGCGCCGGCCGCAGGCGTTCATGGCGGCGGCGGCGAAGGCGCTCGCCGCCGGCAAGCCGATCCTCATCGTCAAGGTCGGGCGCAGCGAACGCGGCAAGGCGGCCGCGGTGAGCCACACCGGCGCGATCGCGGCCGACGATCAGGTGTTCGACGCGGTCTGCCGGAAGTATGGCGTCGTGCGCTGTCCCTCGCTCGACGACCTCATGGAAACCGCCCTCGCCTTCAGCCAGGGCCGCCTGCCGAAGGGCAACCGCATCGCCATGGCCTGCTATTCGGGCGGCGCCAAAGGCCTCGTGCTCGACTACGCCGCCGACGAAGGCGCCGAGATGGCGCCGCTCACGCCCGAGACCCGGGCGAAGCTGCCGGGCATGATCGATGCCGGGCTCGCCGGAGAAAATCCGCTGGATGTCGGTCCGACGGTCGGCGTGCAGGCCGGTAAGTTCGCCGAGATCTGCAAGGTCGTCTGCGCCGATCCCACCGTCGATCTCATCACCGTGCAGGGCCTGATGCCGGTCAACCCCGGCGATCCCTACAACCCGGAGCCGCTGCGCGGCGTGGTGGCTTCGACCGATAAGCCTGTGCTGGCGTTCGGGCGCATTGCGCAGAACGCCTCCGAGGTCAGCCGCAAATACCAGAACGAAACCGGCGTTCCCTTCATCCACGGCCTGCCCGAAACGGTGCGTGCGTTGCAGGGGCTGGTCCGCTACGCCGCGGCGCGGCGGCGCGGCGCCGCCCCGATGCCGAAGCCGCGCGGACGCGCCGAAAACCTCGAATGGCGCAGCCTTCGATACGCTTGCTCGCGTCGCATGGACTGACGGTGCCGAAAAGCGCGCTGGGCAAGACTCCGGACGAAGCGGCGGCGCACGCGGCCCGCATCGGCTTCCCGGTCGCGGTGAAAATCGTTTCGCCCGAGGCGAGCCACAAGACCGAGGTCGGCGGCGTCACGCTCGGGCTGCGCGACGCCGCGGCCGTGCGCGCCGCGGCCGAAGCGATGGCCGCGCGGCTGGCCAACCACGATCCCCGCGCACGGATCGACGGATTCCTGGTGCAGGAGATGGTCGCCGGCGTCGAGATGATCCTCGGCGTCCGCGAAGACCCGCAGTTCGGACCGTTCATGCTGGTCGGGCTTGGCGGCGTGATGGTCGAGGCGATGAAAGACGTCGCGCTCCGCATGCTTCCGATCGACGAGGACACCGCCCGCGACATGCTGCGCTCGCTCCGCGGCGCGCCACTGCTGGCGGAATTCCGCGGCCGGCCGGCGCGCGACACCGACGCCGTCGTGCGCGCCATGGTCGGACTTTCGCAATTGTTCCTCGACCATCGGCCGTGGCTGTCCGACCTCGAGATCAATCCGCTGATCGTGCTTGGCAAAAACGAAGGCGCGCGCGCCGTCGACGTCCGCGCGGTGCGGCGCAACGCATAGGAGCTGATCGAATGGACGGCAGTGTCCGTCGGAGACGGCCTGAACTTCGAGCTTCCGGAAGAAATCCGGATGCTCAAGGACACCGTCCGCAAGTTCGTCGACCGTGAGCTCATTCCGATCGAGCGGACCGCGCGCATTAACAACAAGCTGAAGCCCGAGGTGCGCGCGCATCTCACCGCCAAAGCCAAGGAACTCGGCCTTGCCGGCTACGATGTGCCGCAGGAATACGGCGGGCTCGGCATGGGGCTGATCGCCAAGGTCACCGTCTGGGCGGAGCTTGGCCGCACCATCGCGTTGCCGTCGCGCGGCGTCGACGTCTTCGGCCCGAACGTCAGCCCGATCCTCTATCACCTCAACGACGAGCAAAAGAAAAAGTACCTGCTGCCGACCATCCGCGGCGAGCTGAACTGGTGCCTCGCCCAGACCGAGCCCGACGCCGGCGGCGATCCCGGCGGCATGCGCACCACCGCGGTGCGCCAGGGCGATCATTACGTCATCAACGGCACCAAGCGCTTCATCACTGGTGCCGACGACGCGCACTACACCCAGCTGATCGCGGCGACCGACCGCGCGAAGGGCTCCCACGGCGGGATTTCCGCGTTCATCGTCGACATGAAAGCGCCGGGCGTGAAGCTGTTGCGCGCCCAGGAGCTCGTGGTTGATGACCGGCCATGGGAGATCGCGTTCGAGAACGTCAAAGTGCCGGTCGAAGATCGCATCGGCGAGGAAGGTGGCGGCTTCGCGCAAGCACAGCACTGGCTCAACGTCGGGCGGATTCGCCACGGCGCGCGCGGCATCGGCGTGATCGAGCGCTGCCTCGAGCTCGGCACGCAATACGCCAAGCAGCGCGTGACCTTCGGCAAGCCGCTGGCGGAGCGGCAGGCGGTGCAGTGGATGCTGGCGGAGAGTTTCATGGAGATGCACCAGCTCCGGCTGATGGTCTACGATGCCGCCTGGAAATACGACCAGGGGCGCGACATCCGCACCGAGGCCTATATGGCGAAGATCTTCGGCGACACCCAGTCGTTCCACGCCGCCGACCGCTGCATGGAGATTCACGGCGGCATGGGACTCGCGACCGATCTGCCGATCGAAAAATTCTGGCGCGACCAGCGCAGCATGATGATCACCGAAGGCCCGATCGAAATTCTGAAAATGACGCTGGCGCGGCACGTGCTGCGCACCTACGGCTGACCGAACACACAACCCAAAAATTGGAAACTGGAGGACGACGCTGATGGCTGAATACAAGTACGAATGCGCCAAGGTGAGAATCCACGACGGGATCGCGTGGCTCACCATGAACCGTCCCGGCAAGCGCAACGCCATGAGCCCGCAACTGCACTACGACATGGACGACGCGCTTGGCGCGGCTTGAAGTCGATGAGGACGTCAAGGTCGTGGTGGTGGGCGGCGAAGGCGGCAACTTCAGCGCCGGACAGGACCTGCAAAAGTTCTTCCGCGAGCTCGAGCGCAATCCGGGCGAGCGCAAGAAGGCGGCTGCGGCCGCCAACCGCTGGCGCTGGGAGCGGCTCTACAACTACGACAAGCCGACCATCGCCATGATCCAGGGCTTCTGCGTCGGCGGCGCGTTCATGCAGCTGCTGGGAGCCGATTTCGCCATCGCGGCCGAGGACGCCACATTCTCGTTGTCCGAAGTGAACTGGGGCATCCTGCCTGGCGCGCTGGTCGCCAAAGTCATGGCCGACGCGGTGTTGCCGCGCCATGCGCTCTATTACGCCTGCCTCGGCGAGCCGTTCGACGGCAAGGAGGCCACGCGTATCGGACTGATCAATTCCGCCGTTCCTGCCAAGAAGCTGGAGGAGGCCGTCACCAACCTCGCCGAGCGCTTGATGAAAAAGAGCCCGGCCGTGCTGCGCGCCACCAAGCATTGCATCCGGCACGTGCGTACGATGGATGTGCCGCAGGCCTACGATTATCTCGCCGCCAAGGGACAGGCGATCAAGACCGCCGACAAGGAGGATTCCTACAACACCGGGCTGCGCCAGTTCCTCGACGAGAAGTCGTACAAGCCGACCTACGAGCCGTTCAAGCTTGGCACGCTGCTGACCGATCAAACTTCGGCGAAAAAATAGCGGCGGCGAACGCCGCGCGACAACAGCGTCGCGGTGGAAAGCCGCCGCGACGGCACGATGAAGAGCACGGGCATATCTCCTTGGGAGGAATGGTCGATGATACGGACAATGCTGGTTGTCTTGCTGCTTGTCTTGGGACTCATCGTGCTGGCCATCGCACCGGACAGCGCCCAGGCTCAATTCTACAAGGGCAAGACGATCACGATGATCGTCAACTATCCGGCCGGCGGCCCGACCGATCTTGAAGGACGGATCGTCGCGCTGCACCTGCCAGCGCATATTCCCGGCAACCCGACCATTGTGGTGAAGAACGTCGGCGGCGCCGGCGGCCTGATCGGCAGCAACCAGCTCGGCGAAGTCCGCGCCGAACGGCGAATCGATCGGCTTCTTCACCTTGGACGTGCCCGGACAGCTTGTCGGCGCTTCGGCGCTGCGCACGCCCTATTCCGATTTCGTCCTGGTCGCCGGTGTCGAAAGCCCGCTGGTCGTCTACATCCGCAAGGATACGCCGCCGGGCATCAACGTGGCGGCCGACCTGATGAAAGCACGGGAGTTCAAGGCGCTCTCGCTCAACGCCCAGAACACCAACACGCTCAACCAGGCGCTGGCGCTCGATATGCTCGGGGTCCCGCATCACGCCATACCGGCCTATCGCGGCCTGAAAGAGGTCGAGACGGCGATCCTGCAGAACATCGGCCAGCTCGCCAACTCCTCGCTCTCCGGCTGGAGCGGCTCGGTCGAGCCGACGATGGGGCACGTCGTCATGCCGTTGTGGCAGCTTTCGCCGCGCAAGAACGGCGCCTACCCGCGCAGCAAAGCGCTGCCCAACCTGCAGACGTTCGAGGAGTTCTATGCGTCGGTTCAACCCGGCAAGCCGCTGGCCGGCAATTTCAAATACCAGGTCCTGCGTGCCGTCGGCGACCCGCAGCTCGCGATGTTTCGCGTGGCGATGATGCCGCCGAAGTCGTCGGGCGAGGCGGTGGCGCATCATGCGCACGGCATTCGTCGAGATGTGGAAGAGCCCGCAATTTCTCGCCGACTATTCCAAGGTCATCAAAACCGAGCCGATCCTGGTCACCGGCGCCGAGGGCCAGGAGGTTCTGAACGGGCTCGCGACGGTGTCGAATGAGATCAAGGAATTTCTCGTCAAATACACCGACAACTTGACCAGCAAGTAGCGGGCGCCGCACCGGCCGTAATTCCTTTTGGCCTGGCAATGACGAGCGTCAGGAGTTGGATCCAACCCTCTCCACTGTACGCTGATCGGCGGGGACGATTGAAATTGTTCGTCATCTCGGGTTCGTTTTGCCAAAACGCGGCGTTGTCCTTCGGTTATCGGGGCCTGCACCTGGAGCATCATCCTGCCTCCATGCATGTGTGGTGATGTGCGGGAGCGTTGCCGCGCGGCGCAACATCTCGGGTTCGTTTCGCCAAACTAGAGTTCGAGAGTCTTCTGCACAAACTTCGATGTCGTCATTCCCTTCTCCATCCGTTTGCTGAGCCGAGGGGGAGCGTTGCCGCGCGGCGCATCCCGGCGGACTGTCGTGCCAAATTGTCGGTTTCGAACCCTTCGCAATCCCGAAAGAGGGACCGCACCCGTTGGCCGACCTTACGGTCATGCCCGTCCCTCCAGCGGGAGGGAACTGCGGGCCCATGACGCGGACCGGCGCGCCTTTCGGCGCTCCACTGGCGTTTTCCTTAGACCTCGAGACCGCCTTCTGGAGGCCTTCCCAGCTCTGTCTCGTCGCTTGTCACACCTGGGACACTCTCGGCGCCGTCGCGGCGGGCTGGGAGGCCGCGCTGATCAAGCGCGTCGGCAACGATGTCCTGGGGGTCGGCCCCCAGCCTCAAATAGTCGGCAGTGACCTCAACGATGTCGCCGATCAGCTCATCGCAGGACATGGGGCTGTGCGTCAGTAGGTAGCCAACTGGCGAGGAGCATTTCATGCCTGTTACGCGTGTCGCCATCCGCAAGGGAATTCGGCCGCTTACAAGGAAGCGATCCTCGACGGCATCTATGCGGCGCAGCTGGAGGCTGTCCACATCAGCGAGGGTGACCGGTTTATGGCCCTCAGCGAGCACGAGGCATCTGAGTTTGCCTATGGTGCGAATTTCCTTGGTATCGAGCGCACCGATGAGCTCGTGCAGATTCAAGTGTTCTGGGCCCCCGGTAAGAGGGCGGATACGAAGAAGGCGATGTACAGGAAGATCGTCGAAAATCTCGGCAGGAGTCCTGGCGTACGGGCCGAGGACATAATGATCAGCGTGTTCGAGGCGTCCGCTGAGAACTGGTCCTTTGGAAACGGCGAAACCCAGTTCTTTAAGGGCGAGGTACGATACCGGCAGCATTCGTCCCGTATCATTGGCGCATTGGTGTCCGCTCGGTCTCGCCGCTCCATTCTTTCACGCCGAAGCACGAGATGTTGGCAGTCATGAAAAGAGCAGGACATGCGTTGAAGATGTTTGCCGATCTGCGGCAATCGCGCCAAACAGGCCGCACACCTCAATCGGCGCAGGAAGAAACACCGACAGCTGACGACCTCAAGGCGGGGGCAACAAACAGGAGCCCATGATATGGCCGCTCTTCCTTTGATCGAATTCGATGCCAACGAGACGCTTCTCGATCTTTCATCGTTGTCCGGGCCATGACCGCCTTGCCCCCGAAAGCAGACATCCGGTGAATGGCCTGGGATGTCCGCTAAGTGCCAGGAGGAGACATCGCGTCCCGCGCGGGACCCCGGCGTGCTATCGTCTGAGTATGAAACGGCGAGAGTTCATCACATTGCTCGGCGGCGCAAGCCTTGCATGGCCGCTTGCTGCGCACGCACAGCAGCCGCGGCGCATCGGCGTGCTGACTCTGTTTAGCGAGCACGACACGGAAGGGCGATCTCGCTTCTCGGCGTTCCAGGAAGGGCTTCGCGAAGCGGGATGGGTGGAGGGCCGCAATATCCGAATCGACTACCGCTGGGCCGACGGCGATCCTGATCGCCTCCGGGCCTACGCGGCCGAAATCGTTGGCTCGGCGCCGGAGGCGATCTTCTGCAACAGCACGCCGGTCTTGGCAGCCCTTCGGAAAGAGACCCAAACTATACCGATTGTATTCACGGGGATTTCCGATCCCGTCGGCGCTGGCTTTGTTGCGAGCCTGGCGCGACCGGGAGGAAATCTTACCGGATTTGCGAATTTCGAGCCGGAGATGGGCGGGAAGTGGCTGCAGGAACTAAAAGAGGTGGCCCCGAGCGTAAACCGCGTTGCATTCATTCTGAACCGACAGAATGCCAGTTGGGCGAGCCTCTTTCGAGCCATCGAGGTCGTTGCCCCGACGTTTGGCGTGACCGCGAGCGCGGTTGACGTTCGTGACGCCGCCGAGATCGAGCTCGCCATCAAGGCATTCGGCAGTCAATCGAACGGCGGCCTCATCGTGCAGCCGGACGGCATCACTTTGGGTCACCGGCAATTGATCATCGATTTGGCGGCAAAGCACGGCCTACCGGCTGTTTATCCGTTCCGTGTCTTTGCCATGGAGGGCGGACTGATGGCGTATGGAATTAACGTCGCCGATCAGTTCCGACGTGCGGCATCGTACATTGATCGCATTTTACGCGGTGCAAAGCCTGCCGACCTTCCGGTGCAAGCACCGACCAAGTTTGAGCTGGTTATCAACCTCAAGGCCGCCAAGGCGCTCGGCCTGAGGATTTCGGAATCATTCCTGCTGCGCGCCGACGAGGTGATCGACTGAGTGGTCGCCTCCACTTCTGCTTGGGGCCATTCGCGTCGATTTTGGTCGGTCGAGCCGACGTCTGCCTTACTCCCGATAGCAACCAAAAAGCGGACGTGTCGTCATGTCCGTTAAGTGCCAGAAGCAGACATTGATGGTCAGTTCGATGACTTTGCCTGCTCCACCACCTGAACCGGAAGTGTGACAAAAAAAGTCGAGCCCTGTCCCAACTGTGACTCCATCCAAATTCGTCCGCCGTGCATCTCAACGATGCGTTTCGATATGGCGAGCCCCAGTCCGGTGCCCTCCTTCTTGCGGGTCTTCGGATTATCGGCCTGCTGAAACTGCTGGAACAGCTTGGCCTGGTCGGCGGCAGAAATGCCGGGGCCGGTATCGCGCACCGACAAGTGGAAGTCGCCGTTGCTCGCGCCGGCCCTGATGACCACTTCGCCGGTGTCGGTGAACTTGATGGCGTTGCCGACCAGGTTGAGCAGCACCTGCGTCAGTCGACGCTCGTCGCCACGGCCCGGCGGGCAGATCGGGTTGCATGTCGGCCTTAAAGGCAAGCTTCTTGTCTGCCGCCAGTGGCTCGACCGCGTTGTAGACCGTCTGCGCCACGTTCTGCAGCGAATAGTCGGCGAGGTCGAGGGTGAGCTGGCCGGCCTCGATCTTGGAGAGGTCGAGCACGGCGTTGATCAGCCCGAGCAGATGCCTGCCGTTGCTCTCGACCCGCTTGAGCACGGTCTGCATTTTCTCGGGGGGAGCGCCATAGATGCCGTCCGCGATCAGCTCGGTGTAGCCCAGGATGGCGTTGAGCGGTGTGCGCAGCTCGTGGCTCATGTTCGCGAGGAACTGGGACTTGTGCTGGCTCGCCTCCGCAAGTTGACGGCCCTTCTCCGCGATTTCGCTGAATAGCCATGCGTTTTGGATTGCCAAGACCGATTGGGCGGCAAAAGTCTGCAGAAGCTCGATCGAACTCTTGGAGAATTCGCCTGGCTGCTTACGCCGCACCACCAATGCGCCGACAATTTTCTCGGCGCCGAGCAGCGGCACGTAGAGTATCGCACGGAAGCCAGCACGGATGATGACGTCAAGGGTAATTGTTGGATCGCTCTGGATATCAGGAACTTGAATAGGGGCACGCCGTTCGACTGCCTCGCTGACGCCGGTCTGGCCGAGACGAATGCGGCTACGCCTCAGTTCGGCGACCATCGACTCGCTGAGGCCGTAGGTCGCGCGCAATTGAAATTCATGGTTGGTATCATCAAAGACATAGATTGCACCCGCCTCGGTACCAGAAAGCTGGGTTGCCTTGGTGACAATGGTGGTAAGCACGGTTTCGAGATCGACGCTTGAATTCACGGCCTGAGTCACTTCGCCGAGTGCTCGTAGTTCGGCAACCGATTCCCGCAATCCCTGCTCACGCTGGACGAGCGAGGTGGCGAAAAAATCTGCGGCTCTAGCCATATCAGCAATTTCGTCATTACCGGAGATCAGAATTGGCGCAGCCGTACCAGCCGCGGAGCGACGCATGTTCTCGCTGAGCTTCTGCAAGCGAGAAATGACGGAGCGATTGAGGTAAAGAAAGACGGCCCCCGCGCTGACCAGGCACAGTAGCGAGAGGATGGTGAAGACCCGAGAATAGTTTACGATCAGGCCGCTGAAATAGTCGCTTTGTGAGCGCGCGTCTTTTTGCACATCGGCGAAGACGCGATCAGCCGACTCGACAAATCGGCTCGACGCTTCCTTGGTGTCCAGAAGAGCACCGCGTACTGCGGAGGTCGAAGCAAGTTGTGCCGCCCGAACGTCAAAGATATTCGGAGAGCCGCGGCCAAATTGAGCGAGCGTTCGCTCGAGTGGATCGATCGCTTGGATGAGTGCGGGCGACAAATATTCACGTGCTGCGCGCTGCCGATTTCCCGCCTCGGCGAAATCAGATCGCAGCCGACTGAGTCTTACTACGGTGTCTGCGTTCGACGTAGACAACATGATGATGATGGCTTGATCGGCGGCAGCGGTCCAAGTCGCAAGCGCATCGATTTGCACGCGCGAGGAAGGCTCATCGGAAGTCCTTGGCGAGGCGTCGTTGCCAGCCGCGCGGACTCGGTTCGAAAGCATTCCGAGCCGCAGCATGAAGTTTGCTGCCACCCGATCAGATTCCAGCTTGTCAACAACTAGCCTATCGAGTTTTTCTAAGCTTTCCTTGAGTGAAGCTTCATTGCGGACAAGATTGTCAAGACCTTCGGTTGTCGGTGCCAGCTTTGTAATATGTTGGCTGATCTTGGTTATCGCCTGGAGTTGATCACGCAGCGCTTCGCTAACGGCACGGCGAGCGAAATGGCCGTCAACGACCGCCAAATTCGGTGCGTTTGCAGACAAAGCTTGGCTTCGCTGAGCAAGATCGCTTGCCGCAACCAGAGCCGGGAGATTGGTCGAGGCAATTCGATTAAAGCCACTTTCGTATTTGCCGAAGGTGAATAGCGCGACCGTCCCCAAAAGGATGGCAAAAGCTGTAACCACAGCGAACGCAATCAGCAGCCGAAATGTGACACCGAAGCGAAAATTCGCTCGAGGTTGATTTGGATTCTGGCTGGCCGGGAAGGGGCTCGCGGGGGTAGCAGTCATAGTCACCCCGGTCGCGAAAGTGCAGGAACAAATGGACATTTGCCATCCACCAGCGGCCGGAAAGCTTGGTTGCCAGGAATAACCGAGAGGATCTTGTAATAGTCCCAAGGCTGACGCGATTCCTCGGGCGCTTTTACCTCCACGAGGTACATGGCGTGGACAAGCCGCCCATCTGCGCGGACTTCTCCGCCTTTGGCGAAGAAATCGTCGACCCGGAGCTCGCGCATTTTAGTAGCGACGGCCTTCCCTTCTTCCGTGCCAGCCATACGAATGGCGCGCAAATAGTGTAGTACGGCGGAGTAAACGCCGGCATGCGCCATCGTTGGCATGACCTTGTGCCGGTCAAAAAACCGTTTTGACCACGCACGCGACTGATCGTCTGCGTTCCAGTAGAAGCCGTCGATGAAAGTCATGCCCTTCGCAACATCAAGGCCAAGCGTGTGAACATCGGAGATAAACACCAGCAGTGGCACCAAGGTCTGCGAGCGAGGAGAAATTCCGATTTCAGCTGCCTGTCTTACAGCATTGATGGTGTCGCCCCCGGCATTGGCCAGCGCAATTACCTTCGCACCCGAATCCTGTGCCGCGTCCAAATGTTCGAGAAAGCTCTCCGCGTTTAACGGATGCCGAGAATGGCCGATCACCCGACCGCCTGCTCTTTCGACAGCTGTGCTTGCGTCCTGTTCAAGCTGCCAACCGAACGCGTAGTCGGCGGTGATGAAGAACCACGTGTCCAATCCAAACTTGACCATCGCGGAGGCGATGCCGGCACTATTGGAATACGTATCATAGGCCCAATGAAAGCCCGTGCTGGTGCAGTCCTTGCCCGTCAGATCGCTGCTTCCCCCGGAAACGGTGACGGCAACGCGATTGTGCTCGGCTGCCAGCTTATGGCTGGCCAGCGCAACACTCGAGTTCGGCATGTCGAAAATGGCCCCGACACGGTCTTCGCTGAACCATTGCGTCAGCAGCGCCGAAGCGACATCAACTCTATGTTTGTGATCGCCGTACAGGACTCGGATTTTCTTTCCAAGCACTTCACCACCGAAGTCTTGCACCGCCATTTCGGCGGACGCTACCGAGCCCGCCCCCGCGAGGGTGGCGAACAGACCGCTCATATCGGTTAGCACGCCAATATTAATGTTGGGATCGCCTAGCTGCTGGGCTCCTACAACTTGCGGCCACGCAGCGGCTGCACCCGCAATTCCACTTATGAATTCCCGCCGCCTCATGTCCGCCCCTGCTCAGGAGCTAGCATCGTGCGCCTCAAACGAGTGCTTTGATAGGGGCGGAACTCGGCGCTAGCTCAAGGCGCCGATGTCTGCTTTGGGTCGATATCGTTGAAAAACTCGGCCTCCGTGAACTTACGGCACCGCCGGCGCTGCTGCCCGGCGCCGCATAGCTACGCTGCCGCGAGGCGTTTGGGCATTGCCCGGACGATCAGCTTGGCAAGCTCGCGCCCTTGAGAATCTTGTCCACCAGACGGGCGATCTGGCGGTAGGCGCCGGTAAGGCTGGAGCCGTAGGAGATCAATCCTCCGGTTTCGGAGTGCTCACGGTAGCCATAGACGGCAGGCAGTTGTGCGCGGGCCGGATGAACTGAAGGTCAGCAACCCAGCCCCGGGCACCGGTGGGAAGTCTGAGATCGTGTATAAGCGAGCCAACTAGGAGGTGACATCGCACGACTCATTCTATCCGCGCCCGGACCGCGTGTTCTGCGGTGCGATCTGTGACTTAACGCACAGTGACTTTACGCACTTCCAACTTGCCTATGATCGGCCAATGTTTGAACCAGCGAACTTGGGAGACTCCAATGTTCCCTACCAACAGCACCACTCAGATTGTCACCCCGTTCGGTAGCGGTTACGTCCCGATGCAGCACGGCGAGCCGACCCGTTGGAATTTGGCACAGGCAGATTTGGATGACATGGTCGAGGCGCTCCGGGCTTCGTTGTTTAGCGAAGTGCTGAGATCTCTAAGGTCTGCGCTATCGCTGAGATAATGCCGCATGTCCGGGATCAATAATTTTGTTTTGAGCGGCGGTATCGCTTTGGCTTTGATAGCCATCGCCTTAGCTGTGGCCTCTTTCCTTTGGGGCGATAGATCGCGCCGACCGGACGCCTGATCGGTGGACCCCTAACAATGACGGGCGGGCAATGCGTCAATTTGGCGTGGTTCACCCCAGCTAGAATTGGGATTTATTGAGCCGATGAAGACGGTCACCTGCCAGTGCGGGGCCATTTATGAGCGTTCGGAGGAAAAAGGTGTCTTCCGGGATAAGAGCAGCTTTAATTGCTTTGTCTGCCGTCAAGAACTTGAGGCTTGGAGCGAAACCCGTATTTCCGTATTCAAGCTCATTAAGCGTCCCGAGACTGACACGGATTGATAGCCGCCCGCTACGCGGAGAGTAAGCCGCGCATCCACTGCCCAAACCACATCTGAGCGACCGAGACAATCCGCCGCGCGGCATTTGCGCAGCCCCCGCAAGCATTGATGAGAACGGTTGATATTGTCGGACGGGACGGCTCCGCATGATGCCGTCAGGGGGAACTCATGAACCAAGAAGAACGTGAACGAAGGATTTTTCGTATTGCCGCTGGAACGTTGATGGTGTGTTTGTTGACCTACGGTTGCAGCCTCATCGCGTATCAGAGCTACAATCAAAAAAAGAGGGCTGACTTGCCGCAGACAATCACATGGCTGGAACACCGATAAGTTGCTGCGACGCTTCCGCGCATTGTAACCGCTTTTTGGCAATGCACCGAGCGGGGAGAGTAGCGGCGTCCAATGGCACGGAGGCGGCCATCATCGGCATCCCGTTGATCTGATTTTCGAGGAGATAGCTGAAACAATATGGCTCTCAGTTTCTTTCACATCTCACGCCTACCATGCTTAGACAGCTTCAAAACTTGAGCAGGAAATTCGGCGCGTTGTTCGATACACATATGCTCGCGCGAATAATCGGAGTCCTACTTGGATGTTTTGCGGGACGCTTTATGGGTTTTTGGTAGGACAACATGCTAAAGTAGGGCATGCGTGAAGAGCCTCCTACCCTTATCCAAAAGTTCAACGCATTCTTCACGACACGCAGGCTCGTGCTAATTATCGGCCTTCTGCTCGGCGTACTCGCCTCGCGCTTGTTGGGTGTTAGTTAGAAAAACCCCGCACTTGGCGCAGCTACCGGAGCGGAAGACCAGCGCCATCCCTTCTTTCAGTTAGCCGATACGCACGCGCGGCCGAGCGCACGCATTCCGATGAGATCGGCGGCATGTCCGCTATGCCCCTTCAAGCGGACATGCGTGGCAAGCACTTCGAATGCTAAGGCCATGAGGCGACATCTGCATTGCAGCAAAACAATCCGTTATTCGATCACCTCGTCGGCGATTGTGAGCAGCGTCGGCGGCACAGTGAGGCCGAGCATCCGGGCAGTCCCGGCGTTGATGACCAGCTCAAGCTTGGTCGCCTGAACTACCGGCAGGCCGGCGGGCTTTGCGCCCTGAGAATTCGGCCAACGTAGACGCCGGCTTGGCGAAACGCATCAGCGATGTTGCTGCCGTAACTCATCAAGCCGCCGGCGTCGGTCACCTCGCGCGTGCTCGATGTCATCGGAAGCGATGAGGTCCCTCACATCTTTACACGAAAGCCCCGCCGGTAGCCCGCAGAATTTTTGATTCTCAGTGCAAAACGACTTTTGCAACGCAATCTGCCATAAGCGGACTTATGCGGTGCAGCAACTGGGGTCTACTCAACCACCTCGTCGGCGCGGACGAGTATGGACGGCGGCACAGTGAGGCCAAGCGCCTTGGCCGTTTTCAGATTGACCACTAGCTGGGTCTTGGTCGGCGACTGCACTGGTAGGTCGGCGGGCTTCTCGCCCTTGAGGATGCGGTCGACGTAGCTGGCCGCTTGCCCGTACGGGGCGACAGGGTCGGGCCCGTAAGAGATCAGGCCGCCCTCTTTCACGAAAACACGTAGGAAGTACACCGTGGGCAGTCTGTGCCGGGCCGCCAGAGCGACGATCAACTCACGACGAATGAGCGCCACTGGGGCCCCGATCACGATTAGGCCGCCATTCGCGGTGCGCGCGAAATCCGTAATGGCACGCTCAGTCTCGTCTCCGTTGCGGACGTCTATCGGGATCGCCGCTACCCCGAAAGAGGGCGCAACTGATTGAATTTCACCCAACTGGCTGATTCCGACGGCCAGGGTAGGATCACCGAGAACCGCTACTCGCGACACGGGAGGGGCAATCTCCTTGAGTAACTCCAGCCATTTCCCGCTCATGCCGTATTCGACATAGGTAAACCCGGTGAGGTTACCGCCAGGTCGCGCCAGGCTCGCGACATAGCCAGCGCCTACCGGGTCGCTTACGTTCACGAACACGATTGGTAAAGTGCGGGTCGCTTCTTTCACGGCCACCGTGGCTGCGCTGGTAGCAGCCAGAATAACGTCGGGTGCAAGCGCCACTATTTCCGCCGCGTATCTGCGCGAGTTCGCGGGGTCTGCCGCACCCCAGCGAATGTCGAGCTGTACGTTGCGACCGGTCGTCCAACCCGATGACTGCAAAGTCTGCACGAACGTTGCGAGTTGGGCTTGCGCTTCTGGGTCGTCTTGTGCACGCGCCAGGACTAGCCCGACACGCCGCATGCGCTCGCCCTGTTGCGCGCGCGCAGTAAACGGCCATGCCGCTGCGCCCCCGACAAGACCGATGAACTCGCGCCGCCTCATCGTCGCCCCCGAGGCTCGGACGGGAGATCGTAGCAACTCTCACTTGTGCTCAGGAAGGGGTGTGGCGGAGATTAGAGGGTGTCCGCTTTGGGTGGTGATCTCAACCGATCGACGCAACACTTTGTCTTAAAGGGAAAAGATGGAGTGTTTGGTGATAAGCCCAGGATATCGTCGAGGTTTTACTGCGGCCGAGAAGACGGAGCTGTGGGATCGTTGGCAGCGAGGGGAGTCACTGAGAGCGATTGGGCGGGCGTTTGGTAAGCCGTCATCGTCGATTTATTTCCAGGTGGCGCCACACGGTGGAATCCGCCCTGCGCCACGGCGTCGGTCGCGGTTGGCATTGACGCTCTCGGAACGCGAGGAGATATCCAGGGGTATTGCGACGCATCGATCAGCCCGATCGATGGCGCGGTCGTTGGGCCATTCGCCGTCGACGGTGAGCCGGGAAATCAGCCGCAACGGCGGCTATACTCGATATCGGGCGGCGCAGGCTGATGAGCAGGCCTGGGCCCGATCTCGTCGCCCGAAACATTGTAAGTTGGCGGACAGCCCGCAGCTACGGCAGGCCGTGGCGAGCAAGCTCAGATTGAATTGGTCGCCCGAGCAGATCGCCGGCTGGCTGAAGCGAGCGCATCCTGAAGATGAGTTTTGCTGCGTGTCACATGAGACGATCTATCGCAGCTTATTTGTTCAAGCCCGTGGGGTGCTTAAGAAAGAACTGCTTGGCCATCTTCGATCGAAGCGGACAATCCGCCGATCGAAGCAGGCGGGCCAAAATGGCGATGGACGGGGGCAAATCAAGGATATCGTCTCAATCCGTCAGCGACCGGCTGCGGTTGAAGATCGGGCGGTCCCGGGTCACTGGGAAGGCGATCTCTTGTCCGGTTCGAAGAATAGCTACATCGCGACCCTGGTCGAACGCCATACGCGTTACGTGATGTTGGCGAAGGTGACCAACAAGGACACGCAGACGGTCGTTTCCGCGCTCATCAAGCAGGCGAAGAAGCTGCCGAACGAGCTGTATAAGTCCCTGACCTGGGACCGGGGCAAGGAACTTTCGGATCATCGAAGATTTACGCTCGCGACCAACATCGACGTCTACTTCTGCGATCCGCAGAGTCCCTGGCAGCGCGGTTCCAACGAGAACACCAATGGCTTGCTGAGGCAGTACTTCCCGAAGGGAACCGACTTGTCGCTGTACTCACAAGCTCAACTGAACAAGCTCGCCCGTCAGCTCAACGAACGGCCGCGGGAGACGTTGCAATTTGAGACCCCAGCAGAGAGATTTAACGCCTGTGTTGCGTCGACCGGTTGAGCCGGCAGTCAAAACCGGAAAGGCTCAGGCTGAGCACAACACTTCCGCTTTACCCCCACAAGCAGACATCAAGCGGACATCGGTTTTGTCAGCTATGTGCTGCCTTGCGAAGGCCATCCAAAATAATGCGCGATGAAGCTTCCGAACTACTCATCAACACGCCAATCCGCGGAAGATGCGGACCGATGTCCGAGATGGGTCATCAAAAGGCGAGATACTCGCATTGAGCCTATGTTTTCCGCTCTGCACCCATAAGCAGACATTTGACCGACCGGTCGGCATGTCCGAAAGGTGCCATTTCCCGATATCCGTAGCTACGATTTCCACAGCGAGATCAAGACGCGCGAGCGCCGCAAGCCGTGGCTGCCCTGCGTTCATCAGCGTATCGCCCATACCAACGGATGCGCCTACCCCACCTTGTTTGAAGCCAAATACACGATCCGTATCATGAAGTGCAAAGGCGACGGCGCGAGCATGGAGCTACTTACCGGCGGACAAGCAAGCTCTTCTGCATTCTATTCTTTCTTCAATCCAGCTTGCTTGATGGCTTCGCCAAACTCGGCGTAACGCCTGCGGACCAGATCGGCAAAATCCGAGCCGCAGCTCAGCACGGAATAGAGGCCCTGAATCTCCAGTTTCTGCTGAGCTTCCGGAGCAGTCATCGCCATCTTGAACCATGCGATCAGTTGACTTGTCGTATCTGCAGGAATTTTGGCCGGCGCAATTGCACCAAACCAGTTGTCCATCCGGATCGTCGGAAAGCCGCTTTCCGCGAAAGTCGGCACATCGGGAAGGGACGCCATTCGGCGATCGGCCGCGACAGCGAGAGCGCGAAGGCTGCCCGATTTGACGGACCCTGAAACGACTGAATAGCCTACGATAGCGGCCGTCACGTGGCTTCCCATAACAGCCGTGGCGGCAGGTGCACTGCCCGGATAAGGAATAAAATTAAACCGCGTATTCGATTTGCTGATCAGCGTCAGCAAGCCGAGGTGGAAAGAAGTTCCCGGCCCCTGCGCAGCGACGGAAAGCTCTCCCGGGCGCGCAGCAGCATCCTTCAGGAAATCCCCGAGTGTGTAATACGGCGACGAACTCGGCACGACGAAAAGCGCGGGCGACGCTGCTAGCGCGCAGAGGGGCTCGAAGCTTTCAATTGGATGATAGGTCGCGTTGCGAATCTGCGCATCGATCAGATACGACCCCGGCGTGATCAGGACCGTGTTGCCATCGGCGGCCTGGCGCGACACGTATTCGGTTCCGATCATACCGGCCGCGCCCGGACGGTTTTCAACGACGGTGGTGACTCCTTCCGTTGCGCCAACCTGAGCGGCAATCAGCCTGGCGATAAAATCGGTACTGGCGCCAGCGGGAACAGGAACGATAAAGCGGATCGTTCTGGCAGAGAAAGCTGAGGTTGAAACCGCGGTGATCAGTGCTGCTATCGCGAAACCGCGCAGCACCCACGTCAGAAATTTCATAAGCTGTTTTCCTTCATAGCTGATTGCGGAAGGCCATTTCGAACTGACACTCTCCAAGCTGGAACCAACACCTGCGCTAACCTAACATAGAACCTGGACACGCGAATGTGGGCTGCTCAGTTAAAGTTCGTAATCAATTTCAGGGGATGCAATGGCGATCGACGGAATTCCGCAGGCAGATCTTCTTCTCGCGAATGGTACGATCGTCACGGTCGATCCCGAGCGGCGCGTACTTACTCGTAGTTCGGTCGCGGTGGCCAACGGCCGCATTTTGGAAATCGGCCCAGCCGAAGAACTGCAAACAAAATACAGATTTGCCGCGATCCTTGATTGCTCACACAAGGCGATTTTGCCCGGCCTGATCGACCTGCACGGGTATATCGGCTGGAGCATCATGAAATCGCTGGGGGAGGGGCTCGATAATGTAAACCAGCGGGACCTTTACGAACGAATCCTGAGCCAGCTCACGGACGAAGAATGGTGGTTGGTCGAAGCGCAAATGTGCGCCCTCGATCGCATAAAATTTGGGACCACCTTCATGTTTTCCATGATGGGCGGTAACGGCACACGCACCGACGACCCTATTTTCACTCGCATCGCAGCGCGAGGTCTCTCCCAGGTCGGTATTCGTGCACGGATCGGGATTGGACCGGCAAGGCCGCCCTGGCCTCGCGTTTATTCACGCTGGCACTACGGCGTCAAAACAGATCAAGAAGTGGGATTCGAGACCGTCATCGACAATTGCGACAAGCTGCTGAGCGAGCGGCGTGATCCTTCAGGACTGGTGGACTATTGCACAGCGCTCTCCCGCTTCGGCAATCGCAATGTTCACGACCCCGTTTGGTCGCAAGACAGGGAGCAATGGGTGCGCCGTCAGGCGGAAGCAATTCGCCACTTGATGAAAAAGCACAACGTCGCGTTCTGGACGCACGCTTATGGTAACGCGGTGGAGTATGCCTATGACGAGAAATTGGGATTGCTCGGCCCCAACACGATTTTGTCCCACTGCACAGATCTGCCGGCTCGTGCAATTGACATCATGAGGGAAACCGGTACCAGCGCCGGTCATCAGCCGCGTATCTATCGCGTCATCAATCACGATTGCCCGGTGACAGAAATGATCGAGGCGGGTATCGCTGTCGGGTTGGGAACAGACACTCCCGCCACCAACGCCGCAGACCTGTTCCTCGATATGCGCGCGGCAATGCTGCTGCAGCGGGTTCGCTTCCGGGACACCCGTATTTTGCCCCCAGGCAAAGCTCTCGAAATGGCGACGATCGACGGCGCTCGTGCACTGGGGTTGGAAAAGGAAATCGGCTCGATCGAGGTTGGCAAGAAGGCCGACATGATCACCTTCGATCTGCGTCAGCCGCATCTTTATCCACCGGACATGATTGCCGTGCGTTTGGTCACAAACGCCTCAGGCCAGGACGTCAACGATGTGATCGTTGGCGGGCGTGTTGTGATGCGGGATCGCAGGATGACAACAGTTGACGAGGGCGCCGTTCTCAATCGCGCTGTTGACATGTATCACCAAACTATCGAGCGCGGCTCTCTGCAGGAAATGACAAAGCTGCGCGACGGATTCTGGAAAGCGGCGCGTTACAATACCGATCGTCGTTAAGCCTAGGGCGGACATCAACATTGTGTCGGAGGTTCAACCGCGACCGGTCGGTACGTCCTTGCCGAGAGGATCGGGAGTGATTCCGATACGGCGGAGGCGCTGCTCAAGAACAGCAATAATTCCCGCCGCCGCCTTAGGCCGCCCCAGGCTCAGGACACAGCAATGTAGCGTTTTCGATTCCAGCTATGGAAGGGTCTAAAGCACTAAGGCCGATGTCTGCTAAGGGTCAATCACGACCTGGCTGGTCAGGGCCGATGCCCGTATTTGTCCGCTTCGCCCCGAAAGCGAACAAAACGGTGCGTCGAGGCGAATGCAGCGAAGTGCCAAAATCGGCCGTGAGAAACAGCGAAATTACATCGCAGACAACAGGGAGTTGCCTGGGATGTCGATCAGTCGTCGCGAACTTGAGCAGAAAGCAAGCTCAGCGCGTCGAGAATATCGGCTATGGTGTTCCAGACATCGAACATGTCTTCCACTTGTTGTTTTGACCAGGCCTGCGGGCGTTCCCGTTCCCTTGAGAGCTTGTTCTGAACCTTACTGAGATTATTGAGCGCATCTTTGAGGGAGGACAGCGAGGGAAGAAAATGGCCCAAGTCGCGTCACATGGATACGATACGTACGGCACTGATGGAACGACCTCCACTTACCGCTGCGAGCCTCGATGTGCTCTGGCGGGATAATTTCCGGCTCGCTGCGGGGCCGTTCGTTGGATGGGTGATTTGAGTTCATAGAATAAACGGAACGTCGTTGCGGCTATGCTGGAGAAGGAGACTGATTGTGACGAGTTACGTTCAGCGTGTCTTGCAACCCGGTGAGAAGGTCCGGCACATCTCGTCCATTCATTGGATAATGTACTGGCCCGGTGTTGCGGTTGCACTCCTCGCGGTGGTCGCTTACTGGATCAGCGATACGCGGCACCTGCCGGGATTTTGGCGGTATACGGCATACGTCCTGGCGATTGTTGCGGCCGTTCTCCTGATCCAACAATGGTTCCAGGGGTGGGTCACCGAGATCGCAGTCACCAACCGACGGGTCATCTACAAGAAAGGTCTCATCCAGCGGGAGACCAACGAAATGAACATGGACAAGGTCGAGAGCGTCCTTGCTCGCTTCCAGCAACGCTGCTCCATAGTTCATCAGTCACCAACAGCTACATAGTCCCACCATGGATAGATGGTTGGTATGGGATCGAGCAGCCAATGCGGCGAGCTTTTCACGATGTCCGTGCAAAAATTGGTCGGCGCTGATTAGAAGCGACATCCTTGAAGCTTGGCTAAGACCTACGCCATTTGCTCCTGTACCTTTGAATCAGATCGGTAAGATTTTTTGCAGGCGGGGCGGCTTTCTCAACATTTTGTGGGCTTACAGACTGCGGCTCTAAAGTCGGCGCCTCCACGGTCTGCAACTCCCCGGCGAATTTAGCGATGCTACAGACTTCGGCTCTGCAAACTTAAACTCTTGCAACGGCGGCGGTGCAAAAGGAAACTCTGCAACTTGCGGCTTGACATCCGAACCGATTGAGCCGGGGTCCCCGATCGCGCTTGAGCCACCAGCCTTTACCAGAACGAAAGCAAATCGGGAATTGTGGCCGCCGCAGTTCGGACATTCAAGTGTTTGACGTTCAAAATAGATAAGGCCGATTCCCGTAGGATTGCTTTCAGTGATATTCAGCGCATGGCCGCAGACAAGGCAGCGGAGTTGTGCGTCGCTAGTCATTTTCGTCCGACCGCCGCGCTAATAAGTTCTCAGCATTCAGTTAATCTTCTCACGACCAAAATCAACCCTACCAGTTCCGGAGCAGCGAGGTTAGCAAGTGCGTCCTCGGCTTTGCGGCGGGCACCGTCCGCACCGTTAAGCCGCAGCGCGATAGGCGACGCCCCCGAGGATAAGCCTGAAGAGGCACCAACAGTTTTCAAAGAAATTCAATGGAAACGGTGGAGCACAAGAGCCGAGCTAGCTCGGCGCGCAAAGCCTAAGCCGCCGAGCTTTTGAAAAGAATGCTCGACGCAGGGCAGAGCAAATACGAGCCCGACCCACTTGCCGCGCTCGGCCAAGCTACGCGCTGAACCGCACCATAAAAACCGCGCGAAGGAAGCGGGGGGCGAAACCTTCGCGCGGCCCAGACGGAGGGGAACGCTGAGTACAGGCAAGAACCCCTAGCGTGATTTGCCAGCTGAGAGAATTCGGCAAAAAGTGCCGACTGCTAAAAAAATAAATCCGTGAACGGTATGATGATCCCGCGCTACCGCACGCGCATAAGTTTTCATTAATCGGAACCATCCCAGCATTGCGGTCGGCTCCGTCTGACACAACGGGAGGGGCCGCGGGCCTCCACGTCAGCAGTGGCCGAACGCGGCGAGGAGGCCCGCTCATTTGATGGCGCGACAAGATGCGCAAACGTTCCCGTGCCGAGAATTGTACAGCGCAGATTTTTGGACCCGCCCAAACTTGAGTGCGTCGCGAAATACAAGCCCGCGCGGGGCCGTCGCCTAGTTCGCAATACCCAGCCTCGCGCAAAACCCGCACGATATGTTCCGCAATGCGCAGTCGTTCTTCGAATTTCTGATCTTGTTGCGATTGCGATTTACGAACTGTTGGCGACTTGGGCGGTTGGTTCACCGCGTTGTCCCGATTGAGCCCCATTACTTTCACCGCTGGCCACATCGATGGGCCATCCGATTGCAACATTAACACGGTCTATGTCCGGTATTTAGTCGGCCGTTAACAAACCAATCTAAGAGTTGATGGGGCTCTGAGGATCGCAATCAAGATCAGGCGCAAGAGTGCCCTGAGCCAGGCGAGGACGAGACGGAGGTTGTGGCCGACCGCGGTCCATCTTGAGAAGGCTTTGAATATAAACTGACGAGCACGCCAGTGCGCTCACATCATCCGCAGCCGCTCTAGGCGGGCATCGCAGTGCCTCCCAAAGAAGTTAATGCACTGCGCCCGCTCACGTCGTAGATCGTTGTCACGTCGCCGCTGCGCCATTCGCGGCTGATCGTCCGGCCACGGCTGTCGGTGTTGGTGACCGTGCCTTGACTGTCGTGGTCGAGCGGCCAAGGCTGTTGCCGCGGGCATCGTAGTACGTGCGGTTGTTGCGCCGAGGCAGCGCCGGTCATCATCGCGAACGTCAGCAGGGCGAGCAGTATCTTGATTATCGGTTGCGTCGTGTTTGATCGTAGCTTGCTCTAAATGCATCTATTTCGCCGCCTTTTTTCCGGGGATCACGAATTCGACGACGACGCTTTGACCCAGAGGCTGATGGTTTGTGTTGACGGGCTTAATCTCGACTTTGTGCGGTCCCTCAGGAAGACCAGCGACAATGATAGGTCCGCCGCCGGTGTCGGCCCAGACCCACGACGCGCCATCAACCGCCACATGGAGATGCCCGATGCGGGGGCGACACATCGAGGGTCTGCGAGCCGAACACCGGGAGGATCTGCAGATTTTCGGTGCGGTACCGAATGAGCGCGACTCCACGGCTCAACGGTTCGGGTAATGGCGCATCGACCACGAGCTTCGGCTGCGGCTCAGCGGTCTGAGCGGACAGCGGCCGAACGATCATACGACGCGGGAGGATTGAGTGAATCCCACGTTGCTACTGCAACGTGCCGTCTTTGAAACGGCGCATCACGATCTTTATAGAAATGCAACCCTGTGGGATTGAAAACTGGCTTGCGAGCGAGCCAATCATCGAGCTGGCCATATCGAACGTCGGCGCTATCTCTTCACCCCAGCACGATTGCTCCTGTTTCAGGTGGTTCAGCATCCGGACGCGAACAGTAAATGCGCCGTCCTCTTCGACAATGTGCGCGTGCAGACGCGTGAAACTGAACCCGTGCGAACTCCTATGAAAGTCCATTGGGTGTTCCCGTCAGAAGACGCCGAGCACACGAATTGCACCAGGCATTCGTCCCCTTTGAAAAAAGACCCGGCAACGCGCCGGGCCTATCTGAGGGTCAGCTACTTCTGCTGCTCGCTCGGCTTATCGCCAGGCTTCGGAGGATTACTCTGGGTCTGCTGTTGTGGAACTGCCGGATTGGCGGGCTTCGCGGTCATTCGAAGCGGAAACCGGAACGGTGGTCATGCAGAAATCCCTTCATGAAAAAGAACTAAGTAAGTTTTTGGTACTCCTTGTAGCTGTGTACCGGTGCCGCGTTAACAAGAGCAAATATAGGTTTATTATCAAGCAGCACGCGTCATCGATTTCGTCTTAAGCAGAAGCCGCGCGCAAGGCGCTGACAGGAACGTCAAGTTCGTACACGAACCCCTGGAGGGCGCGTAATTTAACCGAACTTCGCCATGCAACTCTCGGCCAACCTGCGTATCAACCGCGTACCGAAGCCGCGCCGGACGGCTGGCTAATGGGAGGGCCTTCCATCTCGGTCCAGGTCAGCTTCAAATTCTTTTCATCCGCCTACGTCCGATTTCGATCTTCCTGCGACGTTGGACAAAGCGCCATACTTCACCGCGTTTGTGCAGAGTTCGTTGAGTGACAGGGTGATGGGCAGAACGACGTTCGGACCGATCTCCAACACGGTGGCCTGCACGGAAAACCGGGAGATATGGTGACTCTCGAAAGGCTTGATCGCAAAGTGAATGACGTCAGCCAGTAGCAGATTGTGTTGCAAAAGTCGTTTTGCAC
>CAWKOD010000016.1:0-282129 GCA_963850885.1 uncultured Alphaproteobacteria bacterium | reverse complement strand
TGGCGGCCTCTTTCATTTCAGCCGGCGGCGACGGCGAATGGGAACCGCCGACGGGGAGTTCGGTGTCAGCGCCCCAAAGTGTTGGTCTCGGTTCTGTTGCGGCGATGGCAGACTTTTTCTTGGGGGGCTTCGCCGACCGCGTCGGATTGGCCATCGGCGGCGCCGCCGCTTCGTTCATCTCCTGCAGGTCCGGGATAAATCCGATCGACATATGAAACGCCATAGGCACGCGCAAGCCGACGGCTTCTGCCAATTGCCCGACGTAGTGATTGCAATTGTTGGTGACGGCATTCCAGTAGGACGTGTTCGCATTGGCGCGTTTCACCGCGGCCAACAGGTTGTTGTACTGGCTGTCGTTCAATTTAACTCGGTATTTGTGCGCGATCGGCAGGTCCAGTACCTCCGGATCCCATTCCGTGTTCGCGGGGACCGGAACGAAGTGGCCAAGCGCCATGATGGCGTAATTGCCCATCGGGTGCCGGTCTGCGTAGGTCGTGGTTTCCGGATTTCCATAGCGATCGAGCCGGCCATAGGCAACGTAACTGTGTCCATAGATGCCGATCCTGGCCGCGCGGAATTCGATGAAATAGCCGCTGGAGGATTTCGCGGCCGGCTTGGCCGGTTGCGCCGCCGGCAGGGACGGAGCTGCCTGCTCGGTATTGGACGTCTGAGCTGATGCGGACGTCAGCATCAGCCCGACTGCCAGCATCATCGTTGCTGTTGCGACTGCACGCCCCATTATCGCCGCGTACTCTCAAAGTCCTGCCGTCTGAAACCCGACCGGACGGCACTCCCGTTTTTAACTAGACCTAGCCCTTGGTAACGATCGGGGCCGGGGCCTTGCCCTTGCCAACGAAGCATCCGCCCAGGCTTAGGGCTGCCACAACCAACGCAATCGCCAACGCTGCCTTTTTCATTAAACTCTCCTAACAAGCGAGTTGAACCCTGGACGATCAGCAAGTCACGATGGAGAGGCATGCACTAGTGTCAAAAAGCCACAGTGGGGAAGCTTCGGCAACGTGAATGCAGGCGTGTGCAGGTTGTGCCGCCCGCTGCCTTTGGGAGTCCTCCAGAATCGTCTTACGCCCTCCCCATGCGCGAAAAAGAAGGCTTCCAAATTTTGCACAACGGCGTGCCGCGCACCTTCCGCGACCAGAAGGCATCTGTCTACGAGGCCGCGCGCTTCGCCAAGACCCAGCACCCAGCCGACATCATCGAGATAGTGGACCGCTCGAACGCTACCAAGTTGGTAATGCTGGCGGATGGCCGGACCGCTTAGGGGCGCCGCCTCATTGCGTCCCATGCCGGCATGACGCATTTTAATTGCCCCCGCTGCCGAAAAACGACGGCGCGACGGCCCGGTCAGAGCAACCCTTTGCCGTCCGGTTTGATCGTACGGATGGTATGGGTGTGGCACGTTTCGCAAACGTAGGTCACATCAACGAGCCGTTCGAGAATCCAACAGGCTTGCGCTCGATAGCCTTCATCGGCTCATCACAGCTCGGACATATCACTACCGGAATCTTTGTTTTTTCCGTTCCGAACATTGGCCACCTGAGCGTGAGGGCCGCGACGGCAAGATTTATCGGCTTCCAATGCGCGAAGGTCGAGCCAGGTGGGCCGCAGGGAATCAAGGGGAACAATCGTGGAAGTGCGGATCATGTGGCATGTTCATCCCACGTTTTACGGAACGCGGCGATCGCGTCCTCGCGTGTCGCGGCATCGCCCCCGACACCAAGGCCGCAGTCGCGGCGATATCTGCCATTGATGGTCCAGCACCATGTAGCCTTACGCGGTGCAGACGCACCCGGCACGCGGTCGAAGATGCGGCCCACCTGAACGCCGTCGGAGAGCACGACAAAGTGGTTCGGTGTTTTGTCAGTCGGATCAGGCTTGAGTCTAAGCAGCATAGGCCCCCCCAAAGAGTTGCCCCCCGATTGCGATGGCACCTGCCGAGCCCCGCAGCAAGATAGCAACTGATTGTCGGCCAGTGGTGGTAAATTGGTATAGGCTCGGAGGGGCTGTGCTCGCGTCACAAATCATGGGAATTCTAAGCGCAGCGATCGTTGTAGCGCCCCGCCGCCACTTGCCACACCGCGCCTGCTGCGGTTGCGCCATGCGCTTCGCCAACAACGCGCACACCGCATCTTTCCCATTTGGTGTCCCATGGAGCCAGCCAAGCAGGAAGTCCGTCGCCTCCGTCTCTGCATTCTGCCAAAGCATCATCAGCCGGCCCTCCACTAGTTCGACGGTCATGCCGATGCGTCCCGTACGGGCAATGGGGAAGTCAATTCAGGCAGCGAAGCTCGCTGCTCAGGCGGCGGCTGCAAAAAGCAAAACAAGTTTCCAAGATAGAATCAGAAAAACCCATTCCACCAGTCAGCAGCCTCATTATTTTTGACGGCTGCCTTACGCGCCTGCGCGCTATAGCCTTATTGTGATCGCGAGGCGGTCACCGGATAGCCGAGCAGAACGCGAAAGTGCCTCAAGCCGGCTTTGCTGTGCCCGTACGCGCCGAGGAGCTTCTCCTGTGTGTACTCCTCGACTATTCGTCGCGCCGCTGGCGGAAGGTCCGGTGACGCGAGCATGCGTTTGATTGTGATCGCGGAGAGGCCGGTTGCCTTGTGATCGCCCTGGAGCACTGCCCAAGCGGTGCTCCTTGATACTCCGAGAACTGCAGCTTGCTTTGAGAATGTATCAAAGCCGGCAGAAACCAGAGCCCGGCGTATCGCCGCAATCTTCGAGGCCTGTCGCGCCTTTCTGTCAGAAGTACAGTCGAGCGACTTGGCCCCTCTTTCCCTGATCGGTTTGCGAAACGTTTCGCGTGCCCATCGCCGACACTCACAATAGGAAGCAATGACGCTAACAGCACGATATGAATGCGCCACGACAACTTCAAATCAGCGTTAGCTGGCGAGGTTAATTGACGCGGCCGGTCCCATCGCTGGCGCTGGGGCACGCTGGAAATTGAACATGCCTTTTGACACGCAGAGCTGACAAAACTGCCACGCGACTCCGAACCCAGCCAGCGCTGCATTGATCGCCTCCGAGGCTTTGTCATCGCGGACTATGAAACGTGTCTTGATCGCACTTTGCGCGCTTGTGCTGGCTTCATCAGCACGCGCAGATTTCGTCAGTACGGGATTTTCGTTCTCCGACGGGCGTCATCCGTCGCGGGTGTACCAAGAGCGCTTCGTCGCTCCGAGCGGTCTGGCGAATGGCGGGTGCGGACTGCACCGCCGGCATGACATGGCCCGCACGAGGGTATCGATCGAAGCATTGGGATGAATGTCGATCGTGCGCAAATCCAGTTCGCCCATCTGGTGGCTAGCCGGGCAGACGACATGCAGCCAGTGGCAGGATTCCGAGCGGGGAATGATAAGTATCGAATAACAGCGTAATCAATTGTCGATAATGAAATCACGGGCGGACTTGATCAAAAGCCATAGCATCTGCTGGTCAGCAGACTGTTCTGGCCCCCACAGATCCTCACTTCGCAAAACGTGATCCAAAGCGAGAAAGGCGCCGGCTGCGGTCGTCACGGGCGGTTGGAGTTCAAGAATTTCGTCCTGGGTACGACACCAAGTCTCTTCAGCAATCCTATCCCACCCCCAATCGGGAATCTGTTCGTACCTGAATTCGTCGAAGGCCGCTCGCTCGGCCTCATAGCGCTGCAACAATTCCAGCAGCGGATCTGACGTTTCAGTGCTCATTATAGCCGTCGCCCCACGAAAGGCCGTGGCGGATATATCATTTCCCATCTAGACTGGGAACTAGCTAGGTGCGCTTAGATGCACCCGTTTCGGCAAGCCCCCTGACAAGAAGCATAGCCCATGGGCTGGCAAGTCCGCTCATGTCAGCTATGTCCAATTTAGCCGCTATCAGCGGCTGAACATCTATCGACGTTTGCCAGTTCTAGTTGAGCACGAAATCTTCGCAGAGCCTACAAACAGCCGGTTCATCTGAGCGGTAAAGCGCTCACATTGCGGTGCACTGTGCCCATCAGATGCCCTGCGATTTTTCATCGATGTATTTCACAATGATCGTGCGTGCCATTTGGGGAAGGCTTGGCGCTGTCAGCATACGTGCGATCAGTCTAGGCCGAAGGCCGGAGCCCTTTGTGGTTGCCTCTGAGAACGGTCCAGGTCGAGCTGCGTGACAATCCAAGTACTGACGCTTGTTGATTTAGCGAGGCAAAGCCAGCTTCAATGAGAGCTTGGCGTATTTCCCTTATTCTCTGCGACTGCCTACCATCGCAATGGGTCAAATAGGAGTTGTCTAGGGTTATGTCGCCGAGCACCGACAAACGTCATCTGTTGATGTCAGGGATTGATCAAATCAAGAATTCTCTTTTGGCTGCGTTGCCTGCAGCCCTGATGTTTGTCCCGGCGCATGCGGAAACACGATTGTTCACCGATTTCGACCTTGATCTTTGTGAATCCTCCAGACCCGGAGAGAACTGCACTGAGCTGTCCGCCGGCATAGAGGTTAAACTTACGGGAGCCACACGGAGAGACGCGCGCGGACGAACGCTTTACGAAGTGACAACACTAGACGGTGCAGCGAAGGGCTGGATCACGGAGATTTAGCGGAAGAGTTTGCGCATTGAGGATCGCGTGCTGATGTCATGCACGCAAGATCCTCGGATAGGCATGTCGGAGGAGGAAGTTCTAGCAAGTTGCTGGGGCAAACCCCGAAACCGCCGCCGCACAGGCGTGGAGGGTCTGATGCGTGACCAATGGATTTACGGCGATGGAAGATACCTTTATTTTGATAATGGCCACTTGGTTGCAATCGAAGAGGCGGTGCGATAACCGCCATGCCACATGATCCGCACTTCCATGACTGCCCCCACGTGATCGTGGACAAGCCCTGCGGCGGGAAGGCGAGCGATCCCAGATGGGAAGGGCCGCGCTGCGTTCAAATGCACGCGCTGCGGAAAGGTCACATCGGAAGCTGAGTTGCGGCGCGTTATCGATGCGGCGTGCGCCTGCGGACGATGATTGATGGAGATGCAAATCGGTTCCGATGGCGGACACAGGAACGGAAGATATTTGGTTCGTTTGGCGAAGGTCTGCCGGTTGGCTCTATTTTTAACTAAACCGCTAAACCGCGTTTAATTTGATGCGTTGTACGTATTAAAGATGACCGCTCAGCAGCCCTGCAACGATCGGCGAAAAACCCCTCGGGTCCCCATCGGCAACCTAGTCGCCGAGTTAGACCTTCCTAGATGGTAACGAGCCCGTCTTGGTTTGCATTTGGGATCTTTCGCTCGGTGGCGCCTGCCTGATGATCCCGCCCGATCTCAAACTCCCTGCACAGTTCGACCTCTACATCGACAGCTTATGCCATCCCGTCGAAACAGTTTGGCAGCGCTGGTGCTATGCCGGAGTGCGCTTGAGGCTCGCCAATGCGACAGACCGGGCAAACGCCGCATAGACTTATTCTGGCGGACTCTCGACGCGGCAGATGCTAAATATTGGGGATGCCAGACGACGATAAGCCCAACGTCATTCCGTTCGCCGAGCACGCGATCACGCGAGCGGATTTGGGCAATTTGGGGACGACGTTGTGGGACTCGTGTCCGAGGTGACAGACGACAAGAATTTGCCAAAGGCGGAGCGCAAGCGGCTGCAAATCGTCAATGCGCCGAAAAAATCCGCGCGGGCCAAGATCATAAAATTGGCCGACAAGGTGTCCAACTTGCGGAGCGTTGCCGACAGCCCGCCCTCCCATTGGCCGGCACAGCGCCGGCTCGACTATGTCGCTTGGGCAAAACAAGTTGTGTCTGGAACTCGGCGACGATGTTAACGTCGATTTGCAGGCGAAATTTGCGGCCGCCGCCGACCGCGCCAAGAGCTTCATGATCGGCGACAAGGATATCGACATGGAGGCCGCCCGCAACGCCGGCATCGCCGGGTATCTGTTTCCCGGCGGCGATCTCGACGCGTTCGTGCAGGACTGTCTCGCCAAGCTTTAACGCGACGGCGTTGATCTTCCGAACCAGATCGAGAATGTCAGGTGGCGTGCCGTAGAGGCGATTCACAAGCTCCGCGATTTCGATGCCGCTCACCGGATCGATATCGAGGCCCTGGGTCGCGGCCTCGGCCAGAAGCTGTGGATCTTTCATCATCGCATCGAAGGCTGCGCGGAGCTCGCTCAGGCGCTCGGCCGGGACGTCCGGCGGCGCCACCAGCGGCCAGGCCAGAACGGAATCGGCGGCAAAGAACTCGATCGCGAGCCGGCCTTTCTCGCTGTCGGCGAGATCGGTCGCGAGCGGCACGTTCGGCAGATCGGACTTGCCAAGCGTGAACTGCGCGAGCGGCCTGATCTTGCCGTCGCGGATCCAGTCCGGCGCCCGCGTCTTGATGCTGCCGAGCGCCCAGCCGCAATAGCCTTCGACCTCGCCGCGTTCCAGGGCGAGCGTGATCTCGTTGCCGCCGGGATAGCCGGACACGATCTTGAATTTGGTGCCCAACAGCTCGTTGAGCGCCTTCGGATAGGTCAGCGTCCGCGAGCCCGGGCCGGTCGCGCCGACGACGGTTTCGCGCTTGATGACATCCTTCAACGTTTGCACTGGGACCGTGTGCCAGACGAGGCAGAGGAAATTGTCGCGCGTCCGGCCGCCGATCCAATTCAAGCGCCGTGGGTCGTAGGTCGCCTGCGGATTGCCAAGCATCGGCTCCAGCACGATCCCGCCGCCGATGACACCCAGCGTGGTGCCGTCCTTCGGCAGCGAACTGTACAGGCTGTTGGTCGCGATGAGGCTCCCGGCCCCCGGCATGTTGCGGACGATCACCGTGGGCTTGCCCGGCAGGTACTTGCCGAGATGCCGCGCAAACAACCGCGCCGTCGCGTCATAGGTGCCGGCGGAGGTGAAGCCGACGACGATCGTGACCTGCTTGCCCTGGTAGAAATCCGCAGCTCCGGCCGCGCCGCCGAACAGCAGCGAGAACGCCGTCAGAATCGTCGCCGCTAGCAGCCCTCATCATGGCATTTCCGCCGCGAGCCGACCAAAGCCTGGCACCGGGATGCGCACGTGAAGGTGCCTCTGGATGTCCCAGCATTGCGCCGGCAACGCGTGCACCACAGGCACGCCGAGGTCGTGCTCCAGCTTGTCGATCATGTCGGAGCGCCCGCCAGGCCGGACCAAGCATGTAAATCGCGTCGGCCTGTCGGTTGGCCATGAAGGCGGCTTTGACGAAATCGTAGACCTTCTGGCTCGTGAGCTCCGGCACCTTTTGGAAATCCACATCCATCCCCGCCATGTCGAGCACCTCGAACCCGGCATCGACGAAATACTGGGCATAGGTCTTGTTGATGTCGCCGCGGAAGTAAGTCGCTCCGACGAACCGCTTGGCGCCGAGCGCGCGAAGTGCATCCACATGGCTTGAACCCGAGGTGAAGATCGGAATCTTGTACTTTTCCTCCCAATCGCGGATCAGCTTCTGCTCGCCGTCGTAGCCAAGCACCATGAAAGGCGGCGCGCCGGACGGGTTGATGACGTCGACACCGGTTTTCGCCAGCTCGGCGACCTTTTCCTCGTAGTCCTGGATGACCTTCTTGAACTCGTCGAGCGTGCCGCGCTGGACGCTCAGGCACGTATGGGTCACGCCGATCCCCGCGGGCAACATCCGGATCAAGTCCTCGAAGCCGCCGGCTCGGGTTGTCGGCCGCACGATGCCAACCGTGCCGTGAATGTCATTGGATGCCATGGAGATCTGTATTCCGGTCGCTCGGTCTTGTTAGTCTCTCCAAGAGTACCTCGGGACGCCGGGCTCGTGATAGCGATGTCGGTGGAGTGTGTTGCAAAATAGGCGGAGCAAGCATGTTCGGTCAGCGCAAACGCATCGGCTACATCGCGCCGACCGTCATCGAGGTCGTGGCGTACGAATTCTATCGCTTCGCGCCGGAGGGGATCGGTCTGACCGGCGTGACGTGCGGCATCGACGACTGGCGGCCTGAGGAGTTCGAGAAGGGTTTGGCCCAAGTTGCCGCCGCCGCGACCTATCTCGGATCGCGCGGCGTCGATTTCATCATTCACGGCGGCGGACCGCTCGTGGTGGCGCGCGGTCCCGGCTACGAGGACATGATCGTCCGCGATGTCGAGGCCGCCGCCAAGGTCAAGGCGACGACATCCATTCGCGCCGGCATGGAGGCGCTTCGCCATGTCGGCGCCCGCCGCATCGCCATCGCTTCGCCCTATCCCAAGCGTCACAACGATGCGCTGACGGCGCATCTGACGACGAACGGCTTCGAGGTGGTCCGCGCCGAAGGAATGGACCTGCCGTTCAAGGAGATGCAGAACCTGCCGCCCGCCGATATCAGGAAATTCGCCGGCAATGTGCTGGCCGCCGCCAAGGATTGCGAGGCGCTGTACCTGCCCTGCCCGCAGTGGCAGGCGGCGCAGACCGTCGAGGAACTCGAACAGGACAGCGGCAAGCTCGTGATCGCCTACACGCACGCCTGCTTCTTCGTCGCGTTCAGGGCGATGGGTTTGACCGACGCGATCCGCGGCCATGGCCGGCTGCTCGCCTCGCTGTCGAGCCCGTCGTGATCGTGCGCCCCGCGCTGATCGGTGCGCTTCTCGTCCTGGCCGCGCCAGGCATGGCGCGCGCGCAATCGGTGGCGGAGTTCTATCGCGGCAAGACCATCGAGATGCTGATCGGCGGCGCGGTCGGCGGCGGCTACGATCTCGCCGGCCGCACGGTGGCCAACCACATGGGCCGCCACATCCCGGGCAATCCCAGTTTCGTCGTTCGCAATCTGCCGGGCGCAACCTCGCTGATCATGACCAATCAACTGTACAACGGCGCCAAACGCGACGGCACGGTGATCGGCATGCCGACCAGCAACATCCCGCTTGAGCAGCGGCTGAAGCTGATCTCGCCCGACGGCGCCAACGTGAAATTCGACATCACGCGGTTCGGCTGGATCGGCACGCCGGTGCAGGAGCCGCAGATCACCTGGGTCTGGCACACCGCGCCGGCCCAAAGCCTCGACGATCTCCGGACCAACGTGATCCGCATGGGCGGCACGACGTCGTCCGCCGACAACTATCTGCTACCCACTATCGTGAACCAGCTGCTTGGCACCCGCATGCAGACGGTCACCGGCTACATCGGACAGAACGAGATATTTCTCGCAACCGAGCGCGGCGAGGTGCAGGGCAATAACACCGGGCTGTCCAACATCACCGTCAACAAGGCGGACTGGCTGCGGGACGGCAAGGTCCGCATCCTTCTGCAATACGGCATCGAGCGGCTGCCGAGCCTGCCCAACGTGCCGACCGTCGTCGAACTGGCTCAGGCCGAGGCCGACCGCGCGCTGCTCCGCTTCTATGCGGTGAAGTTCAGCATGGCGCGCCCGCTGATGGCGCCGCCCGATGTGCCCGCCGAACGTCTCGCCGCGCTGCGCGACGCCTTCGACGCCACCATGAAGGACCCGCAATACCTCGAAGAAGCCCGGCGCATCGGCCTCGACGTCAATCCGCTCGGCGGCGAAGGAATCGCGAAGCTGATCCAGCAGGTCCAGGCGACGCCGCAGGACGTGGTCGACCGTTTGCGCGAACTGCTCGCGCGGCCCCGATAGGAAGCGGCCTAGCTGAACCCGAAAAACCTCGCCGGATTGTCGACCAGCACCCGGTCGCGCGCCTGGCGGTCAGGGACATAGCGTTCGAGCAGATCCACGATCTTGAACTCGTGCTCCAGACCATGCCCCGCGTGCGGCGTCCTTGCCGGGCCTGATGAAGCGATGGACGTGCGGCCAGTCGGTTCCCCACATGCAGCGGTCCGGCGCCGCCTCGTAGAACATCCGACCGAACGCCACCATGTCGCCCCACGGCTCGCCTTGCTGCGAGCGCAGGTCGCCGTTGGAAAGGCCCACCCACCAGTTTTCGTTCTTCAGCAGGTCGAGCAGCATTCGTATAACCGGCGCCGACGTTCCCCGCTCTGCGACTGGACCGCCGAGATGATCGATGATGGCGGGCATCTTGATCTTCCGCAGTTCTGCTTCAACGGCCAGGAAGTCGTCACCAAAGCCGAACACCTTGACGAACCAGCCGATTTCGCCGACGCGGCCGAGCGAACGGCGGAAGCTTTCGATGCTCGGCGCAAGCTTGAAATTGCCGCCGAAGTTGAAGCGTGCGCCGCGCACGCCGACGCGGTTGAGACGATCGAGCTCGGCGTCGCTCACGCTGTCGTCCACGATGGCGACGCCGCGATATTTTCCCTTCGGCGCCGCCTTGAGCATGTCGTGCAGCAAGCTGTGATCGGTGCCGTAGATGGTCGGCTGCACGAACACCGCGCGGTCGATCCCCATCGCGTCGTGCAGCGCCTGCATCGCCTCGAAGGTGCAGTCTTGCGGCGGCTGATAAAGCGCGTTCGGATTGCCGACCGGATAAGTCTTGGCGTCGCCGAAGATATGCAGGTGCGTGTCGCAGGAATTCTTCGGCAGACGCTCGTGCATGACCGTTGTCTTTCGCTTGGCTGGGGTGGGTGATCGCCGTCCCTATTGCAGCGTGATATTGGCTTCCTTGATGATCGGGCCCCATTTGGCGCGTTCGCGATCGAGGTGCGCTTGGAGCGCCTCGGGCGTGCCGCCGAGCGGCGTGATCCCGAGCTTGCGAAGCTGGGCCTGGCCGTCATCGCTCTTGAGGAACGTGTTCACGAGAGTGCTGACCTTGTCGATAATCTCGCGCGGCGTGCCGGCCGGCGCAAACAGCGCGTTCCATCCGCTCGCCTCGAAACCCGGGAAACCCGATTCATCCGCCGTCGGAACATCGGGCAGGTCGCTCACGCGCTTCAGGCTGGTCACCGCGAGGCCCCGGATCGTGCCCTGCTGCACGGCCGGCACAAAGGTCGGGATGTAGTTGAATCCGACCTGGAGATCGCCGGAAATCAGGTCGGGCAGCGCCTGTGTGGCGATGCGATAGGGAACGTGAACGATCGAAGTGCCGGCGAGCTTGTTGATCAGTTCAAGCGTGATGTGCGCCTGCGATCCGTGGCCGACCGTGCCGGCGTTGAGCTTGCCCGGATTGTTTTTCGCGTAGGCGACAAGCTCCCTCAGGTTCGCCGACGGTATCTTCGGGCTGCCGACGATGATCAGCGGCGATGAGCCCAGCAGCACGACCGGCGCAAAGGCGCGCTCAGGATCGTAGCTCATGGTCTTGTACATGAACTTGTTGGCAACGATCGGGCCGAGTGTCGCGACCACGAAGGTGTAACCGTCGGGCGCTGCTTTCGCGGCCGCGCCAGCGCCGATATTGCCGTTGGCGCCCGGGCGATTCTCCATGACGAATTGCTGCCCGAGCGCGTCGCTTAGAGCGACTGCCACCGCGCGGGTGAGGATGTCGGTGCTGATGCCGGGCGGGAACGGACAGATCACTGTCACCGGGCGGGTCGGCCACGGATCGGCGGCCAGCACCGGCGTCGGTGCAAGAAGACAGGAGATCACGATCCAGACGGCAGCAGGTTTGACCAAGGTGCGGCTCCATTGCGCGGCGAGCGTCAGGGCAAATTTGCCGCCCAACCTCGCTATTTTGCAAGCGCGGCGTTTACTCGCTAATAAGCGATTCAATGGCCGCCCCGCTCCTTCAACTCAAAGACATTGCCCTCACCTTTGGCGGCACGCCGTTGCTCGACGGCGGCCGAGCTATCGGTGTCCGTTGGCGAGCGGGTCTGCCTGGTCGGCCGCAACGGCTCCGGCAAATCGACGCTGCTCAAGATCGCAGCCGGCGCCGTCACCCCCGACCGCGGCTCGGTGTTCGTGCAGCCGGGCGCATCGTTGCGCTATCTCGCGCAGGAGCCGGACTTTGGCGACGCGCCAACGACGCTCGCCTATGTCGAAGCCGGGCTCGGCCCCCAAGACGGCCCACACCAGGCCCGCCAACTGCTGGAACAGCTCGGGCTCGACGGCAGCGAAAACCCCGCCCGCCTCTCCGGCGGCGAAGCACGCCGCGCGGCGCTCGCCCGGGTGCTGGCGCCGATGCCGGACGTCCTCCTGCTCGACGAGCCGACCAACCATCTCGATCTGACCACGATCGAATGGCTGGAGCGCGAGCTCGAAGGCCGCCGTGCCGCGCTGGTCATGATCAGCCACGACCGCCGCTTCCTTTCCAATCTGTCGCGCAGCACGGTCTGGCTCGACCGCGGCGAGACACGCCGCGTCGAACGCGGTTTCGCCGACTTCGAGAGTTGGCGTGACGAGGTGCTCGAAGAAGAGGAGCGCAACCAGCACAAGCTCGACCGCAAGATCGTCGCGGAAGAGCATTGGCTCCGCTACGGCGTGTCGGGGCGGCGCAAGCGCAACGTCAAGCGGCTCGCCACCCTGCACAGCCTGCGCGAGACGCGCCGCACCCATCGCGGGCCGGCCGGAAGCGCGGACATCACCGCCAGCGAGGCTCAGCGGTCCGGCGTTCTCGTCGTCGAGGCCAAGGGCATCGGCAAGAGCTACGACGGCGGGCCGATCGTCGCCAACTTCTCGACCCGCATCCTGCGCGGCGACCGCATCGGCATCGTGGGCCCGAACGGCAGCGGCAAGACCACGCTGATCCAGATGCTCACCGGCGCGCTTGCGCCCGACAGCGGCACCGTGAAGCTCGGCTCAACCCTCGCCATGGCCGCGCTCGACCAGCATCGCGACAGCCTCGATCCGGACACCACCGTCGCCGACGCCCTGACCGGCGGTGGCAGCGAAACCATCATGGTCGGCGGCCAGCCGCGGCACGTCGATCGGTTACATGAAGGATTTCCTGTTCGGGCCCGAACAGGCCCGCACGCCGCTTGGCAAGCTGTCCGGCGGCGAGCGCGGCCGGCTGATGCTGGCGCAGGTGCTGGCAAAACCCTCGAACGTGCTGGTGCTGGACGAACCGACCAACGATCTCGATCTGGAAACGCTGGACGTGCTGGAGAACATGATCGGCGACTACGCCGGCACCGTGCTGCTCATCAGCCACGACCGCGACTTCCTCGATCGGCTGGTCTCAAGCGTGATCGTTCCGGAAGGCCAAGGCCGCTGGCTCGAATATGCCGGCGGCTACACCGACATGCTCGCGCAGCGGGGCACCGACCTGACGCGCGAGGCCCGCAAAGCCGCCGAGGCCAAGGAGACCAAAGAGGCGAAATCCGCAGGCCCGGCATCACAGCGCAAGCGCAAGCTGAGCTTCAACGAAAAGCATCAGATCGAAACCTTGCCGAAGACCATCGCCGGTCTGCATGACGAGGCGCGCGTGCTGCAGAAACGGCTGGACGACCCGGACTTGTTTGCGCGCGACCGCGCCGCGTTCGACCAGGCGTTGCAGGCGCTGGGCGACGTGCAGACAAAGCTCGACGAGGCCGAGGACCGCTGGCTGGAGCTCGAAATCCTGCGCGAGGAATTGAGTGGCAGCGACTAGCGTCGACTCTCTAAGCCGCCCGACGGCCTCGGCCACCTCGCCGACCGACGGGGCTGAGCCCTTGGCGCCCAGCACATGGATCGCGCCTGCGCCCATCGGCCCGGTCAGACCAGGCTCGCTCGCCGAAAAGATCGCGATCAGCGGCACGCCGAGCGCCGCGGCGAGATGCAGCAGACCGGTGTCGACCCCAACCACGAACGCGGCGCCGGCAATGAGCCGCGCCACCGCATCGAGCGGCGCGCGGTCCGGCACCCGCGCACGCGGTGTCGCCGCGGCAATCCGCGACGCGCGTTCGCGTTCGGCCTCGGTGCCGAACGGCACCACCAGATCGATGTCCGCTCCCAGCACGGCCGCAAGCATCCGCCAGTTCGCCTCCGGCCATTCCTTGTCGGCACGCGCAGTCGCGTGCAGCAGCACGCCGTAGGGCGCAGCCGGCGGGCTCGCGCCAGCGCCGCGCGGTCGAGGCCGAAATCCGGCGGGCCGTCCGGCGTGTAGCCCAGCGCCGCGCCGGTCAGTGCACGGTTTCGCGCGATCGCGTGCTGCTTCCATTCCACCGCGTGGCGCACGTTATAGAACACGCAGGCGAACGGCTCCTTGATGCTGTTGGGATCGTAGCCGTGCCGGCGGCCCCGCGCCGCGCGCGCGAGCAGCGCGGATTTGAGGAACAGGCCCTGGGTATCGATCACGGCGTCATAGCGGCGACTGCGAAGCCCGCGCAGAAACCTGCCGATCTCCTGCCAGGTCGAAGCCTGCGATAGGCGCGCGGCGCCAGCGTCCGCCCCGCGACCGGGATCACCTCCGCGACCGCGGGATGCAGCCGCACCAGCGGCGCGAACGCCTCCTCGACCACCCAGGCGAAGCGGGCGTCTGGCCGCCTCGCACGGGCCTCCGTCAGCGCCGGCATGTGATGGATCACATCGCCGAGCGAGGAAGTCTTGATGAAAAGCACATCGGACATGGAGCATTCGTTCAAATGGTTCGGGCTCCATATACCCGGCATTAAGCACTCGGGCCACTTGTTCGACCGCACGCGTCCGGCAATAACCGACCTTATACGCCGCTTCGATAAGCCTTTGCCCAAACAAGAGGGCAAAAAGCCATGACCGTGCTGGTCACGGGCGGCGCAGGCTACATCGGAAGCCACACGGTGCACGCGCTGGTCGATGCCGGCGAGCGCGTCGTCGTGCTCGACAACCTGTCCACCGGATTTGCGACCGCGCTGCCGGCGCCGATGCTGCCGATCGTCGGCGACGTCGGCGATCAGGCGCTGGTCGCCGAGCTGATCGAGGACCACGAGGTCGAGGCGATCATCCATTTCGCCGGCTCGACCATCGTTCCGGATTCGATGAAGAACCCGCTCGGCTATTACGGCAACAACACCGCCAACTCCCGCGCCCTGATCGAGGCCGCGGTCAAGGGCGGCGTTCGCCATTTCATCTTTTCCTCCACCGCCGCGGTCTACGGCAATCCGGCGCGCGTGCCGGTCGCCGAGGATGATCCCACCGTGCCGCTGTCGCCCTACGGGTGGTCGAAGCTGATGACCGAAGTGATGCTGCGCGACGCGAGCGCCGCGCACGATCTCACCCATGTGGCGCTGCGCTACTTCAACGTCGCCGGCGCCGACCCGCAGATGCGGACCGGGCTTTCGACGCCAGGCGCCACGCATCTCATCAAGGTCGCGGTCGAGGCGGCGCTCGGCCGCCGCGCGCGGATCGACGTGTACGGCACCGACTATCCGACCCCGGACGGCACCTGCATCCGCGATTTCATCCATGTCAGCGATCTCGCGCGTGCGCATCGTTTCGGCGCTGGCCTATCTGCGCGACGGCGGCGCGAGCACCACGCTCAATTGCGGCTACGGCCGCGGCTATTCGGTGCGCGAGGTGCTGGATGCGGTTCGCCGCGCGGTCGGTCATCCGTTCGCGGTGAACTTCGGCGCGCGCCGGCCCGGCGATATCGTGGTGTCGGTCGCCGCCGCAAATCGCATCCGCGAATTGTTGAACTGGACCCCGGAACTCGACGATCTCGACGCCATCGTCGGCCACGCGCTGGCCTGGGAGCGCCATCTCATGGCGCAGGCCGAACCGCAGGGTCCGGCGCGGCCATTTCGGCTTGATTTTACGGCCAATCCGCAGCCAGCGATTTTAGCTTGAAAAAGCCCGGCGCGACGGGCAAGGAACGTCTTGTTGAACGACTCTTGGCTCATCCTGGCTCACCAGCCGCGGCGCGAGCCTGATATGACGCCCACGTCGCCTCCCCGGCCAACCGGACCCTGGATGCCTGAATCGAAACTCAATTCACCGTTGGCCAACAGCGACCGCGCACGCGCGCTCATCCGCCGCCTGCTGACCGAACAGGCCTTGGCCAATGGAAGCGCTACGCGATGGCGTTCGCGCTGATGGCGGTCGCCGCCGGCGCGACCGCGCTCGGCGCCTACCTGATCGGCAACGTGATCAACGCCGCCTATGTCGACAAGAATCTGCCGGGCATCATCGTGCTGGCGTTGGTCACCGCGGTGATCTTCCTGGTCAAGGCGCTCTCGACCTACGGCTCTTCGGTGATGCTGGCGAGGATCGGCAACCGCATCGTCGCGCTGAACCAGCGGCAGATGTTCAACGCGCTGATCAATCAGAACGTCGCGTTCTTTTCGGAGCGGCATTCCTCCGAATTCATGGCGCGGCTGACCACCGGCGCCACCGCCGCGAGCCATGTCATCAACCTGCTCATCACCGCGATCGGCCGCGACCTGCTCTCGCTGATCGCGCTTGTGGCCGTGATGGTGGTGCAAGACCCGATCATGTCGTTCTTCAGTTTCGTCGTGGCGCCGCCGGCCTTCCTGGTGCTGCGCAAGATGATCCGCCGCATCTACAAAATCGCCCGCAACCAGTTCACCGGCGGCACGCGCATTCTGGAAACCATGCAGGAGACGGTGCAGGGCATCCGCATCGTGAAAGCCTTCACGCTCGAAGACGTGATGCGCGCGCGGCTCGAAAACAACGTCACGGACCTGGAGAACGAATCCAACAAGTGGGCGCGGGTGGCGCACCGCGCCAGCCCGCTGATGGAAGCGCTCGGCGGCTTTGCGATCGCCGGCGCGCTGATCTACGGCGGCTGGCGGGTGATCGAGACCGGCGCGACGCCGGGGCAGTTCTTCTCGTTCCTCGCCGCCTTCATGCTGGCCTACGAGCCGGCCAAGCGGCTGGCGCGCCTCAACATCGACCTCAACACCGGGCTGGTCGGCGTCCGCATCCTGTTCGAGATCATCGACACCCCGCCGACCGAACCCAGCGACGACGACAAGCCGGCGCTGAAGATCACCGAGGCCCGGGTCGAATTTAACGATGTGCGCTTCGGCTATCGGCCCGACGAGCCCGTCATCCGCGGCATGACCTTCGGCGCCGAGCCCGGCCGGATGACCGCGCTGGTCGGTCCGTCCGGCGGCGGCAAGTCCACGGTGTTCAACCTGATGCTGCGGTTCTACGAGGCCGAGCGCCGGATCGATCAGGATCGACGGCCAGGACATCGCCGGCGTGTCGCGCCGCTCGCTGCGCGGGCAGGTCGCCTATGTCGGCCAGGACGTGTTCCTGTTCCACGGCTCGGTCCGCGAGAACATCGCCATCGGCAAGCCGGGCGCGAGCGAGGCGGAGATCGTCGCCGCCGCCAAGGCCGCGCACGCCCACGAGTTCGTCAGCGGGTTCCCGAACGGCTACGACACGCCGGTCGGCGAGCGCGGCGCGCAGCTTTCCGGCGGCGAGCGCCAGCGCATCGCGATTGCGCGCGCGCTGGTCAAGAACGCGCAGATCATCCTGCTGGACGAGGCGACGGCGTCGCTCGATTCCGAATCCGAACGGCTGGTGCAGGACGCGATGAACAGGCTCTGCGAAGGCCGCACCACCATCGCCATCGCCCATCGGCTGCACACCATCACCCATGCCGACCGCATCCTGGTGGTCGAGAGCGGCGCCATCGTCGAATCCGGCCGCCACGACGAGCTGTTGCGCAAGGGCGGGCGCTATTCGGCGTTCTACCGGCTCCAGATCAAGGAACAACCGGAGCCGGCGGTGCCGATCGCGATCGCCAGGGCGTAGCGCCGGCCGAGCTTTGACGCCGAAGATCGATGTGTTATCTGAGGCGCGAATTTCACCCGATTTCCTTCATCTCCCAACCGAAAAGTCAGTCATGAGCGACGGCAAGCGCTACGTCATTCCGCCCGCCCCCCAGGCCGCCCTCGCGGTCGCGGGCTCCGCAGACCTCTTTCCAGTCCGTCGCATCTGGTGCGTCGGCCGCAACTATCTGGAGCACATCAAGGAGATGGGGCAGGACGAGCGCGAGCCGCCGTTCTTCTTCGCCAAGCCCGCGGATGCGCTGGTCCCCGACAACGGCACCGCGCCATACCCGTCGCTGACCAAGGACATGCACCATGAGGTCGAACTGGTGGTGGCGCTCAAAAGCGGCGGCCGCAACATCCCGGTCGACAAGGCGCTCGACTGCGTCTGGGGCTATGGCGTCGGCATCGATCTGACCCGCCGCGACCTGCAGATCGCGTCCCGCGACATCAAGCGTCCGTGGGAGGTCGGCAAGGCGTTCGACGCGTCGGCGCCGTGCGGACCGCTGAAGCCGGCGAGCCAGACCGGCCATCCGAGCAAGGGCAAGATCGCGCTCAAGTGCAACGGCAAGGTCCGCCAGGACGGCGACCTCGCGCAGATGATCTGGAACGTGCCCGAGGTGATCTCCAAGCTGTCGGAGATGGTGGCGCTCGAAGCCGGCGACATCATCATGACCGGCACGCCGTCGGGCGTCGCCGCGACCGTTGCCGGCGACAAGCTTGAGTGCGAGGTCGAGGGCCTGCCGAAGCTGACCGTGACGATCGGCCCAGCCGCTGAAGTAGCGACGCTCGCGTTGAAATATCAAAGCCCGCCGGTTTCGCCGGCGGGCTTTTCGCTTTGGTCTCGCGCATGCAAGCCGTGTTACTGAATCAGCCCCTCGGCCTTCATCGCCTCCTGCACCTTCGGGCGGGCCTGGACGCGATCCATGTAGGCCGTGACGTTCGTGTAGGGGCTGAGATCGAGCTTGATGCGGCCCGACCAGCGCAGCACCGTGAACAGATAGGCGTCGGCGACGGTGAAGGTGTCGCCCATCAGGTACTGCTTGCCGGCCAGTTGCTTGTCGAGCCAGCCGAGGCGCTTGCCCAGATTCTCCCGCGAGATGTCCTTGAAGGCGTCCGGCGTGGTCGGCCGGAAGATCGGCGCATAGACCTTGTGCAGCTCCGAGGTGGTGAAGTTCAGCCACTCCTGCACGCGATAGCGCTCGGGCTTGCCGGCCGCCGGAATGAGGCCCGCGGACGGGTTCTGGTCGGCGATCCACTGCACGATGACCGGGCCTTCGGTGAGACGGTCGCCGTTGTCGAACTCGAGCACCGGCACCTGGCCCTTGCCGTTGACCGACCAGTAGTCGACGCCGGACTTGGTCTTCTTTTCCTGATTGTTGACCTGCTCGAGGTCGAACTTCATGCCGGTCTCGCGCAGCACGATGTGCGGCGACAGCGAGCAGGCGCCGGGGGAGAAATAGAGCTTCATCACAACGCTCCTGGGTTCACGATTCATGACAGTGGTCAATTCACGACAGACAGCGGATGGCTCATGCGCTCCTATAGACGACCGGAGGAGCGCCCGTCGACGGGTCGTTAACGGAACCCTGGCAGGCTTGGCGCGTTGGATGCGTGCGTCGGGCCGCTTCCAATTGAATCGGAAATAGGCAGCTAGCCTGTTGTTTGCGCATGATCTTTTCCGAAAGTGGATTCACATCCTTCGGGGTCATGGCTAACTTCTACGGATGGTGATTCGCATGAACGCCTTCACGCCCGTGCCGAACGCCGACGATGCCGCTTCGATGGGCAGCGGCACGCCGGCGGATCGCGGCCATGACCCGCGCGGTCGAGCGCCTGGCCACGCCAGCCGGCCGCTCCACCGCCGAGATGCTGCAGGAGCTGCGCCGCGCGTTTCCGGATGCGCCGCTGGCGGTGCGGGTCCGGGCGCTGGAAGCGCTCCGCAAGCGCTGAATTACATTCCGAGATAGGCCTGCCGCACCCGGTCGTCGGCCAGCAGTTCGTCGCCGGTGCCCGACAGCGTGACCCGGCCGTTCTCCAGCACATAGGCGCGGCTCGCGAGCTTCAGCGACACCGCCACGTTCTGCTCCACCAGCACGCAGGTCAGGCCGTCGCGGTTGAGGTCGCGGATGGTCTTGAGCAGGTCCTGCACGATGGCTGGCGCAAGGCCGAGCGACGGCTCGTCGAACATCACGAGGTCGGGCTTGCCCATCAGGCAGCGGCCGATGGCGAGCATCTGCTGCTCGCCGCCGGACAGCGTGCCGGCCGCCTGGGCTTTGCGCTCCGCGAGCTTGGGAAACAGCGCGAACACCCGCTCCAGATTTTGCGCCTGTTCGGCGCGCGCCCGCGGCAGCATGGCGCCCATTTCCAGGTTCTCCAGCACGGTCAGGGTCGGAAACACCTGGCGGCCCTCCGCGACCTGCCCGATGCCGAGATTGCAGACCCGGTGCGACGGCAATCCGGCGATATCGTTCTCGCGCAGCCGGATGCGGCCCCGCGCCGGACGCAGCATCCCGGCGATGGTGCGAATGAGCGTGGTTTTGCCCGCGCCGTTGGCGCCGACGATCGCGACGATGGCGCCCTCCGCCACTTCGAGCGACACGCCGTCGAGCGCGCGGACGTCGCCGTAGGAAGACTTCGAGGTTTTCGACGGTGAGCATCACACCGCCTCCACGCCGAGATAGGATTCGACCACCGCCGGCTCGCGCACGACCGCCTCGGGCGTGCCCTCCGCGATGGCGGCGCCGTGATGCAGCACCAGCACGCGGGTCGCAACCGACATCACCGCGCGCATGACATGCTCGATCAACAGGATCGTCAGCCCGGACTCTTTGTTGAGGGTCTTCAGGATTTCGACCATGTGGTCGGTCTCGGTCGGCCGCAACCCCGCCATCACCTCGTCGAGCAGCAGGAGCTTCGGCTCGGTCGCGAGCGCGCGCGCGACCTCGAGGCGCTTGCGGTCCGGCAAGGTCAGGGCCCCCGCCAGGTGACGCCGCTTGTCGAACAGGTCGAGCTGCCAGAGGATCTGATGGGCGCGGCGCATCGCCGCCGGCGGGTCCGGATGGCGCAGCAGCGCGCCGATGGCGACGTTGTCCTCGACACTCAACGTCGGGAACGGACGTACGATCTGGAAGGTGCGGCCGATGCCGCGGCGGCACACTTCGTCGGGCGGCAGCCGGTCGATGCCCGCGCCCTTGGAACGCGATGCGGCCCTGGTCCGGCTTGAACACGCCGGCGATCAGATTGAACAGCGTGGTCTTGCCGGCGCCATTCGGGCCGATCACGGCGAAGACCGCGCCCTCCGGCACGGCAAAGCTGACGTCGGCGACCGCGCGCAAGCCTTGGAAATTCTTCGAGACGTTGGTGACCTCCAGGAGCCCCGCCATCTCAGCCCTCCGGCGTTTCGCGGCGCTGCAGGCGCAGCAGCCGCGCGATCGGCGGCCAGATGCCGTTCGGCAGGATCATCACCACCAGCAGGAGACAGACGCCGTAGAACACGCGCTTGGCGCCCGGCGTATCAAAGCCAAAATTCGCCAGCAGCTCCTGCAGTCCTTCCGAAATCCCGGTGAGCAGGAACGCGCCGATCACCGGCCCGAACAGCGTGCCGATGCCGCCGATGATGGGGCCCAGGATGATCTCGATCGAGCGCAGGATGAAGAACGTCTGCTCCGGAAACAGATTGTTGTAATAGAACGCATAAAAGACGCCGGCTGGAGCCGTCATGCCGGACGAGACGATGATGGCGATCATCTTGTAGCGGAACGTGTTGATGCCGAGCGAGCGCGCCGCCTGTTCGTCCTCGCGGATCGCCTGCCAATAATAGCCGACGCGGCTGCGCAGCAGCGCGTGGCACATCACGAAGGCCGCGGCCGTCATCATCAGGATCACGTAGTAGAACATCACCGGCTGGCCGCGCAGATGGACGACGTCGTTGCGGCTGTAGTTCGCCACCGGCAGGAACAGGCCGGACGAACCGCCCACCCAATCGAAGTGGTCGAAGCCGATGCGGACGAACTCGGAGAACGCGATGGTGAGGATGGCGAAATAGACGCCGCCGACGCCGAAGCGGAACGCCAGGAAGCCGATGATGGCGCCGCAAGCAACCGAGATCAGGATCGCCACCGGCATGCCGAGCCACGGCCCGATGCCGAAATGCACATAGAGCGCCGCCGTCGTGTAGGCGCCGAGCCCGACATAAAGCGCATGCCCGAGCGACAATTGCCCGGCAAAGCCCATCAGAATGTTCCAGGCCTGCCCGGTGTAGGCGAAATACAGAATGATGATGAGCACGGTGAGGAGGTAGTCGTTGGCGAACACCGGCGCGATGACGAGAACCGCCAGCACCACAGCCAGCAGCGCCAAGGCGTGGCGCGGAACGCCGTGCAGCAGCCGGGCGATCATGAGCGCCTCATGTCAATCTCATGTCAGCTTCTTGCCCATGATGCCCTGCGGCCGGAACAGCAGCACCAGCACGAGGATGGCGAAGGCGAACATGCTCTTCGCCGACGGCGTGAAGAACAATCCCGCCATCGCCTCGGTCAGTCCGATCAGCACACCGCCAAGGAGCGCACCCGGCATCGATCCCATGCCCCCGGTGATGACGATGACGAAGGCCAACAAGGTATAGGCCGGCCCGAGCGGCGGCGTGACGTCGACGATCAGCACGATGATGGCGCCGGCGGCACCGACGCAGGCCGCGCCAAGGCCGAACGACAGCGCATAGAGCTGCTTGACGTCGAGCCCCACCACCAATGCGCCGGTGTAATTGTCGGCGCAGGCGCGGATCGCCTTGCCGAGCGGCGCGTACTGGAAGAAGGCGAACAGCGCGGCGGCCACCAAAATTGCCGCAAGGCCGGCGTAGAGCTTGGTGGCGTCCACGATCACCGGGCCGAGCGCGTAGCTGTCGAAGGAATAGGACGTCTGCACCGCCTGGGCGTCCGGCCCGAAGATCATCAGCAGACTGTTCACGATGATGATGGCGATCGCGACCATCAGCATGAACTGGCTATGCTCCGGCCTGGAGATGAACGGATTGATGATCACCATCTGCATGGCATAGCCGACGGCGAACAACAGCGCCGCGATCGGCAGCATCATCAGGAGCGGGTCGAGGCCGAGCTGTGCAAACAGCACCACGGCGAGATACATCGCGACCGTCATCATCTCGCCGTGCGCGAAATTCACCACCCGCACGACGCCGAAGATCACCGACAGGCCGAGCGCCATCAGTCCATAGACCAGGCCGGTCAGAAGCCCGCTGATCGCGACGTTGAGATAGATTTCTGCCGGCACCGAGAGAGCAAGCTTAGCTGCGCTTGTCGTAGGGTCGCATCGGCCATTCGGCCTTGGCGTTGGTCGCTCCCTTCGGCGCCACCGTCACGAGCTTGCCGCCGCGGTTCTGGATGGCGGAATTTTTCAGCTTAACGTTCTGGCCTTTTTCGTCGAACGAAATGCCCGGGCCGGTGCTGACGTTTTCGGTGATGTTGGTCGCGCGAATGGCATCGGCCAAAGCTTTCGGATCGGTCGTCTTGGCGCGCTTGTAGGCGTCGGCGGCGACGAGCAGCGCCTCGAACGTATAGACGTGGTTGGTGTTCATGTTGACGCCCGGATATTTCTTGGCCAGAGCGCCTTCGAGCTGCTTGCTGAGTTTCTTGTTGGGATCGTACCAGGGCACGAAGCTGAGCGGACCGTCGCCGAGCTTGGCGAGCGTCTTCAGATACTGATCCTCGTACCAGCCCGGGCCCATGCTGAGGATGCCCATCGGCGACCAGCGCTGCTTGACCAGCTCGCGGGTCAGCAGGATCGCATCGTTGAGACGGCTCACGACCAGCAGCGCGTCGGCGCCGGTGGCCTTGGCCTTGGAAACTTCGACCGAAAGATCGCGGGCGGTCGGGTCGTAGGAGATCGTCTCCTTGATCGTGTAGGGCATGTTGAATTTCGGCATCACCGCGCCGACGCCGTTCTTCATCGCGGTTCCGAACGTGTCGTTGACATGCAGGAACACCACCGACTTCGGCTCGACTCCGGTCGCGGCAAACACCTCCTTCTGATTGGCGAAGGCATCGCCGAGAATCATTCCCGCGGTCGGGAAATTGCGGAATACGAACTTGTAGCCCTGCTCGGTGATCGGCGGAGCCGCGGCAATGTTGATGACGAAGGGGATGCCCTTCTGCTCGGCAACCTGGGCGATGGCGCTGCTCTGACCGGAATCGAAGGCGCCCATCAGAAGCTGCGCGCCGTCGGCGATCAGCTTCTCGGCGCGTGAACGCGCCACCTCGACGTTGGTCTCGGTGTCGGCGTTCATGATCTCGAGCTCGGGCAGCCCGATGCTCTTGAAGATCGGGTTCGCCAGTTCGACGCCGCGATAGCAGTCCTGGCCGATGCCGGCTTGGGTGCCGGAGCGCGGCAGCAGCACACCGACCTTGAGCATCCCGCCCTGGGCGCGGACAATCGCCGGAGCCGCCACTGCGGTCGTTACCGCGGCGGCGCCGGCCAGCAAGCGGCGGCGGTTCAATGCGGTCGATGCGTTGCGCGTGACGGACATGGCTCACTCCCCCGGGCGATTGAACTTTGCGTTCATGGTAGAGGGGCGCGGCCCCGCTAGGCAAGCGGCGGGCCTCAGACTTTGGTCAGCCTTCTTTGGTCAGTCTTGGAGGCACTTCTCGACCGCAGCGGCGATGTTGAACAGCCGCCGATCCTGGCCGTTGCGGCCGACCAGCATCAGCCCGGTGGCGAGGCCGTCCTGCCGCGGCATTGGCAGCGAGATCGCGCAAAGATCGAAGAAATTGACCGGATTGGTATTGCGCAGCAGCAATGCATTCTTGCGGCCGAATTCGTCGGACTCGGCGACCTCTGCGATCCTGGGTGCGGCAATTGGCGTCGTCGGCAACACCAAAGCGTCGAGCGGCTCCATGCGCGCGTCCATCGCCCGCACCAACCGCCGCCGCGTCTCGCCCATCTCGATGTAATCGGCCGCCGCCACGGTGCCGCCGCGCTCGATACGCACGCGGATGAAGGGATCGACCCCTGCGCCGCGGTTCTTCAGCCGCTCGCGATGAATGGCATAGGCCTCGGTCGGCGCGAAGCCACCCTTGGCGTTGACCTGCACCATGTCGTCGACCAGCGCGATCGTCTCGTCGCTGAATCTGACGCCGGCTTGGCTCAGCCTGCGGAGCGCCGCGGTCCAGGCTGCGGTAACCGTCGGGTCGACGCCGTCGAACGGCATGCCTTGCCAGATGCCGAGCCGCAGGCCCGCAAGCGGCGCGGGTTCGATCCTGGGCGCGTCTTCGCCCGCCATCACCGCGTCGGCGAGCGCGCAGTCCGCCACGCTCTTCGCCATCGGCCCGATCGAATCGAGCGTGAACGACAGCGGGAAGGCGCCGTCGGTCGGGACGCGCTGCTTGCTCGGCTTCCAGCCGACCAGACCGCACAGCGCCGCGGGAATGCGGGTCGAACCGCCGGTGTCGGTGCCGATGGCAATTTCGCACATGCCGTCCGCCACAGCGACCGCGCCACCCGAGGTCGAGCCGCCGGGCACCCGCGCGCGATCGAACGGATTGCCGGGCGTGCCGAAATGCGGATTGGCGCCGACCCCGGAGAAGGCGAATTCGCTCATGTTGGTCTTGGCGACGATCACCGCGCCGGCAGAGCGCAGGCGTTTCACCACCGGCGCGTCCGCCACCGCGACCAAACCCTCATCGGCCAGCACGCGGGAGCCCGCCCGCGTCACCTCGCCCGCCACGTCGTAGAGATCCTTGATGCTGACGATCGTGCCGTCGAGCGGACCGAGCGGTTTGCTCGCCTTCGCCCGCGCATCGGCGGCATCGGCCGCCGCGCGCGCGGCATCGGCATAGACGGTGAGGCAGGCGCGCTTGCCCTCGCCGGCTGGATCGGCGATGCGGGCCAAGGCCTGTTCAAGACGGTCGCGGGCGGATGCTTTGCTCATGGGCACCTTGTAACATCGAAATCAGTTTGAAGCTCGGCCGATCAGCGCCGAAGGAGCGAGTGATGGACGAAAATCCCGTTCTGGTCGAAAAGCGCGAGGGCTATCGCGTCATCACGCTCAACCGCCCGCAGCGGCTCAACGCGTTCAACGAGCCGATGCAGCAGGCCCTCGTTGCCGCGGTCGCGGCGGCGGAGACGGACGAAAATTGCCGCGCGCTGCTTCTGACCGGCACCGGGCGTGCGTTCTCGTCCGGCCAGGATCTGAGCGAGCGGATCAATGCCGCGGGCGAAGTGACCGTGCCGGGGGCCGCGCTCGAGCAGTATTACAATCCGCTGGTCCGCAAGCTTCGCGCGCTACCCTTCCCGGTCGTCTGCGCCGTCAACGGCACCGCGGCCGGCGTCTCGTGCAACATTGCGCTCGCCTGCGACATCGTGCTGGCGGCGCGCTCGGCGAGCTTCCTGCAGCCGTTCGCGCGGCTGGGCATCGTTCCCGACGGCGGCGGCACTTGGCTGTTGCCGCGGCTGGTCGGCCAGGCGCGGGCACGTGGGTTGGCGCTGCTGGCCGAGCCGCTGTCGGCGGAAAAGGCGGAGGAATGGGGCCTGATCTGGAAGGCCGTCGACGATACGACTTTGATGGCGGAAGCGGAAAAGCTCTGCGTGCATTTCTCGACGGCTCCGACGTCCGGCTTGGGCCTGATCAAGCGAGCGCTCGACGCCGCCGAAGACAATGACCTTTCGGCGCAGCTCGACCTCGAACGAAACCTGCAGCGCCAAGCCGGCTCGCACCCGAACTACCGCGAGGGCGTGCAGGCCTTCCTGCAGAAGCGCAAGCCGAATTTCTCCGGCAAGCGCTAGCGTCCCAGCCCGCCCTTTTCCTCGATGAAGTGCGCGATGTCGGCGACGCCGTCGCCGACGCGCAAATTCGTCATCACGAACGGTCGGACGCCGCGCATTTTTTTTGCATCGCGCTGCATCACGTCGAGCGAGGCGCCGACGTAGGGCGCGAGATCGACCTTGTTGATGACCAGGAGATCGGAGCGGGTGATGCCGGGGCCGCCCTTGGAGGGAATCTTGTCGCCGGCCGCGACGTCGATGACATAGATCGTGAGATCGGCAAGCTCCGGCGAGAACGTTGCGGCGAGGTTGTCGCCGCCGGATTCGATCAGCACCAGATCGAGATCGGGAAATTTCTTTCGCATGTCGGCGACCGCGGCGAGATTGATCGAGGCGTCTTCGCGGATCGCGGTGTGCGGACAACCGCCGGTCTCGACGCCGGCGATTCTCTCAGGCGCCAGCGCACCGGAGCGCACCAGAAATTCGGCGTCCCACTTGGTGTAGATGTCGTTGGTGATGGCCGCGATCTCGTAGCGATCACGCAGATGCTTGCACAGCGCGTCCATCAACGCGGTCTTGCCGGAGCCGACTGGGCCGCCGACGCCGACGCGCAACGGACCGTTCTTGGAAATGGTCATGACCGGAACAACCTTGTGTATTGGGTTTCGTGCAAGAGGCTTGCCAGATCGGCGCGCATGGCCGCGCTGCCGACGTCGTCCAGCGGCGTGATGAGCGCGCGCCGCGCTGTCACCTCGACGACGGGCTCGAGCGCGGCGAGCACGCGCTGGCCATCGCTCTGTCCGAGCGGAACGAGGCGCACGCCCGCCGAAATGAGATTGGCGGTGACCGCGTGGAGGAAGGCGTGCAGCGCAGGCTCGAGCGCGATGCCGTGACCCGCAGCGGCGACGCCGACCGCCACCGGGTAGGCCAATGGCCCAGTCCAGGCCGCGGCCAGCCGGTCGAGCGCGGGACAGGACCAGGCCGCGCGGGTCGCCTCGATGAAGGCCGCGCCCTGCGCCGTCGTTTCCAGATGGCGCTCCTTCGAGGGCGCGAAGGCGGCGGCAAGCTCGGCCACGGCGCGCAGCGCCCGGTCATCGGTGTCGGCCAATGACCGATGGGCATGAGTGAAGAACACGGCGTCGCAGAAGCCACCGCCCTCCCCGATCACGACGGCCAACCAGCGCCGCAGGGTGTCGGCATCCTTGATGTCGCCGGCCTCGACTGCCCATTCGATCCCGCTCGAATAGGAAAACGCGCCGACCGGATAGGACGGCGACAGCCACGCCATCAGGCGATAGAGCGCGGCGGAGCTTGGTTCGTCACCCGCCATGGTCATGCTCATGATGCGGCGCACCCGCCTCCGGGTCGAACGGCGCGTCGATTGCCGTGACCGTGGCGCCGAGGCCCGCCGCCATCTCCTCCAGCACGTGATCGCGCCGGATGCGCAGCCTGTCGCCGACGATCTGCACGTCGGTGTGGCGGTTGCCGAGATGCCAGGCAAGCTGCACCAGCGCGAGCGGTGTCCGGACGGCCACCTCAGCCAGGGATTCGGCTTGGCCGGCAACCAGCACAATCCCGCCATCGTCGAGCATGATGCCATCGCCGTCGCGCAGCGCCACGGCCTCGTCGAGGTCCAGCAGGAATTCGGTGCCGCGCTCGCCCTTGAGCATGATGCGGCGGCGATGCCGGTCGCCCGCATCGAGGACGACGAAGTCGGCTGCGTCGGCTGGATTCCAGAAGCCGGCGCGGCGAATGGCCCAGCCGCGCTTCACGGCTGCCTGCCGAGCGCACATAATGGCGCGAACAAAATCGTTTGGGAGACCAACATGCCGAAGCCTAGCACCCTTCAAGGCAAATATTCAGCCGCCGGCGAGGGCAATGTCTATGCGCGCGCCAACGTCGCGACCTGCAAGATCACGGCCAGCGACACCGACGGGACATTCGAGATTTTCGACGAACAATGCAAAGCCGGCTTCGAATTGCGCCTGCACATGCATACGAAATCGTTCCAGGTCTGCTACGTGGTCGACGGCGCCGGTGAATTCCAGCTCGGCGATCAGGTGTTCCACGCCAAGAAGGGCGCCTGCGTCAACATCCCGCCGGGCGTGCCGCACAAGGTCGGCTCCAAGGAAGGCATGCGGATGCTGATGGTCTACTGCCCGCCCGGCCTCGAAGGCATGATGGCGGCGATGAAGGCGCTAAGCCCCGAACAGCTGGCCGATGGCGCGCTGACCAGCAAAATCCTGGCCGAGCACGACACCATCGTCCTCGGCGAAGGCACGGGCAGCAAGGGTTCCGGCTCGGTGCTCGGCTGAGACAACAATTTGTTATCGCAAGCGACAGGGGCCGGGTTGACCGCCAGCCTATCGCAGGTAGGAATGGCGCCCGCCGAAACCTCCAGGCAACCCCAACTGATTCGGAATGCCCATGCCAAAGTCCTTTTGCCGCGCCGCGGCCGTCACTCTCGGCCTGCTGGTTTTCGTCGCCGCTGCACCGGCGAGATGCCGAGGAGTTGATCGGCACCTGGCTGACGCAACAGGCTGATGCCCACATCCGGGTGGCGAAATGCGGCAAGGCCATGTGCGGAACCGTGGTGTGGCTTAAGGATGCGATCGACGCCAAGACCGGCCAGCCGCAGGCGGACGACAAAAATCCCAACCCAAGCCTGCGCAGCCGCAAGGTCGTCGGCATCCGCATTTTCGCGATGGAACAGGATGCGAGCGGGGCCTGGACCGGCGGTATCTACAACGCCGATGACGGCCAGACCTACCAAGGCCGGCTGGTACCGCGTGGCGAAGCCGAAGTTGAAGTGCAAGGCTGCGCCGGCTCGCTGTGCGGCTCTGAAGTCTGGACCAGAGCCAAATAACCAATAAATAGAACCTCAGAACAGAAAATACCGCTGCGCCATCGGCAGCACCTCGGCCGGCGCGCAGGTGAGGAGTTCGCCGTCGGCGGTCACCTCGTAGGTTTCCGGATCGACGGTGATGTCGGGGGTGGCACCGTTGTGCACCATGCTCTTTTTGGAAATGTCGCGCGTGTGCTCGACCGCGACGAACTGCTTCTCGACGCCGAGCTTGTTGCGCAATCCGCTCTTGAGCGCGGCCTTCGACACGAACACCAGCGATGACGCCGTCAGCGCCTTGCCGAAGGCGCCGAACATCGGCCGGTAGTGCACCGGCTGCGGCGTCGGGATCGAGGCGTTCGGGTCGCCCATTTGCGCGGCGACGATCGAGCCGCCCTTGATGATGATCTCCGGCTTGACGCCGAAGAAGGCCGGCGACCACAGCACCAGATCGGCGAGCTTGCCCTTCTCGACCGAGCCGATGTGCTTCGACACGCCGTGCGCGATCGCCGGGTTGATGGTGTATTTGGCGATGTAGCGCTTGACCCGCGCGTTGTCGTTATCGCCCTTGTCCTCTTTCAGCTTGCCGCGCTGCTTCTTCATCTTGTCGGCGGTCTGCCAGGTGCGGATGATCACCTCGCCGAGCCGGCCCATCGCCTGGCTAGTCCGACGACATCATCGACAGCGCGCCGATGTCGTGAAGGATATCTTCCGCCGCAATGGTTTCCTTGCGGATACGGCTTTCGGCGAACGCCAGATCCTCCGCGATCGACGGATCGAGATGGTGGCACACCATCAGCATGTCGAGATGCTCGTCGATGGTGTTGCGGGTGAACGGCCGCGTCGGATTGGTCGACGACGGCAGCACGTTCTTCAGCCCGCCACCTTGATGATGTCCGGCGCGTGGCCGCCGCCCGCACCCTCGGTGTGGAACGCATGGATGGTGCGGCCCTTGAACGCCTTGATGGTGTCCTCGACGAAGCCGCTTTCGTTCAGAGTGTCGGTGTGGATCATCACCTGCACGTCGTAGTCCTCGGCGACCGACAGGCAGCAGTCGATCGCGGCGGGCGTCGTGCCCCAGTCCTCGTGCAGTTTGAGCGCGCAGGCACCGGCCTTGACCATTTCCTCCAGCGCAGCGGGCCGCGAGGCGTTGCCCTTGCCGGCGAAGCCGAGATTGACCGGAAACGCATCCGCCGCCTGGATCATGCGCGCGAGATGCCACGGGCCGGGCGTGCAGGTGGTGGCGTTGGTGCCGGCCGCGGGCCCGGTGCCGCCGCCGAGCATCGAGGTGACGCCGGACATCAGCGCCTCCTCGACCTGCTGCGGACAGATGAAATGGATGTGAGTGTCGAAGCCGCCGGCGGTGAGGATTTTTCCTTCGCCGGCGATCACCTCGGTGCCGGGGCCAATGACGATGGTGACGTTCGGCTGGATGTCCGGATTGCCGGCCTTGCCGATGGCGGCGATGCGGCCTTCCTTGAGGCCCACATCGGCCTTCACGATGCCCCAGTGGTCGATGATCAGCGCATTGGTGATGACGGTGTCGACCGCACCCTTCTTGTTGGTGATCTGCGACTGGCCCATGCCATCGCGGATCACCTTGCCGCCGCCGAACTTCACCTCCTCGCCGTAGGTGGTGAAATCCTTCTCGACCTCGACGATCAGATCGGTGTCGGCGAGCCGCACGCGGTCGCCGGTGGTGGGCCCGAACATGTCGACGTAGGCGCGGCGCTCGATCTTGAATGACATGATGCCCTCTGCGGCGATTCAGGTTCTCGTTTCAACGCGACGTGTTCAGAAAAAGCGCGACAGCAGAATTGACCTTTCTGCCTTCATTGATCCCCACTCTTATCCACCGGCCCTGTGTGAAACGTGGTTTCGATTGCCCTGCTTCGGCATTTGCGTATCCTGTCTTTCAGACGCTCTGGTTCGGTTTTGTCGGCAACGGCAGTGCAGGATGAGAGTGTCGCCAAGACCAGATTGGTCCTGGGTGCTGAGGTTGCTACCAGCTTCGCACCATGTGGCTGATTTGATCCTGGTTCCCAGTTGCCGGTAGCAGCACTGAGAACGTGACGGGCGGGCGCAAGCTCGCCCGTCATGATTTTGGCGCCTTGCCATTCACAGTTTCCCCATCACGTCGCCGCGAAAGCCGTAGATCGTCCGCGAGCCTGCGAGCGCGACCAGCGTCACCTCGCGGCTCTGGCCGGGCTCGAAGCGCACCGCGGTGCCGGCCGGAATGTTGAGCCGCATGCCGCGCGCCTTCTTGCGGTCGAATTTCAACGCCGGGTTGGTTTCGAAGAAATGATAGTGCGAGCCGACTTGGATCGGCCGATCGCCGCTGTTGGCGACCGACAAGGTCACGGTCTTGCGGCCCTTGTTGAGCTCGATGTCGCCGTCCTTGATGAAGAGTTCGCCGGGGATCATGGGATTGCCTCGCGCGTTCAGCGGATCGGCTCGTGCACGGTCACGAGCTTGGTGCCGTCGGGGAATGTTGCCTCGACCTGGATGTCGTGGATCATCTCGGCGATGCCGTCCATCACCTGGGCCCGCGTGATCACATGGGCGCCCGCTTCCATGAGCTGCGCTACTGTCTTGCCGTCGCGCGCGCCCTCCAGGATGAAATCGGTGATCAGCGCCACCGCTTCCGGATGGTTCAGCTTGACGCCGCGTTCAAGCCGCCGCCGCGCCACGATCGCCGCCATGGCGATCATCAGCTTGTCTTTTTCGCGCGGCGTCAGATTCATCAACGCGCCCCTTCAATTCAGCCAGAGCCGCGGCAGCGAGCCGCCCAGCGCCGTGATCGCGGCGGTGAGGTCGCGCCGCAGGCTGGCGTCATCCTTGGCGCAGAGACGGGCGACCGCAAGCCCATTCCAGGCCGAGACGCCGACCTCGCCACAGAAAGTTTGCGCGCGCACGCGTTCGACCATCGCCTGATCGCCCGGTACCGCGAGCACGGTTGCGATGGCGACGCCGCCGCCGGCGACCGCCGGCTCTGCGAGCATCCGCGCGATCGCGCCGTCGAGCCGCACCGTCTCGGCAAACAGCAGGCGGCCGTCGCGGCGCACCCGCCAGCGGTCGGTGAATGCCCCCTCCGCCACCGCCTCGCCCATGGCCGAGCGGCCGAACACCACGGCCTCGGCCATCAACAATGTGGCATCCGGGGCAAGCTCAACCTCGATGCGGCGCATCAGCCGCGCGCGGTCGAACAGAATGGTCTCCTGCGGCAGCCACGACAGTCTGGCGCCGGCACCGACGGCAAGCTTGACCGCGATCTCGGCGCCGGACCCCAGTGCGCGATAGACCTTCTCGGCCGCCGCCGTGGTGACGCCAAGCGTCGCCCCCTCGCCCACGTCGATATCGAGATCGTGCCGGTCGCCGCCGGCAATGCCGCCGGCGGTGTTGACGATCATGGCTTCCAGCGCAGGTCCACTGGAATTCGGAAACCGGACACGCAGCGGACCGTCTTCATAGACCTGCCGGCGGCGCGTCACGCCGCTCTGAGCCGCCACTGCAAGCGCGATCCGGCCGGCCGCGCGGTTGGCCGCGAACACGTTGTCTTGTGGCCGCAGCTTCTTGCACGAGTACGCCCTCAGAGCGCCATCGCCTTCTTGAGCGCGGCCTCGTCCACCGAGTCACGCCATGCACTGTAGACGATACTACCCCGGTCCATGACCACAAAACGATCGCCGAGCTCGCGGGCAAAATCGAGATATTGCTCAACCAGGATGATCGCCATCTGCTTGAGCGAGCGCAGATAAGTAATGGCCCGTCCGATATCCTTGATGATCGACGGCTGGATGCCTTCGGTCGGCTCATCAAGCAGCAGGAGCCGCGGCCGCATCACGAGCGCGCGACCGATGGCCAGTTGCTGCTGCTGGCCGCCGGACAGATCGCCGCCGCGCCGGTACAGCATGTCGTTGAGCACCGGAAACAGACTGAACACGTCGTCGGGAATATCGCGCTGGTCGCGCTTGAGCGGCGCGAATCCGGTCTTGAGATTTTCCTCCACCGTCAGCAGCGGAAAGATCTCGCGGCCCTGCGGCACATAGGCGATGCCCCGCCGCGCCCGCTCGTAGGGCTTGAGCTTGGTGATGTCGGCGCCTTCCCATTGGATCGATCCGCCGGAGACCGGCTGCTGGCCGGCCAGAGCGTCGAGCAGGCTCGTTTTTCCGACACCGTTGCGGCCAAGCACGCAGGTGACCTCGCCGACCTCTGCCTGCAGCGATACGCCGCGCAGCGCCTGGGCCGCGCCGTAGTGAAGGTCGAGGGTTTTCACGTCGAGCATCGTCATCGCCCCAGATAGACCTCGATCACCCGCTCGTTCGACGACACCTGATCGATGGTGCCCTCGGCGATCGCGGTGCCCTCGTGCAGGCACGTCACCTTGACGCCGAGCTCGCGCACGAAGGTCATGTCGTGCTCGACCACGACCACGGTCTTGTCGCGGTTGATCTCCTTGAGCAGTTCCGCGGTCTGGCGCGTCTCGTTGTCGGTCATGCCGGCGACCGGCTCGTCGACCAGAAGAAGCTTCGGCTCCTGCGCCAGCAGCATGCCGATCTCCAGCCATTGCTTCTGGCCATGCGCCAGGCTGCCGGCCGGGCGATCGCGGAGCAGTTTCAGGCGGATCGTGTCCAGGATGCGGTTGATGCGGCCGTCCTCCTCGGAGGTCGTCCCCCATTTCACGGCGGCGCGGGGCCGCCGGTCGCTTTTCAGCGCCAGCATCAGATTATCCTCGACGGTGTGCATTTCGAACACCGTCGGCTTCTGGAATTTGCGGCCGATGCCGAGCGTCGCGATCTGCGGTTTCGTCCAGCTTCGACAGGTCGTGATTGCCCTCGAAAAACACGTCGCCGTTGTCGGGACGGGTCTTGCCGGTGACCACGTCCATCATGGTGGTCTTGCCGGCGCCGTTCGGGCCGATGATGGCGCGCATCTCGCCGGGTTCGACCGCGAGCGAAAGGTTGTTCAGCGCCCGGAAGCCGTCGAACGAGACGTTGACGCCGTTGAGGTAGAGCAAGTGCGGTGGTGCTGGCTTCCATGATCTACTCCGCCGCCTGGGGCGCTCGTGGCGCGGCTGTATTTCCCGCCACAGCCATTGAGCGCCGCCGCTCCATCCACCATTGCCAGGTGCCGACGACGCCGCGCGGCAGCAGCAGCGTCACCGCGATGAACAGCCCGCCCAGCATGAACAGCCAGTACGGCGCGAGCGGACCGGAGGTGAACGTGGTCTTGGCGTAGTTCACGAGGATCGCGCCGATCACCGCGCCGGTGAGCGTGCCGCGGCCGCCGACGGCGACCCAGATCACCGCCTCGATGGAGTTGCCCGGCGAGAATTCGCTCGGGTTGATGATGCCGACCTGCGGCACGTAGAGCGCGCCGGCGACGCCCGCCATGCAGGCCGACAGCACGAACACGAACAGCTTGTAGGATTCCGCGCGGTAGCCGAGGAAGCGGGTGCGGGCCTCGGCATCGCGGATCGCAACCAGCATCTTGCCGAATTTGGAGGTCACCAGCGCGCGGCAGATCAGGAACCCTACCCCCAGCGCGATGCACGACATGGCAAACAGCGCGGCGCGCGTGCCCTGGGCCTGCACGTTGAAGCCGAGAATATCCTTGAAGTCGGTGAGGCCGTTGTTGCCGCCGAAGCCGAAATTGTTGCGGAAGAAGCCGAGCAGCAGCGCGAACGTCAGCGCTTGGGTGATGATCGACAGATAGACGCCGGTGACGCGGCTGCGAAAGGCAAACCAGCCGAACACGAAGGCGAGCACGCCCGGCACCAGCAGCACCATGATGGCGGCGTACCAGAAGTGGTCGAAGAAGTACCAGAAGACCGGAAGCTCCTTCCAATTCAGGAACACCATGAAGTCCGGCAGGATCGGATCGGCGTAGACGCCGCGGGTGCCGATCTGCCGCATCAGGTACATGCCCATGGCGTAGCCGCCGAGCGCGAAGAACGCGCCGTGGCCGAGCGAGAGGATTCCGGCATAGCCCCAGATCAAATCGATGGAGAGGGCGAGGATCGCGTAGCAGACATATTTGCCGAACAGCGCCACGAGATAAGTCGGCACGTGGAAGATCGAGTCCGGCGGAAATACCAGGTTGAGGAACGGGATCAGGATGGTGACGCCCGCGAGCACCGCGAGGAAGATCATCGCGCCGCGGTCGAGGATGCGCAGCAGCGGCGGCATCACGCCTCGACCGGCGGCATCATGTCTCCACCGCCCGGCCCTTGAGCGCGAACAGCCCGCGCGGGCGCTTCTGGATGAACAGGATGATGAACACCAGGATCGCGATCTTGGCGAGCACCGCGCCGGCAAACGGCTCCAGGAACTTGTTGGCAACGCCAAGCGTCAGGGCGGCGACCAGGGTACCCCAGAGATTGCCGACGCCGCCGAACACCACGACCAGGAAGCTGTCGATGATGTAACCCTGGCCAAGATTGGGGCTGACGTTATCGATCTGCGACAATGCGACGCCGGCGATGCCGGCAATGCCGGAGCCGAGCCCGAAGGTCAGCGCGTCGACCCGCGCGGTGCGGATGCCCATCGAGGCCGCCATCGCGCGGTTCTGCGTGACCGCCCGCATCTCAAGTCCCATCCGGGTGAAGCGCAGCAAGCCGAGCAGGCTGACGAACACCGCCATCGTGAAGACGATGATCCAGAGCCGACCGTAGGTGATGTTGATCTGGCCGACGCTGAACGTGCCGCTCATCCACGACGGCGCGCCGACCTCGCGGTTGGTCGGGCCGAAAGCGGTGCGCACCGCCTGCTGCAGGATCAGCGACAGGCCCCAGGTCGCCAGCAGGGTTTCCAGCGGCCGGCCGTAGAGAAAGCGGATGATGCATTGCTCGATCAGGATGCCGATCAGGCCGGCCACCACGAAGGCGAGCGGCACCGCGATCAGGAGCGAGTAGTCGAACAATGCCCGGGCTGCTGGTGCGGATGTACTCCTGCACCATGAAGGTGACATAGGCCCCGATCATCACCATTTCGCCGTGCGCCATGTTGATGACGCCCATCACGCCGAAGGTGATGGCAAGCCCGATCGCCGCGAGCAACAGCACCGAGCCGAGCGAGAGCCCATACCAGGCATTCTGCACGGTGGCCCAGGCCGCAAGCTGGCTCTGCATCGAAGTCACCGCATCGCGCGCGGCGCGCTGCACCGTGGCAGGCGCGCCGGCCGGCAGGCCGGCCAGCAGGTTCAACGCGTCCTGGTCGCCGCGCAGGCGAACCACGGCCACGGCGTCGAGCTTGTCTGCTTCGGAGGCATCCTCGGAAAACAGGATCACGGCGGCGCGCGCCTCGGTCAGCGCCTGCTTGATCCGTGGGTCGGTTTCCTTTTCCAAGGCGGCATCGAGCGCCGGCAGCACACTTGTTTCGCGCGACTTGAACACCGCCTGCGCCGACTCGAAGCGCTTTTCGGGATCGCGCGCCTGCAAGCTCATGCCGCCGATCGCGGCATCGAGCGCGCGCCGCACCCGGTTGTTGAGGCGCACCTCGCTGAGGTCGGCCGGCTCGGCGGCTTCGGGCGTCCCGGTCAGGGCATCGATGAGCTGACCGGACGCGTCCTTGTAGAAGACCTTCTTCTGTTCGGCGCTGAAGGAAAGCCGGCCGTCCTGCAGCGCCTCGATGATAACGGCAGCGCGCGGATCGGCCGTCGCTGCGACCTTGGAAATGCCGGTGTCGGTCTCGTCGAAATCGTCTTCAAGGAAATGCGCGAGCGCGCCGGCCAGGCCGGTCAGCGCGGGAGCCGGCTGATCGGCAGCCGGTGCGGCAGATTCGGCGGCTGGCGCGGGTTGCGCGGCAACCGGCGGTGTCGGCACGGCGAGCGCGATCGCCAAAGCAAACAGAAGCGCGACCAGACGATCTGGCAAGGCACACATTGCGAGGTTTTCCGGCGTTTATTGGGGAGGCGGCGGGCAATCCGCCGCCTCCCTGGCTTGGCAAGACTTAGCAGTTCAGCTTGGCCGCGCCTGCGTCAAGCGCCGCCGCACTTGTTGGTCTTGGTGTTGTAGTTGCCGCACTTCTTCCCGACCCAGTCGCCGATCAAGTCCTTGGAGCCTTCGAGCTCCTTCGACCAGGCGTCGCCCGGGACGAGACCCGGCGTCTTCCACACCACGTTGAACTGGCCATCCGCCTTCACCTCGCCGATGAACACCGGCTTGGTGATGTGGTGGTTCGGCAGCATCTTCGAGGTGCCGCCGGTCAGGTTCGGGGCTTCGATGCCGGGCAGCGCTTCGATGACCTTGTCCGGATCGGTGGACTTCACCTTCTCGACCGCCTTGACCCACATCGCGAAGCCGATGACGTGAGCTTCCATCGGATCGTTGGTCACGCGCTTCGGGTTCTTGGTGAAGGCCTGCCACTCCTTGATGAAGGTGGCGTTCTTCGGGTTCTTGATCGACTCGAAGTAGTTCCAGGCCGCGAGATGGCCGAGCAGCGGCTTGGTGTCGATGCCGGCGAGTTCTTCTTCGCCGACCGAGAACGCGACGACCGGGATGTCCTTCGCCTTGACGCCCTGGTTGCCGAGCTCCTTGTAGAACGGCACGTTGGCGTCGCCGTTGATGGTCGAGACCACCGCGGTCTTCTTGCCCGCCGAGCCGAACTTCTTGATGTCGGCGACGATGGTCTGCCAATCGGAATGACCGAACGGCGTGTAGTTGATCATGATGTCTTCTTGCGCCACGCCCTTCGACTTCAGGTAGGCCTCAAGAATCTTGTTGGTGGTGCGCGGATAGACGTAGTCGGTGCCGGCCAGCACCCAGCGCTTCACCTTCTCGTCCTTCATCAGGTAGTCGACCGCCGGGATCGCCTGCTGGTTCGGAGCGGCACCGGTGTAGAACACGTTGCGCTCGCTCTCCTCGCCCTCGTACTGCACCGGATAGAACAGGATCGAGTTCAGCTCCTTGAACACCGGCAGCACGGACTTCCGCGACACCGAGGTCCAGCAGCCGAACACCACGGAAACCTTGTCCTTGGTGATCAGTTCGCGAGCCTTCTCGGCGAACAGCGGCCAGTTCGACGCCGGGTCGACCACAACCGCTTCGAGTTTCTTGCCGAGCACGCCGCCCTTCTTGTTCTGCTCGTCGATGAGCATCAGCATCACGTCCTTCAGCGTGGTCTCGCTGATCGCCATGGTGCCGGAGAGCGAATGCAGGATGCCGACCTTGATGGTGTCCTGAGCCTTGGCGGACGGCATGGCCGCCAGGAGGCCTAGCGTAAGCCCGGTGGCAAGGAGCCAGCGGCGGGCGATCGGTCGCTCAGCGACCGCACGGGTTGAATGGATCATCGCGATGTCCCTCGTTAGACGCACGCGCTTGAGCCCCGGCCGGGGTCTGCGCATGTCCGGCATCGCAAGCCACGTGCCAACGCCAAAATCGGCAGTACGCCTTTGAAATACTGCATCTTTTGCCTAAGCATGGCGCCTGCCCATCTACTGAGCATCAGTGTATGCCTAAAAAATATGCACAACATTGCGGTCCCGATAAACCCATGTGCAGAGCCAGATTGGTAGCGACCATTAGACATGCGCCATCGTTCCGGGGAGCGGGCGCCCGGTCGCCGTCTGGGGATGCCACGCCGCACCCGCCGGCGTGGCAGACGAAGCCGGCCACTGGAATTCCCCATCGGCTTCCGCATAGATGGGCGACCATCGAGCCTTTCCGCGGGACAGCACCATGCCGAACCACAACACCCCCCGACTGTGCTTCATCGGCTTCGGCGAAGCCGGCCAGGCCATCGCCAGCGGGCTCCGCGACACCGGCATCGAAACGGTCGCCGCCTGGGACGTCCTGTTTCCGGCGACCGAAGGCGCGAGCCTCAAGCAGGCGGGCGAGAGCGATGGGCGCCCGGGTTGCCAGCTCGGCCGCCGATGCCGCGCGGGGCGCCGACATCATCGTCTCGGCGGTGACGGCCGCCTCGAGCCTCGAAGCCGCCAGGTCGGTCGAGCCGCACCTGACCGGCAACCCGTATTTTCTCGACATCAATTCGGTGTCGCCCGGCCGCAAGAAGGAAACCGAGAAGCTGCTCGGCGGCAAGGCCCGCTACGTGGACGTCGCCATCCTTGCGCCGATCCACCCGGCTCGCCACCAGACCCCGCTCCTTCTCGCCGGGCCGCACGCCGAGACCGTCATGCCGCTGCTGATCGATGAGCTGGAAATGCGCGGCGCCATCGCCGGCGACGAGGTCGGCCAGGCGGCCGGGCTGAAAATGATCCGCAGCGTGATGATCAAGGGCATCGAGGCGCTGACGCTGGAATGCTTCCTGGCCGCCAAGCGCTACGGCATCGTCGACGAGGTCGCCGCCTCCTTGAAGAACAACTATCCGACCCTCGATTGGAACAAGGTGATCGAATACAACATCGAGCGCATGGCGAGCCATGGCGTGCGCCGGGCCGACGAGATGGATCAGGTCGCGGCAACGCTGCGCGAGCTCGGCATCGAGCCGTTGATGGCGAGCGCAACCTCGACCCGCCAGCGCGAAATGGGGCAGATCGGCAAGGAGCCGGCAGTCCGCAAGACGCTGAAAGAGGGCCGCGCCGCGATGCTCGATGCCATCAGCGCCGCCGCCAAAGACCGGCACTGACCCCTTGAGGGATGACGTTCCCTGCCGGGGTTCATATATGCGGACGTGACCAGCGAGATCGGGAGAGGCGCATGAACGAGGACGTGCTCAACACCAGCGTTCGGAGATTTCTCAAAACGGTCGGCGTCACCTCGCAGCGCGAGATCGAGAAGGCCGTGCGCGCGGCGGTGGCGAGCGGCAAGCTCAAGGGCAATGAAGCCCTGCCGGCCAAGATGACGCTGACCGTCGGCGGCATCAACCTGACCCACACGATCGACGACAATATCGAGCTGGAATAGCGGCACGCGCATGCATTTCCTTCGCTCCTCTGTTCTGGTGTTGCTGGCTCTGCTGGCGGCGTCGCCCATCACGCTGGCGCAGGACCGTCCGCAACGGCCGGAGCGGTCCGCGCCGGCCAAGCCCGCCGATGACGCGCCGCAAGGGCCGGGCGTGCTGCGGCTGCTGCCACCGGACGCGGTGAGCGACAAGGAAATCACCGTCGGCGGCCGCAAGATCGCCTACACCGCCACCGCGGGCACGCTCGCGCTGTTCGATCAGAGCGGCGAAAAGACCGCCGCGGTGTTCTACACCGCCTATATTTCAAAAGGCGCGGACGCGGCGCGAAGACCCCTCACCTTTGCGTTCAACGGCGGCCCGGGCGCCGCTTCGGTCTATCTCAATCTCGGTCTCGCCGGCCCTCGCATTGTCGATTTCGGCCCGGACGGCCGCGACGGCGCCGCGGCAAAGCTCGTGGACAACCCGGACTCCTGGCTCGCCTTCACCGATCTGGTGATGATCGATCCGATCGGCACCGGCTGGAGCCGGACCGCAAAGCCCGACGACGCCAAAGGGTTCTTCGGCGTGCGCAGCGACGCCAATACGCTCGCCAAGGTGATCGCGCTCTATGTCGCCAAGAACAGCCGCGGCGCGTCGCCGAAATATCTGCTGGGTGAGAGCTACGGCGGTTTCCGCGCCGCCAAGGTCGCGGGCGCGTTGCAGAGCGACCAGGGCATCGTCGTGACCGGCATCGTCATGGTGTCGCCGCTGCTCGAAGCATCGTTCCAATGGGGCGGCTCGCAATACGCACTGGGCGCCGCGCTGCACCTTCCCACGCTGGTGGCGACCGAGCTCGAGCGGACGAAGAAATTCACGCCGGCGGCGCTGGCCGAAGCCGAACGCTTTGCGATGAATGAATATCTGACGACCCTCGCCGGCCGGCCGCCGACCGGCGACAAGGCCAAGGCGTTTTATGGGCGGATCGCCGAGATGACCGGCCTGCCCGCCGACGTCGTCGCCAAATCGCGCGGCTGGATTCGCAATGCGTATCTCCAGCAGTTGCGCGCCAACGGCCAGACCGTCAGCAGCTATGACGCCGCCTTTGCGGTCCCCGATCCCTATCCCGAAAGCGCACGGCGCGGCGGCGGCGATCCGATCCTGGATGGCTTCACCCGTGCCTTGTCCGGCGCCTTCGTCGGCTACGCGCGCGACGAACTCGGCTTCAAGACCGACATGACTTACACGCTGCTGGCGCACGACGTGTCGTCGAAATGGGACTGGGGCGACCGGCGCGAACCGCCGGGCGTCAGCGACGACCTCCGCGAACTGCTGGCGTTTTCGCCGTCGTTCCGGCTCCTGGTCGCCCATGGCCGCACCGATCTGGTGACGCCTTATGGCGTGAGCCGATACGTGATCGACCACATTCCGGATATTGGCGGGCCCGATCGCGCCCAGCTCAAGCTCTACCGCGGCGGCCATATGTTTTATTTCGACGTGGAATCCCGCCGCGCCTTCGCCGCCGACGCGAAAAACTTCTATCAGGCAGAGCGTTAAGAGTTTCCGTCCGACGGAATTCCATCAGGGCGGGAACCGGTTCCCAGCCGCTTTGTTGAATCCCGATGCTATCGCGTAACAGCGTCGGGTGAGTGCCATGGCTCCACGTCCGCAATGGAAGGGTTATCTGAAGCTTTCGCTGGTTTCGTGCCCGGTTGCGCTTTATTCCGCGACCTCCACGAGCCAGCGCATCCGCTTCAACATCATCAACAAGAAGACCGGCAACCGCGTCCACAACCAGGTGGTCGATGCCGAGACCGAGGAGCCGGTCGAGCAGGACGACCGCGTCAAGGGCTATCAGGTCGAGAAGGGCGAGTACGTGCTGGTCGATGACGACGAGCTCGACAAGGTGGCGCTCGAGAGCACGCACACCATCGACATCGAAACCTTCGTGCCGCGCAGCGAAGTGGACGAAATCTATCTGGATGAAGATTATTACATTGCACCCACTGACAAAGTCGGCACTGAGGCCTTCGCCGTCATCCGCGAAGCGATGAAGAAGGAAGATCTGGTCGGCATCGCGCGCGTGGTACTGTATCGCCGCGAGCGCATCCTGATGCTGGCGCCGCGCGGGGATGGGATTATGGCGACAGCACTGCGCTATCGCTCCGAGGTGCGCGACGAAGAGGACTATTTCTCCGACATTCCCGGCGTTAAAGTGCCGGCCGACATGCTCGACCTCGCTGTCCATATCCTGAAGAGCAAGAAGGCGCACTTCGAGCCGGACAAGTTCGAAGACCGCTACGAGGATGCGTTGACTGCATTGATCAAGGCCAAGCACGCCGGCAAGCCGATCCCGAAGCTCACCGAGGCGAAACCCAGCAACGTCATCAATCTCATGGACGCGCTCAAGCGCAGCGTGAAAGCCGAACAAGGCGGAGCGAAAACCACGCCGGCGCGCCGCGCGCCAGCCCGGCGCTCGGCGCATGCATCGCGCAAGCGCGCAACGCATCACCGGACGCGCGCGAAGCGCGCTGGCTGACCGGCTTCAAACATGGCGGCACTGCGGACTTATTGGAAGAAACGCGATTTCGGCAAGACCGCCGAGCCGCGCGGCAAGACCGGCCGCAAGAAGGGCTTCGGCTACGTCATCCAGAAGCACGATGCGACGCGGTTGCATTACGATCTTCGCCTCGAACTCGACGGCGTGATGCTGAGCTGGGCGGTGACGCGCGGCCCGAGCCTGGTGCCGGGCGAGAAGCGCCTCGCCATCCACGTCGAGGACCATCCGATCGAGTACAACAAATTCGAAGGCACCATCCCGAAGGGCCAATACGGCGGCGGCACCGTGATGGTCTGGGACCGCGGCAGCTGGACGCCGGATCACGATCCGCACAAGGGGATGCAAAAGGGTCATCTCGATTTCGAACTGCATGGCGAGAAGCTGAACGGCCACTGGCATCTGGTGCGCATGCGCAAGCGTCCGGGCGAACGACAGGAGCCATGGCTCCTGATCAAGGCGACCGACGAATTCGCCCGCAAGAAATCCGATCCGGATATTCTGGAGGAAATGTCGGACTCGGCCGCCTCGGGCCGGACCATGGACGAGATCGCCGCCGACAAGAAAAGGGTTTGGCATTCCAACAAAAGCGCAAAGGAGCAGTCCAAAGCGGCCAAGGCCGGGCCGACCAAGGCGGCAAGGCCCCGCGCCCGGACGCCACGCCGGAAGGCCACGGCCAAGCGATCCGGCAAAAAAGCCGGCAAGGTCGCCGGCGCACGCGAGGCGCGGCTGCCCGCCTTCATCGAACCCTGCCTCGCGACGCTGAGCAGCAAGGCGCCGGAGACCGGCGATTGGGTTCACGAGATCAAGTTCGACGGCTATCGCATCCAGGCGCGCATCGGCGACGGTGCGGTCACCCTGAAGACACGCACCGGTCTCGACTGGACCCGCAAATTCCCGGAAGTGGAATCCGCCTGCGCGGCGCTTTCCGACCACGATGCCATCCTCGACGGCGAGATTGCCTCGATCGATGAATCCGGCGTGTCCAATTTCTCCGCCTTGCAGGACGACCTGAAGAACAGCCGCCAGGACCGAATGGTCTACTACGTGTTCGATCTGCTGCATCTCGACGGCCAGGACCTGACAACCGCACCGCTGATCGAGCGCAAGCGGGCGCTGGCCGCATTGCTCGAAGAAATCCCGAAGAACAGCGTCATCAAGCTCAGCGAGCATTTCGAGGCTGACGGCGCGAACATGCTCAAACACGCCTGCGACCTGCACCTCGAAGGCATCGTGTCAAAGCGCGCCGACGCGCCCTATCGCTCCGGCCGCGGCGGCGACTGGCTCAAGACCAAGTGCTCCAGCAACCAGGAGTTCATCGTCCTCGGCTACGAGCCCTCCGACAAGCGCGGGCGGCTGATCCGCTCGCTGCTGCTCGGTTACTACGACAAGGATGGCCTGCGCTATGCCGGGCGGATCGGCACCGGCTGGGGCCAGAAGCAGGAGCGCGACCTGCAAAGACGGCTCGACGCCGTTGCGCGCGACGGCTCACCGCTCGAAAAAATCCCGCCGGAGGAGCATCGGCGCAACGTGAAATGGGTCGAACCGCGCACCGTGGTCGAGGTCGATTTCCGTGGCTGGACTGGCGGCACGCTGGTCCGCCAGGGCTCACTGAAGGGCGTGCGCGAAGACAAGCCGGCGAAGCAGGTGGTGCGCGAGGTCGAACAGATGCCAGCCAAGGTCAAGCAGGCCGCGTTGCGGCAAAAGGCGCCGGTCAAAGTCGGCACAGCAAAGTCCGGCGCAGGGAAGTCCGGCAAATCGACGGCTGTCCAGGTTGCCGGCGTGACACTGTCCCATCCCGATCGGGTCTATTGGGAAGACGCCGGCGTCACCAAACAGATGCTGGCCGAGTACTACGCCCAGGTGTGGGACTGGATGCAGCCTCATATTACCGGCCGGGTGTTGGCGCTGGTGCGCTGTCCCGACGGCGCCACCGGGCAATGCTTTTTCCAGAAACACGTCTCCGCCGGCATCGACGCGAAGCATCTGAAGCAGGTTGCGGACGACGGTGACAAGTCGATCGCCGTCGAAAGCGTGGCCGGCCTGGTGTCGCTGGCCCAGGCCGGCGTGCTGGAGATTCACGTTCGCGGCTCGTCAACCGACCACCTGGAACATGCCGACCGCCTGGTGTTCGATCTCGATCCCGGCCCCGGCGTCGAATGGAAGGATGTGATCGCCGCCGCCCGCGAGGTGCGGCAGCGGCTTCGCGATCTCAAGCTCGAAAGTTTCGTGAAGACCACCGGCGGCAAAGGCCTGCATGTGGTGCTGCCGATCAAACCTTCGCCCTGGGATGACGCCAAGGACTTCTGCCGCCGTGTCGCCGAGCAGATGGCCGCCGACAGTCCCGATCGCTTCACCGCGACCATCAAGAAGGTGGCGCGGAAAAACCGCATCTTCATCGACTATCTGCGCAACAGCCGGGAGGCCACCGCGATTGCGCCCTATTCAACCCGGGCTCGTCCGGGCGCCACGGTATCCGCGCCACTGACCTGGGAAGAACTCGGCTCGCAGAAAATCTCGAACGCCTTCACGGTCGAGAACCTGCCGAAACGGCTCGCCCGCCTGCGTCGCGATCCGTGGAAGGACATCGGCCGCCTCAAGCAGGCGCTGCCGGCACCGGGCACGCAGAAATCAAAGGGCCGACAGAGCCGGGCCAAATAAGTCGATAGCTGCGCCTTTACGGGAACAGCCTTTGGAGCACGCGCTCCAGGTCGTCTTTGGCGAACGGCTTCTGCAGCACCGGCCGCCCGCGGTAATTCTCGGGCAAGCCGCGTTCGCCGTAGCCGGTGGCGAACACGAAGGGGATGCCCTTGGCGATCAGCGCTTCCGCAACCGGGAAGGCGCTTTCGCCGTGCAGATGCACATCCAGAATGGCGAGGTCATAGGTCTCGCGGTCGACGGCAGCCATAGCCTCCTTCAGGCGCGGGACGATCGCCGCCACCTCGTGGCCGAGATCGGTCAGCATGTCCTCGAGCAGCATGCCAATCAGCATCTCGTCCTCGACCACGAGAACGCGGCGCTTGGCTGCGGCTCCGGATGGCCCTGTCATCTTGTTGGAATCCTCCGTCGTCGCAGGGAAAGCCATGAGGCCCACCGGACCGGCTGGCTCAAATAAGCCGCCGTCGTTATCCGACGCATCCATGAAAGCCCCCTGAGGTAACCCAAATCAACCGTGCATGGGGACAAAAGTTCCATCTGCGACATCCGAGGTTCATAGCCGATTCGCGACCGATTGGTGCGCTGCGGAACATTGCCGTTTGGCGGCCGTTGTTCTGGGACCAACTCAAACAAAGGAGATCCCAGTAATGGATTGGAATCGCGTGGAAGGAAATTGGAAGCAGGTCAAAGGCAAGGTCAAAGAGAAGTGGGGCAAGCTGACCGATGACGATCTGGATGTCGTTGGCGGCAAGCGCGACCAGCTCGAAGGCAAGATCCAGGAGCGTTACGGCATCGCCAGGGATCAGGTGCGCAAGGATATCGACGACTGGTACGGCACGCAGAAGTGGTAAGCGTTCCTCTCTCGTGAACGATTGGCGAAACGGGCTCCCTCGGGAGCCCGTTTTGCTATAAGGCCCTGCCATGGCCGATCCCGATGACAAACCGAACCGACACACCGTTGCCGACCACCGGCTCGGCAGCGATCTGGCGCATAGTCATGACGGCGACGCCGATCACGACCATGACGACTTCGTCGATGGGCCGATCGAGGACAATCCGCTCTGGATCGCCGACAACGTCACGCTGACCAGTGTGGGGATCGACATCGGCTCGGCGGGGACGCAGGTGATCTTCTCCAAGGTCCACCTGCGGCGGCTGAGCGAGGAGCTGACCAGCCGCTACTACGTGGTCGGCCGCGAGACCCTGTTTCGCTCGCCGGTCGCGCTCACCCCCTACCAGAGCGAGGAGCGGATCGACGACGCCAAGCTTCGAGCCATCATTGACGACGCCTACCAGCAGGCCTCCATCAGCGCCAAGGACATCGACACCGGCGTGGTGATCCTGACCGGCGAGGCGTTGCGCCGCGACAACGCGCAGGCGATCGCCGGCCTGCTCGCCGAGCAAGGCGGCGATTTCGTCACCGCCACCGCCGGGCATCACATGGAGGCGATGCTGGCGGGCTATGGCTCCGGCGCCGCGCGCATCTCCTCCGACCAGGGCAAGCGCATCCTCAACATCGACATCGGCGGCGGCACCACCAAGCTGGCGCTGGTCGAAAACGGCCGCGTCACTGCGACCGCCGCCATTCATATCGGCGGCCGGCTGCAGGTGGTCGACGACAATGGGCGGATCGTCCGGCTCGATCCAGCCGGACAGCACCACGCCGCGCAGGCTGGGTTTCATTGGCACAAGGGCGACAGCACCAACCCGGCCGCACTCGACAAGGTTGCCGACTACATGGCCGATGCGCTCATCGCGGCGATCCGCATGCGGCCGCTGCCGCCCCCGCTGCTGGCGCTCTACCTGACCGAGCCGATCGCCGACCTTACGCGCATTGACGGCGTGATGGTCTCGGGCGGCGTCGGCGAATATGTTTACGGGCGCGAGACCTGCGACTTCGGCGACATGGGACGCCGGCTCGGCCATGCGATGCGAAAGCGCCTTGATGCTGGCGCACTGCCCTGGCCATTGCTGCCGGCCGGCGAATGCATCCGCGCCACGGCGCTGGGCGCCTCCGAGTACAGCGTGCAGCTCTCCGGCAACACCAGCACCATCACCGATCCCGGCGCGTTGCTGCCGCGGCGCAATCTTCAGGTCCTGGCAGCGCCCTATGTCTGCGAGGAGACCGTCGATTCCGACAAGCTCGCGTCGGCGATCCGCGGGCATTTCACCGCCTTCGACCTCACTGAAGGCGAGACCGAGGTGGCGCTGGCGTTGCGCTGGCTCGGCGCGCCATCGCACGAGCGCATCTTTGCGTTCGCGCAGGGCATCGTGCGCGGCATGGCGCAGACCGTTGCGAAAAAGAAGCCGCTCTACATCATGCTCGACGGCGACGTGGCGCAGACGCTCGGCTCGATCCTGCGCGAGGAACTCGACGTGCAGAGCGAGATCCTATGCATCGATGGCGTGGTGCTATGGGACTTCGACTACATCGACCTCGGCCGCATCCGCCTGCCCTCGATGACCGTGCCGGTGACCATCAAGTCGCTGGTGTTCAGCGAAGATCCGCGGCTGCCGCAAGGACAGGCGCATTTGCACTCATATCACGGCCATGGCCACGATCATGGTCACGGCCACCATCATCACCATGACCACCGCTAGCCGATAAGCTATCCTTCCGGAAATGCTCGCGGCGGGCCGATCTGGGGGAAAGCTTCAATGAGAACATTTGGCAATGGTCTGATCGCGGCGGCATTGGTCGCGGCACTGTCCGTCTCCACGGCGTCCGCGCAATCCTCCCGTCAGATCAAGTTCATCGTGCCGTTTCCGGCCGGCGGCGGCGGCGACGTGCTGACCCGCATGGTGGCGGAAAAGTGGGCCCAGATGCACGGCATCGCCACCGTGATTGAGAACCGCCCCGGCGCCGCAACCGTGCTTGGCGTTGAAGCGGCCTCGCGCGCGGCGCCGGACGGCAACACGCTCGGAATCGTCGCCAATTCCTTCATCATCCATCCGAACTTCAAGAAGCTCAGCTACGACCCGCTGACGAGCTTCGAGCCGGTCTGCCTGCTGGCCAATTCGCCGCAGGTCATCGTGGTCAACAGCGCGTCGCCGTACAAGACGCTCACCGAATGGCTCGACGCCGCTCGCGCCAAGCCGGGCGAGTTGTCCCATGCCAGTGTCGGTCCCGCGAGCCCACAGCACATCGCCTTCGAGCAACTCAAGCTCCTGGCCAAGGTCAACATCGCGTTCGTGCCGTTCAACGGCAACACGCCGGCGCTGAACGCGCTGCTCGGCGGCCACGTCGGCAGCGTGATGTCGAACTACTCGGAGGCTGCTGAGCTTGTGAGCGCGGGTAAGCTTCGCGCGCTTGCCGTGGCCAGCGGAAAACGGGTCGACGGATGGCCAAACGTGCCGATGGTCGCCGAGCAGGGCTTCAAGGACTATGCGGTCGAAGCCTGGTACGGCTTTGTCGCGCCGGCCAAGACGCCGAAGGACAAGGTCGCCGAACTGTCGAAATGGTGCGCCGAGGCGATGCTGGCTTCCGACCTCAAGCCGAAATGGGACCTTCAGGGTCTTAGCCCGGTGGGCAGCTCAGCCGATGCGTTCGGCGCCCACCTGCGCCAGCAATCGGCGGACTACGCTCGGGTGATCCGCGAGACCAATATCAAGGGCGAGTAGAGTTTTGGATAGCCAGCCGCCGCAGTTTTTCGTCCCCGCGAGGCTCAATCGCCACCGGGGGGCCCGCACCGCGGAGAGCATGATGTCACTCAGAAAGCCGGTTACGCGCGCGCCAGCAGCGTAATGCCACCAACTGTCAGGATGCGGTCGATCATTGGGACTCTTTCCCTGACAGCTGGCAGCACACGTCGAACTGCCCTATTCAGCAGGGAATTTCCAATTCCTCCGAATTCCGTTCCAACAAAACACGACTTAAGATTGTAAACAGTACTATTGCACTCTAATGGCTTCGCCGGAATGCCATCTAGGCGCGCCGTCGGCGAGCTTTTTCCGCCAACGCCTCGTCGTATTCATGCTCATGATCGTAGTCATTCGGATCCGGGTCATCATTGTTATCGTTGTCGTTGTCAGTATCCCCGTCCACGTCCTCGTCGGCTTCCGAAATTGCTCCCGCCTTGGCCGCGTCGATAGCCGCCGGCCGGCTTCGATGACGGCGGGTGTGCATCGGGACGATGATGTTCAATAACCTTCACGGTTAAGTCAGGGCCGACGTATTGTCGATGAAACTCTCTGAACATGGCTAGTCCCTTCATTTTTTTCTCGATCAAGGCATCTAGCCGCGCCTCTAACTTACAGCCGCGAGCGATGTTGTCGAGACCGTAAGGGTCGCCCGAGATTTTTTCCGCCTGTAGTTTTGCGCCTTCCTATGCTTTCAGCTCAGCGTCAATACGAACCCGCAGATCTTCGACGGTGTCTAATATATTAGTCATTTCGATTTCCCTTCTTAATTTTGTGCTCTGTTAGCCGCCCTCTTGACGGGTCAGCGGGCACATCGTTTTTGCGAAACGAAGCCATTTGGTTGCGACCAAACAAACTTCGAGGCTAAACCTTGCGTCGGACTGATGGCTGCAACAGAAAGACCAGCTGCGCGACTTGTCGCCAGAGAGTCGTTTCGTACCGATTGAGCAGCTCAAGGGCGCCGCATCCAAGTCTGCTAACCCGCAGGAAACAATACGCCAAGCTTTGGGGCGAATCCGTAGACTGCGAAATCCTTTTGATCAGGACCGTCGACCTCACAAAATCGCGCAACTCTTGGCGCCATATCGAGCTCATCATACCATTCCGGCAGCGGGACAGTTTTGCGCCGTCCCATGCCGGTATTTCCGTTCCGCATGAGCTCACCCTGAATCTGAAATAGCCCTGTCTCGATGCTGGTCGCTCGACGCAGCCGCCAAAGCAACGATGCAAGCCTTGCGACCAACGCGCTTTCGGTCGCCGAACGCGGTTGATAATCCGCCGCGATGCTCGCCGCAAAGACTTCGATAGTCGGCGGCATTTTCGAGGACCGCGATCACTGTCTCAGCCGCGAGACCGTGGCTGCATGGCGTTCTGCCGCGAACGAAGCTTGCCTTGCTCGCTTCGCGGTCCCGTGCTTTTCAGCGCATTGATCCGGTTGGCGGTCATTTGCTTGAGTGATGTCATTGCATGCACCGAGGGTAGTTGTTCACCGCGCGGCTGGTTTTTCCATTCGATGAGCACTTGCCATTGACGAGGCGGCGGGGATCGCTCTGCGGGCCTTCTGCCAATGGTTCATGCGTCTCGTTAAGCGCGTGGCCCGATTGGCTCTTTTGCCACAGCGCTTCTGCGACCGCGAGTGGTGCAATGGCAACCGACTGCCACCACGCGATCTCTTTTGCGGCGCGGTGCAGCCTCGCGATGATGCGCCCGGCAGAGCGGCACCGTGTACTGATCACTGACCTTTCGACCGAGCGCGCGAGGCTGAGCAAACGGCAGATGATGCGGGTCGGAAGGCTGCTTGGCGCAAACCAGACACGGTTGCGTGCGCACAAATCGGAGGTGCTCTTTGTTGCGGTGGCGCACAGTCTTGGTGATCGGCGGATTGCGCGTCGTTGAGGCTTGCCCGCGTGGCAGAAGCAGGTTCCATGGCGCCGTCGGAAGACGCGACGCCATCATTGCTGGCAGACAGCACTGGGAGCAGCAGCTCATCGGCCACGATATCGCCGGCGGGCAGGCCTGCAAGCTTTGTCTCAAACGCGGATTCAATGGCGCGCGCGTCATTGGCGGTGAGAGTATTTTTCGCGTGCAGCATCGTGTTGGCCCAAGCGGTGGCTGCTGCGGACGAGGCAATGCTTTCAATTTCGGCGAGCATGCCGTCACGAAGCCGAGCCGATTCATCGGCTGCCAAGATCGGCCGGTTGAGCGCCGCAGATTGCGAGCGCTTAAACCCGTTCGCCGCGCGGCCGTTTCCTGAATGGGGCCTTGCGGGCACCGTGTTGGTAGAGCTGGTGGACGTTTCTGCCGTCACCGGTCCCGAATTCGGAACATTCAGTCCGGGCATCGAGATCGTCCTCGCCGGCAATGCCGACCAGGGCGAACAGCGCGTGACGGCGAGCATAGGTCAGAGCGGCGCCCATGCGCTGCGGCGAGTTCATGTCGCTCACGGGACAGACCGGCCAATCCGAGGCGATCCATTCACCGGAGGAATGTGCGAGCACGCTGTTCGAGGCGCACCGTTCGGCTGGCCTCGTCGATTGCGGTGGTTTGGACCAATGCGATTTCATGCTGGCCGAGAGCCTTGCGCGCGAGTTCAAGACCGGCCGAGAGCGGAGCGTAGCGAAAGGTTCGTTCAGCACCCTGCTCGCGGCGGCCGTCACGGATTGTCGCAGTCATTGTTTTCTCGGGATTGATCAGGACGCTCTGCGCCTTGGCCAAGGCTGAAGCGATGGCGGCGATACTCGCGCTCGACCTATGCATGGGCCGCCTCCGTCTGCAGCAGTTCAAAGCTCACCGCGCCCGATTTGGAGCGCTTTCCGCGGACGCCATGTCCGACGGCTTCCTTGGCGTCTTCAGGCATCAGCGTCTTCAGCTCGCTCTTGGCCCTCTCGTGGTCGAGGAAGGCCTGCCGGGTTTCTCGGAACAGTCCGGCGAATTCGCTCCAGGAATTCGAAGCTGCTCATGTCGACGATGCGGACCGCCTCGATGCGCGCTCGCGGCGGCTCTGCATTGATCAGGTGCGGCGTCTCGCCGGATTGGACGCAGCGCCAGAATTTCTTCTCTGCGGAGACCAGAACGCTCAGATAGAGCGGGTCCATCGGGATGGCGATCTCAACCCATTTGCCACCGCCGGTGATGATCGACAGCACCGAGGTCCGCAAATTGGTGACCCACATGTTGTGCTGGAGCTGCGGCATGTACTTCTCGGCCGCGCCCTCCTCCGAGAACGACCAGGGCAGCATGAACTTGGATTCGAAGACGGCTTCGGTGCCGTCCACGATCCCGTCCAGCGTCGCCCCCATCCATCCAAGGAGCGCATGCCTGACGTGGCGCTGGACATCGCGAACCTGGCGGCCGGTGTTTCGCTCATACCAGTCGCGATTGAGCTCTTCGGTGACGTTTCCCAGTTGCACGATCAGGTTGCCGGACAGGTCTTCAGGCTCGGCCTCTCCCCGCTTCTGCCGCCACAGGCGGATCAGGGCGGCTTCGTCGTTGCCCATGATGATCCGAACGTCGGAGCCTCCAATGAAGCCGCTACGATTTGATTTTGAGATCTTCACCGATTTCTCTGAATTCACTGAACTCTCCATTTTTCACCGCAGGCGCCTGGTGATAACTTCCAAATCCCTGCGTCGAAGGATTAAGCCGATGATAGAAAAACTATTAATACCTCTCAACGAAAGTGTCAATAGAAATTCTATCAATCGGCTAGCCCAGGCGTGCTGACAATTCGGCAAGTCAAAGCCGCCCGAGCTTTGTTGGGTTGGTCCCAAGCTGATTTGGCACGCCATTCCTCGGTCTCCGAACCCACAATTGCTCGAACTCGAAATCAGCGGATGGCGAGTTGGGGGGCCGCGAAGACACTGAAAGAAAAATAAGGCTAGCAATCGAAAAGGCAGGCATCGAATTTATAATGGAAAATGGCGGCGGGGCTGGGGTGCGCCTGCGTAAGGCCCATCAACAAGGAAAGCGCAAATAGAGCGCCACGGTGTCCCGCGTCAACTTTGTGTGCCACGCTTTTACAGCGGCGAAACAGCTAGAAACAAAATATTCGATTCAACTGATTGTGCGGCGAAGTACACCCCTATGAAGTATGGGTACACGTTCGCCTTGTCGCCGTCGGCCGCGCTGTAACCGGCTAAGTGGAATTTCTGCCTGACGCCGGGCACGCTGTGCCCCGCGAATACCATGCCAAGACGAGCACGCCGGATCCACACACTGGCCTTCAAGGCGAGGGCTACGATTGCCGCGATCAAGGGCGATCGAACTATCCCGGTTAGCAGCCGATCGCGATGTGCCGTATTGATCAGCACGAAGGCGCGGTTTCGCAATGCCTCGGCAAACAGAGGGGGTCTCGGTTATTTGAACAAAATCTCCGCATCGATAAGTGGAGCGTCTGCCGGGGTTAGGCTGCCAAGCGGAGGGGGCAGCGGCGTGAAGTAGGCTTTATCGGGTGTCGTGCCGTCAAGGCTCGATTGTCGCGCGCTGGCGCCAGCAACAGTCCATATTTGTCCTCTTTTCAATTAGTCCCCCGGCTCGAGCGAAATTGCGTCGATAAAATCCTGATCCCGGGCCGCGTGCCGGCTGCGTGCCACAATAACAGACTGACGATGCGCCTCAGCCTTAAATGCCGATGATCGCGTGTCGGGCACCCAAATTTGGATTGGCCGCAACCCTTTCGCGCGCAGCCTCTCACGATGCGTGCGAACCTTCTCGCGTGAGGACTGGCGCTTCGAACCTGACTTCATGCGGAGCTCCGAATGGTTACATGTAACTTAGCTCCAGCCACCTGTTAGTCAAGTGCTCCAGCCACCTGATTATCCATCGACCAAGTAGCATGGCCAGACGCCTGGTCGCCACAGCGCAATTCTACAGTCGACTGAAGCAGACATGGCTGCGGAGCATGAACGTGCCACCGACCGCTCTGACGACACCACTCGAACGATGATGCGCTACAATGCCATCTCGCGCGTTCGGCCTCGCGGCTTCGTTTGATAATTTCGCCCTGGCTTTCACCATCGCTTTTTATCGCGGAGACCGACGAAATTGTCCTCGCCGGTGAACTCGATCCCAGCCCGCGCCAGCGCGCCTTGAATTTTGAGCACAGTCGAGAAAATTTAGCCTGCACCAGGCCAGATCGCCCGGGATGTACGGAGCTCGACCGGAAGAATATCGTAGCGTCGGACTTTACCGTCTCGGTCTGCCCAGCTCCCCGCCCCTGGTCCGGCGAGGCGGCCGCCGATAATCGCCGCCCTGGCACCACTCAGAACTCCGACGCCTGTTTCTAGGACTTGGCAAAAGCACCGCTGCCCGGTGCGACATCGACCACCATGGCGCGAACGCCCTGATCTTTCAGCAGTTCCTCGAAATAGGCGATCGTGGTCTTCAAGCCGTCCTGCAACGGCGTGCGCGGCGACCACTTCAACAACTCCTGCGCCTTAGATATGTCGGGGCGCCGCTGGCGCGGATCATCCTGCGGCTTCGGCCGGTGCACGATTTTGGACCGCGAGCCGGTCATCTCAATGACTTGGGAGGCCAATTGCAGGATCGTAAACTCCGTGGGGTTGCCGATATTGATCGGCCCGGTGACCGCGTCCGGCGTCGCCATCAGCCGCATCATGCCATCGATCAAGTCATCGACATAACAGAACGAGCGGGTTTGTGAGCCATCGCCGTAAACGGTGATGTCCTGCCCCAGCAGTGCCTGGATGACGAAGTTGGACACGACACGCCCATCGTTCGGGTGCATGCGCGGGCCGTAGGTGTTGAAGATGCGCATCACCTTGATCGGCATGTTGTGCTGGCGGCGATAGTCGAAGAACAGCGTCTCCGCGCAGCGCTTGCCTTCGTCGTAACAGGAGCGCGGGCCGATCGGATTGACGTGACCCCAATAGTCCTCGGTCTGAGGATGGACGCTGGGGTCGCCATACACCTCGGAGGTGGAGGCCTGGAGGATTTTTGCTTTCACCCGCTTGGCCAAGCCAAGCATGTTGATGGCGCCGTGAACGCTGGTCTTGGTCGTCTGCACCGGGTCGCGTTGATAATGGATGGGCGATGCCGGACAAGCGAGATTGTAAATCTGGTCGACCTCGACGAAGAACGGAAACGTCACGTCGTGGCGGATCAACTCGAAGCTCTTGTGATCAAGCAGATGCTCGACGTTGCTGCGGGTTCCGCTGAAATAATTATCGACGCAAATGACGTTGGCCCCCATAGCTAGCAGCCGCTCGCACAGATGCGAGCCCAAGAACCCGGCGCCACCGGTGACCAATATCCGCTGTGCCAAATGCATCGAATTCCCTCTACCTCTGATTCGGGATGAATATGGCCCCTTGTAACATAGGACTCTCCGGACAGGGCGTACCGAGCATTCACCGCCAACCCGCGTGAACCCCTTGTATTATTAACCCATCTCCCCGGAGTTACGCAGGTCGCTTTTCCAGGCTTTCGGGCCTACTGAGGGCGGGGCCCTCTGGCCTCCAATTCATCGGAAATGCAGTCAGACTACGCATCCTGGTACTCGTTTGAGTTGCTAACCTGCTCAAACGAGGCCCAGCGCCGCGCGGCGGACGCGATCCTTGATCGCGACGCCGTCCTTTTCCGGCAGCACGCGCGGCGGATCGTCCGGGGTGATACGGACGCGCGCGAACAGCGTGCGGTCGGAGGTCGCCAACAGCCCGGCGAGTTCCTTCAAGCCGGCCTCGTCCTCGGCCTCGATCACGCGCTCGATGCCGCAGCCGCGCGCCACGTCGAGCAGATCGACGCCGCCGCTGGTGTGGCTCGCCTGCATGCCGGTCTCGCCGTAGAGGCCGTTGTCGAACACCACGATGGCGAGGTTGTTCGGCTTCTGCACGCCGATGGTGGCGAGGCTGCCGAGCCCCATCAGCATCTCGCCATCGCCGGTGATGACGGCGACGCGCGCATTCGGCTTCGCCAGCGCCAGGCCGAGCCCGATCATCGCGGCGCCGCCCATCGCGCCCCAGAGATAGAAGTTGCGGTCGTCGTCACCGGCGGCGAAGGCGTCCCAGGTGCAAGAGCCAAGCCCCGGCACGACGAAGAGATTGTTCGGACGGTTGGCAAGCAATGTGGCCATCGCGGCGCGGCGTTCGAACATCATTTCACCCACACCTTGCGGCCGATCAGCTTCTGCGAGAGCAGCACCGCGGCGGCACGGTCGTCGCCGAACGCAAGCTGCAACGCGTTCTGCACCGCGGGCACGACCTCACTCGGCTGCTCGACCTTGGCGACATGGGTGTCGCAGAGCTTCAAGGTCGGCTCGACGATGGAGCCCATCGGCACCTGCCAGGGATTGAACTCCTCCCACTCGCCGCGCATCGTCACCAGCATCAGCATCGGAAACCGGCAGGCGCGAATGAGCGACAGCATGTTGACGCAATTGCCGACGCCGCTCGATTGCATCAGAAGCGCCGAGCGCTGCCCGCCGAGCCAGGCGCCGGCGGCCATCGCCACGCCCTCCTCCTCGGTGGTCAGCACCACGTCGCGGATGTCGGGGTCGGCCTTGCAGCGCGCGATCAGGCGCGAATGGCCGGCGTCCGGGCACGTAGCCGACCTGGCGGATGTCGGCGCCCTTGAGCGTCTCGAACAACTGGTCCTGCCAGGGCTTCGGGTCTCGATCCGACATCCGGTCAACGCGCGCTCCACTCTCCATCTTCCATAGCGGGCTCTTTTCAGCTTCGCCAGGGCAGATCGGCCGCATTCTCGACGAACAGCCATGCGCCGGCGCCAAGCTCATCGGGAAACGGCACGACCAGCGCCGCGCCCAGCCGACGCATCGTCATGCCTTCCTGGCGCAACAAAGCTTCGGCCGAGGCGAGCGATTGCACCCGCACCGCATAGGCTCCCATGAACGGCAGGCGCGGAATTCCGATCTCGGGAAACATCGCCGCGAATGCGTCCTTGGAAAACAATTGCACCTGGCCGCGGTCGAGCGCGATGGCCTGTCCGTGCTTCGTGGGCTTGGCCTCGCGACCGGTGAACCGCACGAAGCGGCCGGTCGCCTCCGCAACGTCGGCACAGACCACCACGAGATCGACCAGACCCTGCGCGCCGTTCCGATGCGTCAGCCAGCGCGGCTGCCACACCGTGTGCTCGGTGCGATGGGCCAGCATCTGGATGCGCCCCTCCGCCATCGCGCCGCGCTCCAATCGAACCACCGTGAAGGCTGCGACGTCCGGGCCCGGCCACGGTCTCGACCGGACGCTGGAACTGCACCAGCGGCCGCATGGCAAAGCCCGCATCGGTCAGGCGCCGGTGCTGGCCCTCGGCGTCGGCAACCGAGAACGCGGCGAGATGCACCCCGGCATGGCCCGCCAGCGCCAGATCGAACTCGCGGCCGAGCGGCGTGTCGGCGGTCTTGAACAGCACCTCGATATAGCCGCGGCTGAACATCGCGGTGACGTTGCCGGTTCCGGTCGGCGTGCCGTCGGGATTGCTCTGCACCGACTGCGGCGTCGGCGCAAAGCCCGCCCGCGCCAGCGCCCGGCTGGCGGCCTCCGCATCGCGGACGAAATGGCCGACGTGATCGAGAAAGATTTCGCCGCCAACCGGCAGTTGGCGGTCAATTTCCGTGCTCGATGCGCGATTGGCGGTCAAAGCCTGCTCCGTCTTGTCGCGGTTGTTTTCCAGACCGCTCTGTTAGCATATGGAAGAAGTCCCACGCAGTCTTGCCAAGGAAGCACGATGAATCGTCGCGATTTTCTCCAATACGGCATGGCCTCGCTTGCGGCCACGACCTTGCCGCATCCCCGCATTCGCCGCATTCCCGGAGCGGCCGATCAAGCTGATCGTTCCGTTCTCGCCAGGCGGCGCGACCGACGTGGTCGGCCGGCTTTGGGCGGAGCGCATGAAGGCCAAGTTCGGCACCGTCGTCACCGAGAACAAAGGCGGCGGCGGCGGCGTGATCGGCGCGACCGAAGTGGCGCGCTCGACGCCGAACGGCGAGACGCTGCTGTTCGGCAACAGCAGCACCCAGGTCATCATCCCCGCGATTGCCGACAAGCCGCCCTACGATCCGGTGAAGGATTTCCAGGCGGTCTACATCATGGCGATCTCGCCCACCTCGATCGTGGTGCACGAATCGGTGCCGGCCCGCACGCTCAAGGAGTTCATCGACTATGCCAGGGCCAATCCGACCAAGCTGTCCTACGGCTCGGCCGGCGCCGGCACCATGACCAACCTTTCCGGCGAGCTGTTCAAGGAACTGATCGGCGTGAAGGACATCACCCACGTTCCGTACAAAGGCTCGGCGCCGGGCGTCGCCGATCTCGCCTCCGGCCACATCCCGATGATGACGCCGAACGTCGGCGGCCCGCTCCTGCAATTCCATGCGCAAGGCAAGATCCGCATCCTCGCGGTCGCCGCGAACAAGCGTCTGGCGGCCGCGCCCGACATCCCGACCGCGATCGAGGCCGGACTGCCGGGCATGGTGGCGGCCAATTTCAACGGGCTGTTCGCGCCGGCCGGCGTGCCGAAGGACATCATCAAGGCGCTCGCCGACGAGACCCGCGCCGCCATGGCCGATCCGCAGGTTCAGGATCTCATGATCAAGTCGGGCTTCGAGCCGGTGCTCGATTCAGGACCCGAGGCCGCACAGCAGGAGGTCGCAAGCGAGTACGCGCGCTGGACGCCGATCATCAAGAAGCTCGGGTTCAAGGTGCAATGACCGGAGCATTCCCGATGGATCGCCGCGACGTTCTCAAGCTCGGCCTTGCCGCATCGGCGAGCGCGCTCACCGCGCCGCTTGCGTTGGCGCAAGCTGGATTTCCGAGCCGGCCGATCAAGCTCGTGGTGCCGTTCTCGGCCGGCGGCGTGAACGACATCGTCGGCCGGCAATGGGCCGAGCGGGTGAAGCCGCTGCTCGGCTCGGTGTTCATCGAAAATCTCGGCGGCGCCGGCGGCACGCTCGGCGTCATGGAGGTGCAGCGCGCCGAGCCGGACGGCCACATCATCCTGCTCGGAAGCACCAGCACGATGGTGCTCAACACCATGAACGCCAACAAGGTGTCCTACGATCCGGTCAAGGACTTCGTGCCGATCGCGATCTTCTGCGTCAGCACCACGTCGATCGCGGTGAATTCCTCGGTGCCCGCGAAGAACGTCAAGGAGCTGATCGCCTACGTGAAGGCCAATACCGGCAAGCTGAGCTATGGTTCGGCCGGCACCGGCACGATGAGCCATCTGTCCGGCGAGTTGTTCAAGCAACTCACCCAGACCACCGACGTGGTGCATGTGCCCTACAAGGGCGCCGGACCCGGCATCGCCGACCTTGTCAGCGGCCACATCCCGATCATGTCGCCGAACATCACGGGACAGGTGCTGGAATTCCACAACACCGGCAAGATCCGCATCCTGTGCGTGAACTCGCCGACGCGCCTCAAGGCCGCGCCGGATATCCCGACCGCCATCGAGCAGGGCGTGCCGAACATGGTCGGGCAGCTTTTCCTCGGCATCTACGCGCCGGCCAAGACGCCCGCGCTCGTGGTCGAACGCCTGTCCGAGGCGAGCCGGAAAGCGCTGGCAGAACCGGAATTCGAGAAGGCGCTGATCGATTCCGGCTTCGAAACCGTCTCGTATTCCGGCGACCTCGGCACTGCAAGTATATGGCCGACGAACATACACGCTGGAAGCCGGTGATCGACGCAATCGGCCTCAAGACGCTTTAGCCGCGGCCTCTGCGACCCGCTGCTGCGCCAATTTGCGCAGCGCGTTGCGATCGACCTTGTTGGTCGAGGCGAGCGGCAGCTCGTCCACGAACCACACGAAGCGCGGGTGCTGATAGGCCGGCGCGTTTTTCAGCGCGTATGTCTTGATCGCTGCTTCGGTTGGTTTGCGGCCGGCCTTCGGAATGACGAAGGCGACGGGCTTGGTTCCCTTGATGTCGTCGTCGACCGGGATCACCACCGCCTGCCCGACATCGGGATGCTTTTCCAGCATGCGCTCGACGTCGGTCGGATAGATGTTCTCGCCGCCGGAGACGAACATGTCGTCGGTGCGGCCGACGAAATAATGGAATCCATTCTTGTCGCGGCGCAAAACGTCGCCCGTGATGTAGAAGCCGTCCTTGGTGAACGGCTTGATCTTCGGCCGGTTGTGATAGCCGTTCATCAGCGCCGGGCATTTCATCTCCAGCACGCCCTGGGTGGCCTTCTTGTTCTTGCCATCGACCAGGCGAAGCTGGACCTTCGGATGCTTGTAGCCGACGGAATTGTCGGGCTGCGTCAATCCTTTCGGATGCGGACCGAACACCACCGGCCCCGCTTCGGTCGTGCCATAGGCGTTGGTCGCCTTGGCTTTCGGCAGTGCGCGATGGATCGACTCCATCAGGCTCGCGCTCACCGGCGCCGACCCCATGCGGATGAACTCGACGCTGGATAGATCGGTTTTCGCCAGCGTCTTCGGCTCGCGCAGCATCATCGCGATCATCGGCGGCACCGCCGTGAGCCAGGTCGGGCGATAGTGCCCGATCGCCTCGATGTAGGCTTTCGCCTCGAACTTCGGCAGCAGCACGATGGTCGCGTGCGCCGCGCAGGCGAGCTTGGCCAGCGCCAGCGCATTCATGTGATAGAGCGGCGCCGCGATCAGATAGCGGTGCCGCTCGAGGTCGGGCGCGAGCCGCGTCTCCACCACCCAGATGTGGCTCTGGTGCGAAAGCACGACGCCCTTCGGGATTCCGGTCGAGCCCGACGTGTAGAGGAACATCGCCGGCTCATGCTTCTTCGGAGTGACCGTCTCGAACCCGCCGCGCTCGACGAAGCGGCCGAAGCCCTCGCTGCCGTCCTCACCGAACACGACGGCCGGCAAATCCTCCGGACAATTGTCCCGGCTGGCCTTGTCGCAGAACACGAGCTTGGCGCCGGCGTCCGCGATGATGAGATGGATGGTCTTCTTCGGAAACCGGTAGTTCACCGGCACCGCAACGAAGCCCGCGCGCATGATGCCGAAATAGGCCGCGATGAATTCGGCGCGGTTGGCGGAGAGGATCGCGATGCGGTCGCCGCGCTTGAAGCCGCGCTTGGCCAGCGCCCGCGCAACGCCGACCGTCATGGCGTCGAGCTCGAGATAGGTGTACTCGGTCGGCACCTCTTCGCCGCCGAGATCGATGATCGCGACCTTGGTGAGGTCGCGGTCGCGCCGGATCAGGTCGCCGAGATTTTTGAACCGGGCCATTACGGATCGAGCGAGCCGAGATATGCCGCGAGCGCGATCATGTCGTCCTGGCTGAGCTTGGCGACCACCGGCTTCATCAATTCGACCCACGGCCCGCTGCGATTGCCGGTCTTCATGTCGTTGAGCTGGCGGAACATGTAGGTCGCCGGCCGCCCGGTGATGCCCGGCACTTCGCCGAGGCCCTTCAGCGCCGCGCCGTGACAGATCGTGCAGGCCGTGGTCTTGCCGTCGCCGCCGGCCATCAGCGCCGCACCCCTGGCGATGCTGCCCTTGGCGACGAAATCGGTGAAGCCCGACTTCGGATCGCGCAGCGCCGCGCGCTCGGCATTCTGCGGCAGCACGATGATGCGGCTGCCGACCGGCTCATAGCCGCCGTCGCCAAGCGCAAAGCGCATGCCGCCGGGCCCGACATAACTCGCCGGTACTTTTTCCGCCTCCTGCACCTTGTTGAAGCCGGGCGTCGGCTTGAGCGCCGCGAAATAGTCCGCCGCCGCCTTCACCTCGGCATCGGACAAAACCTTCGCCATGGCGATCATCGTGGTCGCGCGGATGCCCTTGCGCTCGCCGTTCTTGAACGCCGCCATCTGGCGGATGATGTAGTTGGCCGGCAAGCCCGCAAGGCTCGATGATTCCGGATGGCCGTCGCCGGACGGCAGATGGCATTGCGCGCAGGCGCGGCCCGCGGGCTTTGGCCCGCCGTGCGCGACGATCTCCGGCATCGGCGGATGCTCGTTCGGAAACCAGTCGGGCGGATTGAACGGATCGTCGATCTGCGCCTGGGTGTATTTTTTGCTGCTGCCCGGGACCTGCTTCAGCTGCACGCTGTCGAGCGGCTCGGGCTTGGGCGTCACCGGATAGGCCCAATCCATGTTGTCCTGGGCGAACGCTAGGCCCGACCACAACACGACAGCGAGAACGCACCCGAGCGTTTTCATGGCAACGCCTACGATGCCTTCGGCGGCGGGGGCGGCGCGGTGAAATAAGTGCCGCGGCCGCTCGCCAGCAGCTTGCCCTGCGCGTCGAAGATCGACGCCTCAGCGGTCGAGAACTGGCCGCCCATGCGGACGATCTTGCCCTTGATGGTGAGATCGCCCGGCAAGGCGACGGCGTGGTAGTCCACCCGCATATCGATGGTCGGCACGCCGCGGCCGAGCTTTCGCACCATCGCCCAATCGGCGCCGAGGTCGATCAAGGCGGCGAGGATGCCGCCGTGGGTGAAGCGGCGATCGACATTGACCACCCATTCTTCGCGCCAGGTCGCTTTGATCTCGATGCCATCGTCGTGGACCGCGACAACCTTGAGCCCGAGCCATTTGTGGAATGGCGCGCGCGTCACGATCTCCTGAACCTGCTCCAATGTCAGTTGTTCGCTCATCGGTTTCTTTCGTTCACGTCTTCTTTGATGCTTCGTTCACCAGATTGGTCCGCCGCACTCGTCGTCACGGCGTCACCACCACCTTGCCGAAAATCTCGCGGTCTTGAATGAGGCGAAGCCCTTCGGCCGCCTGCTCGAGCGGCAGCACCTTGTCGATGACCGGCTTGATCTTGCCCTGCTGGATCAATTCCATCAGGGCGGCGAGATTGTCGTCATAGAAGCTGTTCGAGCCCTTGATCTCGATCTCGAAACTCCAGACGTAGCGCAGGTCTTCCTTCGGATCGTGGCCCGCGGTCGCGCCGCAAACGAGCAGCTTGCCGCCGCGCTTGATGCAGCGGAGCGACGGCACCCAGGTATCGCCGCCGGTAAAGTTCACCACCACATCGACGCCGCCCTCGTAGGAGCGGCGCTGCGGCTTGCCGTATTTCTCCACCGCCCATTTCGACCAGTCGACCTTGGTGTAGTCGACGACTTCAGACGCGCCGAGTTCCTTCAGACGGCGCATCTTGTCCTCGCTGGACGCACAGGCGATCACCTCGGCGCCGAGCAGCTTCGCCAGGATCACGCAGGCGGTGCCGACGCCGCCCGAGGCGCCGAGCACGATGACGCGGTCGCCGGCCTTCACGGTCTTATGGGTGATCAGCATGCGGTGGGCGGTGCCGTAGGCGACCGGCAGCGAGGCCGCGTCCTCGAAGCTGACGCCGTTCGGCACGGCGACAAGCTGGTCGGCGCCGACCAGGCAATATTCCGCCATGCCGCCGTCGAGCATCTCGCCCATCAGGCCTTTCTTCTTGTTGAGCGGATTGACCAGCACACGGTCGCCGGCCTTCCACTTCGCCACCCCGGGGCCGACCTCAGCGATCTCGCCGGCCATGTCGAGGCCGATGACGACCGGCAGCGGCACCTTGATGCCGGGCATGCCTTTGACGGTGAACACGTCGTGGTAGTTGAACGAGGAGGCCCGCACGCGGATGACGACGTTGCCTTCGGTCGCCTGCGGCACCGGATAATCGCCGACGACTTCGAGGTCGCCGAGGCCGCCGTGCTTGCGCAGCACCAAAGCTTTCATCGTCTTCCCAGCCACGTGTTCCTCCGAAGTTTTCTCGTTCCATTGTGCCTAGCGCGGATGGCTTTGTCAGCCAACGCTCTACCCCAGAAAATCGGCCAAATGACTCTTCCAGAGCGCCGCGCGCATCGAGGTGTAGTGGCCCTGGCTCTTTGGCCCGGCCGGCACCACGACCGAACGCGCGCCGGGAATCCGCGCAACGCCGGCCTCCAGCACGCCCAGCTCGGGCGGATTGACCGCATCGTCGGCGAAGTTGATGGCGAGGAGCCGCGCTTTGATCTTCTCGAGGTCCGCTGATGGGTCGTAGTCCATCGTGGATTCGATCTGAAAGAGCCGGTTGTTGGCATCGGCCTTCTGCGCCCGCTCGACGAACTGTTGATAGAGCGCATCGCCCTTCTCGCGCGTCGGCGCCAGCTCCTGGATGCGGACGACGCTCTGCGTCATCAGCGCAGAGAGCGGCGCCACCCGCACCCAATTGGTCGGCTGCGTCTCGTAGTCGCCGTTCTTCCATTCAGGATCGTTGCGGATCGCTTCGACATTGATACGCCGCTGGATCCAATTGCGTCCGCTCATCGGACCAGGCTGGCTCGCGACCGGAACGAGCGCATCCATGAAATCCGGAAACATCTCGCCGAACATCCAGGTCAGCATGCCGCCGAGCGAAAGCCCCATCACCAGCTTCAGATGCGGGATGTTCAAGCCTTCGGTGACGAGCCGATGCTGCGCCACCGCGACGTCGTGCAGGCGATAGTGCGGAAATCGCGCGCGCAGGCCGTCGCTCGGCTTGCTGGAACGGCCGAAGCCGATGATGTCGGGAATAATGAGGAAATACCGCGTGGCATCGAGCGGCTGGCCCGGCGCGAACAGTTCATCGGCGAGAGCGGGCTCCAGCCAGGTCTTGGCCGTGCCGGTGGTGTTGTGGATCAGCAGCATGGCATTGGTGATGCGGCCGCCGGCATCGGCCTTCGGCGTCCCAACGGTGATGTAGTGCTGGCGCAACTCAGGCAGCGTCTCGCCGCTGGCAAAGCGGAAATCCCGGATGATGAAATCGCTCTCGCGGAGGTTGGGCCAATTCGTATCGGTCATGAGCGTGCATATCCGAAAAGGTGCAAGAATTGCAGGAATGGCAGGTCAGGTGGCTACACCAACGCACCGAAACGATTGCCGCAAGCCCCTGCCGCCGGGTAGCTTAGCGCCCTGCCCCCCAACGCCCGCCGGAGACCCCATGAAAGAGAATTTCCGCCAATTCCTGGACCGGCTGCGGCAGGCGGGCGAGCTTGTGGATCTGCACCAGGCGGTCGACATCCGCCACATCGCGACGCTGGTCGATCAGGCCAAGACCGCGCTGTTTTTCCACAAGGTCATCGGCTACGACATGCCGGTGGTGTCCGGCATCATCCGCTCGAAGGAGCGCGCCGCCATTGCGATGGGCTGCGAGACCTTCGGCGAGATCGAGGGCAAGCTCGCGCAGGCGATCGCCAAACCCATTCCGCCCAGGCGGGTGAACGGTTCGCCGACCCGCGAAGTGACGCTCGTCGGCGACGACGTCGATCTCTACAAGCTGCCGATCCCGATGTCGTCGATCTACGACGGCGGGCCGATGATCACCGCCGGCGTCGTCATCGCGCGCGATCCGGAGCTTGGCATGAACAGCGGCATCTACCGCTTCATCGTCAAGGAGAAGGCGCTCACCGGCATCGACATCGTCACGCCGAACAACATGCGGCTGTTCGCGCAGCGCGCTTTCGAGCGGAAGGAACCGCTGCCGATCTCGATCAGCATCGGCACGCATCCGTTCGAGATCACCGGCTCGGGCTATCGCGCGCCGCTCGGCGTCGACGAGATGGCGATCGCCGGCGGGCTTGCGCGGCGAAGCGGTCGACCTTGCGCCCTGCTCGACCATCGACATGCCCTACATCGCCGACGCCGAGATCGTGCTGGAGGCGGAAATCCTGCCGACCGGCTGGACCTATCCGGAGGGCCGCTTCGGCGAGTTCACCCGGCTGATGGGAGGCCTGCACTGGAATCCGCTCGTCCGCATCAAGGCGATCTCGATGCGGAAGGACGCGATCTACTACAACCTGCACATGCCGTGGGAGAACACCTGGCTGGCGGCGCCGACGCGCTACACCGCGATCCGGCAGGCGCTCAAGATCGCCAACGTCAACGTCACGGATATCAACGTCACGCTCGGCGGCTGCGCGTTCTGGCACGCGGTGATCTCGATCAAGAAGGCGCCGGGTGACGGCAAGAACGCGCTGCTTGCGGCTTTGTCGGTGATGGATTTGAAGCACGTCGTGGTGGTCGACGACGACATCGACGTCAACGATCCGACCGACGTGGAATGGGCCATTGCCACGCGCGTGCAGGGCGACAAGGACGTCATCATCATCCCGGGCGCGCGGGCGAAGCCGCTCGACCCGAGCCTGCCGCAGGGCGCCGGCGTGGTGCCGGTCGGGGCGAAGGTCGGCATCGACGCCACCATCCCCGAAGGCATTCCGCTCGAGCACTACGAGCGCATCACCTACGCCTATGCCGACACCGCGAAGGTCGACGACTATGTGAAGGGCAAGAAGGACGTCATCGGGAAATCCGGCGACGAGCGCGAGGTCGAGGCGCTGGGGCAGAAAATCCTCGAAGCCATCGACAAGCAGCCTTTGTACTACACCGACATCGCCGAGCGGTTCTCGGACTACGACTTCAACACCGTGGCGCGCGCCATCGGCCACCTGCACAAGACCGAAAAGCTCTGGCAGGACCCGCGCGGCCGGATGTGCGTGCGCGGATCGAAGTTCGCCGCGGTGTTGCCGGTGAAGAAGTAACCGTCGCGACTTACGACACCGGTGTCAATTCAAACACGCGCGCGTGTTTCGCCGCGGCGGCGACGTCGCCCTGACGAAGCGCCTTTCTCACCAGATCAAGCTTTTTGCCGTCTGCGATCGACAGATAGGGCGACCAGCCGGTGTCGTCCTCGATCAATTCGACCTCGACTTCGGCGGCATATTTGCCCTCGCGGACGAGCTTGCTCGATTTTCGGCTCATGGCTTCTTTCGCCTCATAAAATCAGAAGACCATCGAATCCGATCAGGACGATAAGCGGTGACCAGTGTAGCAGGTTCCGGCCGGCCGCGCGGGATACCCCAAACCACGTGAATTGGGCGGCCGTCGCCGCCCACGTGCAGCACAAGAACGCATGGCCCATGCGCTGCATCGGGGTAATCCTCGACGATCTGCGCGCCATCGACGCCAGCTACCAGTTCCTCAACGAAAATGTCGTCCTCCGCCAATTCATCGTAGCCATGGGCGGAAATACGGACTGAGCCGCGCCTTACAAGTGCCTGGACTCGTGCAAGCGTATCGCTCACATCTATGCCCCGTTTCAATCGGCTCCAGTCTGGAGCAAAATAACCCTCTGTGAAATTGAAATCCGCGAACCCATGATCATCGACACCCACTGCCACGTCATCGCGACCGACACCAAAAAATATCCGCTCAAGCCGCTGTTCGGAAAACAGTCCGACTGGTCGGCGGAGCATCCGCTCGACCATCCCGACATGGTGGCGGCCGACAAAGCCGCCGGCGTCGACAAGTCGGTGCTGGTGCAGGCGTCGTCGGCCTATGCGTTCGACAATTCCTATGTGGCGGATTCGGTCGCGGCGCATCCCGAGCGTTTCACCGGCGTGTTCTCCATCGACGTGGTTGCGCCCGACGCCGTGGCGAAGATGAAGCACTGGATGGGCAAAGGCCTCACCGGGATGCGCATCTTCACCTCCGGCTCGACCCACGCCGAGCAGGAGACGTTCTTCGCCGACGAGGCCGCCTTCCCGGTCTGGCAATACGCCAGCGACCAGGGCCTGTCGGTCTGCATGCAGATGCGGGTTGTCGGCCTGCCGCTCCTGGAAACCGTCATCAAGCGCTTTCCGAAGGTGCGGATCCTGCTCGACCATTTCGCGCGGGCGGAAGCCGCCGACGGCCCGCCGTTTGCCTCGGCCGCGCCGCTGTGGGCGCTGGCGAAATATCCCAACGTCTATCTCAAGCTCACCCACCGGCCGATCGAGCAGTCGGTGAAGGGGCAGTCCACGCCGGAGCTGTTCCTCGGCAAGGCGGTGAAGGAATTCGGCGCCCCGCGCCTGTGCTGGGGCTCGAACTTCCCGGCCGCCAAGCCGCCGCTGCCGGAGCTGATCGAGATGGCCCGCAAGGCGCTTTCCTTCCTGCCGCAAGGCGATCAAGATCAAATCTTCTACAAGACCGCGCTCGCGCTCTATCCGGCGCTGGCCAAAAACTGATGCAAGAACTGATGGGAGTAACGCCGTGCTGACCCGACCCGACAAGATGAAGCTCCACACGCTGCTCGGCAGCTACCCCAATGCAGTCGCGATGAAGGACGGGCGGGTGAAATCCGACCTGGTCGAGTTCGACTTTCCCGATTTCCCGGTGCCGAACCGCGGCTTCAAGCCGATGGTGCGCGAGCACAAATTCGACTGCGGCGAGCTTGCGATCGTCACGTTCCTGCAGGCCCGGGAGTTCGGCCTGCCTTACGTGCTGTTGCCGGCGACCGTGGTCGGCCGCGGCCAGCTTCACACCGTCGCCTACAATTCCGAGCGCGGCACGATGAAGCCGTCCGATCTGAACGGCAAGAAGTTCGGCGTGCGGTCGTACACGCAGACCACCGGCATCTGGGTGCGCGGCATTCTGGCGCGAGAGCTTCGGCGTCGACTGGTCCAAGGTGGAGATCACCACCATGGAGGACCCGCATGTCGCGCAGTACAAGGACCCGTCGTTCGTCAAGCGCGCGCCGGAAACCAAGCAACTGCCGCAGATGCTGCTCGACGGCGAATTGGACGCAGCCCTGATCGGCGACAAGTTCCCCGATCCGCGCTTCAAGACGCTGGTGCCGGACGCCGAGGCCGCCAACAAGAAATGGGCCGACGGAGCATGGCGGCGTGCCGATCAACCACATGGTGATCGTGCGCGACAAGATCGCCAAAGAACGCCCCGACGTGGTCGAGGAGATTTTCCGCGTGTTCAAGGCGGCGCGCGATCTCGACACCACGGCGCCGAAGGGCGCGCTGGACCCTTACCGGTTCGGCGTCGAGGCCAACCGCGCGGCGCTGGAGCGGGTCATCGACTATTCGCTCAAGCAGCAGATGATCACCAAGAAGGTCACGGTGGACGACCTGTTCGACGACTTCACGCGCAAGCTCGGCGCGTGACGATGCGAACGCTGCTCGCCCTCGCCTTGCTGGCCACGGTTTCAGCCGCGCCCGCATACGCGCAGAGCAGCGACGCGCAGAGCTTCCCCAACCGCCCCGTCAAAATCGTGGTGCCGTTCCCGGCCGGCGGGCCGACCGACGTCAACATGCGGATCGTCGGGCAGAAGCTCTCGGAGCTCTGGGGCCAGGGCGTGGTGATCGAGAACCGCCCCGGCGCCAACACCGGCATCGGCGCGCAGACTGGTGGCGAAGTCGCCGGCCGACGGCTACACGCTGCTCGCCGCCATGGACACCACGCTGGTGATGAATCCGGCGACCGGCGCGTCGATGAACTACGATCCGTTCAAGGACTTCGCCGCGATCACGCTGACCGCGAAGAACACCTCGCTGCTGACGGTGCGGGCGAGCGACGGGCCGAAGACGATCCGGGAGCTGATCGCGCGCGGCAAGGCGAGCGCGACCAAGCTCAACTACGGCGCCGGCATCACCATCACCCGGCTCGCGGGGGCGACCTTCGCCAAGGCCGCCGGCATCGAGGTGCAGCTCATTCCCTACAAGGGCAGCTCCGAGGTGGTGCAGGGCCTGCTCACCGGCAGCGTCGATTTCATCGTCGATGGCATCGCGCCGAGCCTGCCGCTGATCCAGAGCGGCCAGTTCCGCCCGCTCGCCAAGCTCAACAACCGGCGCGCTGCCGACGCTGCCTGAGCTGAAGCCGCTTTCGGAAGCCTCCGGCCTGCCGATCGACGAGATGTCGAGCTGGATCGGCCTCGTCGCGCCGGCCGGCACGCCGCCGGCGATCGTGCAGAAAATCCACGCCGATGTGGTGCGCGCCATGGCGGACGCCGCCGTCGCCGACCGGCTGGAGAAGGCCGGCATTCTGGCGGTGACCACGACGCCGGCGGAATTCGAGAAATACTTCCGCGACGAGGCGGAACGCTGGACCAAGGTCTATAAGGAAAGCGGGATCAAGCTCGACTGACCCGAACAAGCTGGAGCAACGCCATGAACGTGATGCCCACCATGAGCAAGAATGCCGCGGCGATGGAGCAGCCGCGCGCACGGATGGGTCTCATCATCCCCTCGGTGAACACCTACAGCGAACCGCAATTCAATCATTTCGCGCCGGAGGGCCTTGGCATCCATGTCGCGCGGGCGCGCGTCGCCGGCGAATGGAAGCGGCCGCTGCCGGAGATGAAGGGCGAGATCGCGGACGCCGCTAAGCTCCTTTCGGATGCCCGTCCCGACGTCATCGTGTTCCACTGCACCGACACCTCGATGACGCAGGGGCCGCAGGGCGAGGGAAAAATCCTCGACATCGTCAAGGACGCCACCGGCATCGACGCGATGGCGACCAGCCGGCTGGTGCTCGACGCACTGCAGACGCTCGGCATGAAGAAGGTCGTGCTGCTGACGCCGTACAAGAGCAACAAGGCGGTGATCGACTATCTCACCGCGGCCGGCATTACCGTGGTCGCGGACGTGGCGCTGAAGCTCGAGGCCAAGAACTTCGGCAGCGTGACGCCGCAGGACTGGGCGCGGCTCGCCAAGGAGAACGACCGGTCCGACGCCGACGGCATATTCCTGAGCTGCACCAACACCAGGCAGATCGAGGCGATCGCCGATATCGAGAAAATGCTGGGCAAGCCGGTGGTCAACAGCAACCAGGCGGTGCTGTGGGGCGCGGTGAAGCGATTGAGCGCGAAGGTTGGGGCGATCAAGCCGATGCCGGAGCTTGGCCGGTTGATGGCAAGTTTGAACGCCTGAGAAAAAACGGCCTCGAATACTGACAGGGAGGCGACTATGAGATTTCTTGCGCGCTTGGCCGTAGCGGCGGCGGCATTGCTCGCCCTCGCGTCCCCTTCTCTCGCCCAGTCCTACCCGAACCGCGCGATCACCATGATCGTGCCGTTCGCGCCGGGCGGGCCCGCCGACGTGCTCGGCCGGCTGATCGGCCAGAAGATGGCCGAGGACCTCGGCCAGCAGGTCATCATCGACAACCGGCCCGGCGCCAACACCATCATCGGCGCCCAGGTCGTGGCCAAGGCCAAGCCCGACGGTTACACGATCCTGCTCGCCATCGACGGAACGCTGGTGATGAACCCGTTCCTCTATTCCAAGCTGTCCTACGACCCGTTCAAGGATTTCGAGCCGATCGCGAAGGTGGCGGACATCCCGTCGGTGCTCGAAGCCAACAACAACGTCCCGGTCAAGAACGTGCAGGACTTGATCAATCTTGCGAAGGCGAAGCCCGGCGAGTTGAACATCGGCGTCAGCACTCCGACGTCGCAGGTCACCGCCTCGCTGTTCAACATGATGGCCGGCGTCAATCTGGTCCAGGTGCCCTACAAGGGCGGCACGACGCAGATCACCGGAATTCTGGCCGGCGATATTCAGCTCGGCATGGAAAGCGCCAACGTCGCCCTGCCGCTGTGGCGCGAGGGCAAGATCAAGATTGTCGGCCTCACCGGCGGCAAGCGGCTTTCGCTCGCGCCGGAAATCCCGACGGTCGGGGAGACGTTGCCCGGCTTCGACCTCGGCATCTGGCAGAGCGTGGTGGCGCCCGCCGGCACGCCGAAGGAGATCATCGCACGCCTCTACGCCTCACTCGCCAAGGTGACGGCGAACGAAGAGATTCGCCAGAAACTGCTGGCCGTCGGAATCGAGCCCGGCATCAGCAAGAGCCCGGAAGAGTTCGGCGCCTTCATCAAGTCGCAGGCCGAAACCCGCGAGAAGGTGATCAAGGCGGTCGGGATGAAGCTCGACTGAGCCGCGGCGCGACCATGTCTCTCATGCGTGTAGCAGTTGCAGTGGCGATCGCGCTTGCCGCGGTGACCGTGCCAGCGGCGGCGCAGTCCGATCCCGGCGCGGCGGCGAATTTCCCCAACCGGCCGATCCGCATCATCGTGCCGTTCCCGCCGGGCGGGCCGACCGACCTCATCGCGCGTTTCGTCGGCCAGCGCATGAGCGAGCATTGGGGCCAGCCGGTGGTGATCGAGAACCGCGCCGGCGCCAACACCGCGATCGGCGCGCAGATGGTGGCGAAATCGGCGCCCGACGGCCTGACGTTGCTGGCGGGGATGGACACCACCATGGTGCTGAACCCGATCCTCACCGGCAACCTGCCCTACGACGCGGCCAAGGACTTCGCCCCGGTCACGCTGTTGGCGAAGAACATGTCGCTGCTGGTGGTGCGGAGCGACGGCCCGACCACCGTCAAGGAGCTGATCGCGCGCGCCAAAGCCAATCCGGGCAAGCTCAACATGGGCGCCGGCACGATCACGTCGCGGCTCGGCGCACTGCTGTTCACCAAGTCGGCCGGCATCGACGTGCAGCTCATCCCCTACAAGGGCAGCGCCGAGATCGTGCAGGGCGTGCTGTCCGGCAGCGTCGAGTTCGCGCTCGACAGCGTCGGCTCCAGCCTGCCGATGATTCAGAGCGGCCAGTTCAGGGCGCTGGCGAAATACTCAAACCGTCCGCTGCCGCAGTTGCCCGACGTGCCGAGCCTGTCGAAGGCGGCCGAGCTGCCGGAGATCGACGAAAGCGCGACCTGGATCGGACTGCTGGCGCCGGCCGGGACGCCGGGCGCGGTGCTGGACAAGCTGCACGCCGAGGTCGAGCGCATCTTCGCCGATCCGGCCATGCTGGAGCGGATGCAAAAGGCCGGGCTGTTTCCGGTCAGCAGCACGCCGGCCGAGTTCGACGCCTTCATCCGCAGCGAGACCGAACGCTGGTCGAAGGTGATTGCGGACAACAAGGGCCTGCGCCTCGAATTAGACCTAAGCACGAAGCGTTGGCGCTACTTCGCCCGGGTTCGCGTGTTCGGCGCGTGCTGGGAAGCCATGACTTCATTTCGAGCGTCGGTCAAGCAGCCCGCATTTTGATGAGTGATTTTGGCAATGCTGCAGGCCGCGTAGTTGCCAAATCATCTTGAGTGTAAGTTGCCGCTTGCGATTGAGTACTTCGTGTACACGATTTCGGCTTCCGATGAAGGGAATGAGGTCACGCGGTTGAAGTCCGTTTGGTTGATATGATATTTGATCGCTTCCACCGGATCGGGGAGATCGAGCGGATAGTGCTTCCGCTCCCAGGCTTCCACCAGCGTGACGAGCACATCAAGCCGGTCGCCTTCAGGCGTGTTGCGCTGGCCGTCATCAGGTTTTCGACCTCCTTGAGGATCTGGCCATAATCACGCCGAAGTCCATCGGTGCGATGTCCATGACCTTTCCCTTCAAACATTCTGTGCATCGATAGCGTCGTATTGCCTATGTATCCCGACCCACCGGATATAGACCACTCGATACGGATAGTTGATCCACACCACGATTCGATATTTATTGCCCGCGATATCGAACACCGCTCGTCCATCCTTCAGAATACTTGCGCTACGGATATCCCGCTTCACATCCGCCGGGCGTGACCCAATCGGCACTCTTGACCTGCCGAAACCACGCCATCATCGGCTCGCGTGCGTCGGCATAGGCCGCACTCCGGTCATGAAGTCCTTCAGCGCGCTAACCGCGATGATCCTCACCATCTAACTATAGCATAGTCCCAGGCTGGGACCAACAGCGATTTGGCGACATAAGCGAGCGACGAGCGGAAGGGGTGGTTGTGAATTGGCCCCGGCCGGACACCGCGCGCGGTACCTGATAAGCTGCATGCCGAGGTCCGGTATAACGTTTTCGCTGATCCAGCCATGCCGGAGCGCTTGCAAAAGCGCCGGGCTGTTTCCAGCAAGCCTGCCGAACGATCCCAGCGAGACCGAACCTGATCGAGGGTAACCGGACAGCAAAGGCCTGCGGCTCGAAAACACCTAACCGCGAACCTTGCCCGACTTCGTCCGGTGTGCCGAGGAACAATTTTGGCGCAGATTTGTTACGCGTCTGTTGGCCGTTGGCGTAAGTTTCACGCCGAGCGCGCTCAATACTTTGATGACTGTCGCGAAGCTCGGATTGCCGTCCGTCGAAAGTGATTTGTAAAGGCTTTCGCGCCCAATGCCCGTCTCCTCTGCGAGATCGGTCATGCCCTTCGCCCGCGCGACGATACCGAGAGCATGGGCGAGGAGCGTCGGGTCACCGTCCTCGAGAACAGCGTCGATATAGGCCTGAATCTCTTCATTGCTTCGCAACGCAGAGGAACTATCCCAGGGAACTGTCTTGGCTCTAAAACTTCGTGGTGGGCACACTCGAAGTTCTTCAAACCACGCCTTGAACCTCTGTGTCTGGCGGATCTTGCTTAGAGATCATATGTACCCTATAGGATACTTATCGGCAAGCCCATGATGCAGGAAGCTATATGTCAGCCTAGCGTGCCGTCGGCGCCTCCAGCGCCGCACGCACGCGGGTAACGATCGCCGGCGGCGTGCGGGCCAGCTGCGCGACCAGCGCCTGCACCTCCTCCCCCGTCATCGGATCGATGTCGAGCTGCAGCCGCGCCGCATCGGCGATGAAGGCCGGCTCCTTCATGGTGGCATCGAAGGCGCGGCGCAGCGCCGTCACCCGCTCTGCCGGCACATCGGGCGGCAGGAAATAGGGCCGGCCGTATTCCGCGCGCGCGAACAGCATGGCGAGCGCCTGCCGGTCCGGCTCGTTCGCCGCCAGCTCCAGCATGGCGGGCACGTCGGCCAGGGCCGGATGGCGCTTGAGGCCGTATTGCGCGATCACCTTGATTTTCTTCTCGGCGATCCACTGCGGCACCTGCGCCTTGACCGCCGCCCAGCCGATGCCGCCCTGGCCCTGGATTTCGCCGCGCTCGATGGCGTGGTTGATCTGCGGCGTGCCCTCGTAGCCCCGCACCACCTTGAACTTCAGGCCGAGCACGTCGTTCACCACCAGCGGGAAGTCCGCCATGGTGGTGCCCGGCGCGGTCGCGCCCACCACCAGATCCTTGCTGCGCAGTTCGGCGAGGCTCTGCACCGGCGCGGTGTGCCACACGAAGGCGACATAGGGCTCGCGATTGGTGCTGCCGAGCCAGATCAGCCTGGTGGCGTCGAACTGCGCGCCCTGCTGCAGCAGCGGCGCCGTCGGAATGCCGTTGATCGGAACGCCGATCACCGTGCCGTCCTTCGGACCCAGCGCGTAAAGCTGGTTGGTCATCACCAACCCGCCGGCCGCCGGCTGGTTCTGCACGATGACGGTCGGCTGGCCGGGGATATGCGCGGCGATGTGGCGGGCGACGATGCGCGCGAACAGATCATAGCCGCCGCCCGGCGCGGTGCCGACCACGAGCCGCACCTGCTTGCCCCGGTAGAAGGCCGCGACATCGTCCTGCGCGTGGGCCGGGCCGAGCAGACCGAGCAAGAAGAGCAGCGCGAGGAGACGATGGATCATCGTGATGCCCCGGCAGGCCGGCTGCTTACCGGCGCTTCTCGCGGATGCCCATGCGCTCAAGCCGCGGCAGCACCTCGTCGCAAAAGTACGGCAGCTCCTTGAGATAGTTGACGAACGAAAATCCCATGCCGCGAATCCCGGCCCGGCTCAATTCAGTGAGCGTGTTCGCGATCCGGTCCGGATCGCCGACCATCAGCAGGCCGCCCATGCCGTGAGCGTAATGGTGGCGCTGGCGCTGAAACTCCTCCTCGCCAACGGTCGCCGGCGAAATCTTCTTCTTGCCGAGGATGCCGTCCACCGCCGACCAGTCGCCATTCTCAATGGTGGCGTAGTGATAATACTCCTCGGCCTCCTTCTGCGTCGGCCGGCAGGTAACGACGCCGACCCCGTAGACATCGAGATCGCGCCCCTGCGCTCTCGCATCGTCTTTTGCCGCTTTCACCTTGGCCGCGGTCAACTCCATCGAGGTGCGGTCGGCCTGGGTGAAGAAGGCGTCGCAGTTGCGGATCGCAAAGGCGCGGCCGGTCGCGGAGGCGCCGGCGTTCATGATCAGCGGGCGCGAGCCGCCGTACGGCTTGGGCTTGGCGCGAACGTTCTTGAGCTTGAGGAACTGGCCCTCGTAATCGAAATCATCCTGCGGGCCCCACGCCATCTTGACCGCATCGATCCATTCCTGGGCGTAATCGTAACGCTGCTCGTGCTCGCGCTGCGACACGCCGAACATCTGGAACTCGTCCTCATTCCAGCCGACCACAATGTTCAATCCAAAGCGGCCCTCGCTGACATGGTCGGCGGTGACGAACTGTTTGGCTGCGATCAGCGGATGAAACAGCGGCGCGTGCACGGTGCCGAACACGATCAGCCGCTTGGTGTGGGCGAGCAGCCCGGTCGCCCACGTGATGGTCTCGAGCGACGTGCCCATGTAGTCGGTGTCGCCGCCGTAGCCCTTCCACCGTCCGACCGGCAGCATGAACTCGATGCCGGCAGCGTCGGACATCTTGGCGAGCGCCAGATTGTCTTCCCAGTTGCCGGTCCAGCGCTCCGGCACCAGCGTGACCGCGCGGCCGGACGAACAGTTCGAGCCAAACAGGCCGATCTTGAGCGCATTGTTGTTGTACATGGCCATGCGGTCGCGCATGGAAAAGCGCGGGGCCGCGGTCGCGGTATTCACGTCGTTCATGGTCACTCCAGCCGTGCAGGCCGATTATAGGCCGCGAGTGACCAGTCTCCCAAGCCCCGCGGCGAGCTCCACGGGCCCAAGCTTGTGGCGCAAGCGCTTCACGCAGGCCCACAGCACCGCCTGGTTGCTGTTGACGACAGGCTTGCCGAGTCTTCGTTCGATCGGCTCGATCGCCTCGATCTGCGTCGTGTTGGTGCAGCTCAGGAAATAGCCGTCAGCGTCATCGCGGGCATGCTCGACCGCAAGTTCGACCCAGCGCTCGGGCGGCTGTGCGAGATAATCGTCGCTGCCCGGCAGCGCCAAAGCGACGTCATGCACGACCGCGATGCCGATCTGCCGCAGATAGTCGATCTCATGGTCGTTGGTATCCTGATCATAAGGCGTGAGCAGGATCAGCCTCTTCAGCTTCAGGACGCCGAGCGCCTCCTCGATCGCGGCGGCCGTCGACATCGCTTCGATGCCGGTCGCGCTTTTGATCATGGCCCGCGTCCGTGCGTCGCCGTCCGGCCCCTCCTCCATGGCGTGGCCGGTGCAATGGAACACGATGATGTCGCATTTCGCATCGGCGAGCGCGCTGGCGGCGCGTTGAATATCTTCGGTGAGCGCCGACAACGGCCGATTCCATTTGCCGGTCATCTGCAGGCGGGTGACGTGAATGCCGAGCGAGGGCGGCGCGAAGTGCCGCAGCTGCGGCTCGGTCAGCCGGTTGCTCGACGGAATGATGAGGCCGATGCGCGCCAGCGGCGTCGGCAGAAAGCCGCGCGAGGATACGCTGCGGTCGAGGGTTGCCATGGTCATCGATTGCCTCCCATCAATTCCCGGTCATCCGCAGCGCCGGCGGCGTGAATGCACCGGCGGCGGCCTGATCCGGCGGCAGCTTGTCGTTCCACAGCCGACCGATGTAGCGACCGCCGGTCTTGCCGTCGGAGCGCTTCGAGGCGAGCCAGATGATCGCAGGGTTCATGATATCGACCGGCAGCAGTTTGAGGTTCGGATCGGGCAGCCGGTTGGGGTCGGTGTCGCAAGCGCCGCCCGGCAGCAGCGAATTGACGGTGACGCCGGTGCCGGCGAGATCCGCCGCGAAGATCAGCGTCGCCGACTCCAGCGCAGCCTTGGTGACGCCGTAGGGCGAGTTGCGGGTCTGTGACAAGCCGCCGAGGCTGGTGTTGATGTTGACGATCCGGCCCCATCCGTTCCGGATCAGATGCGGCGCGACCACGTGCGATATCTGGAACGTGCCGTTGACGTTGACGTGCACCGACTCCTGCCAGATGTCCGGATTGGACTCCCAGAACGGCAGGAAATTGCCCGCCGGCGGCAAGCCCGGACCACGCACAGGACGGCGTGCATTGTTGACGAGGACGTGCAGCCCGCCAAAACGGCGGACGCTCTCGGCCAACAGCCGCTCGCAATCGCCGCGGATGGTGATGTCGGTCTTGAGCGGAAACGCCCGGCCCGGTCCCGCATTCGCATCGATCTCCGCAGCGACAGTCTCCAGCAGATCGGTCTCCGGCGCCGCCAGCACGACACGCGCGCCGGCCTTCGCCAGCGCGAGCGACATCGACCGGCCGAGGCCAACGCTCGCCCCGGTCATGGCGACGACCGTGCCGTCGAGGTCGATACCACTCATAATTGTTCCACAGGATTGCCGGTTGAGCGCGGGCGACCCTAACATCGCCCGCGAACGAGTGGCTAGCTACGGGGCATCTTGGAGCTTTCAGCGATCCGGAGAGGTGGTAGCATTTGGATGAAGCGCGAGAGACGTCGCGCGAGGAGGAAACAAATGCTGCAAGTCTTTGGGCGAGCCGTTGGATGCGTCCTGGCGCTAGCGTCGTGGTGGGCGCGGCAGCGCCACCGCAGAGCAATATCCTTCGCGGTCGGTGCGCATGGTGGTGGCCGCCCCACCCGGCGGGCTCACCGACATCGTGGCGCGCTCGGTGTCTCAGTTTCTTCAGGAGAAGCTCGGACAGCCGTTCATCGTCGAGAACATCGCAGGCGCAAGCAGCACGATCGGCGCGGTTCAGGTGGCGCGCAGCGCGCCGGACGGCTACACGCTGCTGGTCAACCCATCGCTGTTCGTCATCACCCCGATGCTGATGAACGTCTCCTACGACGTGGTGAAGGATTTTACGCCGATTTCCAATTTCGGCACCGTACCGATCGCGGTCGGCATCAATCCCGCCATCCCGGCGAAAACGTTGCAGGAGTTCATCGCGCTCGCCAAGGCCGATCCGGAAAAATTTACCTGGGGCGCCGAGGGCGTCGGCGCGGTCGGGCACCTGACCATGGAACGGCTTCAGCGCGAGGCGGGCTTCAAGATTCTCATCGTGCACTACCGAGGCACGTCGCCGGCGCTGGTCGACCTGATCGCGGGACGCGTCAGCGCCATGGTCAGCCCGGTGCCGAACCTGATCGAGCAGTTCCGCGGCGGCACCGTCCGGCCGGTCGCGGTCGCCACCAAGACGCGGGTGAGCACGCTGCCGGACGTTCCGACCCTTGAGGAGGCCGGCTTCCCCAATTTCGAGATCGGGTCATGGTACGGGCTGTGGGGACCGGCCAACATGCCGAAGGATGTCGTCGCCACCCTCAATGGCGCCATCGCCGAAGCGATGAAGACGCCGCGCGTAACCGAGCGCGTGGCTGCGCAGGGGCTGATCCCGGTCGGCTCCAATTCGGCGGACTTCGCTGCGTTTCAGAACGCGGAGATCGCGAAATTCACCCAGATGATCAAGGACGCCAACATCAAGGTCGGCAACTGACGGCGCTGTGCCGCCGCATTGTTCACCGGGTGGCGCGGCGTGCCCGCTCGGACGCATCTTTTCGCGTTGCACAAATTAACGGCGGGCTGCCCGGCCTCGGGCAAGCCCAGGTATACAATCGATCGCCTCATTCGGCCTGAAAGAGGCCCTAACAATTTGATCTATCTGCAGAATCGTGTTTCGCCGGTGTTGGCACGATGCTTGAAGTTTGTTCAACCGGTCATGGATTCCTCGTTCAAAATCGTCATCGTCGACGAGAACCCGATCCGCGCCGCAATCCTGGAAGACGGGTTGCGCGAGGCCGGCCATGTCCAGGTGGTGCGGATCGATGAGATGGCGCACCTGCTTGGCGCGCATCTACGCCATCGATCCCGACGTCATCCTGATCGACCTGGAGAATCCGAGCCGCGACGTGCTGGAGCAGATGTTCCAGGTCAGCCGCGCGGTGCGGCGCCCGATTGCCATGTTCGTCGACCAGAGCGACGCCGCCTCGATCGAAGCCGCGGTCGACGCCGGCGTTTCGGCCTATATCGTCGGCGGTCTGCGCAAGGATCGCATCCAGAACATCCTCGATCTCTGCATCTCGCGGTTCAACGCATTCTCCCGGCTGCAGAACGAGCTCGACCGCACGCGCTCGGCGCTTGGAAGAACGCAAGGTGATCGACCGCGCCAAGGGCATTCTGATGAAAGCCAAAAGCCTCACCGAGGAAACCGCCTACGCGATGCTGCGCAAGACCGCCATGAACGAGAACAAGAAGATCGCCGAGGTCGCGCAATCGGTGATCACCGCCGCGGAGCTGTTCAAATGATCGACAACCATCTGGCGGACAACCGTCTGCGCATCGGATTCATTCCGCTCTGCGACGCCACCGCGCTGATCGTCGCGGTCGACAAGGGATTCACCGCCGCCGAAGGGCTCGATGTCGATCTCGTGCGCGAAGTGTCGTGGTCGAACATGCGCGACAAGCTCAACATCGGCGTGTTCGACGCCGCCCATCTGATCGCGCCGGTGGCGATCGCATCGAGCCTGGGGCTCGGCCACGTCAAGGTGCCGATCGTCGCGCCGTTCGCGCTCGGCGATGAACGGCAATGCCATCACGGTGTCGCCGGCGCTGTACGCCTCGATCGCAGCAGCCGCCGACGGCAACCTCACCGACCCGCTGGTGTCGGCGCGGCGCTGGCGCGCGTGGTGGCGACCCGCAAGGCCCGGGGCCACGAGCCGCTGACCTTCGGCATGACGTTTCCGTTCTCGACCCACAACTACCACCTGCGCTTCTGGATGGCGGCGGGCGGCGTCGATCCGGACGAGGACGTGCGCCTCGTCGTGCTGCCGCCGCCCTACATGGTCGAGAGCCTCGCCAACAAGCATGTCGATGCGTTCTGCGTCGGCGCGCCGTGGAACTCGGTCGCGGTCGATCTCGGCATCGGCTTCATCCTGCATTTCGTGTCGGAAATCCTGCCGCGCGCCGCCGAGAAGGTGCTGGCGTTCCGCAGCCGCTGGGCGCAGGAGCATCCCGACATGGTGGCGCGGCTGGTGCGGGCCCATCGCGCGCGCCGCGGATTTCGTCGAGGACGTCGGCAACCGCGACGAGGTCGCAGCGATCCTCGCGGCGCCGAACCGCATCGGGGTCGCGCCCGAGGTGATCCGCCGCACGCTCGACGGCCGCCTCAAGGTCGCGCCCGACGGCGCCACGCGGACCGACGACCACTATCTCCTGATCGGCCGCGACGGCGCCGGCCGTCCCGACCCGGCGCAGGCCGCGTGGCTCTATGCCCAGATGGTGCGCTGGGGCCAGGCGCCGCTGTCGGACGACTGTGCCGGGCCGCGATGGCGGTGTTCCGGCCCGACCTCTACGACGCGGCGCTCGGAGCAGCACGCGCCGCAAGCCGGTCCGCCGAGCGGCAGAGGATCGGTGCGTTCGCGGGACCGGCGTTCGACCCGGACGACATCGCCGGCGCATCTCGCGTCCTGGCGTATCGGACGCGTGCCGGTGTCTTGAAAAGCACCGGCTGCCTAATTTTTGCACTGCACAATAATTCGACAGGCTGCGGCCTTGACGGGCAGCATTCGGCCGTCCAGAGCGACTTCGCCGCAATTCGATCAATTTCACCTAACGCTATTGAAATCACTCAGCATGATCTCGAATGGCCGCGGATTGGCACGAAGCTTGAATTGAAGAGGACCGAACGGCGCCGGCACCAAGCACGGTGCCGGGTCCAACGACGGGCCGACAAGCAACGCCGCTGACCTGGGAGGCTCGCAAGCCGCCTTCAGGCTGCGGCTTTTTTGTTGGCCGAGGACGTGAATGGCGGACGCACGGCCATCGAGCAAGGCATCACACCGATATGGCGACACGAATCAGCCCGCCAACGTTCAGAAAGGAAATCTTCGATGAGCAAGCGGAACACGACCTGGATTTCGGACTGGAACCCGGAGGATGAGAAGTTACTGGAACTCCAAGGGCAAGGTCGATCGCCCGGCGCAATCTCATCTGGTCGATCGTTGCCGAGCATATCGGCTTCTCGGTCTGGCTGATCTGGAGCATCGTCGCGACCAAGCTGCCGCAGGCCGGCTTCCACTACACGACCGACCAGCTGTTTCAGCTCGTGGCGCTGCCCGGACTGATCGGCTCGCTGATGCGATTCCCCTACACGTTCGCGGTGACGACGTTCGGCGGCCGCAACTGGACGATCTTCAGCGCGGCGGTGCTGTTCATTCCGACGCATCGCGCTCGCCTATTTCGTCACCCAGCCCGACACGCCGTTCTGGCTGATGCTGTGCGTGGCCGCGACGGCCGGCCTCGGCGGCGGCAACTTCGCCTCCAGCATGGCCAACATCTCCTTCTTCTACCCGGACCGCATGAAGGGCTGGGCGCTCGGCCTGAACGCGGCCGGCGGCAATATCGGCGTCAGCGGCGTGCAGTTGCTCACGCCGATCCTGATGGGCGTCGGCCTGATCAACCTCTACCAGGCGACGCCGGGCGCGGGCGGCGTCTATCTGCAGAACGCCGGGCTGATGTGGATGCTGCCGCTGGTCATCGCGGTGCTCGGCGCGATGTTCTTCATGAACAACCTCACCTCGGCGCGCTCCACGTTCAAGGACCAGCTCGCCATCGCCAAGAACAAGCACACCTGGATCATGTCCTACATCTACATCGGGACGTTCGGCTCCTTCATCGGCTACTCGGCGGCGTTCCCGCTGCTGATCAAGACCCAGTTCCCGGCGGTCACGGTGGCCATCGCGTTCCTGGGCCGCTGGTGGGCTCGCTGTCGCGTCCGTTCGGCGGCCTGCTGGCCGACAAGGTCGGCGGCGCGATCGTGACGTTCTGGAACTTCATCGCCATGGGCGCCGCGACCGATCGGCGTCATCTACTTCGTGGAGATCAAGGACTTCACCGGCTTCCTGGCGATGTTCCTGATCCTGTTCGTCACCACCGGCGATCGGCAACGGCTCGACCTACCGGATGATCCCGTCGATCTTCCGCGAGGAGAACCTCCGGAAGGCGAAGGGCTCGGGCGAAGCCGGCCGGGCGCTCGCCATGAAGGCCGCCAGCATCGAGAGCGGCGCCGCGCTCGGCTTCATCGGCGCGATCGGCGCCTGCGGCGGCTACCTGATCCCGCGCGGCTTCGGCGCGTCGATCGCCGCCGACCGGCGGCCCGCAGCTCGCGCTGGCATCTACCTGGCGTTCTACGCGACCTGCCTGGCGCTGACCTGGTGGTACTACCTGCGCAAGAGCTTCCTTCGGCGGGCGCCGCGCATCTCGCCGAGGCGCGTGTGTGAGGCATCAGCGCGAGCTGCAACGACGAACAATGCCGGCATGGCGGCGACTCCGCCGCCATGCGCTCTCGTAGAAGGCACTGCAATTCGTACGGAGGTCACCGATGACTCCGACGAGTCGAACTGGTGCAATCGACATTCGAGCAGGTCGGGCCGATCGAGCAGGCGGCCGCGCATGTTCTATGGCCGGCTGTTCGAGATCGCACCCGAGGTGAAGCCGCTGTTCAAGGGCGACATGGCGGAACAGGGCCGCAAGCTGATGGCGACGCTCGCCGTGGTGGTCGGCTCGCTGCACAATCTGGAGACCATTCTGCCGGCGGTCAGCACGCTCGCAAAGAAGCACGTCGAATATGGCGTGAAGCCCGGCCACTACGCCGCGGTCGGCGCTGCGCTGCTGTGGACGCTCGAGCGCGGGCTCGGCGCCGCCTGGACGCCCGAGCTGGCCGCGGCCTGGACCAGCGCCTACACCACGCTCTCGCACTTCATGATCGGCGAAGCCTACGGCCGCGTGGCGGCGGAATAGAGCATCATGTCGGGCGACTTCTCACCTGAGCAGAAGCGCTACCTCGAAGGCTTCACGTCGGGGCTGCAGATCGCGCGGGCCGGGCGCGGGCTCGGCGGCGGCAAACCCGCCGCGCCAGTTCCGTCCGGGCCCGATGCCGAGCATATCGCGGCGCAAGACCGCACCGTCGCGGCAGGCGGCAAGCTCAACGACCAGGAGAAGTTCAAGCGCGAGCAGCATCCGTTCGACGCTTACGGCCGGCTCAAGGAGCAGGCCGCGACCAACGCTCCGCCGAAGCCGGCCGACAACTTCCGCTGGCGCTACTACGGACTGTTTTACGTGGCGCCGGCGCAGGATTCCTACATGTGCCGGCTGCGGATACCGAACGGCATCGTCAAGCACTGGCAGCTGTCCGGACTTGCCGATCTCGCCGAGCGCTACGGCGGCGGCTATTCGCATGTCACCACGCGGGCCAATTTCCAGATCCGCGAGATCGAGCCGAAGAACGCAGTAGCCCTGCTCGAAGAGATCCAGGATCTCGGCCTCTGCTCGCGCGGCACCGGCGCCGACAACATCCGCAACGTGACCGGCACGCCGACCGCCGGCATCGATCCGCAGGAACTGCTGGATACGCGGCCCTACGCGCGCGAATGGCACTTCCACATCCTCAACGAGCGCGGGCTCTACGGCCTGCCGCGCAAATTCAATGTCGCGTTTGACGGCGCCGGCACCATCCCGGTGCTGGAGGATACCAACGACATCGGCTTCCAGGCGGTCGAGGTGAAAGACGGCTTTGGCGTTGAGCCCGGCGTCTGGTTCAAGCTCGCGCTCGGCGGCATCACCGGACACAAGGACTTCGCCCGCGACACCGGCGTCATCGTCAAACCCGCAGACGCCACCAAGGTGGCGGACGCCGTCGTCCGCGTGTTCAGCGACCACGGCGATCGCACCAACCGCAACAAGGCGCGGATGAAATACGTGCTCGACGCCATGGGCTTCGACAAAGTATCTCGCCCTGGTCGAGGAGAAGCTCGGCTCGAAGCTCGTCCGCGTCCCCAGCGAAGCGCTCGCGCCGCGCCCGGTGTTCGATCGCAGCGCGCATATCGGCGTGCACAAGCAGAAGCAGAACGGCCTGCATTGGCTTGGCGTCGTGCTTCCGGTCGGCAAGCTGACCGCCGCGCAGATGTGCGGAATCGCAGCGATCGCACAGCAGATGGGTGACGGCGACATTCGCCTTACCGTCTGGCAGAACCTGCTGATCTCCGGCATCCCGGCCTGCAAGCTGCAGGCGGCCGAAACAGCAATCGAAAAGCTCGGCCTCACCACCAAGGCGAGCTCGATCCGCGCCGGCCTCGTGGCCTGCACCGGCAACGTCGGCTGCCGGTTCGCGGCCTCCGACACCAAGCGCCACGCCGAGGAGATCGCGCGCTGGTGCGAGGCGCGCGTCGAGCTTGACGGACCGGTGAACATCCATCTCACCGGCTGCCACCACTCCTGCGCGCAGCATTACATCGGCGACATCGGGCTGCTGGCCTGCAAGGTGCAGGTCTCGGAGGACGCCGATCCCATCGAGGGCTATCACATCCTGGTCGGCGGCGGCTTCGGCCCCGATGCGGCGCTCGCCCGCGAGCTGTTTCGCGATGTGAAGGCGGAGGACGCGCCGGCAACCATCGAGCGCATGCTCAAGACCTATCTGGCGCGCCGCATCTCGCGCGACGAGAGCTTCCAGACATTCACGCGCCGCCACGAGATTCCTGCGCTGACCGAGATGTTTGCGGGGGCCGCGCCATGAACTCGCCGATGCGCCCGCCGCTGTCCTCCATCGTGCCGGAGAGCGCGCCGTTCACCGACGAGCAGCGGGTCTGGCTGAACGGATTTTTCGCGGGCCTGCTCGACGGCGACGCCACTGCTTTATCGCAGCAAGACGCCCAGGCCCTGATGCCGGGCGTCCAGATCGGCAACGCGGCCGAGGAAGACGACGGCGCGCCCTGGCACGACCAGACCATGCCGCTGGCCGAGCGCATGAAGCTCGCCGAGGGCCGTCCGCTGCCCCGGAAGATGATGGCGGCGATGGGTCAGCAGGACTGCGGCCAATGCGGCTACGACTGCAAAGACTATGCGAATGCGCTGTTCAGCAAGAAAGAGGAGCGGCTGAACCTCTGCGTGCCGGGCGGCAAGGAAACCGCCCGCATGCTGAAGGCGCTGCACGCCGAGATCGGCTCGGCGCCCGCACCCGCCGCGGCGAAAGCGCCGGACGCTGCAGCGCCGCCTGCCGAGAAGCCGCAGGTTCCCGCCGGCACATCACGCGACAATCCCGTCGAGGCGACCTTCATATCGCGCGCGATGCTCAACAAGAAGGGATCGGCGAAAGAGACCTGGCACATCGAGTTCGATCTGACCGAATGCGGGCTCGACTATCGGGTCGGCGATGCCTTTGGGCTCTACCCGCGCAATGACCCGGCCCTGGCCGACGCGGTCCTCAAGGCGCTCGACGCCCCAGCCGATTTCCCGATCGGCGGCCGCACCTTGCGCGAGGTGCTGATCGACGGCGTCTCGCTCGTCGCCCGCGCCCGACATGCTGTTCCAGCTGTTCTCCTACATCACCGGCGGCGAACGGCGGAAGAAAGCGCAGGCGCTGTCCGCCGGCGAAGACCCTGACGGCGACGCGGCGACGCTCGACGTGCTGGCGGCGATCGAAAAGTTCTCCGGCGTGCGCCCGGACCCCGAGGCGTTCATTGAGGCGCTCGACCCGCTGCAGCCGCGGCTCTATTCGATCTCGTCGTCCCCGAAGGTACACAAGGGCCGCGTCTCGCTCACCGTCGATACGGTGCGCTACGACATCGGCAAACGAAAGCGCCTCGGCGTCGCCTCGACCTTCCTCGCCGGCCGCGTCGAGCCGGGCGACAAGCTCCGCGTCTATGTGCAGAAGGCGCATGCCTTCGGCCTGCCGGCCGATCCGAACACGCCGATCATCATGGTCGGCCCCGGCACCGGCGTGGCGCCGTTCCGCGCGTTCCTGCACGAGCGCATGGCGACCAAGGCGCCGGGCCGCAACTGGCTGTTCTTCGGCCACCAGAAGCGCGACTTCGATTTCTTCTACGAGGACGAGTTCTCCGGCATGAAGAACGCCGGCGTGCTGACGCGGCTCTCGCTTGCCTGGTCCCGCGACAACGACGAGAAATTCTACGTGCAGGATCGCATGCTCCAGGTCGGCCGCGAGCTGTGGTCCTGGATCGCCGACGGCGCCCACGTCTACGTCTGCGGCGATGCCCAGCGCATGGCGAAGGACGTCGAACGCGCGCTGATCGACATCGTGGCCGCCCACGGCGCCCGCACGACCAACGAGGCGGTGGCCTTTGTTGCCGAGCTCAAGAAGGCCGGACGCTATCAGACGGACGTGTATTGATCCCATGCACGCGCCGGTCCCGCTCCCGCCCGTCACGCGAACCGCCTGCCCGTATTGCGGCGTCGGCTGCGGCGTGTCGGCGCGGCCGGACGGCATCGGCGGCGCCATCACCACCGGCGATCCCGATCATCCGGCGAACTTCGGGCGGCTGTGCTCCAAAGGATTTGCGCTGGAGGAAACGCTCGGCCTCAACGGCCGCCTGCTCCACCCGATGCTGCGGCGCGCCGACGGCAGCCACGCGCGGGTCGATTGGGACACCGCGCTCTCCGCCGTCGCCGATGGCTTCCGCCGCGTGGTCGAACGCGACGGACCGAATGCGGTCGCGTTTTATCTCTCCGGGCAGCTTCTGACCGAAGACTATTACGTCGCCAACAAGCTGATGAAGGGCTTCCTCGGCTCGGCCAACGTCGACACCAATTCGCGGCTGTGCATGGCCTCGACCGTGGCCGGCCACCGCCGCGCCTTCGGCGAGGATGTCGTGCCCGGCTGCTACGAGGACCTCGACGAGGCGAACCTCCTCGTTCTGGTCGGCTCGAACACCGCCTGGTGTCATCCGGTGCTGTACCAGCGCATGACCAAGAACCGGCGCGAACGCGGCGCCAGGATCGTGGTGATCGATCCGCGCCGGACGGCAACCGGCGACGAGGCCGACCTGTTTCTTTCGATTGCGCCGGGCACCGACACCGCACTGTTTTCCGGCCTGCTGGTCCATCTCGCGGATGTCGGCGCGCTCGACCGAGCCTATATCGAGGCGCACACGGCGGGCTTCGCCGAAGCGCTCGCGCGCGCCCGGCAGATCGCGCCCGACGCAGCGGCAACCGCGGCCGCGACCGGCCTCGACGAAGGCGACGTCGCGCGCTTCTTCCAGCTGTTCCGCGCCAACGAGAAGGCCGTCACCTGCTTCTCGCAGGGCGTGAACCAGTCGGCGCAGGGCACCGACAAGGTCAACGCCATCATCAACTGCCATCTCGCCACTGGGCGGATCGGACGGCCCGGCATGGGACCGTTCTCGCTGACCGGCCAACCCAACGCGATGGGCGGCCGCGAGGTCGGCGGCTTGGCCAACCAGCTTGCCGCGCACATGGGGTTTGCGCCGGACGACGTCGACCGCGTGCGGCGGTTCTGGAACGCGCCGCGCATGGCCGAGCGCGAGGGGCTGAAAGCCGTGCAGATGTTCGAGGCGATCGAGCGCGGCGAAATCAAGGCGCTGTGGGTGATGGCGACCAACCCGGCGATGTCGCTGCCGCGCGCGGGCGCCGTGCGCGAAGCATTGAAAAAACTTGAGCTGTTCGTCGTCTCCGAGAACATGCTGACCAACGACACGGTTTCGGCGACGCCGCACGTGCTGCTTCCGGCCGCGGCCTGGGGCGAGAAGGACGGCAGCGTGACCAACTCCGAACGGCGCATCTCGCGCCAGCGCGCCTTCCTGCCGCCGCCGGGCGATGCCCAGCCGGACTGGTGGATTGTTTCGGAAGTCGCGCGGCATCTCGGTCACGGCGGCGCGTTCGCCTATCGCAGCGCCGCCGATATTTTTCGCGAACACGCGACGCTGTCCGCCTTCGAGAACAATGGCGCCCGCGCGTTCGATCTCGGCGGGCTGGCGACACTTTCCGACGAGGACTACGACGCGCTTGAGCCGGTGCAATGGCCAGCGCGGAAGGAGCCGGCGGACTCCGCGCGGCTGTTCGCCGACGGCGGCTTCAGCACGCCGGATCGCAAAGCCCGTTTCATCGCGCCGGAGCCGCCCACGCTGCGCGAGGAGACCGGCACCGAATATCCGATGCGGCTCAACACCGGCCGGCTGCGCGACCAATGGCACAGCATGACCCGGAGCGGCCAGAGCCCGAAGCTCGGCGCGCACAAGCCGGAGCCGTTTCTGGAAATCCATCCGCTCGATGCCAAAGCGCATGGGCTTTCCAACAACGGCTTCGCCCGTGTCCGCTCACGGCACGGCGCCTGCACGCTCAAGGTCGTCACCTCGGCCTCCCAGCAGCGCGGCTCGATTTTCGCGCCGATCCATTGGAGCGATACCAATGCATCGTCGGCGCGCGTCGGCGATCTGGTGTCGCCGCAGGTTGATCCGTTCTCCGGCCAGCCCGAAGCCAAGGCAACGCCGGCCGCCGTCGCGCCGGTCGCCTTCGCCTATCGCGGGTTTGCGCTGGCGCGCGAACCACTCACCCTGCCGGATGGCACATGGTGGGCGCGGGTCGCGCTCCCTGGCGCCGCCGGCACCCTTTTTGCGACGAACGATGCGCCGATGGCGTGGCACGAACGCGCGCCCAATCTTTTTCCGCAGGCGGTGCTGACCGAATATGTCGACCGTCAGCAGGGCCTCTATCGCGCCGCAGCCTTTGTCGATGGCCGGCTCGAAGGCGCGCTGTTCGTCGGACCGGCGGATGCGCCGCCGCAATGGGGCGATCTGCGCCAGATGGTCGGCGGCCCCGGCATCGCCCAATCCGGCGCGGTGATTTGCGCCTGCTTCGGCGTTGGCCTCGCCGCCATCCATGAGGCGCTGGCCTCGCGCCAAGCCGCCAACGTCGCCGAGATCGGGCTTGCGCTGCGCGCCGGCACCAAATGCGGAACCTGCCTGCCGGAACTGAGGAGCATCGTGAACCATGAACGTCATGCTCGCGAACACACCCCCGCCGTCTGAAACGGAGCCGCCGCGGATGGCGCCGCTGGCGCGGCTGCCGTTGTTCTTCGCGCTGGAGGGCCGCCGCGCCGTGATCGCCGGCGGCACGCCCGCCGCGGCCTGGAAGGCGGAATTGCTTTCGGCGGCGGGCGCGGAGGTCGAGGTCTACGCGTCCGAGCCGTGCCAGGAACTGCTGGCGCTCGCGGCCGAGCCGCCGCGCGGCGCCATCTTCATCCACCGCCGCGCCTGGTGTGTTGACGACATTCGCGGCGCGGCCATCGCCATCGGCGCCTGCGACAACGATGAAGACGCGGAGCATTTCGCCGCCGCCGCTCGCGCCGCGGGCGTTCTCGTCAACGTCATCGACAAGCCTAAGTTCTGCGACTTTGCTTTCGGCGCCATCGTCAACCGCTCGCCGCTGGTCATCGGCATTTCCACCGACGGCGCCGCGCCGGTGTTCGCCCAGGCCATCCGCGCCAAGCTCGAAGCGATGATTCCGCGCGGCTTCGCGCCATGGGCGGAGGCCGCGCGCCGCTGGCGGCGGCAAGTGCAAATCTCCGGACTGTCGTTCAACGGCCGGCGTCGGTTCTGGCAGTCGTTCACGGCATTCGCGTTGAAACAGCCCGACCGCGCGCCGGAACAAGCGGACTACGACCGCTTGTTCGCCGAGACCGCGGCCGAAGCGGCAGCCGCCGAGCAGGGCTCAGTCGTTTTGGTCGGCGCGGGCCCGGGCGATCCTGAACTCTTGACCTTGCGTGCGGTCCGCGCCCTGCAATCCGCCGACGTCATCCTGTACGACGATCGGGTATCGCCGGACATCCTGGAGTTCGCGCGGCGCGAGGCGAAGAAGATGCTAGTCGGCAAAACCGGCGGTCCTTCCGGCCAGCAGGACGAAATCAACGGCCTGATCGTCGGCCTCGCCAAGGCCGGCCGCCGCGTGGTCCGGCTCAAGGGCGGCAATCCGGCGATCGACGAGGAGATCGCGGCCTGCCGCAAGGCCGGCATCGCCGTCGAAGCGATCCCCGGCATCGCCACGGCGCTGCCCGCTGTCATACCCATCCCGCAAGACGGCCGCATGGCCTCTTAGGATGAGGCGAGCGGCCTGCCTTCCTTGTCGCGCAGCGCGCGGAGAACTCTCTCGGCGCTCAGCGGCAGGCTGAACAACCGCACGCCGACCGCGTCCTCGATCGCGTTGGCGATCGCCGGCGACACCCCGAACGTGCCGGACTCGCCGATGCCCTTGGCGCCGAACGGACCGTTGGTCTGCCCGGCGGCGACCAATGCGGATTCCATCGGCGGGACGTCGTGGAAGCCGGGGATCTTGTAGTCGGCGAGCGAAGCGTTGGTGACCTGGCCGCCGTCGAATGCCATGTCCTCGAACAAGGTGAAACCGAGTTGCATGATCGCGCCGCCGGACAGCTGCGTCTCGCAGATGCGCGGATTGAGCGGCTTGCCGGCATCGGCGACGTTGATCAGCTTGATGACGCGGACGTGGCCGGTCTCGGTGTCGGCCTCGAGTTCGACGCCGGTGCCGCCAATCATCCAGAACGGCGTCACGTCCGGCGACAGTCCGGATTTTGGATCGGGCGACTTGTAGCTCGGCATGTAGGTGCCCGAGCCGATCACGTTGCCGGCCTGCATGCCGTAGCGCTTCTGAAAAATCTCGGCGACCGGCACGTTGCTGCCGGGCGGCAGGCCGACCTCGTCTGCGAGCGCCTTGAGCTTGTCGCGGGCGTCCTCGGCGGCGCGCTTCACCGCAAGACCCATGTGGAAGGTCGAGCGCGAGCCGAGCGTGCCCATATCGTAGGGCGTCACGTCGGTGTCGGGGTTGAGCACGCGGACATCCTCGGCGCGGAGATCGAGCACCTGGGCGACGATCTGCGCCATCGCGGTGTCGGAGCCCTGCCCCATATCCACGGTGTTCATCGCCAGCGTGGTGCTGCCGTCGGCCGAGACATTGACCATCGCGACTGACGTGGTCGGCGCGACCGAGGCCTTGAAGCCGATCGCGATGCCGCGGCCGCGCCGCTTGACGCCACCGCCGCGGTCGAACGGCGCGCTCCAGTTCATTTTTGCGGCCAGCGCATCGAGCACCCGTTCGATCGCAGCGTCGCGCATCACCGTGCCGCTCGAATGGGTGCGGCCGTCGCGCAGGATATTGTTGCGGCGGAACTCAATCGGGTCGATGCCGAGCTCGCGCGCGATCAGATCGGTGTGACTTTCGTAGGCCCACACCAGTTGCGGGATGCCGAAACCGCGCAGCGCACCGGCCGGCGGACGGTTGGTGTAGAGCTCGAAGGAATCGATGCTGACATTCTCGATGTCGTAGGGACCGGCCGCGGTGAAGCCGGACTTCTGCGTGACGCGCGGACCGATGTCGGCATAGGCGCCGCCGTTCCACAGCACATGGCATTGGCGCGCGACGACGCGGCCCTCCTTGCTGACGCCGCTCTTGATGCGGAAGGTGGTCGGATGCTTGGTCAGCGTGACGAACTGTTCCTCCATCGTCAGCGCGATCTTGACGGGCCTGCGCACGATCAGCGCCAGCGCCGCGACCAGGGCCTCGAGCTTGATATAGACCTTGGCGCCGAACCCGCCGCCGAGATGCGGCACCTTCACCCGCACCCGGTTCTCCGGCCATTTCAACAGGCGCGCGATCTCGCTCCGCACGAACGACGGCATCTGCGAGGCGGTGTGGATGGTCAGCCGGTCGTGGCCGGGATCGGCCAGCGAGACGAACGGCTCCAGCGGCAAATGCAGCACCGCTTGGGTGCGGAAGGTGTGCTCGAACACATGATCGGCCGTGGTCAGTGCCGTCTCGGCGTCGCCGAAGCGCAGGTGATAGTCGAGCGCGACGTTGGTGCCGCGCCGGCCGGCGAGATGCTTGAGGTCGGGAAACGTGCCGGCGGGCTTCAGCACGTCATGGACGATGACCTTGCCGTCGAGCGCCTCGACCTCGTCGTAGACCGCCGGCAGTTCGTCGTACTCGGCCTCGATCAGGCTCAGCGCCCGTTCGGCAATATGCGGATCGGCGGCCAGCACCACCGCGACCGGCTCGCCGACGTGGCGGACCTTTTCCAGCGCCAGGATCGGCTGATCGTGGAAGGCCGGGCCGTAGTACGGATCGGGAATGAGCCGGACAATATCGTCACCGGTGATGACCGCATGCACGCCCGGCTGCTGGGCCGCCGCCCGGGTATCGATCCTGCGGATGCGGCCGTGCGCGACGGTGCTGCGGAAGATCTTTCCATACAGCATACCGGGCAGGCTGAGATGGTAGGCATATTCGGCGCGACCCGTGACTTTCGCTCGCGCCTCCAGCCGCGGAATGCTCTGCCCGACCTGGTTTCCGATTTGACTGCCGACCTGGCTCATGGCGCGCGGGCGCCGCGTCAGGGCGCGTTGCGAGCCAGGACGTGATCGGCGATCTCGGCGCGGGTGCCGACCCAGACGTCGGACGCGCCCATCGCCTTCTCGATGATCTTCTCGAAATAATAGGCGCCGCGATGATGGCCGAAGATATGGGCGTGGTTGGTGACGTCGATGATGCGAAGCTCGTCGTCGCGCGAGCGCGCGATGTCGATCACCTCGTTGAACGAATCCAGCATCATCTTGGGCGGATGGCCGTATTTCATCGACGGCATGTCGTTGACGTCATAGGACAGCGGGATCGCCACGATCTTCTTGTCGCCGTAGGTCTGCACATACGGCAGGTCGGCGTCGAACACGTCGCCGTACCAGCGGTAGCCGTAATCGGCGAGCAGCTTCGGCGTGGTCGGCTTCGAGGTGCCGCGCGGCGACAGCCAGCCCTGGATCTTCTGGCCGGACGCCTTCTCCAGCAGTTTGGTGCAGCGCTCGATGTTTTTCTTCTCGTCCTCGTCGGAGAGCAGCGCCGGGACGACATCCATGGCGTAGGAGTGCGACAGCACCTCGTGGCCGCCGTCGGCGATCGCCTTCACCGCCTCCGGCGCCCGCTCGGCGCACACCGCGTTGACCATCACGCTGGTCTTGGCGCCGTGGCTCTTGAAGGCCTCCAGCAGCCGGTAGATGCCGGTCTTCACACCATAGGCCGCCCAGGAGATCGCCATGGTGTCGAGCACGCCGGCCGGCAGCGGATTGCCCATCGGGCTGATGCCGGGCGCCTTGCCGTCCGACCACTGCTCCAGGCAGACATTGAACACCACCGCGATGCGCTTGTTGTTCGGCCAGAGCCAATCGGCATTTTTCATGGACGGCACTCCCTCGATCTCAGGCTCTGGTCATACCACGGCAGCCGGGGCCGCAGGCGTCCCCTCGCCGGCCTCGAGCGAAAGAACCTTCAGGATTTCGTCCTGGATGGCTTGGCGTCCGGCGCCCTTTGAGGCGTCATCCATCCGCGCCTCGTAGGCGATCCGCGCCGGCCGGTGGAACACCATGATGCGGTCGCCGACGTCCATCGCCTCGTTGATGTGATGGGTGATGAACACCGCGGTCTTGCCGGCCTGCTTGACCAGCCGCACGAACTCGGCGCGGAGGTCGCGCGCGGTCATCTCATCCAGGGAAGAGAACGGCTCGTCGCACAGCAAAATATCCGGCTCGACCGCGAAGGCCCGCGCGATCGAGACGCGCTGGCGCATGCCGCCGGACAGCGCGTGCGGATAGTCGTTCTCGTGGCCGGACAGGCCGAGCCGCGACAGCCAGCGCCGCGCCACCACCTCGGCCTCGCTCCGCTTGGCGTCGAGGATTTCCAGCCCCAGCACGACGTTGTCGAGCGCCGAGCGCCACGGCATCAGCCGGTCGTTCTGGAACACGATGCCGATCTTGCCGCGAAAGAAGTTGAACTCGCGGAACGGGTCGTGGCCGGTCACCTCGACCTTGCCGCTGGTCGGCTCGATCAGGCCGGCGAGCAGATTGAACATGGTGGACTTGCCGCAGCCGGTCTTGCCGAGGACCGCCACGATCTCGCCCTTCTCGATCGTGAACGACAGCCGGTCGACGGCCGTAAAGGTCCCCGCGCCGTCGGGCCGCGCAAACTCCTTGGTCACTTCGCGGAAGCGGATGAGCGGATCTGGCATCAAGGTCACGCCGCCCGTTCGGAGACCGCGCGGTAGCGCAGCAGCCAGTGCTCGATCCAAACGATGATCTGCTGCACCACCAGCACGAACAGCACGAGCTGGATGGTCCAGGCGAGCGCGCCGGCCATGTCGAACAATTGCTGCTGGCGCAGAAGCTCGTAGCCGACGCCGCCGGTGGCGCCGACCAGCTCCGCCACCACCACGACGCGCGCGGAGTTGCCGAGGTTGATCTTCCAGGCGGTCAGGATGCCCGGCAGGATGGTCGGCACGATCAGCACGCGGAACAAGGTCCAGCTGCTCGGCCGGAACGACATGGTCATCTCGAACAGGTCTTTCGACATCGAACGGTAGGAATCGAGCACCTGGAAGGTGAACGCCGGCAAGGTGGTGATCACCATGATGAAGAAGATGCGGAATTCGGTGCCATGGAACCAGATGATGGCGACGATCACCCAGGACAGCGCCGGAATGCCCTGGAGAAAAATCAGGAACGGATTGATGTAGCTCTCGATCTTCGGATAGCGGCCGATCGGAATGGCGATCAGGGAGCCCAGAACGAAAGCGCCGGCGAGCCCGGCGAAAATCCGCCCGGCGGTCTCCAGAACCTGCAACAGCTCCGGCCAGTTGAAGAGGATCTTCACCGTGCGCGCGAGCACGTCCTGCACCGGCGGAAACAGATAGTGCGGAAAGAAAAACGACGCGATCTGCCAGGCGGCCAGCAGCACCACGATGCTGGCGGACGCCTGGAAGAACTGCCTGACGCGAGGATTGAGCGTCATCGGAGCGGACGGATCACTTCAGCGGCTTGTCGTAGATCGAGGCGTCCGACGGCATGCTCGGCAGATAGTTGATCTCCATGCCGGCCTTGTAGACCGCCTGGATGTCCTTCTTGATCTCGCCGGCCTTGGTCAGCTTCATCGCCAGCCGCTCGTTCGATTTGATCATCGCGGCGACGGCTTTCAGCTCTTCGGGCGGCGCGCCCTTGGCGAGCAGCGGCGCGGCCTCGTCCGGGTTCTTCTGCACCCATTCCACCGCCAGCTTGTAGATGGTGTAGAGCTTCTGCACCTTGTCGGGGTTGGCGTCGGCCCACTCGGAGTGCGCGCCAACGCCGAGATAGGGAATCGTCCCGCCGCCGGCGAAGTCCTTCCAGGTCTTGTCGATGTTGAGGTCGATGGTGCGGATGCTCGATTTCTTGGCGATCATCAACGTGTAGGCCGGCTCCCAGATCTGGATCGCGTCGGCGCGGTCGGCGATCGCGTAGCTGATCAGACCCGGCGGCGCCGTGTTCACGACCTTGATCTTGGAGAGATCGACGCCCGCCCGCTTCTCGAAGAATTCCGACATCTGGTAGTTCGTGGTCGAGCGCGCGCCGGCAAGCTCCTTGCCCTCGAGGTCCTTCAGCGTCTTCACGTTGTCGCGCGAGGTGACGATCGTGCCCCAGTAGTCGAACAGGTTGAACAGGTATTTCACCTTGACGCCGCGGACGTCGGCGAGACCCATCGTGGTCAGCGAGGCGCTGCCGCCGATCTTGAACTCGCCGGAGTTGAATTGCGTGGCGTAGGCGTCGGGCGTGCGCTCCTCGAAGGTGATGTCGAGCCCGTTCGCGATGTCGAACTTCTGCGCCTTGATCACCGGCGGCAGCAGCGCGCCGAGCGAAGGCGGCGAGAAGATCACGATGGTGAGCTTATCGACCGCCTGGGCGCGGGCGTCGGTCGCGACGCCGAAAACGAGCGCCGCGGCAACGGCGAGGCCCGCAAGCCGGGTGAAATGCGTGGTCATGGTGTCTCCCCTGATCTATTGGATGCGGAACAGCTTGGCAGCGGTCCCGCCACTGATGGCTTCAACCTGATCCGGCTTGAGACCGGCATTCTTGACGATCGTCATCGGCTCGTGATCGCCGATCGGAAACGGCATGTCGGAGCCGAGCATGACACGGTCGGCGCCCATCATCTCGATGACAAATCGAAGCACGCGCGGATCGTGCTCGATGGTGTCGGTGTACATCAGGCTCAGCGCCTCGGCCGGATCGGAGGTGCCGGGCGTGATGGCATGGTTGCGCTTGAGGCGCCCGACCACGAGCGGCAGGCCGCCCGCGGCGATCGGCACGAACACCTTGGCATTCCTGTAGCGGGTGATGTGACCGCTCATGGCAATCCGCGATATGGCGACAACGGCGTCGCTGACCCGGCCGACGCCGTTGGCAAGGCCATAGTCGTGGACGCGGCTCTCGCCGGAGTCGAAAGCCGGATGAATGTGGATCACCGCGCCGGTGTCGTCGGCGGCCTTCCAGAACGGATCGAGGTCGGGCGCGTCGAGCACGCTGCCGATCCCGCGCGGCAGGGTCGAGATCATGGCGCCGCGAAAGCCTGCCGCCATCGCCTCCTTGAGCACGGCACCGGCGCGGGCGCCGTCCTGCATCGGCAAGGTGGCGAGCGGCACGAAGCGCGGCTCGGCCCTGGCGGCCGATAAAAGCCCCTCGTTCATCAGCCGGCACCAGCTCTCGCCCTGGTCCGGCGGCAGATCGCTGCCGAACCAGTCGGGCCAGCCGCCGTTCACCTGCTTGTCGATGCCCTGCTTGTCCATCCAGGCGAGCCGGCCGGTGAGATCGCTCAGGCCCTTCATGATCGCCCGGCTCGGCTTGCTGTTGCCGAAAGCAAGCGACAGGCCCGCCGGATCCTCGACGATCCGCAGCGCGGACAGCTTGCCGCCCTCCTTGCGGATGGTGCTCAGCAGGTCCGGCGGGATCATGTGGCCGTGGGTATCGATGATCACAGTTCAAACGCCTTTCGTTTTCTCGCGCATATCGTTCTCGAGGGCATGAGCGATCATATCGCCAAGCCGCGCCACTTTGATAGGAAGAGAGTTGACCACGATGCCGAGCGGGCGCACCGCATCGTTCACCGCGCTCGCGACCGCCGCGGGCGCGCCGAGATAGCCGCTCTCGCCGGAGCCCTTCTGGCCGAACACGGTGTGCGGCGACGGCGTCTCGTGATGAATGATCTCGACCGGCGGCACCTCATGGGCCGATGGCAGCAGGTAGTCCATGAAACTCTGCGCCACCAGCAGGCCGTCGTCGTTGTAGGCGAACTCCTCGTAAAGCGCGGCGCCTATGCCGTGGGCGATGCCGCCCATGGTCATGCCGCGCACGATCTTCGGATTGATCACCGTGCCGCAGTCGTGGCCGAGGATGTAGCGCTTGATCTCGGGCTTGCCGAGGTCGGGATCGATCGTCAGCAGGATCAGATGGAATTCGAACGAATAGCAGGGATACATCTGCACGCGGCCGTCGGCGGTCGGCAGGCCGCCGCCCATCGGCACCGGCATGATGTGGCTGACCGAAAGCCCGGGCTCCATGCCGTCCGGCAGCTTGTGGATGTGGCGGTGCGCCATGGTGACGAGCTCGGCCCAGGTGCGCTTCTTGTCCGGCGCCGAAGTGTCGTACGCGTTGCCGTCCTTGTAAGTGATGCGCTCGGCCGGCACGCCGAGATCGTGCGCCGCAATGGCGATGAGCTTGTCCTTGATCTTGTTCGCCGCGTGGAAGGCGGCGCCGCCGAGCATGATCGCCATGCGGCTGCCGACCGGACTGTTGCTCGGCAATGAATTGAGCGAGTCCGCCCGCACCACCCGCACCTTGTCGGGATCGATCTCCAGCACCTCGCCGACCACCGTGCCGACCATGGTCTCGTGGCCCTGCCCGGCCGAAGTCGTGTGCATGGTCGCGGTGATCGAGCCGACCAGATCGACGCTGATGCGGCAGGAATCCATCCAGGTGGTGGTGCCGACCTTGGGATTGAGCAGCGGCTCGAACGACGAATTGCCGCCGGACGGCTCCAGGCACGCGGCGATGCCGATGCCGGCGAGCAAGCCTTTCCCGCGCAGCCGGTCGCGCTCGGCGATCAGTTCGTCGTAGCCGGCGTGCGCCAGCACCTTGTCGACGACGGTGTGATAGTCGCCGGAGTCGTAGGCCGAGCCGCTCGGGATCAGATAGGGAAACTCCTCGTGGCGGATCATGTTGCGCCGGCGTATTTCCAGCCGGTCGAGGCCGAGCCTGTTCGCCACCTCGTCGACGGTGCGCTCGATGGCATAGTTGGTCGGCGACTGGCCGAAGGCGCGCACCGCCTCCTGCACCGTCTTGTTGGTGACGACGGCGATGGCCTGGTACTGCACGCTCTTGATCTTGTAGGGCCCGACGATGGCGCCGACCGGCTTGCCGAGCTGGAACGGCGAGCGGCCCGCATAGGCGCCGACATTGTCCAGCGCCCGCATCTTCATCGAGCGGATGATGCCCTGGTTGTCGAACGCCACCTCGATATCGAAATTGCGCTCCGGCCCGTGCATGTCGCCGCCGCGCATGTTCTCCATGCGGTCTTCGATCAGCCGCACCGGCACGCTGAGCCGCTTCGACAGATAGCCGACCAGCACGGTGTGCTTGATGCCGCGCTTGACGCCGTAGCTGCCGCCGACGTCGACGTCGTAGTGCACCCGCACCGAAGACATCGGAATTTTCAGCGCCATCGCGGTCTGGTCGGGATATTTCGGCATCTGGATCGAGGCCCAGATGTCGAGGATTTCGCGCCAAGGGTCCCAGCTTGCCGTGACGCCGAAGGTCTCGATCGGCACCGTCGAGCTGCGGCCCCATTTGACGCGATGCTTGAGCTTGTGCGGGCTCGCGGCGAAATCCTTCTCGACCTCGCCCCAGACGAAGGTGCGGTCGAGCAGCACGTTCGAGCCATGCGCCTCGTGCACCAGCGTGCCGCCGGCGTAGGCCTCGTCGGCATCGAGCACGAACGGCAGCGGCTCGTATTCGACGACGACCGCCTCGGCCGCGTCCTCGGCCAGCGCGCGGGTGTCGGCCACCACCGCGGCGACCCATTCGCCGGCGTAGCGCGCCACGTTCACCGCCAGCGGATAGCGCGGCACGTTCGGCGTATCGAGGCCGGCCGCCAGCACGTTGGTGGCGCCGGCAAGTTCCGCGCCCTCCAGCACGTAATGCACGCCGGGCATCGCCAGCGCGGCCGACTTGTCGATGGAAACGATGCGCGCGGCCGGATGCGGACACGTCACCAGCGCGACGTGCTTGACGCCCTGCGGCACGATGTCGGCGGCGAAGTTGCCCTTGCCGACCACGAAGCGGCGGTCCTCGCGGACGCGGCGATCGGACGAGATGAAGCGGAATTTTCCCGGCGCGCTCACGGCTGGTCCGCCTTGATGTTCTGGCCGCGCATCCGCTCGGCGGCGAGCGCAATGGCCTCGACGATCTGCGCATAGCCGGTGCAGCGGCAGATGTTGCCGGAGATGGCGTCGACGATCTCCTCCCGGGTCGGCGCGGTGTTTTTCGACAGCAGCGCGTGGGCGGCAAGGATCATCGCCGGCGTGCAATAGCCGCACTGCATGCCGTGGGTTTCGCAGAACGCGTCCTGCAATGGCGACAGCTCGCCCGGCCCGGGCGACAGCCCTTCGATGGTGGTGATGGCATAGCCGTCGGCCTGCACCGCGAACATCAGGCAGGAGCGCACGGCGGCGCCGTCGACCAGCACGGTGCAGGCGCCGCAGACGCCATGCTCGCAGCCGGCATGCGCGCCGGTGAGCAGCAGCTTGTCGCGCAGGCAATCGAGCAGGCTGGTGCGCGGCTCGACCTCGACCGTGTGCTTTTCCCTGTTGATGTCGAGCTCGACCTTCATGCCCGCCTCGCGGCGTCTTGATAGGCGTCGGCGATGGCGCGAACCGCCATCGTGGACGGCGACGCGCTTCCGATACGCGGCCGAGGCGTGCAGATCGGCCATCGCCTCGATGCCGTCGAGCGCCGCGCTGAGCGACTTTCGCACCGCGGCTTCGTCGTAGCGCTTTCCTTTCAGCTCCTCCGCCACCGCATCCAGCCGCAACGGAACGGCGGTCGCGGCGCCAATGCCGATGGCCGCACGGGTGCAGCGGCCGTCGCCATCGAGCGCGATCTGCGCCGCGGCCGACACGAAGGCAAAATCGCTCTGGCGGGCGTTGATCTCGTGGAAACCCACGCCGACCCGCGCCTCGGACCAGACCGGGAAGCGCGCCTCGGCGAGACACGCGGTCAGCGGCAGCGCGGTCACCATCGGGCCGAGGAAGAAATCGGCGGCCGCGATGGGATTGTCATCGCCGCCCTCACGCCAGACCAGGGTCGCGCCGAGCGTCACCGCCACCAGAACAATCTCCGCCGCCGGATCGCCGTTGACGATCGAGCCGCCGACCGTGCCGCGCGCCCGCGTCGCGGTGTGGCCGACGAAGGGCATCACCTTGGCGAGCAACGGCAGCTTGGCGCGGACAACGGCATCGCTCTCGACGACGGACTGCCTGGTGGTCGCGCCGATCGCGATATGCTTGCCCTCGTCGCGAACGTAGGCGAGGCCGGGAATCCGCGCGATGTCGATCAGCCGCGTCGGCCGCGCCAGCCGCATCGCCATCAGCGGCACCAAGGTCTGCCCGCCGGCGATCACGCGCGCGCCGTCGTCGGCCGCAAGCAGCGCGCAGGCCTCGTCGATGTCGGCCGGCCGCGAATATTCGAATGGAGCAGGCTTCATCGACTGAGGACAACTCGACGGTGACGCAACGGCTCAATGCCAATACGGCGGATAGCCGGAGTTCTTCTGCTCGGCGTCGAGCAGGCGAAGCATGGCCGGCCATTCCAGCACGCCGTAGGGCCGCCGCGTGCCGGGCTGGTAGAGATGCGCGGTGTGCGCCAGCACGTTCTCGCCCGGCATGGTCAGCTCGGTGCGCGCCGCCATCGAGTCGACCTGCGAGCGGCAGGACTGCTCGAGCTGGTACATGGTGTTGAACGCCTGCTGCACCGTCGGTCCGCAGGTGAGCAGGCCGTGGTTGCGCATGATCAGCGCGTCGTGCGGGCCGAGATCGCTGACGATCCGCTCGCGCTCGTCGAGATCGACCGCCGGCCCCTCGTAGTCGTGATAGCCGATGTGGCCGACGAAGCGGATCGAGGTCTGCGACAGCGGCAACAGCCCGCACTGCATGGCCGACACCGCGATGCCGGCGCGGGTGTGGGTGTGCAGCACGCATTTGACCTCCGGCCGCGCCTTGTGGATCGCGCCGTGGATCACGTAGCCGGACTTGTTGATGCCGTAGTCGGTGTCGGGCTTGGCGATGATCTCGCCCTCGACGTCGATCTTCACCAGGCTCGACGCGGTGATCTCCTTGTAGAGGAGGCCATAGAGGTTGATCAGCAGGTGCTCGGTGCCGGGGATGCGCGCGGTGATGTGGTTGTAGATCAGGTCGGTCATCTCGTACTGGTCGACCAGCCGGTAGCAGGCGGCGAGCTCGACCCGGGCCTGCCATTCCTCCGCCGAAACCTCGTCTTTGACCGACTTGAAGTTGGTATCGTACTTCATGACACTCCGAGCCCTGACAGGGGTGAATGGCTGATCCGGCGCGATCATAGCCCCTGCCCGCAGATCAGGCCAACCCATCTGGCCGCATGCAAGGAGTGCCTCGAATGGCGGCAAGCGACATCCTGAAGAACAACGTCAAGGAAAAGCTCGCCCGCGGCGAGGTGGTGGCCTCGATGACCGTGCGGCTGAGCCGCTCGATCGAGATCGCCCGGATCGCCAAGACCGCGGGCTTCGACATGCTCTACATCGACCTGGAGCATTCGCCGCTGACGATGGATGCCACCGGGCAGATCTGCATGGCCTGCCTCGACATCGGCATCATGCCGGCGGTGCGGGTGCCGGCGAACACGCCGGACTATATTTCGCGCATCCTGGACGCCGGCGCGCTGGGCGTCATCGCGCCGCATGTGCGCTCGGCCGCCGAAGCGCGCGAGGTGGTGAAGGCCGCGAAGCTGCCGCCGCTCGGCGAGCGCTCCAACACCGGCACCTTCCCTCATCTGCAATACCGCTCGTTCCCGGCGGAAGAGACCTGCAAGGCGATCAACGACGCCACCATGGTGATCGTGCAGTTCGAATCCGCCGACTGCCTGGCCAAGGCCGACGAGATCATCGCGGTCGAAGGCGTCGACATCGTGCTGGTCGGCTTGAACGACATGCTCGGCGACATGGGGCTTGCCGGACAATACGACCATCCGAAGGTGCGCGAGATCTATCAGACCGTCATCGATGCCTGCCGCAAGCACGGCAAGCATTGCGGCGTCGGCGGGCTCGCCAGCCGTCCCGACCTGATGGCGGAGTATGTGCGGATGGGCGCGCGCTATGTCTCGACCGGCACCGACCTGGCCTTCCTGCTCGGCGCCGCGACCGCGCGGGCGAAGCAGATCAAGGACATCAAGCTCTGATGGCCGGGCCGCAAGCCACCGCAGGCCTCGTCTATGCCAGCGCGGTGGCGGCCGACGCCTTCGCCCGCTCGCTGCTCCAGGCGCATGGCGTGCCGCCGGAGGACGCCGCCACCATCGCCGGCTGTCTCGTCAGCGCCGACCTGCGCGGCGTCGACACCCACGGCCTCTGCCGGCTGCCGATCTATCTGGAGCGCGTGCGCGCGGGCCTGATCAATCCCAAGCCCAATCTCGAGCCCAAACGCGTGACGCCGGTCGCGGCCTCGCTCGACGGCGAGAACGGCTTCGGCTTCGTGATCGGCACGCGGGCGATGCAAGAGGCCATCGCCATGGCGCGCGAGTTCGGCATCGGCGTGGTGTCGGCGCGGCGCTCGACGCATTTCGGCATGGCGGCGTCCTATGCGATCCCGGCGGTCGAGGCCGGCCTGATGGCGATGGTGTTCTCCAACGCCTCGCAGGCGATGCCGCCATGGGGCTCGAAGCAGATGCTGCTCGGCACCAATCCGTTCTGCATGGCGGCGCCCGCGGGCAAGCACCGGCCGATCATCCTCGACATGTCGCCCGCGGTGGCGGCGCGCGGCAAGATCCGCCGCGCCGAGCGCCGCGGCGAAACCATCCCGCTCGGCTATGCGCTCGACGCGCAGGGCCGCCCGACCACCGACCCCAAGGCCGCGCTCGCCGGCGGCGTGGTGCTGCCGATCGGCGAGCACAAGGGCTCCGGCATCGCGATGTTCATGGATATTTTCGGCGGCGTGATCTCGGGGGCGAATTTCGGCGGCGAGGTCGGCGACCAGTACAAGGCGTTCGACCGCGCGCAGGACGTCGGCCACTTCTTCCTGGCGATGAAGCCCAACCTGTTCGTCTCCGAAGACGACTACCGCGCCCGCATCGACACGCTGATCGACCGCATCAAGGCCTCGCCGCTCGCCGAAGGATGCTCCGAGGTGCTGGTGCCGGGCGAGCCCGAGGACCGCCACGAGGCGCAGCGGCGCAAGGCCGGCATTCCCTACGCCGCGAGCGAGGTCAAAGCCCTTCAGGACGAAGCCAAACGCGCCGGCATCCAGCCGCTGGTGGTGGCGGACCGCCCGATCGGGACTTGATGGACAGCCCGATGCAGTCGGTTGCGGCAATTTGGACGCTCGACAGCGGCCGGACCGATCATGCCGTGGCGGCGGGACATGATATACCGGTGCGCCAATCGGGAGAGAATAATGCCCAAACTGCGTTCCCTGTTGCTGACCGTAGCCGGCCTGCTGGTCGCGTGCACCACGATGGCCGCCGCGCAAGCGGATTATCCCAATCGGCCGGTGCGGCTGATCATTCCGTTCCCGCCCGGCGGCAGCAACGACGTGGTCGGCCGCATGATCGGCGACCAGCTTGGCAAGCAGCTCGGCAAGCAGGTGATCATCGACAACCGCGCCGGCGCCGGCGGCGTGATCGGCACCGAGCTGGCGTCCCACGCGACGCCCGACGGCTACACCATCCTCGTCATTTCGCTGGCGCATGCGGTCAACCCCTGGCTCTACAAGCTGCCCTACGATCCGATCAAAGCCTTCGCGCCGATCGGCGTGATGGGCTCGGGACCGAACGTCGTCGTGGTCCATCCCGACCTGCCGGTTCATTCGATCAAGGAGCTGGTGGCGCTGGCGAAGCAAAAGCCCGGCGACCTGCAATACGCCTCGGCCGGCGTCGGCTCCTTCCAGCATCTCGGCGCCGAGCTGTTCAAGCTCGAAGCCCAGGTCGACATGCTGCATGTGCCGTTCAAGGGCGGCGGCCCGGCGATGATCGACGTGGTCGGCGGCCACACCAAGGTGATGTTCTCCTCGCTCGTGCAGACCACGCCGCACATCAAGACCGGCAAGCTCCGCGCGCTCGGCGTCGGCGGCAAGGAGCGCAGCAAGGTGCTGCCGGACGTGCCTTCGGTCGCCGAGGCCGGCGTGCCGACCTACGAGGCCGTCAACTGGTGGGGCATCGTGGCGCCCGCCGGCACCCCGCAGCCGATCATCGACAAGCTGCACGCGGCGCTCACCGCCGCACAGGATACGCCCGAGGTGGAGAAGCAGTTCGCCAGCGAAGGCGCGACGGTCGTGAAGAAATCTCCCACGGAGTTCGGCGCGTTCATGGTCGAGCGAAATGAACAAGTGGGAACAGGTGGTGAAGAAGGGCGGCATCAAGGCGGAGTGACCGTTCGGCGTTGGAATTGATCTGGGAGGAAAAACGATGCGCAACATGCGCGCTGTGCTGCTGGCCGCCAGCGGATTTCTGATTGCGCTGACGGCTTCGGCCGCGGCGCAATCGGATTATCCCAACCGGCCGGTCCGGCTGATCATCCCGTTCCCGGCGGGCGGCAGCAACGACATCGTCGGCCGCGCCATCGCCCAGCAGATGGGCGAGCGGCTCGGCAAGCAGGTGATCGTCGACAACCGCACCGGCGCCGGCGGCGTGATCGGCACCGAGCTTGCGGCCCACGCCACGCCCGACGGCTACACCATCCTGGTCATCTCGATCGCGCACTCGGTCAATCCGTGGCTCTACAAGCTGCCCTACGACCCGATCAAGGCGTTCGCGCCGATCGGCATCATGGGCACCGGCACCAACGTGCTCACGGTGCATCCGAGCCTGCCGGTGAATTCGCTGAAGGAGTTCCTGGCGATGGCCAAGGCAAAGCCGGGCGAGCTGAGCTACGCCTCGGCCGGCATCGGCACCTTCCAGCATCTCGGCGCCGAACTGTTCAGGCTCGACGCCAAGGTCAACCTGCTGCACGTGCCGTTCCGCGGCGGCGGGCCGGCCCTGGTCGACGTGCTCGGCGGCCACAACAAGGTGATGTTCTCCTCGCTCGTTCAGGCGGTGCCGCACATCAAGTCCGGCCGCCTGCGCGCGCTCGGCACCGGCGGCAAGGAGCGCGTTCCGGCGCTGGCCGACGTGCCGACGATCTCGGAGGCCGGCGTTCCGGGCTACGAGGCGCTCAACTGGTGGGGCCTGCTGGCGCCGGCCGGCACGCCCGCGCCGATCATCGAACGGCTGCACAAGGCGCTGGAAGAGGCCCAGGATGCGCCGGAGATCCAGGCGCAGTTCGAAAAGGAAGGCGCCGCCACCCGCAAGATGAGCTCGGCGGACTTCGGCAAGTTCATCGAGAGCGAGATGAACAAGTGGGAGCGCGTGGTGAAGGAGGGTGGGATCAAGGCGGAGTAACGCGCCTTGACCCCACAGGTCACCTTCCATGCAACTTGAAATCCGCAACAACAGGGACGTCTGGGCCGGCGCGATGCTGATCGTCACCGGCGCAGCGTCGGTGATCATCGCTCGCGACTACGCGTTCGGCACCTCGCTGCGGATGGGCCCGGGATACTTCCCCTCGGTGCTCGGCGGCATGCTGGTGCTGTTCGGCCTCTATCTCGTGGCCTCCGGCCTGCGCAGCAACGAGAAGATCGAAGGCGGCTGGTCGCTCCGGGCGCTGGTCGTGCTGCCGCTGTCGCTCGTGATGTTCGGCCTGCTGATGGAATACACCGGCTTCGTGCCGGCGCTGATGGTGCTGATCGTCGGCTCGTCGGCGGCCGGCAGCGAATTCAATCTCAAGGAAGCGCTGCTGCTGGCGATGGGCCTGACCGCCTTCGCGGTCGCGCTGTTCATCTACGGCCTCGGCCTGCCCTATCCACTGTTCGCGGCCTGGTGACGGACCGCCATGGAGCTGTTCCACAACCTGATCTTCGGCTTCGGCGTCGCGCTGTCGTGGCAGAACCTGCTCTATTGCATGATCGGCGTCTCGGTCGGCACCTTGATCGGCGTGCTGCCGGGGATCGGCCCGCTCGCCACCATCGCGATGCTGCTGCCGATCACCTTCAACGTCGCCCCGGTCGGCGCGCTGATCATGCTGGCCGGCATCTACTACGGCGCGCAGTACGGCGGCTCGACCACCGCGATCCTGGTCAACCTGCCGGGTGAAACCTCGGCGGTCGTCACCTGCATCGACGGCTACCAGATGGCGCGGCAGGGCCGCGCCGGACCCGCGCTCGCCATCGCCGCGATCGGCTCGTTCATCGCCGGCACCTTCGGCACCATGCTGATCGCGGTGGCCGGCCCGCCGCTCGCCGAGCTTGCGCTGAAATTCGGCGCGCCGGAGTATTTCTCGCTGATGCTGATGGGGCTTGTCGCCGCGGCCGTGCTGGCGCAGGGCGACATGATGAAGTCGCTCGCCATGGTGGCGATGGGGCTTCTCCTCGGCATCGTCGGCACCGACGTCAACACCGGCGTGCAGCGCTTCTCCTTCGGCATCACCGAACTCAGCGACGGCATCGGCTTCATCGTCGTCGCCGTCGGCGTGTTCGCGATCGGCGAGATCGTGGCGAACCTCGGCAACCCGGAGGAGCGCTCGATCTTCACCGGAAAGGTGAAGGGCCTGATGCCGACCTGGGCGGACTTCAAGCAATCCGCGGCGCCGATCGCGCGCGGCACATTGCTCGGCTCGTTCTTCGGCGTGCTGCCCGGCACCGGGCCGGCGATCGCGTCGTTCGCCTCCTACATGGTCGAGAAGAAGCTCGCCAAAGACCCCTCGCGGTTCGGCAAGGGCGCCATCGAGGGCGTCGCCGGGCCGGAATCCGCCAACAACGCCGACGCGCAGTGCAAGTTCATCCCGATGCTGACGCTCGGCCTGCCGGCGTCGAGCGTGATGGCGCTGATGCTCGGCGCGCTGACGATTCAGGGCATCCAGCCCGGCCCCGAGGTGATGGTGACGCGGCCGGAGCTGTTCTGGGGCCTCATCGCCAGCATGTGGATCGGCAACGCCATGCTGGTGGTGCTCAACCTGCCGATGATCGGGCTGTGGGTGAAGCTGCTCCAGGTGCCCTATCGCTTCCTGTTTCCCGCGATCATGGCGTTCTCGGCGATCGGCGTGTACAGCGTCAACAACTCGTCGTTCGAGATCTATCTGACGGCGCTGTTCGGCGTGATCGGCTTCATGTGGATCAAGCTCGGCTGCAGCCCGGCCCCGATGCTGCTCGGCTTCGTGCTCGGGCCGATGATGGAAGAGCACCTGCGGCGCGCGATGCTGATGTCGAAGGGCGACCCGTCGGTGTTCGTGACGCGGCCGATCAGCCTCGGCTTCATCATCGCAACGGTGCTGATCCTGGTGGTGATCGTGCTGCCCGCCGTGCGCAGCCGCCGCGGCGAAATCGCGGGCTAGTTCAATTCTCGTTTTGATTTGGAGGCGACCATGAGGCGGAGGGAATTCATCGGCCTTGTCGGCGGGGACTTGCGGCGTCGCCACTGGCGGGTTGGCCGCTCGCGGCACAGGCGCAGCAATCGGCCGCGGAGCGCCACGGCGATCAAGCCCGCCCAGGCCATTGCCGAATTCATCGTCAATTTCGATCTCAAGAACGCGCCCCAGATCGTCATCGACCGCTCGCGCGTCGCGTTCATCGACACCATCGGGGTGATGCTCGCCGGCAGCCAGCTTCCGCCGACCGATATCATCTGCGACATGATCAAGCTCGAGGGCAGCGCGCCGGCCGCGACCATCGTCGGGCGGCCGTTGCGCGCGTCGCCGCAGCTCGCGGCGCTCGCCAACGGCGTCTCCGGCCACGCCATGGATTACGATCTGACCTATTTCTCCGGTCAGTCGATCGCCGCCCTCATCCCCGCCATCCTGCCGATCGCCGAAACGGCGAAATCATCGCCGTCGGAAATCCTTGCAGCCTTCATCATCGGCGCCGAGGTTTGCGGCCGGATGTCGCGGGCGGCGCCGACCATGTCGCGGACCGCCGGCTGGCACGCCACCGGCACCGTCGGCACCATGGCGGCAGCGGCGGCCTGCGCGCGCCTGCTCAAGATTCCCGCCGCAGCCATTCCCGACATCATGGGCATCACGGCGTCGCTCGCGAGCGGCGTCACGGCGAACTTCGGAACGATGACGAAGCCGCTGCACTCCGGCCACGCGGCTCGCGACGGCATTCTCGCGGTGCAACTCGGCTCGCACGGCTTCACCGCCAGCGCCTCGGCGCTCGAGGGCCGTGATGGCTTTTTCGAGAATTTCGCGCGCGGGCTCGAACGGTCGATGGAGCCGTTCAACGACCTCGGCAAGAAATACGATCTCGAAACATACGGCTACAAGATCAAGCCCTATCCAAGCGGCGGCCTCGGTCACACCGCGATCGACGCCGCCCTCGAATTGCGCGGCAGCGTGGCGCTTGCCGACATCGCCAGCGTCGAGGTCGCCATCACGAAATACGCCGGGCGCCGCTACACCTCGCGCTATCCGCAGTCGGTCGAGAACGCCAAGTTCAGCGGGCCCTATCTTGCCGCCTATACGCTGGTGCACGGCGCGCCGATGCTTGCCGCGTTCACCGAACAGGCGCTGCACGACGAGGCGGTGCGCGCCTTCGCCCGCAAGGTCTACGCTCACGACCTACCAGGAATACGCCGACGTGCTGGAGGAATCGCCCGCCAAAGTCACGATCACGCTCAACGATGGACGCAAGTTGGAGCGGGCGAAATACTACCCGAGCGGCTCGGTCCAAGTGCCGATGACCAAGGCGCAGATCGAGGAAAAATTCAACGTCTGCGCCGTAACGGCCATCAAGCCGGAGGCCGCAAAGAAAATTCTCGCCATGCTGAGCACGCTCGGCGAGCAGAAATCCTTCGATGAATTCTGGCCGCTGCTGAAGAGAGGATTGAAGGCTGGCTTCCCCAAAGAGCCGCGCCCCTTCGCATTGCTGTCCCGCTACTTCTTCGCCGCCTGCGTGGCCGGGAACGGCAGCGCCAGCGATTCTTTCAAACGCTCAGGATCGACCTTGACCTCAATGCCCGCACGCTCCTGCTCCAGCATCATCACCACGCGAGAGTCGCGGCCGGCCCAGCCGCGATTCATCGCCTCGGTCATCTCGGCATAGGCCAGCTCGCAGATGCGCATCGGCAGACCGAGCTCGCGGCCAAGCGCGGTGGCGAGGCCGACATCCTTGTGCGCGAGCTTGAGCGCGAAATCCGGTGGATCGTACTTGCCGGGCAGCCACTGGTTGATCAGCGCGTCGAACGTGTAGCGGCGGCCGGCGGCGCCCTGGCGCACGGCCTCCCACAAGGCGAGCGGCTCGACGCCGGCCTTCACGCCCATCGCGAAGGTCTCAGCCAACGCGCAGACAATGGCGTAGCCCGACATGTTGTGCACGAGCTTGGCGACGGTGGCCGAACCGATCGGTCCGATGTAGCGCGCCTGATCGCCGATCGCGTCGAGCACCGCCTTGTGCGTGTCGAACGCCGCCTTGTCGCCGCCGACCCAGATCGCAAGCTTGCGGCTCGCCGCGCCCTGCGGACCACCGGACACCGGCGCGTCGAGCATGTGCGCGCCCTTCTCGGCGAACGCCGCGGAGAGTTTTTTGACAAGGCTTTGCGAATTGGTCGAGAGATCGAACCAGGCAGCGCCGCGCTTGACGCCCGCGAGGAGGCCATCGGCCGCAAGCGCGACCTTCTCGACATCGGGGGGCTCCGGCAGCGAGGTCAGTATCACGTCGGACTGCTCGGCGACGGCGCGCGGCGTGTCGGCCCACACCGCGCCGGCGGCGATGTGCGATGCGGCGGCATCTTTCCGCAAATCGTTGACGATCAACTTGTAGCCGGCCTTCTGGAGGTTGGACGCCATGCGGGCGCCCATGGTGCCGAGCCCGACAAAACCGACTTGCATGGCTGTCTCCCCTTGCCCTTACCTATCGTTCGTCATGGCCGCCATAGCCGGCCAAAGGACGGCGTCGCTACGCTCGCCTATGACGGCAGAGCATGATGCGACTGCGATGCCCGCTCTCCCCGCAAGCGCGAGAGCGATAAGAGATGCTGCAGCTCACGCCCAGTTCAGGCGCGCCAGGATCGCCTTGCCCATCACCCAGTCCTTGTCCTCCTCGGAGAGGAAGCTCAGCTCCTTGGTGAAGTGCTCGATGCGCTGCTGGTAGGTCGCTTTCGCGAGCGAGTTGGTCAGGTCGGTGCCCCAATAGCAGCGCCGCGGACCGAAGGCATCGAAGCAGCGCTTCAGGTGCTCCGTCATGTCGCGGAACGGATAAGCCTCCTGTGAGAAGTTCGGCGCCGATGACAGCTTGATCGAAACGTTCGGATATTTGGCGAGCTTGACCGCCTCGTCGATGGCCGGCGCGATGCGGCGTTCCTTGCCGATCTCCAAGGTGAGGCCCATGTGGTCGATGATCAGCGGCAGTGCCGGATGGCGCTCCGCGATCGGGCCGAACTTTGGCAGATTGTCCGGGGCGAAGAACATGATCGGGATGCCGGCCTTCTCGGCGGCGGGAAAAATCCAGTCGGCGTGCTGAAGCATTGCGGCCTGCTCGCGCTGGAAGGTGAGCCGCAGGCCCTTCATGCCGGGCTGCTCCTTCCACTTCGGAATGAGCGCGGCAGACTCCGGCTTCTGCAGCGCGATGCGGCCCATCACGGCGAAGCGGTTGGGATAGCGCTTGGCGGCTTCGAGCGCATAGTCGTTGCGGTCGCCCGGCCAGGACGGCGGCACGATGACGGCGCGATCGACGCCGGCCTCGTCCATCAAGGGCACCAGCTTCTCGATGGTGAACGGCTCGGGCAACTGCGGCTTGCGCCCCGGCACCCATTTCCAGTCCTCGGATTCGGCTTTCCACAGATGAGCCTGAGCATCGACGATCATTCGCTTTGACTGAGCCATGGCATTCCCTTGCGTCGCAAGCGCCGCGCCCGCGGCGAGCGTGGTGTTGAAGAAATTCCGGCGAGACAGCATTCCGATCCTCCCCAGGATGGCTTGCCGCCATTCTTTCGATGGCAAAGCAACGGGAAGAGTTTGCGCCGTTTCGCGGCGCGTCACAATGCGGCTGCGGCGGGGCGCATCTACGGGATCAGCAGAATCTTGCCGAAGTGCTGGTTGGTGCGCATGTGCTCGTGACCGGCCTTGGCCTCGGCGAGCGAATAGGTCTTGTCGATCGGCACCTTGATGCGGCCGGCCTTGACGTCGTCCCACAGGTCGGCGCGCATCTTGATCAGGATTTCGCGCACCTCCTCGATGGTGCGGGTGCGGAAGGTGACGCCGATGTAGTCGATGCGCTGGCGCGCATGGGCGTCGAAGTCGAACTCGGCCTTCATGCCGGCGAGCCGGCCGATGTTGACGATGCGGCCGCGCAACGCCGTGCAGGCCATGGTCTGGCTGACGGTCGGGCCGGACAGCATGTCGACGGTGAGGTCGAGCCCCTTGCCGCCGGTCGCCTTGAGAACCTGCTCGGGCCAGGTCGGGTCCTTGGTGCTGACGGCGAGATCGGCGCCGTATTCCTTGAGCTTGGCGCGGCGCGCATCATTGGTTGAGGTGCCGACCACGAACTTCGCGCCCATCAGCTTGGCGATCTGCAGCCCGATGATGCCGACGCCGGAGCTTGCGCCCTGCACCATCACGCTCTCGCCGGCCTTGAGCCGGCCGGCGGTCACCAGCGCGTTATGCAGCGTGTTCAGCCCGATCGGCAGGGTCGCGGCCTGCTCGTAGCCCATGCCGTCGGGAATTTTCATGGCGCGGCCGTAATCGCTGACCGCAATCTCGGCGTGGCTGCCGGGCGAGTGGCACATCACCCGGTCGCCCTTTTTGAAGTCGCGCACGTCGGCGCCGACTTCGATCACCTCGCCGGAGAATTCGCTGCCGATCGGCTTGCCGGTCGCGGCGCCGTGGCTGGTGTCGCCCTTGGCCGAGCCGAGATCGGCGCGGTTGAGCGCGATCGCCTTGATCTTGATCAGCAGGTCCGTCGCTTTGGGCTTGGGCTCCGGCACGTCCTGGATGACGACACCGATCGGGGACGCAACACCGGCTTTCATGGCAATGACACTCCTCTGCCGCGGTTGTGGCGCGGCTAGAGTATCAATCGAGCGGCTGGTGGAAAGGGCTTTAGCCGGTCTTCTGCGCCTTCATCTGGTCCCACCACGGGCAGACGCCGGGCATGCGGTTGTAGTTGCCGTCGAGCACCTGCACCGGCTGGCGGAAGCCCTTGTCGGCGTTGGCGAGCCTGCAGCGTGCGCGCCTTCTCCTGGTCTTCCTTCGACAGCCAGGAGCGGTCGTGGCCCCACATGCTCGGGCCTTCCTTGCGCTCGTAGGCCTGCCAGCTCCGAACGTCGATGTCGCGCGCGCCCCAGCCGTACTCCACCATGAAGTTCGACGGCGTCCATGAATAGAACGAGGTGATGTAATCGCTGGTGTGGCGGCCGAGCGTGGTGGCGACGCGGTCCTCGCCGATGAGCGATGTCGTAGCCTTGCCCGACGTCGTCGAAGCTGTAGAGCTCCATCATCAGGTGATGCACGCCGTTCTTGCCGGTATCGATGAAGGCGAGGCTGTGGTGGCGCGGGTTGAGGTGCATGAACGTCGCCTTGAACGGATGCGAATAGTAGTCCGTGAGGCGGAAGCCGAGCAGGTCGCGGTAGAACGCCACCATCTCGTCGCTGTTGCCGGCGGTCTGCATCACCACATGGCCGAGGCCGAGCGGCCCGGTGCGGAAGCCGGAGATCGAGCGGCCCGGCTTGAACGGCTCGGCTCGTGGTCTCGGCGCCGTGGAACAGCTCAATCCGGTTGCCGACCGGATCGCTGGTCGACGATCAGGTCCTTGACCCGCCGCTCGTCGGCGAGCGCACGCGAGCCGCGCGCCACCGCCACGCCGGCCTTCTCGAGCCGCGCCGCCACCGCATCGAGAGCGGCGGCGTCCGCCACCTCCCAGCCGAAGAAACTCAATCCCTCGCCGCCATCAGTATCGACGATGATGCGCTGCTGGCGGTCGTCCATGCGGAACGCGAGGCTGCGCGCGCTCTTGTCGACGCGCTGGAGCCCCAGCAGCCGGCTGCCGTAGCTGCCCCAATCGCCCAGATCCTTGGCGCGGACCCCGACATAGCCGAGTGCTTGAGCGGTCATGGCATTTCCCGTGTTTGGCTCGGTTTGCAGCTATTTAGCACTTCCTACCGGACAGTTTAAGGACCGTACGCGAACCGGCATGACTGGTCGACCTGCGGTCCTAAGGCTATCGTCCCTTCGCCATGATGGGGACATCCCATATGCGTCGCCGCGACCTGCTGACCGGCGGATTTGCCGGGCTGCTGACCCCGTTCGCACAGCGGGCCCAGGCGCAGGACAAGTATCCGAGCCGGGCTGTCCGGCTCATCGTCCCGACGCCGGCTGGCGGCGTCTACGATCTCATGGGCCGTCTGTTCATCGACCGGGTTGGGCCGTCGCTCGGCACCGCCATCGTGGAGAATCGTTCCGGCGGCAACGCCACGGTTGGCGCCACGGCCGCGGCGCTGTCGGCGCCGGACGGGTACACGCTACTGCTCGGCAGCAACTCGACGCACATCTTCCAGCCCGCGATGATGCGAAATCCGCCTTACGATCCCGTCACGCAGTTTGTGCCTATCTCGACGCTCTCAGCGTCCTGGGCCTGCATCGCGGTGTCGCCAAAGCTCGGCGTCAATTCGCTGACCGAGTTGATTGCCTATGCGAAGAACAATCCCGGCACGCTGTCCCACGGCATGCGGGGAGTGGGCGATGTCTCCCACATGACGGCGGAGCTGTTGAAGCAGCTTGTCCCCGGATTCTCGCCGCAATACATCCCCTACAGCGCCATGGCGCAGGCCGTGCGCGATCTGATGACCGGCGACCTGATGATGACCATGCCGCTCCTCACCCACACGTTGATGGAGTTGCACGCGTCGGGACGGATCAAGATCCTCGCGATCACCTCGACGAAACGTCTCGGCGCCGCGCCCGACATTCCAACCGCGGTCGAGGCCGGGGTGCCGGGCATGGTCGCCGCCGAGTACTTCTACCTATTCGCTCCCGCCGGCACGCCTATTTCCATTCTCACCCAGCTCAACGCGATTTCCGGTGCGGCCCTGACCGACGGCGAATTCCAACAGAAGCTTCTTGTCGCGGGCTTCGATCCGCTGTTCAGCGGCGGCCTCACCGAAACTCGCGTGATGTTCGAATCCGAACGAACCCGCTGGCTGCCGATCGCGAAGGCGACCGGCCTGCAGATCAACTGAGGCCGGAAGATGAACATCGCGCCTGGCCGCACCGAGCTTTGCCAACGCATGATCAAGCTCGGCGAGATTGACCTTGAATTGTTCGAGGGCGGCCAGGGCCGGCCACTCCTATTTTTGCATGGCGGCGGCGGACTGCGCGCAGACGCCCCGTTTCTCGATCTGCTCAGCCAGCACTTTCGGGTGCTGGCGCCATCGCATCCGGGATTCGGTGCCTCGAACCTGCCGTTTTGGCTCGACACGGTGGACGACTTCGCCCACGTCCATCTCGAACTGATCGCACACCTGAAGCTTTCGAACATCGTGCTGGTCGGCCATTCGCTTGGCGGCTGGGCCGCGGCCGAGATAGCGACCAAGACCACGAGCGACATCGACCGTCTCGTGCTGATCGATCCCATAGGCATCAAGGTCGGCCCGCCCGACCGGCTCGACATTCCAGACATCTTCGCCATGCCGCAGGACCAGTTGAACAGCCTGCTCTACGCCGAACCGAACAAGTGGAAGCTCGATCCGACGAAAATGACCGATGCGGAATTGCTCGCCGCCGCTCGCCACCGCCAGACGATGACGCTGGTCACGTGGGAGCCGTACATGCACAACCCCAAGCTCAAGCACCGCCTCCATCGGATCGACCGCCCCACATTGGTCATCCGCGGCGCGAGCGACGGGATCATCTCGGCGGACTATGCCGCCGCCTATGCCGGCCTTATCCCGGACGCGAAGCTAGAAACCATCGCTGCCGCCGCGCACTCCCCGCATCTCGAGCAGCCGCAGCGTTTTGTCGAAGCCTTGCTGCGGTTCGCAGCCTCGTGAACCAAGGACGATCATGAAGATCTGGCACTTCAGCGAAACTGCCTATCCGTACCTGCCACCGGCGAGTGAATACGAATTGGTTCGCGTCGACCTGCCCAACCGCTATTACGACCCCGAAAAAGGCGCAGCCCTGTTCGACCGCTTCATCGCCGAATGGCAGGTGGCGGAAGACGAGGGCATCCAGATCATGCTCAACGAGCATCATCAGACCCCGACATGCGTCGACCCGGCCGGACCTCTCTTGCTGACCGCGCTGGCGCGGGTGACCAAAAAAGCGCGGCTCCTGATCCTCGGCAATCCCATCGCCAATCGCCGCCAGCCGGTGCGCGTCGCCGAGGAAATGGCGTTCGCCGACATTCTCTCACACGGCCGCATCGAGGTCGGATTCGTGCGCGGCGTGCCATACGAGATATCGCCCGCAAACTCCAACCCGGTCTACACCAACGAACGCCATTGGGAGGCGCTCGACCTCATCATCAAGGCATGGACGACGCACGACGGGCCGTTCAGCCACGAGGGCCGCTTTTTCCATGCGCGGCGCATCAACATCTGGCCGCGGCCGTACCAGCAGCCCCACCCGCCGGTGTGGGTGTCATCGACCAGCCCCGACGGCGCGGCCCGCGTCGGTGCGCGCGGCTTCATCCAGGCGACCTTTCTCACCGGCTACCGCGCGACCAAGCCGATCTTCGAGGCCTATCGCCGCGGGTGGCGTGACGCCGGGCGCAGCCAGGATGTGCCGATCGACCGCCTCGCCTATGCTGCCTTCGCGTTCTGCGCCGACAGCGAGGCGCGGGCGAAAGCCGGCGCGCAAGAGCTGCTCTGGCACATCGGCATCAACAAGATCCCGTTGCATTTCGCCAACCCGCCGGGCTACACCTCGATCCAGGCTGCCGCCCAAGGGGCAAAAGTCGGTCTCTCACGCTATCCAAAGGCACCGACGGTGGAGGCCGCGGTCGAGCAGGGCATTATGTTCGCCGGCACGCCCGATCAGGTGCTCCGGCAGTTCGAGAAATTCTACGACAGCGTCGGCGGCTTTGGGCATCTGTTGGTTGCCGGGCAATCGGGCTTCCTCAGCCACGAGGAGACCGTGCACGGCATCAAGATGCTGGCGCGCGAGGTGTTGCCCAAGCTGAAAGAGCGCTACCCGGACACGGCGGTTTCCGGGGAATTTCGCGAGGCCGCGACCGTCTAGGCATTGTGGTAAGCGTGCGAGTTGGCCGGGGCCTCGCTGCGCTCCGTCATGCCGTAGTCGCGAACAACCGACGCGATGCGCAGCCGGTAGTCGGCGAACACGCCGCCCCGTCCTGCCGCCTGGCTGATGCGGTGATCCTCCTGGTTCCTCCAGTTCTTCACCGCCGCTTCGTCGCGCCAGAACGACAGCGACAGGAGCTTGGCCTCATCGGTCAGCGACTGAAACCGCTCGACTGAGATGAAGCCATCGACCTTTTCCAGATCGGGTTTTAGTTTCGCGGCAATAGCGAGGTAATCCTCCTTGCGGCCGGAGGCGGGCCTGACCTCGAAGATGACCGCAATCATTGCGCGCCTCTCAGTCGGCCGCGGATCTGCGGCGAATCCGCGGCGTAGCGGTAGGCGCGGAACACCTCGTTGGAAGGATCGCCGGCGCGGTCCGGCCCCATGAACGGGCTGACGTACTCCCACACGATCTCGCATTCCGGCGTGACCTCAAACAGCCGGCCCCACTGGCCCTCGCAGATCAGCGTGTTGCCGGTGGGCAGCCGCTGCGCGCCACTGATGTGCGGGCTGAAGAAGGTATAGGCGGGCTTGGCGCGATACTCCCACACCGCCTTCTTGGTGTGCGGGTCGAGCTCGATCACCCGGGAGTACGGATTGTTCGGCGTGTTGATGCCGTTGGCGAACAGCGTGATGTTGCCGTTCGGTAGTGGCGCGCAGTCATGCTGCATGCCGTAGCTGTCGTCGCGGTGCTGCCATTTCATCTTCTTGGTCTGCTTGTCGATCAGCCCGATCATGTTGAGGCGGCGGAAGCTGACGTAGATGTCGCCGTTATCGAGCGGCGAGATGGCGTTGGCGTGGGCGAACTCGTCGCGGAGCTGGTTGCAGATCAGCGGGTACTTCTCGAGCTCCATGTCGCGCCAGGCCTGCCAGTCCCAGACAGTTTTGCCATCAGGCGTGATCTCGACGATGGTGTCGCCGTACATGCAGCCATCGGCATGGGCTGTGCCGGCAAGCCCGCCGGGGATGCGCTTGGCGAACTCGGGCGGAACCACCTCCCAGCCGAGGAAGATGGTGTTGCCGTTCGGCAGGCGGCGGAGGTCGTGATGCTGGCCGACGTGCCTATGCTCCCACAACACCTTGCCGTTCCAGTCGTACTCGCGGATCAGCCCGCCGCGGCCGCCCATGTTCTGCGGCCCCTCCTTCAACCGGCCGGACCACAGCAGGTTGCCGTTGTCGAGCAGATAACCGTAGGTGCCGGTGACCAGGGGATGCGCCCATTCGTGCAGCACATCGCCACGCAAGCCGATAATGTAGGTCGCCTTGCCGTTGAGCGGCGAGAACAACGTAAGCCCCGGCGTCGCGCGATGAGGGTCGCAGACCAATAGCCCGAAATCGCGATGGCGCATGGACGCCTCCCCTTTTGATATTTGCAGCGCGCGGAGCATGGCCGGGGCGCGGCCCGATGACAATGCCGCCATTGCATTGCGTGCATGACGCGGTCACCATTGCTGCAGCCAAAGGGGGAGCGCTGTGAGGATCGCGGAAATTCTGGCGTGCGCCGTGCTGACGCTGGCGGCCAATCACGCCGCGGCACAGGACGCGGGCGACTATCCCAACCGGCCCATTCGCGTGGTCGTGCCGGTCGGGGCCGGCGCCGGCATGGACAACGCCGCGCGGGTCACCGCCGCCGCAGTCGAAAAGCATATCGGCCAGGCGCTCGTCATCGAGAACAAGCCCGGCGCGGGCTCGCGCATCGGCGCCGCGATGGTGGCGAAGGCTGCGCCGGACGGCTACACGCTGCTGTTCACGTCGCCGTCGACGATGACCGTCATCGAGCATTTCCCGCAAAAGATGGATTTCGAGCCGGCGCGCGACTTTCGCCCGGTCGCCATCGGCCTGTTCCAGCCGGTGCTGTTGATCGTACGGCCGGGCCTCGGCGTGAAGACGGTCGACGAGTTCGTCGCCTATGCCAAGGCCAACCCTGGCAAGATCTCGTTCGGCGTGCAGGGGCTCGGCGGCGAGATGCACCTGTCGCTGGAGCTGTTCAAGAAAACCGCCGGCATCGGCGTCACGCTGGTGCCCTACAACGCCGCGGCGCAGGCGATCGTTGATCTGCTCGCCGACCGGCTCGACGCGATGTTCCTGGTCATCCCGCCGATCAAGCAGCATATCGAGGCGGGCAAGCTTCTGGCGCTGGCGGCGCTCAGCGCCAAGCGGGTCGAGGCGATGCCGAACATCCCAACCATGACCGAACTCGGCCGTCCGGAGATGACCAACGCCATCTGGTTCGGTTATCTCGCGCCCTCGAAGACGCCCGATGCGATCGTCAACAAGCTCGCCCGCGCCTTCGCGCAGCTTCAATCCGACGCCGCCCTGACCAAGCGGATCACCGAGATGGGTGCGGAACTCAACATCGTCGGGCCCGCCGAATTCGGCAAGATCATCGAACGCGACCGCCGCGGTTACGGCAAGATCGTGACCGAGGGCAATCTCGCCACACAGAACTAAAATCGCGCGCGGCGGGGTGGCAATTTTCGCGCAAAGCGCTCATATCCGGGCGGCCCATCATCCGCCGGCTGAATCCCGTGCAATCCATCATCTCCATCAAGAATCTCTCCAAGACCTATGCCGTCGGGCTTCCAGGCGCTGAAGGGCATCGACCTGGACATCCGGCGCGGCGAGATTTTCGCGCTGCTCGGCCCGAACGGCGCCGGCAAGACCACGCTGATCGGCGTCGTCTGCGGCATCGTCAATGCGACCGGCGGCACGGTGACGGTGGACGGCCGCGACCACGTCCGCGACTACCGCGCGGTGCGCGCCATGATCGGCCTGGTGCCGCAGGAGCTGACCACCGACGCCTTCGAGACGGTGTGGGCGACCTGCACCTTCAGCCGCGGGCTGTTCGGCAAGCCTCACAATCCGGCTTCATCGAGAAGGTGCTCAAGGACGTCTCGCTGTGGGACAAGAAGGACCAGAAGATCATGACGCTGTCCGGCGGCATGAAGCGGCGCGTGCTGATCGCCAAGGCACTGTCGCACGAGCCACAGATTTTGTTTCTGGACGAGCCGACTGCCGGCGTCGACGTCGAATTGCGCAAGGACATGTGGGAGGTGGTGCGGGCGCTTCGCGCCTCCGGCGTCACCATCATCCTGACCACGCATTACATCGAAGAGGCCGAGCTGATGGCCGACCGGGTCGGCGTCATCAACAAGGGCGAGATGATCCTGGTCGAGGACAAGGCCGCGCTGATGCACAAGCTCGGCAAGAAGCAGATGAAATTCGAGCTGCAGCAGAAGCTCGCCGCCATTCCGCCGGAACTTGCTTCCTACAACTTAGCGCTGGCTGATGACGGTCAAGCGCTGGTCTACACCTATGAGGCGCAGGGCGAGCATCGCGGCGTGACCCGGCTGGTCGAAGGACTGCTCCGGCAGAACATCCGGCTGAAGGACATCAACACCACGCAGAGCTCGCTCGAGGACATCTTCGTCGATCTGGTGAGGAAGGACGCATGAACCATCGCGCGGTCTGGGCCATATACCGGTTCGAGATGGCGCGCACCGGGCGCACCATCTTCCAGAGCATCGTGTCGCCGGTGCTGTCGACCTCGCTCTATTTCATCGTGTTCGGCGCGGCGATCGGCTCGCGGATCCCAGAAATCGACAACGTCAATTACGGCGCGTTCATCGTGCCGGGGCTGATCATGATGACGCTCCTGACGCAGAGCGTGATGAACGCCTCGTTCGGCATCTACTTTCCCCGCTTCGTCGGCACGATCTTCGAGATTCTTTCGGCGCCGATTTCGGCCTTCGAGATCGTGCTGGGCTATGTGGGCGCCGCCGCCACCAAGTCGATCATTCTCGGGCTTATTATCCTGGCGACCGCCTACCTGTTCGTGCCGCTGCGGATCGAACATCCGGTCCTGATGCTGGCGTTCCTGGTCCTTACGGCCACAACATTCAGCCTGTTCGGCTTCATCATCGGGTTGTGGGCCGAAGGCTTCGAGAAGCTGCAGATCATTCCGCTTCTCGTTCTCACGCCGCTCATCTTCCTTGGCGGCAGTTTCTACTCGATCAATGTGCTGCCGCCGTTCTGGCAGGCGGTCAGCCTCGCCAATCCGATCGTCTATCTGATCTCGGGATTCCGCTGGAGCTTTTACGAGGTTTCCGACGTCAGCGTGACCGTCAGCGTCGCGATGATCGCGTTCTTTCTCGTAGCGTGTCTCGCTATCGTGTGGTGGTTCTTCAAGACCGGCTACAAGATCAAGAAATAGCGCCGCGCAACTCCGCCACCTTCGTCCACGCCAGCATCAGTAGCGGCACCACCGCGATCAGCACCGCAACGATGCCGGCCGCCGGCAGGCTGGTGCATTCGACCAGCGGACCGGTCACGACCGCCGCAAACACCGTCATCGCGCCGCCGCCGGTTTCGCTCACGCCGATGGCGCGGCCGCGATGCTGCGTCTCCACGCAATCGGCGATCAGCGCGGTCGAGGCGACGCTTGCCGCAGACCAGCCGAGCCCAACCAGGAATGTGCCAAGCGTGACGGAGATAAATCCCTCGGCGAAGGCGACGAGCAGCGCGCCAACGAGCGCCATGCCGACGCCCGGATACATCACCCATTCCCGACCGTACCGGTCCGAGGCCCAGCCGAGCGGGATCGTGAAGGCGAACATGCCCGCGGCATGGAACGAATGGGAAAATGCGATCGCGGTGAGCGAATAGCCGTGATGCGAGAGCACCAGCGAGGTCAGCACCATGACGATCGCCATGTTGCCCTGCCCCGCACAGTTGGACAGGATCGCCAGCCGCGTCGGCACCCGGCGCAATAAATCCCACGAGTTGAATTGCGATTGCTGGCCGGCCGGCAGCTTCGGCGGCGGAATATAGTCGGGATAGTAGCGCTCCAGATGCATGCCGATCTCTTTCGGATCCGGATGCACGAAAAACACCAGGATCATGCCGGCGAGGATCAGCACCGGCAGCATCAGCCACGGCAGCGCAATGGCATCGTGGCCGGTGCGCTGCGCCACCCAATCAGCGAGCACCATCACCAACGGGCTCAATAGAATTCCAACCAGCGAGCCGGTGGCGATGAAGCCGAGCGCCAGGCCCCGCTGTCGCGGCAGATACATATCGGTCGCAGCGACCCGCAACTGCTGGGCGGCGCTGATGCCGCTGGCGAAGATCACCATGCCGAGCGTCAGCCCGACGGCGCTGCCGGCGAGCATCGCAAGGCCGGTGCAGAAGGTGCCGATCATCGCCAGGCCTTGGCCGAACAGGATGCCGGGCTTGCGGCCGTAATGGTCGGTGATCCGGCCGACCGGATAAGACACCAGAAAGCGGCTGATGCCGAACAGCCCGACCGTGAGGCCGGCGAGACTGGCCGAGCCGGTGACGGCGATGACCATCAGCGGCCCGATGCCGTAGGCGAGCTGCGTGCCCGCGCCAACGAAGGACTGCGACAGCGCAAACAGCCACGTGTTGCGCCTGATCAGCGGCGGAATGCCGCCGAAGGCTCGGGGAACGGGCTTGTGCACTACGAGGTCGCGAGCAGCGGCTGTCTGCGGCTGGCGGCAGGCTCCGCCGCCGGGCCGGCGAACGCCGGCATGACGTCGCGGGCGAAGGCGCGGAGGTTCTCGCGCGAACCCGCAGGCCCGTTGAGCAGCACGTGCTCGACACCGGCCGCGCGCAGCGTCGAAAGCTTCGCGGCGATCTCGTCCGGCGTGCCGAACATCGCGCTTTCGGCGGCGGCATCGAGCGTCTGATCGAACGACAGCATGCTGGATTTGCTGTTGCCCGTCCGGCGTCTGCGCAAGCTTTGCCAGCCGCGTCTGGTTGGCGAGACGGGCTTCGATCGCCTTGGCCTTTTCCTCGGCGTTGCGGGCGACGAAAAATGCGCGGCTCACCGCGACATCCATCGGATCGAATTTCCGGCCGCAGGCCTCGACCTCGGTCTTGTAGATGTTGAAACGCTCGATCGCGAGCTGTGTCGAAGCAAGCTGGTCGAGCAGCAGCTTGGAGCCGCGCCGCGCCACCTTGCGGATCGAATCCGGGCTGCCGGCGGCCATCCAGATCGGCGGATGCGGCTTCTGCTGCGTCGGCGGCTCGACGATGATGTTCTCGAAGTGCCAATACTTGCCGTGATGCGAGAAGCGCTCATGCGTCGTCCACGACTTGATGACGAGCGCGAGGCACTCCTCGAAGCGCTCGTCGGCCTCCTCCATCGGGATGCAGAAGCTCGCGAACTCGTTGTGGCGATAGCCCTTGCCGACGCCGAACTCGAGCCGGCCGCCCGACAAAAGGTCGATGGTTGCCGCCTGCTCGGCGAGCAGCACCGGGTTGTGCCACGGCAGCACCATCACGGCGGTGCCGAGCCGCAGGGTCTTGGTCCGCGCCGCCACCCAGGTCAGCAGGCTCAAACTGGCCGAGACCTGGCCGAAGCCGGTGAAATGATGCTCGACCACGAAGGTCGAGTTGTAACCCAGCGCCTCGGCCTCGACGTTGTATTCGATGTAGTCGCGAAAGCCCTGACCGCTGTCGAGGTCAGGGCCGCCGCGCTGCGCCTGGGCGCTGCCGAACAGTCCGAATTTCATGTTTCCTCCGGGCGGCCGATCAACCGGCCTGACGCACGCAGCTTTTGACATAGGCCGGCCGCTTGAACAGCGGCACCTTCTCGGCTTTCGCGTTGGCGCGGCATTCGGCCCGTTTCTTCCGCAGCACAGCCTCGTTCGACCTCATTTTCTCGCGCAGCCCGGCTGGAGCGGTGGTGCGGTCGGGCTTCATCCCGGTCACCGGTGCCGTCGGACTGTTGGTGGTTGGGGTCTGGGCCATACCGGCCGCCGGGACAGCCAGCATCGCGGCCAGGCCGGCCGCAACGAGAAGCGAGGCGCGTTTCATATTGAACTCCCTTGCAACGCACACTCTACCGCAGAACGGCCCACCGCACAGAGCCGAGGGCCTGCCGCGTTCAGCGCGCCGGCTGCGAGCGATCCACGGCAGCGCCGTGCAGATAGACCGACGAGATCTTTCGCGTGTTGGTGATGTCGTCGAGCGGATTGGCGTCGAGCACGATGAAATCGGCGCTCTTGCCGGCTTCCAGCGTGCCGGCGTCGGCGATCCGCAGGAACTCGGCGCCGTTGCGCGTCGCCGCCACGATGACCTGCGCCGGCGTCATCCCGGCGAGGACCATGTCCTCCATCTCCTCGTGCGGACCCCAGGCCCGGTTGCCATCGGTGCCAAGCACGATGCGCGCGCCGGCCTTGTTCATCACCGCCAGATTGCGCGCCTGGATGCCGTGGAACGCTTCCGTTACGGCGTTGGCGACGTTGGCCTTCTCGAGCTTCTCGTATTCCTCGGCGGATACCCCCGGCTTGATCCAGCTGATATCGGTTTTCACACCGCGATCCGGCAGGTTCGGCCCCAGCACTAGGTTCGGATGCTGCTTCCACAGTGCCAGGAACTCATCGTCGATCGGGCGGTCGCGGACGCCGTGCGCGAACGCATCGACGCCGGCACGGATCAGACCTTTGCCATCCTCCAGGTCGAAGATATGCGCGGTGACGCGGAGGTTGTTCTTATGCGCTTCGTCGATGATCGGGCCGTAAAGGTCGGGCGAGAGCTTCTTGAACTTGCTGTCGCGGGTGTCGACCCAGATCTTGACGATGTCGACCTTCTTCGCGGCCAACTCCTGGATCGCCTTGCGGCCATCCGCCTCGGTGGTGATCCAGTGCGGCGCCGTGATGCGGCCGGGCTCCGGCATGGTGATGCCGCGTCCCGCGCTGAAGAAACGCGCCGCGCCGGGAATGGTTTGGCTCCGGATGTCGAGCAGATCGTAGGGGTCAAGACCCATGCTGAGCGCCGCGCTGACCCCGAACCAGGCGCGCATCTTCAGATCGCGGATCAGCTTGTCGCGCGTCGGGCTGAGATGGACGTGGGTGTCGATGATCGCCGGCATCACGGTCTTGCCGGCGAGATTGACGCGCGTGGCGCCCGCGGGCACCGCCACGCCCTGGCCGGCCTGCACGATCTTGTTGCCGTCGATGACCAGCGTCGCGTTCTCGACGACGCTGCCGTTGCCGACGATGAGCCGCACGTTCTCGAACGCCGTGACGTCGGCCCACGCCGGACCGGCAAGGCCGACAAGACAAACGGCCGCCGCGGCCGCGATTGCATTCACTCGGCGCATCAGAACCTCCCCAGGATATAAACGGTTACGCCGCCTGCTTGGCGACCTGATTTTTCAGCCGTGAATAGACCTTATAAGCATTGCCTTCGAATATCTTCGCCTTGTCGGCGTCGGAGATCGGCGCCTTGTCGACATAGCGCTTGGTGTCGTCGAAGCCGAAGCCGGTCTTCGGATCGTTGCCCTTCACCGCGCCGACCATCTCCGAGGCGAACAGGATGTTGTCGACCGGCACCACCTTGGTGAGCAGGTCGATGCCCGGCTGATGATAGACGCAGGTGTCGAAGAAGATGTTCTTGCCCATGATCTCGGCAAGCTCCGGCTTGCCGTTGTTGAGCGCGATGCCGCGGAAGCGGCCCCAGTGGAACGGCACCGCGCCGCCGCCGTGCGGGATGATGAACTTCAAGGTCGGGAAGTCCTTGAACAGGTCCGACAGGATGACCTGCATGAACACCATAGTGTCGGCGTTCAGATAATAGGAGCCGGTGGTGTGCTGCGCCGGGTTGCAGCAGCCGGAGACGTGGATCATCGCCGGCACGTCGAGCTCGACCATCTTCTCGTAGAACGGGTAGTACCACTTGTCGGTCATCGGCGGCGCGTTGAAATAGCCGCCGGACGGATCGGGGTTCAGGTTGCAGCCGACGAAACCCATCTTCACGCAACGCTCGAGCTCGGCGATGGCGTTCTTCGGCGGCACGCCCGGCGACTGCGGCAGCTGGCAGACGCCGATGAAGTTCTTCGGGTAGAGCGTCACGACCCGATGGATCAGATCGTTGCAGATCTCGGTCCATTCCCGGCTCACGCTCTCGTCGCCGATATGGTGACCCATGCCGGAGGCGCGCGGCGAAAAGATCGTGAGATCGGTGCCGCGCTCGCGCTGGAATTTAAGCTGGTTGGCTTCGATGCTTTCCCTGATCTCGTCGTCGGACATCTTCAAACCCGAGCGCGGCGGCATCGCCGCCTTGTCCTTGGCGTTGGCCGCCGCGGTCTGATCCTTGCGGAAGCGGTGCAGGTCCTTCGGCTCGGTCGTGTAATGGCCGTGACAGTCGATGATCATGGAATTCCGCCGGTGATTGATGGGTTGGTTCGGCCGGATGCTACGACACGCAGGATGGCGTTTCCACCCCGATCTGCGCGCGGCTGCTCGGAGCTATGGCCCGCCCACACCCGGCGGCAGGCGACTTGAGCCAAGCCGCGATCATGTCCCACTGCGCCGGATCGTTGAATATCGCCGAAGTGGCTGACCCCCGGCACGATCGTCGATCTCCGCTTTCGGCGCGCTCTCGGCGAAGATCGGCGCAGCGCGTCCGGGTCGATCGCCTCGTCGTTGGCACCGATCATGACCCGGGTTGCTCGAGCGCGCGGAGGTCGTTCTGGTAGCGGAACCGCGGATGGTACGAGGTGTTGAGCCGGTGGGAGTACGACAATGCTCCGTGCCGTCCCAGAATCTCGCCGGCTTGTTGAATTCGATGATCGGCAGTCCATCGAAGCCGTGAATCCCGACCGCGTTGAGCGCAAGCAGTCCATCAGAGCGCCGGAAATTCAGGTTCGCCCAGCCGCCTCCCGTACCGTGCCGCATCGCCGGCGACGTCGGGATGGCGGGAGCCAGCAGCAGATAGCTCGATACGGCCGCGGCATGGCGCCGCCGGCAAAGCGGATGGCGAACCCGCCGCCGCTGGAATGACCACCCAAGGTGATCGGGCCTTTAAGCTCCTGCCCGCGAAGCTGCCCGATCAGATCGGCGATGTCGTCTTCGAGCTGCCGATGTATTCGACGTCGCCGCGGTGTCGCGCCAGACTGATAGTGCCCACGCAATTGGGCAGCACGACCTTCGCCACGCCGCCGAAGCTCAAGACCGCCGCCAGCCCATGATAGCCGGCGCCGTGATAGGACGAGCCGTGCACGAAGATGAGGATGCGGTCCGACGTCAACTCGTAGATCGCGGTAGGCCAGTTCCTCGCCGTCCCGCGCCGCGTAGCGTCGCAGACTCGGCAGCGGGATGTCCGACGGAGGCGCCGCAGCGACGTGAAATCGAACACGTCCTTCGGCGCGATCATCGGCGGCGCGGCGAAGCGACAAGATAAGCGCCACAGCGAGCCAGCACGAACAAGACACAACGGTGACGGCGGCGGCAATGCCGGTTCATGGTTTGTGCTACGTGGTCATTTCGTCAGGACATCTCCGGCCCAGACCCGCTCCACACTTCCACCGTCGGAAATGCTCTAGGATGCCGCCCGAATTCAGGGAGATTTCAGAAAATGGCCGATTCGCCGCGTCTCAATAACATCATCCGCGCCCTCGAAGCCGGCCAGCACGCGCTGACCTGCTTCGCGCCCGCCGAGATCAACTCGGCGATCGCCATGAGCACGTCGAAGTTCGACGGCTGCGTGTTCGAGATGGAGCACAACCCGTGGGACGGCCGGCTGTTGCGCGACTGCCTGCAATACATGCTCAACCGCGCGCAGATCGCCAAGGCCGGTCTGGTGCCGCCGGTCAATCCGCTTGTCCGCATCCCGGTGAACGGCGTTGAGATGGCGCAGTGGCAGGCCAAACAGGCGCTCGACATGGGCTGCTACGGCATCGTCTTCCCGCACATCTCGACCGTGGCGGAAGCGGCCAACGCGGTCGGCGCCTGCCGCTACCCGCGCATGAAGAACGCGTCGCTCTATGAGCCTCCCGGCATCCGCGGCGACGGCCCGACCGCCGCCGCGCGCTACTGGGGCCTGAGCCAGCAGGACTATTACAAAAAGGCCGACGTCTGGCCGCTTAATCCAGAGGGCGAGATTTTCTGCATCCTGCAAATCGAAGACACCCGCGGCGTCGAGAACCTCGACGACATGCTGAAGAACGTGCCGGGCATCGGCGCCATCCTGATCGGCGAAGGCGACCTCTCCCAGGAGCTCGGCTATCCGCGCCAGTACGAGCACAAGGTCGTGCTGGAGTGGATGAAGCGCATCGTCGACACCTGCAAGAAGCACAACGTCGTGGTCGGCCATCCGCATGTCGAGACCGGCAACGCCGAGCGCATCGTCAAGGAGGGCTACCGCTTCCTGATGATGGCGCCGGTGCAAAGCTACGGCCACTTCGAAACGGCCCGCAAAGTCACCGGCCGGACGTAAGCCCCGATGAAGATCGGCCTCGTCGGCCTGGGCCGCATGGGCCGCGCCATCCAGGCGCGGCTTGCCGATCGCGGCGTCGAGGTGATCGGCTGGGATCGCGACGCGGTGGCGATGCAAGCCGCGGCGGACAACGGCATGGCCGTGGCCGCGCATCCGCGCGCGGTGGCCGACGGCGCCGACGGCACGGTGATCTCCATCATCACCGAAGACAACGGTGTGCGGGCCATCTTCCGCGGCAAGGATGGATTCCTCTCCGGCGACGTGCGCGGCATGCTGTTCATCGAAATGAGCACATTGCAGCCAATGACGGCGCGCGAGCTTGCTCCGGCCGTCGAGGCTGCCGGCGCCCGGCTGATCGACTCGCCGGTGCTCGGCACCATCCCCTCGGCCCGCGACGGCAAGCTCTACGCCATGGTCGGCGGCAAAGCCGAAGACGTCGACGCCGCCCGTGCCGGTTCTGGAAAAGCTCACCCGCAAGATCGTGCACATGGGTCCGAACGGCGCGGGCTATGCCATGAAGCTCGCCGCCAACCTCGGCCTCGCCGCGTTCATCCAGGCCACGGCGGAATCGCTCGCACTCGGCACCCGCGAAGGCCTGTCGATGCAGCAGATGATCGAGGTGCTTGGCGACGCGCCGACCGCCAACGGCTGGTTCGCCGCGAAGAAAAAACTGCTGTTGGGCGAGCCCGACGACGTCACGCTTGATCTCAAGACCTTGCGCAAGGACATGCTGTCGGCGGTCGCGACCGGCGCGCTGTCGGGCACCGGCATGCCGTTGTCGGCGGGCGTGCTGACGGCGCTGTCGGCCGCGGTGGCTCAGGGCTGGGGCGACAAGGACATCGGCGAGCTCGCTCGCTTCTTCCGCGAGCACATGGGCCAGAAGCTCGACTGAAGCGTGACGGAGGCGGATATGACCATCGCCGCTCGATTGATCGGCACGACCTTGCTGCTGGCATCGCTGTCGGGCGCGCTTCGCGCAGCAATATCCGTCGGGGCCGATCACGATCGTGGTGCCGTTCACGCCGGGCGGCACGACCGATATCCTCGGACGCCTCGCCGGCGAGGTGCTGCAGAACGAGTTCAAGCAGAGCGTCGTGGTCGAGAATCGCACCGGCGGCGGCGGCGTTATCGGCAACGCGTCGGTCGCGCGCGCCGCGCCCGACGGACAGACGCTGCTGCTGGCGCCGACCGCGTTCAGCATCGTTCCCTTCACCACCAAGAACCTGCCCTACGACGCCGCCCGCGATTTCAAGACCATCACGCTGATGGGCTACACGGCCAACGTGATGGTGGTGTCGCCGACGCTGCCGGTGAACACGGTAAAGGAGTTCATCGACTATGCGAAGTCCGGCGATAAATACGTGACCTATGCGTCGCCGGGCCTCGGCACGCCGACGCAGCTCGGCGCCGAAGTATTTGCCCACGAGACCGGCATCAAGATGCAGCACGTTCCCTATCGCGGCGCGATGCCGGCCGTCACGGGGTTGATGTCGGGCGAAGTCACCATGATGTTCATCGATCTGGCGCCGGCGGTGCCGCTGATCGAGGGTGGCAAGCTCAAAGCGCTCGGCATGTTGACCTTGGATCGCCATCCGAGCCTGCCGAAGCTGCCGACGGTGGCTGAGACCGTGCCGGGCTTCTACCTGATGGGCTGGCAGGGCTTGTTCGCGCCGGGCCGAACCCCGGACGCGATCGTCGACAAGATCAATGCGCCGCTGGTGAAGTATCTGAAGACGCCGGAGGCCGCCGATCGCCTCAACCGGATCGGGGTCGACGTGAAATGGACCACACCGGCCGAGATGCGCGACTGGGTGGATTCGCAGCTCAAGCACTGGGGCAACATCGCCAAGTCCGCAGGGATCGTCCCTCAGTAAGCGGCGGAACCGGAACGCGGAGTGCGCAATGGCGAGACTGCAAGACCGCATTGCCATGCACAACAACAACAAGCTCAAGCTTGGCTTGTTCGGCGCGAATTGCTCGAACGGCCGGGCGATGACGCGGCTTCCCGAGCGCTGGCCCGCCGATTGGGACAGTTGCCAGCAGCTCGCCGAAATGGCCGATGCGGCCGGCATCGACTTCATGCTGCCGATCGGCCGCTGGAAAGGCTACCGCGGCGAAACCGACCATCAGGGATCGACCCTGGAGAGCGTCACCTGGGCCTGCGGTTTGCTGGCGCGCACCCAGCGCATGACGGTATTCGCCACCGTGCATGCGCCGCTCCTCAATCCCGTCATGGCCGCAAAGCAGATCGTGACCGCCGATCTGGTCGGCCATGGCCGCTTTGGACTGAATATCGTGGTCGGCTGGAACGACGACGAATTCCAGATGTTCGGCGAGCGGCAGCGGGAGCCACAGGCGCGTTATGAATACGGCCAGGAATGGATCGACGCGGTCAAACGGATGTGGGGGCCCGAGGAGGAATTCGACTTCAACGGCAAATACCTGAACTTGCGCGCCGTGCGCGCCAAGCCGAAGCCCTATGGCGGGACACGGCCGCTGATCATGAATGCCGGCGTATCGCAGACCGGGCGTGACTATGCGCTGCGGAATTGCGACGCGCTGTTTACCGCGGTTCGCTATCCGACGCTCGAACAGGCGGCGCAGGAGGTCGCAGAGATGAAGGCCGCAGGCCGCGCGTTCGGACGCGACATTGGCGTCTACACGGTGGGAGAGATCGTCTGCCGCCCGACGCGGGCGGAAGCGGAGGAGTATTTCCGCTATTGGACCGAAGAGGCCGCCGATTGGGGCGCGGTCGACTATATGCTGGAGCTCAAAGGCGTGCGGCGCGACGCCGATCCCGACCGCTTCGACCGGATGCGCAAGGCGCTGGTGCACGGGCAGTCGGGCTTTCCGATGATCGGCTCGGCGGACGACGTGGCGTTGGAGTTGTCGCGCATCAGCTCCGCCGGCTTCGATGGCATTGGTTTTTCGTTCGTCAATTATCTGAACGAGCTGCCGTATTTTGCGACAGAGGTGCTGCCGCGGCTGCAAAAGCTCGGCGTGCGCGAAAGCCGTTCCAACCACCATTGATCCGCGCCCGTCCAACGCTTAGCGTTGTGCACGGAGACGCTCATGTCGATCTTTGCCGTCAATCATCTCTGCCGCGAGCTCTTGCGCGACCACGCATTCCGCGCGGCGATGAAAGCCGATCCGGCAAAGGCGCTTGGCCCCCTCGATCTCACCGATGCGGAGCGGCGTGCGCTGCTTACCGGCGACGTCGGAGAGCTCTACCGCATGGGCGCCAACGCCTTCCTGATGAACTACCTCTCGCGCTTCGAGGTCTGCGGGCTCAACGCCGCGACCTACAACGAGCGCATGCGCGCAGTGGAGGTCGACGAGATCGGCCAGCCGGTCGGCTAGCTGCATTTCCCACATAACTTGCGTCAATCTCCACTGTCATGCCCGTGCCTGTTGCGGGCATCCACGCCTTGGCACCAAAGTAAGACGTGGATGGCAAGTTTTAAGAACTCAAAACAGGCCACTGCAGTTCAAAACCGGCCACTACGAGAAGGGCAGCCGGACTTGTGCCGAGCCCGCTCACATTGATGGATGCCCTATACCTCGCCACCGTCTTGCCAAATGGTCGTCTGAAAAGAGGCCATCCTCGCACGTATCATTTGCGCTCCCCTGAATGAGGTGCCTTACCCAGGCGCAAACCAGGTCCGCCGCCATTCTCCTCTATGAATTCAATGCCAGCGTTCTCTAAAGCGCGCTGCAAGGCGGCCACCGTCAAATCATGCCGCCCCCAAAATTCCCGGCTTCAGATTCCAGACGCTTGATCGTCGGAAGCGAGACTTGAAGATACTTCGGCCAAATCCCGCTGCTCCCATCTCAGAAGCGCTCTTGCCGCTCGAATTAGTTCGCTTGTGAGGGGCGGGACACTATCAGTACCTGAAGTATTAAATGATGCCTGAGGTATTGACTTTGGGTCAGGTCTCGAATTAATACCTCAGGTATCAAATCGAGAGAGGTCAGTCATGTCAGGTTCTACAGGAATCGGTCCAATGTAGTCGCCGTTCTTTCGTCGGCGGCTCAGATACCCGGATCATCATGGGAAGCGACGAAGCCGCTCTGATCCGCCTGTGGCGGGAGAAGCGGGGAGAGGCCGAGCCGCAGGATCTGTCCGGCAACCTCATTGTGCAGCTGGGAAGCGTCACCGAAGATCTCGAATCGAACCTGGTATGAGCGAAACACCGGCCACCAAGTCCGCGACGTGCAGCGCCACGTCAGGCATGCGCTTCATTCCATGGATGGGGGCGACGCTGGACGGGATCGTGGACGGTACCGAAGCCGTCTTCGAATCCAAGTTCATGCTGCCCTGGTCGTTCTCGGAGGAGGGCGCGGCCGAGAAGTACATGCCGCAGCTCCAGCACAACATGTGGGTCACAAATCTGCGGACCTCGGTGCTCTCGATCATCACCGGCGGCGGCAAATGGGTCGAAATCGCCATCCCGATGGACCCGCTCTATCTGAGCGTTCTGGTCTCCGCGGAGAAGAAATTCTGGCGCTGCGTCCAATCCGGCGAGACGCCGCACCTGATCAATGCCGAGCCGCCGCGAGCGCGCATCGAGGCGGTTCGCATCGTCGACATGAGCACCTCGAATTCCTGGAGCGAATTTGCCGGGCTGTTCCGAGAAACCCGGCAGGCCTTCCTCGACCACGAGAGGGCCAAGAGCGAGCTCAAGGCCCTGATGCCCGAGGATGCCAAGGAAGCCATCGGACATGGCATCCGCGGAAAGCGCTCCAAATCGGGCGCGGTGAGCTTTGACCTGCTGGAGGCGGAGGTCGCCCATGCATAGGTCAAGTCGCGAGCATCGCCGCCATCGCTTCTGCCTTGGCCAAGGCGCAGAGCGTCCTGGTCAATCCCGAAAAGACCATGACGGCGACAATCCGCGACGACCGGCGAGGGCAGGGGACCGAACGAAGCTTTCGTTACGCACCGCTCTCGGCGGGCCTCGAGCTCGTGCGCAAGGCGCTCGGCCAGCATGAGATCGCCCTGGTGCAGACCACCGCGATCGACGAGGCCACCCGAACGGTGCGCCTGAACACCGTGCTGGCGCATTCCTCCGGTGAATGGATCGCCTCGGATTGGCCGGTCTGTCCCATGAGCGACATGAACTCGCCGCAGCGCATGGGCGCGGCTCTGACCTATGCTCGCCGCCACGCGCTGTTCGCGCTGGTCGGCATTGCCGGCGAGGACGATCTCGACGCTCCGGACCTCAATGTTGCGAATTCGGGACCGGTGACAGCAGAAACATCCACAAGCTCTGCCAACACGGTGCCCGCGAGGCCCCATTCAGGAAACGGCCGCGCGGCGAACGGTTTTAAGCGCTCGCAATCTGCGGCGCCCAACCGGCCGATCCTGGCAGGCGATAAATCAGCTCGGCTTCGTGAAGGCATGCTCGCCGAGATTGAAAGCATTGCCTCGTCCGACGGCAGCTACCGCTTGGGCCAACACCATGCTGCGCGCGAAAAATACTCTCACCGCCAATGACGCCCGCGCAATTGAATCCGCGTTTGAGACAAAGATTGCAGGCCTGCCCGCCGATGTCGGTGCGGATGAGCTGCTGCTCCCAGTGGTGTCTCCCGGCGATGATAGCGTGGCCCCTCATGACGGCGCCATAGAACCTGTTCCTGCAACTGGTGGAAGCATCAACGAGCGCAATCCGCCGATCACCAAGACCGTGCGCCACCGCAATAAAGAGCATCTCAGATTTGTGCGCACGCAACCGTGTCTGGTTTGCGCCAAGCAGCCTTCTGACCCGCATCATCTGCCGTTTGCCCAGCCTCGCGCGCTCGGGCGGAAGGTCAGCGATCAATACACGGTCCCCCTTTGCCGTGCGCACCATCGCGAGGTGCATCGGGCGGCTAAAGAGCTCGCGTGGTGGCAATCGCGTTGGTATTGCGCCGCTCGCGGTGGCGGAGGCGCTTTGGCAAAAGAGCCAATCGGGCCACGCCCTCAACGAGGCGCATGAACCACTGGCAAAAAGCCCCCAGAGGCGTACCCGCCGCCTCGTCAACGGCAATGCTCATCGCAATGGAAAAGCCAGCCGCACGGTGAACAGTGCCATCGGTGCAGTGCAATGACATCGCTCAAACAAATTACCGCCAACCGGATCAATGCTCTGAAAAGCACTGGCCCGCGGAGCGAGCAAGGCAAGCTTCGTTCGCGGCAGAATGCCATGAGCCACGGCCTCGCTGCCGAGACGGTGATCGCTGTGCTCGAAAATGCTGCCGACTATGAAATGTTTGCAGCGAGCATCGCTGCGGATTATCAGCCGCGCTCGGCGACCGAAAGCGCATTGGTCGCGAGGCTTGCATCGCTGCTCTGGCGGCTGCGTCGCTCGACCAGCATCGAGACCGGGCTATTTCAAATTCAGGGTGAACTCATGCGGAATGGAAATAACGGCACGCGACGGCGCAAAACCGTCCCGCTGCCGGAGTGGTATGATGAGCTCGATACGGCGCCGAGTGTTGCGCGCTTTTGCGAGGTTGAGGGTCCTGATCAAAAGGATCCGCCGTCTACGGATTCGCCCCAAAGCCTGGCCTATTGTTTTCTGCGGGTCAGCAAACTCGGATGCGGCGCCCTTGAACTGCTCAATCGGTACGAAACAACTCTCTGGCGACAAGTCGCGCAGCTTGTCTTTCTGTTGCAGCCATCGGTCCGACGTTAGGTCTTGGCGTCGAAGGTTTGTTTAGGTGCAACCAAATGGCTTCGTTTCGCAAAAGCGATGTGCCCCGCTGACATGATCTTTGTTAGGCGCATCGTGAGGGCGGCGAACAGAGCACAAAACTTAGCAAGGGAAATCGAAATGACAAAGATTCCGTCAATAGAAAAGACCGACGACTACATATATAGAGCGAAATTCAACAAGGGCGCGCCGATCGAAGAACCGAACGATCCTCACTTGCTTCTATTCCAGATTTTCCCCCAAGCGACCGGTCCATTTCATTCGATGGATATAACCATCTTGCGAGATGGCCATCGCGCGAATGACGTTGAGTTCCGCAGTTTTGAACACTTTATCTCCTCTGACGACAAGTTCGCTTACGCGGTGTTCAAATTATATGATCGCTCAGGACCTGTATCTGAGCACGATTATATTCTGACGGCGATATTGCGTTATTTGATCCTGAAGGACAACGGCTGCTGATGCCTCTCACGCGCCAGGCCGTGGGTGAGAACACTCGACAGCCCGGCAATATGCTCCAGTGCTTGCCCGCAAGCCGGTCGCCATGTGGGCAAGCGCCAGATACGGTCGGCATTCTCACCGCGGTGCTTAGAAGCATGAATACCAAGAGGCAAAAGCTCAGGTAGAGAGCCGCCTTACAAGTGCAATCAATAGTAGTTTCTATCTCTAGTGTGATTTGTTGGAACGGAATTCAGCATAATTTCCGCTCGCAAGAGGCCAAGCGCCCTCGCAGCTCGTGCCTTTCAGCTCGGCTGGCTCTAAAGCGGCAATCCCATTTAGCTCCAGGTGTTTTGAGGCTCAGGTGATGTCAGCTTGCTTTCACTCGGTACACTTTTCGAGCTCTAAGGCTAATGGCTGATCGACATTGCCCTCGATGCCAGCACTGTAACGCTGTTCCCATCGATGTAACAAAGGGTAGCCTCAACGATGATTCTAATTAGATGATCTCACGGACTTGGAGCGATCGGCGATAGCAACGCTCTCGGGGGACAAGCCCAGCCATCACAACAGTTGATTCAGTGCAAATCGAAATCGGCTCTAGCTCTTCTTCAAATAATTCTTCTTGTACCAATCGACGATCTCGCTGCCGGTCGCGAGCCAGACCTCCTGCCGCGAGGTGATGTGCGCCAGCGCCTTGGCCAGATACTTGCTCCGGTGCGGATGGCCGATGATGAACGGATGCAGGCAGATCGACATCACCCTCCCGGACGTGGCGCCGTCCTCGTAGAGCACGTCGAACTGGTCGCAGATCATCTGGCCGAACCGTTCCGGGCTCTGGTGCAGGCTGAGCAGCGCCGGAATGTCGTTGATCTCCGATGAATACGGCATTGAGATCATCGAGCCCTTCTTGACCTTCATCGGATAGGGCTGCTCGTCGTTGACCCAGTTGCCGGTGTATTCGATGCCGTTCTCCGCGAGGATGTCGAGCGTGCGCACCGTCTCGGTCATGCCGGGGCTGAGCCAGCCGCGCGGCGCCTTTCCGGCCGAGCGGGTAATGGTCGACACCACCTCCTTGATCAACGCGCGCTCCTCGGCCTCGGTCTGCTGGTTGAGCACAACGGAGTTGGTGGTGCCGTGGCCCATCCATTCCCAGCCGAGCTTCCTGCCCTCCTCGATGATGCGCGGATATTCGCGGCAGACGTCGGAGTTGAGCGCGACGGTACCGCGCACGCCGAACTTCGCCAGGATCTCCATCAGCCGCCAGATGCCGACCCGCACGCCGTAGTCGCGCCACGCGTAGTTGAGGATATCCGGGTTCACCACCATGCCGCCGCCGGAAATCTTGGTGCCGGGCCGGTCGAACAAGAAGTGCTCGATGTTCGGAATAACCCAGAGCGCAACGCGGGCGCCGTTCGGCCAGCGCAGCGGCGGCCGGTCGATGATCGGCGAATAGTCGAAACGGCCATGGGCCCGCTGGGATCAGCGGCGGTGCATCGGCCGGCGCTTTTTTGGGCGCCGTGGTTTGACGCACCCGCGTGCGGACGGCGCTGCGGACCGCCGAGGTGGTTCGTCGAGACTTGCGTGCCATGGTGCCTTTCGCTCCGTTCGCGCTAATATTGGCACACAGCCTATGCAAAAGTACTGAACCAAGTCAGGTCAGGCCCAAGCCAAGTAGGCGGAGTTCAAGATGGCGCAGATCGTCGGCGGGTTCGGCGTCCCGCACACCCCGATCTTTCCGCATTTCGTCAAGCGCGATGGTCCGGATTGCGAGATCGCCAGGCTGTTCGGCGCGCAGAAGGAACAGCTTGCCGCGACACGGCCCGACGTCATCGTGATGTTCGACACCGATCATCTCAACACTTTCTTCCTCGACAGCCTGCCGATCTTCGCGCTTGGCGTCGACAAGACCTTCAAGGCGCCGAACGATGAGCCGCGCGATGTGCCGAACTACGTGGTGCCGTCGGCGCCCGATCTCGCGGCGCACATCCGGCAGGCTGGGATCGAAGCCGGCTTCGACGTCGGCATGACGCAGAATTTTTCGGTCGATCATTCGGTGACGGTGCCGCTGCATTTCCTCACCCCGAACATGAATATCCCGGTGGTGCCGTTCTTCATCAGCGGACACGTGCCGCCGCTCCCTTCGTCGCGGCGCTGCTTTGCGCTCGGGGAGGCGGTCGGCCGCGCCATCGCGACCTGGCCGGAGAACAAACGCGTCGTGGTGATGGGCTCCGGCAGTTTCTCGTTGGAAGTCGGCGGCCCGCGCATGGCGCCCGGCCGCGCCGACGGCGTGCCCGACCCGGAGTGGGTAGCCCGCGTTATCAAACTTCTGGAAGGCCAGCAGATCGACACGTTGATCAAGGAATCGACGCAGCACCAGATGCTGAAGGCCGGCAACGTCGGCGGCGAGCTGTTGAACTGGATCGCCATGCTGGGCGCCATCGGCAACCGCAAACCGAATTACGTCGCGCCGCAGATGCAGAACGGCCACGCCTACGGCGTGTGGCGTTGGAATTAGGCGGATGCGCAAAAGGAAAAACAAATGACCAGCGGCAAGGACGACGAAGAATTCTTCAAGCAGCGCGGCTTTGGCATCAAGATGGGCTTTGGCGAGCGGCCGGCGCTGATCCTCATCGACATGCTGAAAGGCTTCACCGACGCGAAAATGCCGCTCGGCGCCAATCTCGACAAGGAAATTGCCGCACAGAAACCGCTGCTTGAGGTCGCGCACGAGCGCAACATTCCGGTGATCTTTTCGACCGTGATCTACAACGACCACGACCTGAAGGACGCCGGGCTCTGGGCCATCAAGATGAAGGGCACGCTCACGCTCAAGGCCGGAACGCCCGCGGTGGAGATCGACGAGCGCCTCGACATGCGGCCGACCGACAGCCTGCTGGTGAAGAAATATGCCTCATGCTTCTTCGGCACCGACCTCGTGCCGCGGCTGCTGAACCAGCGCGTCGACACCTTGATCATCACCGGCTGCACCACATCGGGCTGCGTCCGCGCGACGGCGGTCGACGCAGTGCAGAACGGCTTCCGGCCGATGGTGGTGCGCGAGGCGGTCGGCGACCGCTCGACAGCGGCGCATCGAGCAAAGCCTGTTCGACCTCAACGCCAAATATGCCGACGTGGTCGGACTCGACGAAACGCTGCAATACATGAAGACGGTCGGCCACAACCGCTAGGTCTATTATCCCGCGGTCATCGCCGCTGAAATCTTCTCGGCGACCATGATGGTCGGAATGTTGGTGTTGGCGCGCGGCACGGTCGGCATGATCGACGCATCGACCACGCGCAAGCCGTCGAAGCCGCGCACCCGGCCGGCGCGGTCCACCACCGCATCGCGGTCGGTCGACGCCCCCATCCGGCAGGTGCCGGCGACGTGGAACATGCCGGCGACGTTCTGACGGATATGCTCGGCGAGCGCGTCGTCGTCCTTCACCAGCGCGGTGAGGTCGATCTTGCGGTCGGCGAGCGTGCCGAAGATCGGCTCGGCCAGCGCCGGCACCAGATCGGTCAAGGTCGCAATGATCCGCGCCTTGGCCGCATTGGACGTGCTCCGCGTGTTGAGCTGGCGCAGCCTATCGGTGAACTTCACCGGAAAGTTCACGCCATACATGTCGCGCATTTTTCGATAGGTCAGCATTTCGACCGCCAGCCGGAAGCCATGCATCAACCGCTTGAGGTCGAGCTCATGGCCGGCGAAGTTCATCTCGACCAGCGGCTCCTGCCGGTGATCGGCCGAGCGCAGCGCCACGCGACCGCGCCCCATCGGCTTCCACATCGACGGCGCGAGATTGGCGATCCGGGTGCCGAGCGCGCTCCACGAGGTCTTGCTCTGCACGTTGACGTACATGTCGGTCGGCGGGCAGCCGGGCACGCCGGACGAATAGCGCAGCACCGTCGCCGAATGCGACCGCAGCTCCGGCGATTGCCGCGCCTCGGGCTTCATATGAAATCCGATGAACAGCAGCGAATGGTTGGACAGGTTGGCGCCGACGCCGGGCATATCGGCACGCACCGCAATGCCGTGTTCGCGCAAGTGAGCAGCGGGGCCGATACCGCAGCGCATCAGCAACGCCGGGGAATGGATGCCGCCGAGCGAAAGGATGATCTCGCGGCCGGTGAAGGTCTTGGTTTCGCCGCCGGCACTGACGGTGACGCCGGTGGCGCGGCGGCCATCGAAGGCAACGTCGGTCACCGTCGCGCCGCTGATGATGGTGAGATTGCTGCGCGCGCGAACGTCGGCCGTGAGATAGCAGATCGCCGCCGAGGCGCGCTTGCCCGGCCAGTTGCTGATCGGCACGACCGCATAGCCGTCGCGAAAGTCTGCGTTCATGTCGGCAACGAATGGAAACTGCCGCTCTTCGGCGAAGCCTTCCAGCACCTTGGAGATCGGCGGCCACTTGTCCCTTGGCAAACGCCAGACCGGAACCGGGCCCTCGGTGCCGTGCATGCCGCCGGCGAAGTCCTGGTCGGATTCGAGCTTGCGGAAGAACGGCAGCACGTCGTTCCAGCCCCAGCCGGTCGCGCCCGCCTCCTCCCATTCGGCGTAGTCGTCGGGCGTGCCGCGAAGCGCCACCATCCCCATCACCGAGGAGCCGCCGCCCATGATGCGGCCTTGCGAATATCCGGTGAGCGGCGAATTGCTGGCGAGCCGCCAGTGCACCTTCAGCTCCGGCCAGAAATAGTCGGTGTTGTAATAAGACGTCGGATAGGTATCGAGCACGTCGGCGGGCTCGCGGCCGGGCGGCGTGTCGCGGCCGGCTTCGAGCAGCAGCACCGAATGGCCCGAACGCGCGGAGAGCCGGTTGGCCAGCACGCAGCCGGCCGCGCCGCCGCCGACGATGATGGTGTCGAAACCTTCGGCCATGAATCCCCCGATGGCCGCGGTTCCGGCCTTCCCCGTCAATTCAAGCATGACGGATTGGGTGGGCAAAGTCCCAAGAGGCCGCCATAATCAGGCGGCCATAATCGCTGCAACGAACAAAAGAGATTCCGGAGGACGCGATGGGTCAGGGCTGGAGAATGGCGTTGTTCGCCGCTGGCGCGGCCGCTGCGTTGAGCGTGCCCGCGCGCGCCGACTATCCCGACAAGCAGATCACCATGGTGGTGTGCTTCCCGGCTGGCGGCGGCACCGACATCGCCGCGCGGCTGGTCAACATCCAGCTCGGCGAAGCGCTCGGCAAGCCGGTGATCATCGAGAACCGCGGCGGCGCCGGCGGCAACATCGCCATCCAGGCGGTGAAGCGGCTGCCGGCCGACGGCTATACGCTGCTGGTTTGCTCCAGCGCCTATGTGGTCAATCCGAGCCTCTATGCCAACGCCGCCTACGATCCGATCAAGGACTTCGTGCCGCTGATGGTGATGGGCGCCTCGCCGAACGTGTTCGTGGTGCCGGAGAAATCCGAGATCAAGAGCATGAAGGAGTTCATCGAGAAGGCGAAGGCCAATCCAGGCAAGATGAACTGGACGAGCCCGGGCGCCGGCACCACGCCGCAGCTCGCCGGCGAGTTGATCCAGCTCCGCACCGGCATCAAGATGCAGCACATCCCCTTCCCCGGCGCGGGACCGGCGAGCAACGCCGCGATCGCGGGACAGGTCGATCTCTACACGGCGAACCTCGGCTCGGTGCAGGGGCTGATCGACGGCGGCAAGGTGCGGCCGATCGCGGTGACGTCGAAGACGCGATGGCCGGCGCTGCCGAACGTGCCGACGCTCGAAGAGATCCGGCGTCAAGGACGCCGAGTCCGACACGTTCCAGGGCGTCTATGTGCTGGCCGGCACGCCGCAGCCGGTGATCGACCGGCTGGCGAAGGAATTGAGCCGCGATCCTGGCGCGGCCCGACGTCAAGGAGAAGTTCGAGAAGATCGGACTGCCGGTGGTGGCGGAAGGCCCTGCGGCGTTCATGAAGCGCGTCGAGCACGAGGTGCCGATGTACAAGGAGGTCATCGACAAGGCGGGGCTGAAGATTCAATGAGCAAACCGCTCGCCGGCATCCGCGTCATCGAACTGGCGAACTTCATCGCGGGGCCGCTGTGCGGCACGCTGTTGGCCGACATGGGCGCCGACGTGGTCAAGGTCGAGCCGCCCGGCGGCGACATGAGCCGCGCCACGCCGCCGATCCGGAACGGCGAGAGCGTGAGCTTCACGGCGCTGAACCGCAACAAGCGGAGCCTGGTGCTCGATCTCAAAAGCCCGCAGGCCCAGGAGGTGATGCGCAGGCTCGCGGCGAAGTCCGACGTGTTCGTGGAGGCGAACCGCCCGGGCGCGCTGGAGAAGATGGGGCTCGGCGCCGAGCAGCTGAAGGCGGTCAATCCGAAGATCATCTACACGTCGGTGTCGGGTTTCGGCCAGACCGGGCCGGACCGCCGCCGGGCCGGCGTCAATCTCATCATCGAGGCGTTTTCCGGCGTGCTGTCGGTCACCGGCGCGCCCGGCGAGATGCCGATGCGGCCGGGCGTGCAGACCGCGGATGTTTTTGGCGCGCTGTTTGCCACCTACGCGACCTTGGCGAGCCTCGTCGGCGCTGCCCGAAACGGCGAAGGCCGCATCGCCGACATTTCGCTGGTCGAAGCCTCGATCGCGGCGGCGGCCTGGGAGGCGGCGGAATATCTCGAGACCGGCAAGGTGCCGCAGCCGATGGGCAACCGGCATCGCCTGACCGCGCCGTATCAGCTGTTCGAGACGAGCGACAAGCGTTACGTCGCGATCGGCATGCCGAACAACATGCTGTTCCAGAAATTCATGCAGGTGATCGGGCTCGGAGCGCATCTCAGCGATCCGCGCTTCGCCACCTACGCCAACCGCAAGGCCAACGAGGATCCGCTGCTCGCCATCGTGGAGCCTGCGATCCGCAAGATGAAGTCCAGCAGAGCTGGAGGCCGGACTGATGGAGGCCGGCGTGCCCTGCGCGCTGGTCAACAATTTCCAGGAGGTGTTCGAGCATCCGCAGATCGTCGCGCGCGGCGTGGTCCAGGAGATCGAGCATCCGCGCCTTGGCACGATGAAGGTCACGCGCAACCCGGTGCTGCTCGACCACGACGGACCCGACATCGCGCGGCCGGCGCCGATGCTGGGCGAGCATTCGGAGGAGATTTTGCGGGAGCTCGGCTACGACCAGGCCGCGATCGGGACGCTGGTGTCGGCGGGCGTCACCAAGCTCGCGGCGACGGCGCAGCCGAAGGTCACGGCGGCGGAATAGCTGGAATCATTCATGCCCCTGCCCCGCAGCTTTCTCTACGTCCCGGCCAACCGCGAAAAATTTCTCGACAAGGCGATGGGGCTGCCGGCGGACGCCTTCATCCTCGACCTCGAAGACTCGGTGCCGGTGCCGGAGAAGGAAAACGCCCGCGCCGGCGTGAAGGCCTACGCGCCGAAGATCGCGGACCACCGGGTCTGGGTGCGCGTCAACGGGCTGGAGACGGGCTTGGCGGAAGCCGATCTCGACGCGGTGATCGGCGTCGAAGGCATCGCCGGGATATTTCTGCCCAAGGTCGAGACCCGCGACGAGGTGCTGCGCTGGGATCGCGCCATCGCCGCGCTGGAGAAGGCGCGCGGTCTCAATGCCGGCTCGACGCGGCTCGTTCTCTCGATCGAAAGCGCGCTGGGCGTGCTCAACGCCTATGACATGTCGGTGTCGGCGTCGCGGGTGGCGTCGCTTTCCTTCGGCGGCGCGCAGGACGGCGATCTCAACACCGATCTCGGCTGCACGTGGTCGAGCGACGGACCGGAGATGATGACCGCGCGCGGGCTGGCGCTGATCGCGGCGCGGGCGGCGCGGTTCGACTCGCCGCTCGACGGCGTGTTCGCCGACGTTCGCGATCCGGACGGCTTCGCCAAGGACACCGCGCTGTCGCGCCGGCTCGGCTATCGCGGGCGAAAGCTCATCCATCCGTCGCAGATCGAGCCGTGCAACCGGCTCTATGCGCCGAGCCAGCGCGAACTCGACTACTACGCCCGCGTGCTGGAGGCGTTCGACAAGGCGCTGGCGCAGGGCAGCGCCAGCACCACCGTGGACGGCAAGATGATCGACGTGGCGATGGCCAACGCGGCGCGGCGCGTGCTGGATGAGGCGGCGGCGCGAAAGAAGGCGGGCGGAACAGCCTGACGGCCTGCGGCGTTATCTCCGGCAGCCCAGGAGAGATGTCATGCCCGCCGAAGCCGACAAGCGCCCCGACAACGTCGCAAACCCACGAGCCGGCCAAGGGCGGCCTGAAGCCGGCCCACGAGAACGCCTATCCGTCCGGCGACAGCCCCAAGGCGCAGGGCGACAAGCTCCAGCACGCGGTCGATGAAGCCGCCGAACGGAAGAAGAAGGCGCTGACTTACGTCTTTCGCCCGGCCGAACGGCGCGGTGCCCTCCTCGAACAATTCGATGGTGGCGCCGGGGCCGGATTCGTCGCGCAGGCCCACGGTCATGCGCGGGCCGTCGGAGGTGCAGCACGTTGGCGATCCGGCGCGGCTGCCAGTTCTCCTGCCCGATCATGTGGCGGATGACGGAGACTTCCTCGACGACCGCCTCGTGCACGCGATCGGTCTCGAATTTGCCGCCGTGACAGCGCGGGCACAGCAGCGGCTCCGGAAAATATCCGGCGCGGCAGTTGGCGCACCGCCAGATCGTGACGCCCGCGCTCATTCCACGCGCTCCAGGATCGCCGCCGCGGCGGTGCCGCCGTAGCGGTACATCGTCATGCCGTAGCCGGTGGTGACCGCGAGCCGCGCGCCCTTCACCTGCCGCTCGCCGGCGCGGTGCTGCAATTGCAGCACCGCTTCGGAAATGCCGTTCAAGCCGCCGGCGTGGCCGCCGGGCTGGCCGGCGCGACAGCATGCCGCCCCAGGTGTTCACCGGAAATCGCTTCTCGCCGATGGTCACGCGGCAGAACCGCGCCAGATCGTTGCCGGGGATGAGGCCGAGGTCGTTGGCCTGCGCCAGCACCATGGTCGGATAATCGTCGTAGATCGCAGGCGACGTCGATGTCGTCCGGCCGCACGCCGGCCTCCTGCCACAGCTCCTTGGCGAACGTGCTGATGCCGGTCTGCAGCCCGTCGCCCTCCTGGTTGTCGTAGTTGTAAGCTGCGCGCGATGCGCGCGGACGCGCACGCCCGGCCGGCCCTTCGGCGCGCGGTCGGGCCGCGCCACGATGATCGCCTGCGCGCCCGCCACCACCGGCACGCAGTCGTAGCGCGACAGCGGATCGGCCACCAAGGGCGCGGCGAGATACTCCTCCATCGTCAGCGGCGTGCGATAGACCGCGTAAGGATTCTTCGCCGCCCATTGTCGTTGAGCGACGGCGATGTGGCCGTAGTCGGATTTTTCCAGGCCGTATTTCTTGATCTGGCGGCTCGCCACCAGCGCATAGACGCCGTTCGGCCCGCCGTGGCCGAGCGGCGACAGATGCTTCTGCGTCGCGGTGTTGTAGTTCGCCGCGACCTTGGCGTAGCCGGCAAGCCCGGTGGCGTCGCCGCCGAGGATGAGGACCGTTTCAGCCGCGCCGGTCTCGACCGCCGCGCAGCGCATTGCCGAGCATGCTCATGCCGGCGGAGCCGCCGTTGGTGTCCTGCGCCAGCCAGCGGAGCGACAGCCCGAGCTTCCAGGCGAGGTCGACCGCGGCATCGGGCGCGAGCGAGAACGACGCCACCGCCATGCCCTGGATGTCCTTGGCGTCGAGCGCCGCGTCCTTCAGCGCCGCCACCACCGCGTCGCGCATGAAATGCAGCGCGGTCTGGCCCGGTTCCGGGCGCCGCGTGTAGGCCGACTGGCCGACGCCGATGATGGCGGCGTTTTCGAACATGCTCTTTCGTCGCTCCCACCTTCAATGTTAGCGTTCCGCGCGCCCGCCAAATAAGAACAGTAGCAGACGCGTCCGACATGAAATCCGAAATCCGCGATGGAATGAAGATCGATTGGGATGCCCCGATCGAGATGGACGACGGCGTGGTGCTGCGCGCCGACGTGTTCCGGCCGGTCGCGGACGGCAAATATCCGGTGATCATGAGCTACGGCCCTTACGCCAAGGGCCTGTCGATGCAGGAGGGCTACAAGAGCCAGTGGCTGCGGATCGTCAAGGCCGCGCCCGAGGTGCTCGAAGGCTCCAGCAACAAGCACCAGAACTGGGAGCTGTTCGACCCGGAGAAATGGGTGCCGGACGGCTACGTCTGGTGCGGGTGGATTCGCGCGGCGCCGGCCGCTCGCCGGGCTATCTGGAAACGTGGTCGCCGCGCGAAGCCAAGGACATCGCGGTCTGCGTCGACTGGGCCGGCGTGCAGCCGTGGTCGAACGGCAAGGTCGGCCTGCACGGCATCTCGTATTACTCGATGAACCAGTGGCAGGCGGCGCCGCTCAAGCCGAAGCATCTCGCCGCGCTGTGCATCTGGGAGGGCTCGTCGGACTATTACCGCGAGCTCTGCCGCCACGGCGGCATCCTCAGCGACTTCTATTCGAGCTGGTATCCGCGCCAGGTGACCGCCGTGCAGCACGGCGTCGGCGAGCGCGGCGCGCAGAAGCGTCGTCACCGGCGAGCCGGTGGCCGGGCCGCTGAACCTGTCCGATGACGAACTGAAGAAGAACCGCGCCGATTGCGACGGCGACGCGCTGCGCCACCGGCTGATCGACGACTACCACAAGGCGCGGCTGCCGAAGTTCGAGGACATCGAGACGCCGCTGTTCTCCGTCCGCCAACTGGGGCGGCATGGGCCTGCACCCGCGCGGCAATTTCGAGGGCTTTCTGCGCGCCGGCTCGAAGCAGAAATGGCTGGAGGTGCACGGCGACACGCACTTCACCTTGTTCTACGCGAAGTACGGCCAGGATCTGCAGCGGCAGTTCTTCGACCGTTTCCTGAAGGGCATCGACAACGGCTGGGAGAAGCGGCCGAAGGTGCTGCTCCAGGTCCGCCATCCCGGCGAGAAATTCGTCGCCGCGCGCCGAGAACGAATGGCCGCTCGCCCGCACGCAATGGACCAAGTTCTATCTGCATCCCGACCGCGAGCTGGACTCTGAAGCCGCCGGAGGACACGGCGACGCTGACCTACGCCACATCGAGCGACGGCGTCACGCTTCTCGACCGAGCCGCTGACCGAGGAGATGGAGATCACCGGGCCGGTTGCGGCCAAGCTGTTCGTGTCGTCGGACACCACCGACGCCGACCTGTTCCTGGTGCTGCGGGTGTTCGATCCGCACGGCAAGGAGGTCACGTTCATCGGCTCGAACGATCCGCGCGTGCCGGTCGGCCTCGGCTGGCTGCGCGCCTCGCATCGCAAGCTCGATCCGAAGGAAACGCAAGCCCTACCGGCCCTATCACACCCACGACGAGGAACAGCCGCTCAAGCCCGGCGAGCCGGTCGAGCTCGACATCGAGATCTGGCCGACCTCGATCGTGGTGCCCAAGGGCTATCGCGCTGGCGCTGACGGTGCGCGGCAAGGACTACGAGGTCGACGGCACCGATGCGGCGCTGCCGCACGCGCCCTATCCGATGAAGGGCGTCGGGCCGTTCACCCACACCAATCCGCTGGACCGGCCGCCGGCGATTTTCGGCGGCAAGAACACGCTGCACTTCGGCGGCAAGTTCGCGCCGTATCTGCTGCTGCCGATCATCCCGAAATCCGCATGACCGTCCGCGCCGCCATCATCGGGCTCGGCCGCTGGGGCCGCTCGCTGGTCAACGCCGTGCACGGCAAGACCGACGCCATCAAATTCACCGCGGCCTATACGCGGACGCGCGCGAGCGCCGAAGACTTCTGCCGCGAGAACAACATCCCGCTGCTCGACCGCTTCGAGGATGCGCTGGCGAGCCCGGACATCGACGCGGTGGTGCTGGCGACGCCGCACAGCCAGCACGCCGAACAGGTGATGGCGGCGGCGGTCGCCGGCAAGCACATCCATGTCGAGAAGCCGCTGACGCTCGACCGGCCGAGCGCCGAGGCCGCGGTCGCCGCGGCCAAGCGCGCCGGCATCGTGCTGGCGGTCGGCTTCAACCGGCGCTTCCATCCGTCCGTGGTCGAAATCCGAAAGCGCCTCGCCGACGGCCAGCTCGGCCAGGTGATGTCGATGGTCGGCGCCCACACCACCTCGACCGGCCAGTTCATCCCGGCCGACAACTGGCGGGCGCAGCCGGACGAGGCGCCGGGCGGCGCGCATCACCGCGGTCGGCGTGCATTCGATCGACCACATGATCGAGTTCGCGCGGCCCGGTGCGCGACGTGCTCAGCGACCACCGGCCGCTATATCCCGGGGCCGTCGGACGACACCACCAACATCATGCTGCGCTTCAAGAGCGGCGCGACGGGGCTGCTGTTCTGCTCGGTCGCGACCGCGACGACCTTGAGCTTCACGCTTGTTCGGCACCAAGGGCCTCGCGGAATTCTCCAAGCCCAATCTGGCGCGCTTTCGCTTCGTGCCGGTCTCGACCGTGGCGCCGACCGGACCGGTCACCGCGCCGCCGGACGAGATCATCGAGAGCCCGGCGTTCGACATGCTCAACGCCGAGCTCGTTGAATTCGCGCGCTGCATCGCGGAGAAACGCCCCTACCCGGTCGCCATCGACCAGGTGCTGCACGGCATGGCGGTGTTCGACGCCGTGGTACGGTCGGGCAAGAGCGGACAAGATCGAAAAGGTGGACTGAGGAAACGTCATGGAAAAACTGATCATCACGGTGGCCGGCGACTCGCGCACCTCCTACCCGCACAACAACCTGCTGCCCGCCGCAGGAGGACATCGCCGGCTGCGCGCAGCAATACGTCGACGCCGTCAAGGCCGGCGCCGCCATCGCGCACATCCACGGCCGGCGCACGCTGGAAGAATCGATCCAGGCCGACGGCAAGATGGTGTCGCGCATCCATCACGCCGACTGGAAGAAGCTGCACCACATGATCATCGAGCAAGGTCGATCCGATCATGCAGTACGGCGTGGCCTCGGCGCGCATCGAGGAGAAGATCGAGCTGATGAAGCTCGGCCCCGACATGATGGCGGTGGCCTTCAACGCCCACGACGAATATTTCCAGCCGGTGCCGACCTTGCCGCCGAAGCGGATGATGGCGATCCATCCGGTCGAGGAGCTGATCGCCTATGCCAAGGCCGCCGAGGAGCACAAGGTCAAGCTCGAATGCGAGTGCTTCCAGACCGGCGCGTTCTGGCATCTCGATTTCGTGCGCAAGGCCGGCTACCTGAAGAAGCAGACCTACGTCACGCTGTTCATCGGCTGGCCGGGCGGCACCTGGATGCCGCCGACCGAGCGCGCGCTGCAGTTCTTCGTCGACAACCTGCCGCCGGACGTGATCTGGAACGTCAGCGTGATGAACCCGGAGAAGCAGTGGTCGATCCTGGCGCTCGCGGTCGCGCTCGGCGGCCATGTCCGCGTCGGCTACGAGGACAATCCGTTCATCGCGCCGGGCGAGTTCGCCAAGAACAACGCCGTGCTGGTCGACCGCATGGTCGGCATCGCGCAGCGGCTCGGCCGCGAGGTGGCGACGCCGGACGAAGCCCGGAAAATCCTGGGCTTGCAGCGGTCGCAATAGCTGTCGATGGAAAAGCGCAAGCTCGGCCAGTCCGATCTTGAAGTCTCCGCCGTCGGCGTCGGCTGCAACAACTTCGGCGGCCGCACCGATTTCGCAGCCACGCGCGCGGTCGTGCATCGCGCGCTCGATCTCGGCATCACGCTGTTCGACACCGCCGACGTCTATGGCAACAAGGGCAAGTCCGAGGAGTTTCTCGGCGAGATCCTGCAAGACGCGGCGCAAGGACATCGTGCTCGCCACCAAGTTCGGCATGCCGATGAGCGACAGCGCCCGGCCGCGCGACGCCTCGCGGCGCTACGTCATGCGGGCGGTGGAGGCGAGCCTGAAGCGGCTGCGCACCGACTGGATCGATCTCTACCAGGTGCACCGGCCCGATCCGAAGACGCCGATCGAGGAGACGCTGCGCGCGCTCGACGATCTGGTGCAGCAGGGCAAGGTGCGCGCGATCGGCTGCTCGAACTTCTCCGCCGCGCGAACTGGACGAACGCGCAGGACGCCGCGGCGCGCGAGCAGGTCGCGGCGTTCGTCACCTGCCAGGACGAATACAGCCTGCTGGCGCGCGACATCGAGCGCGGACCTGATCCCGGCGATGGCGCAGCGGCACGGCATGAGCCTGCTGCCCTATTTTCCGCTGGCGAGCGGCTTCCTGACCGGCAAATACCGCGCGCAACGCCGAAGCTGCCGAAGGGCGCGCGGCTGTCCTACAGCGCACCACCATTCCGACGTCATCAACGAGCGCAACTGGGCGCATGCTCGACAAGCTCAACGCGGTCGCGGCGCGCACCGGCCATTCGCTGCTGGAGCTCGCCTTCGGCTGGCTGCTGGCCAAGCCCGTCATCGGCAGCGTGATCGCCGGCGCGACCAAGCCGGAGCAGATCGAGCAGAACGTCGCGCGCGGCGGCCAAGCGTCCCTCGCCCGCCGTCATCGCCGAAATCGACGCGATCACGCGCTAGACTGAGCAAGCCCCGCGCCCTCATCATCGGCGGTTCGGTCGGCGGCCTGTTCGCCGCCAACATGCTGCGCAGCATCGGCTGGGACGCGACCGTGTTCGAGCGCAACGCCGAGGAGCTGTCCGGCCGCGGCGCCGGCATCAGCACGCATCCGCAATTGCACGCGGTCACCAAGCGGCTCGGCATTCCGTTCGACGATTCGATGGGCATCGCGCGTCAACAGCGTGGTGTTCCTCGACCACGACGGCCGCGCCTACGACCAGCGCGACACCGTCCGGCTGATGAGCTCGTGGGGCCGGGTGTTCCGCTCGCTGCGCGATCCGATCCCGGACGACAGCTATCAGCTCGGCAAGTCGCTCGTGCGCGTCGAGCAGGACGCCGGCGGCGTCACCGCGATCTTCGCCGACGGCACGCGCGAGCGCGGCGATCTCCTGATCGGCGCCGACGGCGGACGCTCGACCGTGCGCGAGCTGTTCCTGCCGGGCCTGCAGCCCGAGTATGCCGGCTATGTCGCCTGGCGCGCCATGCTCGACGAGCGCGACGTGCCGCCGGCGATCCACGCGCAGCTGTTCGCGAACTACACCTATTGCCTGCCGCCCGGCGAATTGTTCCTCGCCTATCCGGTGCCCGGCCGCAACAACGAGACGCAGCCCGGCCAGCGCGCCTACAACATCGTCTGGTACCGGCCGACCACGCCGGAAAAGCTCGCCGATCTCTGCACCGACGCGAGCGGCAAATGCCACGGCACCTCGATCCCGCCGCCGCTGTTGCGGCCCGACGTCATCGCCTGGAGCAAGGCGCAGGCCCGCGCGCTGGTGGCGCCGCAGGTGGCGGAGATTTTCGAGCGCGACCCGCGGCCGTTCTTCCAGGCGATCTTCGATTTCATCTCGCCGCAGACCGTGTTCGGCCGCGTCGCGCTGCTCGGCGACGCCGCGTTCCTGGCGCGGCCGCATCCCGGCGCCGGCACCACCAAATGCGCGATGGACGCCGAGCACCTGGCCGACTCCATCGCGGCGCTCGGCATCGAGGCGGGCCTTGCCAAGTACCAGCGCGAGCAAGGCGCGTTCGGCTCCGGCATCGTGCGGCAGGGCCAGCGCGACGGCTCCTACATCACCGACCAGCTCAAGCCGCGCGAGCAGCGCCGCAACAAGGACGTGAGCTGGGCGGTCGACGACCTGATGCGCGACCACGACGGCCGCAGCGCGCAGGTGCAGCGGATTTTCGAAGAGAGCCGGCGCGCCTACGCCGTTGACGGTTTCGCCGAACCACGGCTTGAGCGCGAGCTCGACCGCGGCGACCGCGCCGTAAAGCCCGATGCCGATCGCGGCGAGCCCGATCAGGCAGGCAAACGCCAGCGGAATGTTGATCTGCGAGTTGGCGACGAGCAGGAGATTGCCGAGCCCTTCGTTGGAGCCGATGAACTCGCCGATCACCGCGCCGATCACCGCGAGCGTGATCGCCACCTTCGAGCCGGAAATGACGAACGGCAGCGCCGCGGGAAAACGGATTTTCCAGAAGGTCTGGAACGGGCTCGCCCGCACCGCGGTGGCGAGATCGAGGAATTCCGCCGGCGTGTTGCGCAAGCCCCGTCGCGGTGTCGACCACGATCGGGAAGAACGCCACGAGCCAGGCGATGGCGAGCTTCGACTCCATGCCGGTGCCGAGCCACACCAGGATGAGCGGCGCCAGCGCCACCTTGGGCAGCGACTGCGTCGCGATCAGCAGCGGATAGAACATCAGGTTGAGCGTGCGCGAGCCCGCGATGGCGACCGCGAGCGGCACGCCGAGCACGAAACGCCAGCACGAAGCCGTAGAGGCTTTCGAGCAAGCGTGATCCAGCCTTCGGACACGATCAGCCGCCAGTTGGCGATGGTGGAATCGAGCACGAGCCCCGGACGCGGCAGAATGACCGGCGGCACGTCGAAGGCGACGACACAGACGTGCCACACCAGGATCAGCAGCGCGAGGCCGAGCACCGGCAGCACGAAGCGGACGAGCCGGTTCTCGCTCATGACGCGCTCCGCTCGCGGATGACGCCGAGGCCGGCGCCGGCGCGATGCTCCAGCGCGGTGAATTCCGGCGTGTAGCGAAGCGCCGGCGTTGCGCGGATAGGCCAGCTCCGTGCGGATGCGGTCGACCACCCGGCCCGGCCGGCGGCTGAACACCAGCACCTCGTCGGCCAGATAGATCGCCTCCGAGATGCTGTGGGTGACGAACACCACCGTCGTGCCGGACACGCGGCGGATGTCGAGCAGCAGGTCCTGCATCTCCATGCGGGTGAGCTCGTCGAGCGCGCCGAACGGCTCGTCCATCAGGAGCAGCGACGGCCCCGGCACCAGCGCGCGGCAGAGCGCGACGCGCTGCTTCATGCCGCCGGAGAGCTGATGCGGCCGGCTTTTGGCGAACGCCGAGAGGCCGACCAGATCGAGCAGTTCCAGCGCGCGCTTTTTCGCGGCGTCGTCGTTTCGCCCGGCGATCTCCATCGGAAACAGCACGTTGGCCAGCACGGTCCGCCACGGCAGCAGGTTCGGCGCCTGGAAGACGAAGCCGAAATCGTCCTGCGGGCCCGAGCACCTCGCGGCCGCGGATTTCGACCCGGCCGTGGCTCGCCCGCGTCATGCCGGCGACGATCCGCAACAGCGTGGTCTTGCCGCAGCCGCTCGGGCCGAGCAGCGCGACCAGCTCGCCCTGCTTGAAGGAATAGGAGACCTCTTGCAGCGCGACGATGTCCGGCGCCCCGCGCCCGGGGCCCGCAAAGCTCTTGCCGACTCGATCGAGAACGCCGAACGGCGCTCTCGTCAGTCACGGCTTGATCGGCGGCTGCGGCAGCGCGCTGGTGTCGTACACGTCCTTCGCCGCGACCTTGCCGCCGGCGCCGGTGTTGTTGGCGATCAGGTCGACGCTCTCCGCCATGACCTTGGCGTCGATGGTGCCGAGCCCCTTGGCGCGCGCCTCCGGCGTCGCCACCAGCGCGTTGACGATGATGATCTCCTGGAGCACCACGTCGGCATCGAGGCCTTTGATGTGCTTGCCGACGATGTCGGCGGCTTCCTTCGGATTGGCGATGGTGTCCTTCCAGCCTTGCAGCGAGGCCTTGACAAACGCCTTCACCTTGGCGGGCTCGGCCTTCAGATAATCCTCGCGGACCAGAATGCCGTTGGAGTAGAGCGACAGACCGGCGTTGGCGAGGAGGAAAATCTGCGCCTCCGCGCCGCCGGCCGCCTTCACCACGCCGGGCATCGACATCGCGAAGGTTTCGATCGCCGGGATTTTCTTCGCCACCAGCATGCCGATCCGCGCCGCCGGATCGATGTTGGTGTACTTCACGGTGTCGGCCTTGAGCCCCTTCGACTTCATGAAGGCCTCGATCACCTTCTGGGTGAAGGAGCCGGCGCCGCTGGCGATCTCCAGATTTTCGAGCTGCTCAGGCTTGGTGACGTTGGCGCCGGAGCGCAGCGAGAAGATCGCATACGGCGCCTTCTGATAGATCACCGCGACCATCTTGGCGGTGGCTTGGCTGTTGGCGCGCGCCGCGACCAGTCCGGCGACGTCCGAGAAGGCGAACTGCGCGGCCTTCGACTCCACGCTCTGGATCGCCTGCGCGGTGCCCTGGCTCGGGATGATGGTGACGTCGAGGCCGGCGTTCTTGTAGTAGCCCTTCTCCAGCGCGACGTACCAGGCGGCGTGGCGGCCGAGCGCGCGGAAGTCGAGCGAGAACGTCACCGGCGTGGTTTGCGCCCGCGCTTCCACGGCGAAGCAAACGCCTGCCGCCAGCAACGCAGCGAACTTCAAGAACGAACCGACACGCAGCATCGAACCCCTCCTTCGCGAATCCCCGATGAATCCTGGCTTTGCGGGCCGGTTGCCAGGACATCTTGTCTCAGCAAAACCTGTGCCGCAAGCACGGCCCTGGACAACAATCGTTGCGCCGTAGACGATTGTGGCAAAGCGATATCGCCCGGGGGAAACGAAATGAGCTACCGCGAAGTCAGCGAAATCCGCGACGGCATGCGGATCGACTGGGACATGCCGATCAAAATGGAAGACGGCATCGTGCTCCGCTGCGACATCTACCGGCCGATCAAGCAGGGCCGCTATCCGGTCATCATGACCTACGGCCCCTACGGCAAGTGGCTGCACTTCGACGATCTCTACGGCGAGCAATGGAAGCGGATGTGCGAAATCCGCCCCGACGTGCCGACCGGCTCGACCAACAAGTATCAGTGCTGGGAGGTGGTCGATCCGGAAAAGTGGGTGCCGGACAATTATGTCGTCATCCGCGTCGACAGCCGCGGCGCCGGGCGCTCGCCGGGCGTCATCGACATCTGGTCGCTCCGCGAGGCGCAGGATCTGGCGCAATGCGTCGACTGGGCCGGCGTGCAGCCGTGGTCGAACGGCAAGGTCGGGCTCAACGGCATCTCCTACTACGCCGAGAACCAGTGGCAGTGCGCGGCGTTGCAGCCGAAGCACCTCGCCGCGATCTGCCTGTGGGAGGGCGCCGCCGATTTCTACCGCGACATGGCGCACCACGGCGGCATCTTCTGCAACGGCTTCACCAAGGGCTGGTCGGAGAACCAGGTCTATACGCTGCAGCATGGCCGCGGCACCCGCGGCTTCCGCAGCCGCATGACCGGCGACTGGGTGTCGGGGCCGCTGGAGCTGACCGACGAGGAGCTCGGCGCCAACCGCCGCAATTTCTATGAGGACTGCCTGGCGCGGAAGCTCGACACCGACGAGTACTGGCAGTCGCGCATGCCGGACTGGTCGAAGGTCAAGGTGCCGCTGTTCTCGGCGGCGAACTGGGGCGGCCAGGGCCTGCATCCGCGCGGCAATTTCGAGGGCTTCGTGCGCGCGGCCTCCAAGCAGAAATGGCTGGAGAGCCACGGCCTCGAACACTGGACGCATTTCTATACGGACTACGGCGTCGCGCTGCAGAAGAAGTTCTTCGGCCATTTCCTCAAGGGCGAGAAGACCGGCTGGGACAAGCAGCCCAAGGTGCTGCTGCAGGTCCGCCATGTCGACAAGTTCGTCGAGCGGCACGAGAAGGAATGGCCGCTCAAGCGGACGAAATGGACCAAGATGTTCCTCGACCCGGCGGATTTCTCGCTATCGACCAAACGGCAGGCGAAGAAATCGTCGGTGACCTACAAGGGCCTCGGCGACGGCGTGACGTTCATGACCGAGCCGCTGAAGCGCGACACCGAGATCACCGGGCCGATCGCGGCCAAGCTGTTCGTGTCGTCGGCGACCGAGGATGCCGACCTGTTCCTGGTGGTGCGGGCGTTCTCGCCCGACATGAAGGAGCTGGTGTTCCAGGGCGCGCTCGATCCGCACACGCCGCTGGCGCAAGGCTGGCTCCGCGCCTCGCATCGCAAGCTCGACAAGAAACTGTCCCTGCCCTACCGGCCGTATCACACCCACGACGAGGAGCAGAAGCTGAAGAAGGGCGAGGTGGTGGAGTGCGACGTCGAGGTCTGGCCGACCTGCATCGTGGTGCCGGCGGGCTATCGGCTGGCGCTGTCGGTGCGCGGCAAGGATTATGTCTATCCGGGCGGCGCTGGCGCCGGCCTGAAGACGCTCGGCACGTTCACCGGGGTCGGGCCGTTCAAGCACGACGATCCGCGCGACCGGCCGGCCGCGGTGTTCGGCGGCGACGTGACCTTGCACGCCGGGCCGGGACGCAACGCCTATGTGCTGCTGCCGGTCATTCCGGGAAGTGATGCTGCACTCCCAGAAGGCGCTTTGCGCCTCCTCAGGATGAGTCAGAAGAGCACTGAACGTGTCGTTAGTTCGGGCCATGCGAGGAGCGGCCGCAGCGCGTCGAAGCATGGGCTGCGATTCCGGACCACTGAGACGCCCTGTTGGAGGACTACTCCGCCGCGACGCTCTTGCCGCATTCGGCACGTCGTAGTTCGCCATGCATTTATCGACCAGCGTGTTGAATTCGCTCCAATCGGTCTCGCGATAGGAGTGGTTGCGGATGATGAACGACGCGCCGGCGTAGAACTTCTCGTATTGCAGATGGCGGCCGGCGAACTCCGAGCCGGTCATGTCCCAGGCGAGCTTGAACAGCTTCATGCGGGTGATGGAATCCGCCTGCGGCGTCTGCCAGAAGGTGTCGAACTGCTTGGCCATCTCGGGATCGTCGAGCACCGAAATGTCCGCCGGCATCTGGAACACGCCGCCGCCGCAGAGCGTGCGGAGCTCATCGATGAAGCGGCTGTAGTTCTGCGTGCACCATTCCAGGCCCGCGTACATGAAGCGGCGGTTGAAGCACACATAGCCCTCGGGCCAGCTTTCGAACGCGTTGATCTGGCCGTTGACGAGGCCGCCGATGGTGGCCTCGATCGCCGCCATCTCGCCGAGCTTCTCGCGCACCGCCGGGACCTGGTCGGCGCCGGTGGCGTTGGCGATCCGGCTGCACAGGCCGAGCAGCAGCCGCATCTTGGACCAGTAGCGCACGTTGGACTGGTGGTTGCCGAAGCAGTGGCTCGCGGTCTTGATGTAGATGTCGCGCGACAACAGCGCGTCGTCGTGGACGAACACCTTCTCCCACGGCACCTTGACGTTCTCGCACATCAGCATGCTGTCGCTCTCGTCGTAGCGCCAGGCGAGCGGCGAATCGAATTCCGAGGTCAGCCCTTGCGCCGCGGGCTTGCGCGACCACAAGGTCAGACCCGGCGCGTTGCATGGGATCGCGCAGGTGATCGCCTCCTTCTTCTGGTCGGGCGCCAGCGGAATGACGTTGCCGATCCAGATCTCGTTGGCGTAGAGCGCGCCGGTCGCCAGCATCTTCATGCCGGAGATCACGACGCCGTCGTCGTCCTCGCGCACGACGCGCAAGGTCGGCACCGGGATGTTCTTCTTGTGATAGAACTCCGGATTGCGCGCCGCCTGCGGCGGCACCACCGCGTAGACCACGTACACGTCGTTGTCGCGGATATGCCGGTAGTATTTCTGCAGGTTGTCGGCGTAAGCGAACGGCTTGGGCAGCGCGTCGGGCTTCATCGCCATGCCGGTGACGAATGAGGCGACGTGGTCCGGCGAGCGGCCGAACATGCCGTAGGTGAATTCGGCGATCGGCGGTGGCCGTTCGAACGCTTCTGCAGGTCTTCGCGGGTCTTCGGCTTGAGGAAATAGATCGAGTGACGGCCGCCGTCCTCCTCGTAGGTCATGCTGTCGCGATGGGCCGGATCGGCCTTGAGGTCGTAGATGCCGGCGACGGTCTGCGCCGCGGCGCGAAACGCCGGGTGGGTGGTGACATCGTCGATCCGCTCGCCGCCGACATAGACCACGCGGCCGTCGCGCAGCGATTGCAGATGCTCCTTGCCCGAGCGCAGCATGGCGGGCGGCTCCCTGTTGAACTCGATTCATACGCGATCGCTGCCCTGATGCGGTGCGGCCTCCGACCGAGCCATCACAAGCCCGTTATCGCGCCGCACAATGCTCTTGCTGCATCGCACCATCTGAGGCAAGGTGGCAACTGGAATCGCCTGGAAAAGACTGGATTCATGAGCAAAAACAACGATCAAGCCTGGAAGACCAAGTACGGTCCCCGCCGTGTTCGGCAGGAAGCGCCGACGCTTGAGGAGGCGATCGCCGCCGCCCAGGGCCTGTCCGAGGAACTCGACGAGCAGGCCGAAATCGCCGCCGCGCTGATGGGGCTGCCGTACGACGAGGTCCACGCGGCTTTGCTCAAAACCGCCCCGCCGCGGAAGGATATCAAAACCTCCGTCGTGTTCACCGGTCCGGCGTCCGCGCCGCGCACCATCGTGGTCGAGCGCAAACCATCGCGCCGCGTGATCGGCGCGGCGGATCGTCTTCAGCGGACGGCGTTGAGCAGCGCCGGCTGAAATCTGGTCGCGGGCTGCCGTCACTCCGGCTTGATGCCGGCCTTCTGGGCGATGCCGCGCCAGAGCTCGATTTCCTTGGCGATGCGCTCGCGGAGCTGATCCGGCGTGCCTGAGGTGACGTGGATCGCCTGCGCCGCCAGCACGCGCTTCACCTCGGGCGTGGCCATGAACTCGTTGATCTCGCGATTGAGCCGCGCCACGATCTGGCTTGGGCGTCCCCGCCGGCATGACGACGGCGAACAGCAGCGAGACGTCGTATCCGGGCAGGCCGGCCTCGATCATGGTCGGCACGTCGGGCAGTTCCTCGATCCGCTGTTCGGTGGTGACCGCGAGCGCGCGGAGCTTGCCCTCGCGGATCAGCGCAAGGCTGGTGCCGAGAATGCCGAACTGCATGTCGATTCGGCCCTCGGTCAGATCGATGACCGCGTGGGTCGAGGTCTTGTAAGGGATGTGGTTGAGCTCGACGCCGGCCATCGCGGCGAACAATTCGCCGGCAAGATGCGCCTGGCTGGCGTTGCCGACCGAGGAGTAGCTCAGCGTCCGCGGCTTTGCCTTCGCCAGCGCGATCAGCTCGGCGACGGTGCTGGCCGGCACCTTCGGATTGACCACCACCACATAGGGCGAGACGCCGACCACGGCGACCGGCGCGAAATCCTTGACCGGATCGTAGGGCAGTTTCGCATTGAGCACCGGCGCGGTCATGTGCGTCGTCGAGGTCGCCATGCCGAGCGTCAATCCGTCGGGCGCGGCCTTGGCGACCGCGTCGGAGCCGATCACGCCGCTCGCGCCGGCGCGGTTCTCGACGATGACCGGCTGCCCGAGCCGGACGCTCAAGCGCTGGCTGATCAGCCGCGCGATCACGTCGACCGCCGAGCCCGCCGGCAGCGGCACGATCATGCGGAGCGGCCGGTCGGGCCAATTCGCCGGCGCCGTCGCGGATTGGGCCAGCGCCGGCGCCGATGCGATCGCCATGATGAGCGCCAGCGCAAACCGCATCGTGACGGCCTCCCCGAGTTCGCTTTGCGGCGAAGGCTGCACCGCCGCGCCGACCCCTGTCCAGCCGATTGACACAGCCGGGCAAGTCCAGCCGAATGACGGCCCGGAGAACGACATGCCGTATCAGGATTTTCGCCAGTTCCTCGACGTGCTGCGCCAGCAGGGCGAGCTGATCGACGTCGACCGGCCGATTGCATTGACCGACGTCGGCAAGGCGCTGAAGCAGGCCTATCAGAAGGGCCGGCCCGGCGGTGTGTTCAACGACAACGGCACGGACTTTCCGCTGGTCTGCGGCGTCTATTCGGATCGCAACAAGGCGCTGCTGGCGTTCCAGGCCGACGAGAAGACGATCCTGCAAAAGGTGCTCGACGGTCTCGACAATCCGATCGCGCCGCGGATGGTCAAGGGCAACGCGCCCTGCCACGAGGTCGTCATCACCGGCGACGACATCGACATCAACCGCTTTCCGATCCCGACCTACAGCCCGAAGGACGGCGGGCCCTACATCACGCCGGGCATCGTGGTGTCGAAGGATCCGGAAACCGGCGTGCCGGACATCGGGCACTATCGCTTTCTCATTCTCGGCAAGGACACCTTCTCGTTCTCGGCGCAGCCGTTCCACCGGTTCGGCAAGAACCTGGCGAAGTGCCAGAAGATGGGCGTGACGCCCAAGGCCGCGCTGATCATCGGCGTCGATCCGATCCTGGCCTACACCTGTCAGGTGCAGGTCCACGACCAGACCAACGACTGGGAGGTCGCGGGCGGCTTGCGCGGCGAGCCGATCGAGCTGGTCAAATGCAAGACCTGCGACATCGAAGTGCCGGCGACCGCCGAAGTGGTGATCGAGTTCGAGGTCGACATGGCGAAGACCGTGATGGAGGGGCCGCTCGGCGAATACACCGGCTACTACACGCCGGCGTCGCTGAAGCCGCGTGGCGCGCGTCACCGCCATCACCCACCGCAACAAGCCGGTGTTCCAGGGCCTGCTCACCGGCAAGCCGGTGACCGAGAACCACATCCTCAAGCAGATTCCATTCGAGGCGTCGTTCCTCAAGACGCTGAAGCGCCAGTTCCCGACCATCGAGAGCATATCGGTGCGCGCGTCGGCCGGCGTGTCGTTCTATGTCGTGATCTCGATGAACCAGCGCTTCGCCGGCGAGGCGCGACAGGTGATCCTGGCGGCGATGTCGAGCAACATCCGGCCGAAATGGATCGTCATCGTCGATCCGGACGTCGACGTGCACTCGTCGGCCGAGGTGGAATGGGCGATGGCGTTCCGCACCCAGCCGCAGCGCGACGTCATCATCGTCGATCAGATTCCGGCCGGCCCCTCCGATCCCTCGATCGACGATCCGACCAAGCCGCGGCCGTTCCGCACCGCCTCGTCGATCGGCGTCGACGCCACCAAGCCCTACGGCAAGCCGTTCTCGGAAGTGGCCGACGTGCCCGGCTGGGAAGACTTCGACATGCCGGAGCTCGACGGCCGGCGCTGAACTGCCCGGCGCATTATTTCGGCACGTAGTAGTGCGTCTCCAGCAGCAGGCAGCCGTTCTTCGACGTGAACGGGCCGTGATAGACGCCGGGCGGACGCACGCAATAGGTCGGCCCGGTGAAGGATTCGCCGCCCTTGCCCTGCGCGTCGCTGCCGCAGACCAGGTCGCCGGACACCAGGAACACCTCTTCCCAGTATTCATGCACGAACGGCACGGTCGAAAACGCGCCGGCTTCGATCTTGAGGATGCGGGTGCGGTTGCCGACCTTGTTCTTCTCGTCGAGCGAGCCGGCCAGGATTTTTTCGGAGAAGCCCCACGGATAGCCGGGCACCGTGTGGAAGCCCTCCTTCATGTCGACCCCGTAGAATTCCTTGTGGCCCTTGTCGTAGCCCATGGCGATCTCCCTGCGGCGAACTGTGGTCCGGCCGCACTTTAGCAATCGATGGAGGCGAGTAAAGGCGAGCTACGCCGCGGCGGAGACGCGCTCGCATTCGGCGAGGAATTCGGCGACCTTGCGGCTCCGGCATCGGCTTGGCGAACAGATAACCCTGCCCCTCGTCGCAGCCGTCGGCCTTGGCGCCGGCGAGTTGCTCCTTGGTCTCGATGCCCTCGATGATGGTGGTGATGCCGAGGCTGCGGGCGAGCCCGACCACGGCGCGGACGATCGCCTGGCAGTCCTTGCGCACCAGCATGTCGCGGACGAAGGAGCGATCGATCTTGATCTTGTCGAACGGGAAGTTCCGCAAGTAGGCGAGCGACGAATAGCCGGTGCCGAAATCGTCCATCGAAATCCGCACGCCGATCTCGCGGAGCTGATGCAGCAGGCTCAACACGTGGGTCTCGTCCTGGAGCAGCACGGACTCGGTGATCTCGAGCTCGAGCCGGCTCGACGGCAGGCCCGACGCCGCCAGCGCGTTCAGCGTCAGCTGCACGAGATTGCGGCCCTTGAACTGCATGGCGGACAGATTGACCGCGACCGCAATCGCCTGCGGCCATTTGGCGGCATGCGCGCAGGCGGTGCGCAGCACCCATTCGCCGAGCGGCAGGATGAGGCCGGTCTCCTCGGCCAGCGGAATGAAGTCGAGCGGCGGGATCATGCCGCGCTCGGGGTGGTTCCAGCGCAGCAGCGCCTCGAAGCCGGAGACCTTGCCGGTCTGCAGGTAAAGGATCGGCTGGTAGTAGACCTCGAACTCGCCGTTGGCGATGGCCTTGCGCAGATCGAGCTCGAGCGCCCGGCGCAGCTGCAACCGCTTGTCCATCTCGCGCTCGAAGAAGCGGTGGGTGCCGCGGCCGTCGCCCTTGGCGAGATAGAGCGCCATGTCGGCGTTCTTCAACAGCAGGTCGGGGTTGGCGCCGTCGCTCGGCGCAACGGCGATGCCGATGCTCGCACCGATGACGATGTGGCGGCCATCGATGTCGTAAGGCCGGCTGACCAGCTCGACGATGCGGGATGCGAGCTGGCTGCACTGCTCGGGCTGGCTGACATTGGTCTGAACGACCGCGAATTCATCGCCGCCGATGCGCGCGATGAAATCGGTCTTCGCCACCGCCTCAATCAGACGGACGGCCACAAGTTTGAGAAGTTCGTCGCCAATCGGGTGGCCGAGCGTGTCGTTGACGGTCTTGAAATGATCGAGATCGAGGCAATGCACGGCGAAGCCGCGGCCGGGCTGGATGCGATCGAAGGCGTTTTCGAGGTGCTCCCGGAACAGCACGCGGTTGGGCAGATTGGTCAGCATGTCGTGGCGCGCCAGATGCGCGATCTTGGCCTCGGCGCGGCGGCGCTCGGTGATGTCCTCGTGCACGGCGACCCAGCCGCCGTCCTGCATCGGCTTCTGCGACACCGCGACAATCCGCCCGTCCATCAGTTCCTGGGTGAAGGCCGAGGCTTCGCGGGCGTGGATCGCGGTCGCCGCCGCCACCTGCTCCGGGTTGGCAATGGCGCCATTGCCGACCGTCGCGCGATAATTCTCAATCGCCTGCAGCAGGATCCCCGGCTTCGACAGCTCGGGGGTGAGCGCATACATCTGCACGTAAGTCTTGTTGCAGACGATCAGCTTCTGCTCGGCATCGAACATGCACAGCCCGTGGGTCATGTTGTTCAAGGCGATGTCGACCCGGCGATTGAGCTGCTTGAGCTCGACCTCTCGGGCGATCAGCTGGATGGCGTTGTTCTTGAACACCTCCACCGCCCGAGCCATGGCGCCGACCTCGTCGCGATCGTCCCGCGACGGGATCGCGGTGGTGGTGTCATTGCGCGCGAGCTGGGTCATCGCATGCGTAATGCGGCCAAGCCGCGACAGCACGCGGTGCATGGTGGCAAGGCCGATCGGACCAATCAATATGATCGCCACGAATGCAGACAGCAGAACCCATATCGCGAGCGACTTCGTGGTGGCTGCTGACGACGGCGATGGCTTCCTGCGCCTCCTGCAAGCGCAGATCGCGATAGTTCTTGATCAGACGCTCGATGCCGTTGGCGACATGGACATAACCATTGGCTTCCTCGACAGCCTTGTCCTGCGCAAACTCGTTGGCATAAAACGCGACTTGGTCACCCTCACTGAACAGCGACGGCAGGCTCTCCGCGATGCGGCTCTCGAGAGAAGCCGCATCGCCATTCGCCGGCGCGATCTCAATCATCAACTCCGACAATTTCTGCTTGATTTGCCCAAGCTCGTTGCGGCCGGACTGGAGCCGGTCTCGGTCCACTTCCGAGGGCATGCTCTCGACAATTCTGCGATGCCGCTCAAGCAGCAGGTCAAGACGGGTCGAGTTAAGGATGCCGACAAAGCCTACGCCGTAGAGACGCTGCGCGGCGGTTTCTGTCGTCCTCGAGAAATAGATCGAGGAGATCGACAGCGTGGCAACTGCGAGCAAAGACAAAAAGGCAAAGCAATAGAGCTTGGCCGAAATGCCGCCACGCAAAGCTTCCCTCACTGGTTGCCAACCCTGCGCCATCGCGTGCTACATCACCTTCTCGGCGGCACGGCGCGCGGCGTCGATGACCGCCTTCATGGCCGGCGACGGATCGCCGAAGGTTACGAGGCTTAAGGTCTGCTCGATCGGCGCCTCGGTGTTCAACTCAGGGAGTCCTCGCTGTTTGGTCAGAGCAAGCTGCGCAAATCCGACGGCGCCGGGCTCCTGTTCGATCACCTGAACGAGCTGAACCGGAGTTTTGACGTAGATGATGTGCGGCCCATCGGGCAGCTTGCCGTTGAGCAATTCGGATTCGATCACGGTGGTCACACCACCGCCGCCGCCAACCAGAACAACTCGTATTGGCAGATCCTTGCCGCCCAGCTCGGACCAGTTCGATATCTGGCCAAGCAGGACCTTGCGAACCTGATTGAGCGTCGTCTTGCGAACCGGATTTGACGGATGAGTGGCGATCGCAATTCGAGTGCTGACAATGGAGTGCGCCTGCAGCCGGTCGTATGCCAGTCCCGGCATGATCTTCTTGATCTGTCCGACTTCGCTGTTCAGCGAGGCGGAGACCATGGCCATGTGGGCCCGGCCCTCCATCAGCGCGATGAGTCCAGGCATCGACTTGTTGGGGATAACAGTCAGTTCGTGCTTGGAATCAGCTTCGATCACCGCCTTGTAAGGCTCCATCAGCCGTCGACTGAACGTGGTCGAGCCCTGGATGATGAGAGTTTCTGCGAACGCCTGCGTCACCACCGCGGTTGCCAGCAGCGCGAGCACTGCGACCAGCGATAGTTTGCAAGCGCGTTCGGCAAACGCATAGCGTTCAGCAAGCATGAAACTTCACCCCTGTCCGTTCCACCGCCAAGCTTCCCCCCAACGGCGGCGCCGTATTCGAATGCAAAAGTAGGCCGTCCGTCCTAATCCCTGCCTAAACGACAGTGTGGCCCCTTGATCGTTCCAATCATGGTTAATGTGGAGTGAACGCCCGGCCGCGAGGGTGGCAGCCCAAACGTGGGCTGCGATCGACGATTGCTAAAGTTGTATCGAATCCCGTTACGGAACTGTCACACGCGGCCCTTAAAGGTGTCGCTCGACCTGCGCTTGGACGCATTTGGACGCCCGCCAATGACCTTCGACATGATTCGTTTGGGCTTGCCGAACACTGCGGCACTCGTGGCCTTGGCGATCATGCCGGTCGTGGCGCTCACGACGTTGGCCGACCCGCGGCCGGCGGCCGAGCAGGTCGAACAGATCGAACCTGCGACAATTTGCCAGGTGCCGGTCGCGTGCACGGAGATCGTAGTCGCCGCCGCGCCGGGGTTCGTCCTGGAATAAAAAAAGCGCCGCCCGAAGGCAGCGCCTATCTATTCAATGTCGAGCCAGCAGGAGTTACGCAGCCGCGACCTGGCCGAGCATCCGCTCCGCCGCGACGATCTCGATCCGACCATCGAGGTTGAGGCGCAGCCGGGCGCCATTGGCGATGCGGCCGATGCCTTCGGTGCCAACAATCATGGTGACATCGTATTCGCGCGCCAGGATGGCCGGATGGCTGAGCCAGCCGCCGACCTCGCTCACGAAGCCGCCGGCCCGCGAGAAGTAAGGCAGCCATGCCGGGTTGATCATGGACGCGACGACAATGTCGCCGTCACGGAACCCCTCCATCGACTTGCCAACCTCGGCGTCCTCTTCGGAGATGACGTACGCGCGTGCCTCCACGACCCTGCTGCCGGACACTCGCGTGCCACGGATGGCATCGGGCATTGCATGCATTTCGCTCGCATCGCCGGCTGACGCCGCTTCGAGGTCGTGGGCCAGCAACACCGAAGGCAGCGACGGCGAGTGACGCAGCCGCTGCGCCTCCTCTTGCCGGTCCCGCGCAAGCTCGCGCAACCGAGCGGCATTCTGCCCGTTCAGCGACAACAGTTCGTCGAAGCGCAGATTGAACACGCGGCCGTCGAGTCCGAAGCGCCGGTCGAGCGTCATCACCGCACGCCGCAGCACCGCCAGTTCGCTGAGCGTGTGATGCTTGGCATCCTCCTTCAGCGTCTGGAAGCGCCGCGCGATGTCGACGATCTTGGCCTGCGATTTGGAGAGCGCCGGCGTGTTCTGGTAGCCGGCCCGGCTGGCCGCGACGCGGCCTGCGACCATGCGGTTGAGCGTGTTGAGATCCTCGGCAAAGCGCGGCTCGGCCAGCTCATAGTCGAGCACGGCGCGATGGCCGAAGTTCTTCAGCAACAGCCAGCGCCGGCTCTTGGCCGTCCCCGCATTGACCTCGGCGATTGCCCGGGCCTCGTGGGTTTCCGGGATGTGGCCGAGCAGGCTCGACGGATCGATCGCGTCGGCGGAGAGGACCTTGCGCGCGCGGTCAAGATAGAAGCCGGCCGCGATATTGACCACGTCCACCGCCACATGCGTGTCGAACACGAAGCGGTCGTGCAACCGCTTGATCTCCGCGACCAGATCCACGGTCGACAGCTTCTCGAAGTCGACCACGTTCAGCAAACGAGTCTCATCGATGAACTGCGGCAGAAAGTGCTCGCGGAAGTCGCGCTCGATGCGATCGGCCGTACGCAGCAACCGGCGCGCGGCGAGCGCGCTGATGACAAGCGCCCTCGCTTGCTGCTCGCGCTTGTTGACGTAGAGCCGGCCGAGGATGGTCACGAGATAGGTCGAACCGTCCTCGACGCGGTAAGGCAGGCCAAGTTCACGCGCGGCGAGATCGACACTGCCACCGGCTGCCCACAGGGATTCCATGAGCGACAGCGACAGCGGGGTCGGCCGCGGCAGCATTTCCGACAGTTCGTTTTTGGCGAACACGATCTGATCGGGCTCAGCTCCCTTGGCAAGTTCGATGGCGCGAGCCAGATCGTTCTGCTTCGCGGCCATATTGGCATCGCCGGCGACCGGACGGGTGATGTCGCGGCTCTGCACCAGATGGAAGCGTCCCTCGCGATAGGCCCACTCCATGTCCTGTGGTCCGCCGAACAGGCGCTCGGCAACGTAGCCCATCTCCAGCAGCGGACCGAGGTCGATCGGCGCGGAGTCTTTGCCGAACAGTTTCTTGGTGACGCGGCCGAAGCGATAGCTGTGCGGCCGAACCATGCCGGACACCAGATTCTCCGCGGTGCCTTGCACCATCTCGACCATGGCAAGACCGCCGGCCGAAGGATCCCGCGTGAACAGCACGCCGGAATATTCGGCATCGACCATGCGCTGGATCAGGATGTTGCCGGCGCCGGCCGAGAAGCCATAGCTCGACACCCGCGCGGCCTCGAACGAGGCCTGGACGCGGGCGATCGCCGCTTCGAGACCATCGCGATCGACGTCGATCACCGACTCGAACACGCCGGCGAAGCTGTGGCTCGCGCCGTCCTCGCCCGCACCAGAGCTGCGGACTGCGAGCTTGACGTTGCCAAGGCGCCGCCAGATCCAGGCGAGTTCTTGATGACGCGTCGCTGCGGACATCGCGGCAAGTCGCGCCATGAAGGGCGGCGTAACCACCACACCATCCGGCACCGGCATTCCAGCCGCGCGCATGCGGGCAAGCCGGTACGCCTTGTTGCCGCAGTTTTCGAGCCGCGACACGTCCTCAAATGCGATGATGCCCTCGGGCGTCCGGCTGCGGCGCCAGGCCTGCCAGAGTTGTTCGAACTGACCGTTGACCCAGAGCCGCTGGACCAGCAGCAGCGCAGCGCTGACGATCAGATAGATGTCGGCGCCGGCACTGAACAGCGTACCGGTTGCCGTCATCAGCGGCAGGGTGACGATCCAGATCAGGGCCCTGCGCTTCGCGCTGGTTGCAAAGGCAAGATCGACGTAAAGCGTGATCAGCACTCCGAAGACAAGCGGCAGAACGAACCACAGATCGCGATAAGCAAGGCCGGCAGTCCAAAGGAAGGCCCCGCTCGTCTGCGCGGCCAGTTCTTGCACGGCCAACAACGCCACCGCCATCACCGGCAGGAACGCCAGCGCCAGCAGATTGCGCGCCGGCGTGATGCCGTGCCGCTTGTAGAAGCCGCGGATGGCATGCGTCCTGCGGACAGGATCGTCCTTCAGCCGGCTCTTCAATGACCCCAGTTCGTCCGCTGCCTCGCGGGCACGAATCTGATCCCGCTCGGCCTTGAGCGAGAACGGCAGGACAAGCAGGCGCGAGATCAACGCCAGCAAAGCAATGACCGCCACAACACCGGTCCATTGCGACACCGCAGACATAGCACCCGCGACGTAATGAGCGGATTTGGCGAAGACGCTCTTGTTGTTTTCCGCGATCCAGTTTTCGACATGCGGCGGACGCCCGCGTGCGATGAAGTACTCCCACGGCAAGGTATAACGGCCGCGCACGTCATGGCCGGCCTTCGTCAGCTCATAGCCGAGAACCTCGGCGAAGAAGCAGCCGCGGCGGTCATAGCAAGGCATGATGATCGGCCGCTTTGGCAGCTCGGCGATGTGCTCGTTCATGACCTCGGTCGGCATGCGGCGCAGGCTGAGGTTGATGGCACCGTCGATATGCGAGCCGGCGAAATCCGTCGGATAGCGGATATCGACGAGAATCGCCTTTTCCTTCTCGATCATCGCTTTTACTTGTTCGGTATCGAGCAGGGTGTTGCGGTGGGGATAGTCGGGAATCGCGCGCAGTGAGGCGAGGTCACGGGCGCTGAGGCCATCCATATCGCGGCCCTCGACGATCCACTTTTCCAGGCCGCCCACCATGAACTTGGTGTCGATGCCCATCTTCGCCATCGCCTCGGCGGTTTCGGAGCTGCGGTTGCCGTTATGACAGAACAGAATGACCGTCTTGTTGGTCAGGTTGAGATTGGCCTTCTTCAGGTCGGGAAAGCGGACGATCGTCGCGCCCTTGAGCGAACCCATCGACTGCTCCGCGTTTTCGCGGACATCCAGAAAAACGTATTGGTCGGCTTCGCCACGATTATGGGCCGCGAGCAGCTTTTCGGTTTCTTCCGTGCTGATCCGCAGCGGATGCTTCAACTGCTGCGTGAAGTTGATTTCTTTGGCGTCCGGATCATCCGGCAGGCCAGCCGGGGCGCGCGACGGGCGTAGCAAAGTGTTTTCCAGGCGCGCCTGGCGCTCGTTCGCCTGCCCAACGTATTGCCAGATGTTGACGCCGATCGAGATCGTCATCGCGGCGAACAGGCCGACCGCGGTGTAGAGCAGCCCCCGCGACAGTGCCGCGGAGCCGCCGCGCTTGCGCGCCCTCATGGTGGCGAAGACCGCCCCGCCGCCGAGCACGGCGGACGCCAGCGCGAGCAGTTGCGAAACGCTGACGAACGAGCCCACCACCAGTTCCGGAGACGGAATGGCGAAGGCCTGCCCTGTCCCGAGTAAGTAGAGCGCGAGCGCCGCGAACATTGACGTAAGAGAAAAAACGGCGGCATCAGCGACGCGCCGGACGCAACCAAGGGTACGCATTTACGAATTCCCTCAAGTCGGAGTGGCCAACAACCAAGAGAGGAGTCCGCCGCGAGTTTCCGGAGTTGAACAGCGCGAAATGTGCCGCATCTCACGCTGAAACCCGCCCCGACACAGGTCTCGTCAGTCCCCTCGATCGTTAAATTAACAAATTGTGTAGTAATCGTTAAAGCGCATTTACTGTTTTGGGTTAATGATTGCTTACGATGTATGGTTAATGCCTGGTGAAGATCGGCGCCAATGGTAGAAAATGCTCGGAAATTCGCGAGCGGGCCCATTTCACACGCGATTACGGTCAAATGCTCACCAGTGCGGCATCGATCTTGCCGTATAATGCAACCTCCAATGGCATAACGCAGCCTCCAATAGAGGCTTACAAAAATGCCCCCTGCGAATTGCCCGGCGATGACCCGCGAGGGCCGATGTTGATGGAGCCGAGTGCGATTCGAGGTCCGGCCGCCGGCTCACGAGTTCTGTCACAGACTCACGGGAAACCGCCCCGTCCCGATTGGCCGGACTGTGCTCCCCAGTCAGTCGCATCCGAGTTTGCCAAAATGCAATATCGCCTCTCGTCCCGACTTCGGCGATGCTGCACGGCTAAACCGGCTCGGAATGGTTTACGGGCGAATTCATCGGGAGAGTTCCATCTTGCCGACGGCAATCCCGCCCCGCGATGAGATCGAGCGCTGGGCCGCGGCGCCCCTCCCCGAACTCATGGCGGAAGCCGCACGACTCCGCGATCTCGGCCACGGCAACATCGTCTCCTACTCGCGCAAGGTCTTCATCCCGCTGACACGGCTCTGCCGCGACACCTGCCGCTATTGCACCTTCGTGCGCGGACCGCGCGGGGTCACGTCGGCTTACCTTTCGCCGGATGAAGTGCTGGCGATTGCGCGCGCGGGCGTGCAAGCCGGTTGCCAGGAGGCCTTGTTCACGCTGGGCGACAAGCCGGAGCTCAAATACGAGGCGGCGCGGCGGGCGCTCGGCCGGCTCGGCCACGAGACGACGATCGATTATCTCGCCGCGATGTCCGCGCTGGTGCTGCGCGAGACTGCGCTCCTCCCCCACGTCAATCCCGGCGTGATGAGCGAGCCTCAGATCGCCATGCTCCGGCGCGTGTCGGTGTCGCAGGGCATGATGCTGGAGAATGTGTCGCCGCGGCTAGGCGAGCGTGGCGGGCCGCATCACGGCTCACCCGACAAGGCGCCGGCGGCGCGGCTGGCCACGCTTGAAGCGGCGGGCCGTCTCAAGGTGCCGTTCACCACCGGCATTCTGATCGGCATCGGCGAAACGCGGGCGGAACGCATCGACTCCCTCCTGGCAATCGACGCACTGCATCGCCGCCATGGACATATCCAGGAAGTCATCATCCAGAATTTCCGCGCCAAGAATGACACCGGCATGGCACGCGCGCCGGAGCCGGATGCGGACGAGATGCTGTGGACCGTGGCGATGGCGCGAATCGTGTTCGGGCCGCACATGAACATCCAGGCGCCGCCCAATCTCAGCCCCGGGCTGATCGCGGACCTGATTGCCGCGGGCATCAATGACTGGGGCGGCGTCTCGCCGGTGACGCCCGATCACGTCAATCCCGAAGCCCCGTGGCCCGCGATCGAGCAATTGCGCGCCGGCACTGCGGCGACCGGGAAATGTTTGACCGAGCGGCTGGCGATTTATCCAGGTTACGTGCACGAACCGGCGCGTTGGCTCGATCCGGACTTGCACTCCGCGGTGCTGCGCGCCGCGGACACGGACGGCTATGCACGCGGCGAAGGCTGGGCGCCGGGGCTGCGCGACAAGCCACAATCGATTCGATTTTTCGCCGCGGCACCGACCATCGCGGCATCAACGATCGATAAAATCATCCGACACGCGAGCGCGGGGCAGAGACTTCGGTGAAGAGGACATCGTCACACTGTTCAAGGCGCGCGGCAGAGAGTTCGATGCCATCTGCGTGTCCGCCGACGAGTTCCGCAAGAGCGTCAGCGGCGACATCATCGGCTACGTCGTCAACCGCAACATCAACTACACCAACATCTGCAGCTATGGCTGCCGGTTCTGCGCTTTTTCCAAGGGCAAGATCGGCGACACCCTGCGCGGCCCGGCCTACGACCTCGACAGCGACGAGATCGAGCGCCGCGTACGCGAAGCGTGGAATCGCGGCGCGACCGAAGTGTGCATGCAGGGCGGCATCCATCCGCGCTACACCGGCGCGACCTATCTCAACATTCTAAAAACCGCCAAGCGCGCGGTGAGCGACATCCACGTCCACGCGTTCTCGCCGCTGGAGGTGCATCACGGCGCCACCAGCCTCGGCTTGACGGTCGGCGATTATCTCGACCGGCTGCGCGGCGCCGGGCTCGGCAGCCTGCCGGGTACCGCGGCCGAGATCTTCGATGACGACGTGCGCGCCGTGCTCTGCCCGGACAAGCTCTCGACCGCGCAATGGCTCACGATCGTCGAGGCGGCGCATCGCCGAGGGCTTCGCACCACCGCGACCATCATGTTCGGCCATATCGACCGGCCGGAACACTGGGCGCGGCACCTGCTGCACATCCGCGACCTGCAGGAGCGCACCGGCGGCTTCACCGAATTCGTGCCGTTGCCGTTCGTGCACATGGAAGCGCCGCTCTATCTGAAAGGACGCGCGCGGAAGGGGCCGACCTTGCGCGAGACGGTTCTGATGCATGCGGTGTCGCGGTTCGTGCTGCACCCATCAATTCCAAATATCCAGGTCTCGTGGGTGAAGCTCGGCGCGGCGGCTGCGGCCACGTGCCTCAACGCGGGTGCCAACGACCTCGGCGGCACCTTGATGAACGAAAGCATCTCGCGGGCCGCCGGCACCGAGAACGGCCAGGAGTTCGCGCCCGAACGGATGGACACCCTGATCGCTGCGCTCGGCCGCGTGCCCCGCCAGCGCACCACGCTTTATCAAGACGCGCCAGCCGAGCGCCGCGCGGCATCCTACCAGGCGCCGGACCTTGCCCCGCTGATTTCCGCGCGCGCGCCGCGTCCGCGCGCCGTGCTGGCGGGGTGAACCATGCACCCGGAATCCAAATCGAAAATCGCCGTGCTCGGCGGCACCGGCAAGGAGGGCTCCGGCCTGGCGCTCCGCTGGGCCGACGCCGGCCATCACGTCTTTATCGGCTCGCGATCGCCCGAACGCGCGCAGGCCGCCGCCGTCGCGATCAATGCGCGCGTCGGTGCCGATCTCGCCCAGGGCACCGACAACCTCGGGGCAGCGCAACATGCTGACATCGTGGTGCTGACGGTGCCCTATGCCGCTCAGCTTTCGACACTGCAAGAGGTCAAGGTTGCGCTGGCCGGAAAAATACTGATCGACGTCACCGTGCCGCTCGTGCCGCCGCAGGTCGGCCGCGTCCAACTGCCCGACGGCGGCTCGGCCGTGGTCAAGGCGCAGGCGATGCTGGGACCGGGCGTGCGCGTGGTGTCGGCGTTTCAAAATGTTTCGGCGGAGCTGCTGGCCGAACTCGGCCACGCCGTCGATTGCGATGTGCTGGTGTGCGGCGACGACCGCGAGGCGCGCGCACAGGTCATCGCACTGGCGCATCACGCCGGCATGCGCGCGTTTCACGCCGGTCCGCTGGCGAACTCCGTGGTGGCGGAGGCGTTGACCTCGGTGCTGATCACCATCAACCGGCAATACAAGGTGAAGAATTCCGGCATCGCCATCACCGGCCTTTCGGCGGAGTCAAAGGATGCCTAGCCCCGCGCCAAAACCGCAGCTCAAGCCCGCGGCCGAACTCAGGATCGCAGCGCTGGCGGGCATTCCGCTGGTGAAAGAAGGCGACGACATCGCGGGCCTGATCCTCAACGGGCTCGCCGCGTCCGGCCTTCTGCTCCGGCGCGGCGATGTCGTGGTGATCGCGCAGAAGATCGTGTCGAAGGCCGAGGGGCGCGTCGTCGATCTGCGCGCGGTGGCGCCATCGCCGCGCGCGAAAAAGCTCGCCGCCGAGGTGGACAAGGACGCGCGGCTGGTCGAATTGGTCCTGCGCGAATCCACCGAGGTTGTGCGCCACCGGAAAGGCGTGCTGGTGGTGGCGCATCGCAGCGGCATCGTGCTGGCGAACGCCGGCATCGACGCCTCCAATGTCGCAGGCGACGAGCATCACGTCTTGCTGCTGCCGGAGGACTGCAACCGCTCCTGCCGCGACATCCGCGCACGGCTCGGGGCGCGCGCCGGGGTCGAACCGGCCGTGCTGATCATCGACAGCCTCGGCCGCGCCTGGCGAAACGGCACCGTGGGCGTGGCGCTCGGCGCGGCCGGCCTGCCGGCGCTGCTTGATCTGCGCGGCACACCAGACCTGTTCGGCCGCGAGCTGCGCTCGACCGAGGTCGGCGTCGCCGACGAGATCGCGGCGGCGGCATCGATGCTGATGGGCCAAGCCGGCGAGGGAACGCCAATCGTACTGCTGCGCGGGCTCAATCTTCCCAATGCCGACGGATCGGCCGCCGACCTGATCCGCCCGCGCGAGATCGATCTGTTCCGCTGAAAGGAAGCCATGACGGACCAGCGCTTCGTTCTCGCATTGGCCGGCGGTGTCGGCGGCGGCAAGTTTTGCCGCGGACTCGCGGCGGTGCTGCCGCCGGAGCGGCTTGCCGTCGTGGTCAACACCGCCGACGATTTCGTTCATCTGGGCCTGCACATCTCGCCCGACGTCGACTCGGTGCTGTACGCCCTCGCCGACCGCAACGATCCGGAGCGCGGCTGGGGCCTCGCCGGCGAAACCTGGAATTTCATGGCGGCGCTGGAGCGGCTCGGCGGCGAGACCTGGTTCAAGCTTGGCGACCGCGATCTGGCGACGCATGTCCTGCGGACGGAGGCGTTGGCCGCCGGCCGCACCTTGTCGGAGGTCACGGCGCTGCTGGCGCGCCGCCTCGACGTCGCCCACACGGTTTTGCCGATGACCGACGATGCGGTCCGCAGCATTGTTGACACCGATGAGGGCCCGCTCGACTTCCAGGATTATTTCGTGCGGCGGCAGTGCCAGCCCAGGTTTCGCGGCGTGACATTCCAAGGGGCGGCGGACGCCGAGCCGAGCCAAGGCTTCCGCCAGGCGCTCGACCGCGCGCATGCCATCGTCGTCACCCCGTCGAACCCGTTCGTCAGCATCGATCCGATCCTGGCGCTGCCGGGCATCAAGGACGCACTGCGCCAATCGCAACGGCCGGTCGTCGCGGTGTCCCCAATCGTCGGCGGCGAGGCGGTGAAAGGACCGCTCGCCAAGATGATGCGTGAGCTCGGCGCCGATCCGTCCGCGCTCGGCGTGGCGCGGCACTACGGCCGGCTGGTCGACGGCTGGATCATCGACAGCGTCGACCGCAATCTCGCACCAGCCATCGAAGCGCTCGGCTGCCGGGTCAAGGTCTGCAATACCATGATGCGGACGCTCGACGACAAGCGCCGTTTGGCGCACGATGCGGTGGAGTTGGCCTTCGAACTGGCCATGGAATCGGTGGAATAGCGTGATGGATTGTTGGGCGATCATTCCGGTCAAGCCGTTTCGGGCCGGCAAGTCGCGGCTCGCCGGCCTGCTGGGCGTGGATGACCGCGCGGCGCTCAACCGGCGGCTGTTCGGGCGCGTGCTCACCGCGACGCTTGCGGCGCTCAAGCCCGATCGCGTCGTGGTCGTGACGGCCGATCCCCTGCTGCTGCCGCTGATGCGCGGCCAGGGTCTGCATGCCGTGGAGGACAGCGGCGGCGGCCTCAACGCCGCTCTTGATCTTGCCTGCCGGTATGCAGCCGCACGCGGCGCGCGAGGCGATCGCGGTTCTGCCGAGCGATCTCCCCGGCATCACGGCCGATGACGTCAGGGCTCTCGTCGCCAACCTCAAGCCTGCGTCACGCTGCGTGATCGCCCCGGACGAGCAGGAAGAGGGCACCAACGCGCTGGCGCTGACGCCGCCCACGTTCGATTTCTTCCGCTTCGGCCCCAATAGCTTCCAGGCGCATCTTGAGCTGGCAAAGACGCGCGGCATGACGGTCCGCATCCTGCGACGGCCGGGGCTCGCGCACGATCTCGATACGCCGGACGAATACCGGCGCTATGCCAAGGAACAGGCCGCGGGGGCGCTGGCGTGAAGGTGCTGATCACCGGCGGCATGGGCGTGATCGGCGCCGAGACCAGCCGCAAGTTCGTCAAGGAAGGCCATCGGCCGGTGATCTTCGCGCGCCACCGCGACGACAGCCTGATCGCCGACATCATCGACAAGGTCGATTTCGAGCAGGGCGACGTGCTCGACATGCCGCGCATCCTGCAGGCGATCAAGAAGCACAAGGCGACGCATGTGGTGCATGCCGCGGCCTTCGTCGGCGCGGTGTCGGCGGGCAATCCTGCGCTGAGCATCCAGGTCAACGTGATGGGCCTCGTCAACGTGCTCGAAGCCGCCCGCGCGCTCGGCGTGCAGCGCGTCGTCTTCACCAGCGCCAAGGGCGTCTATGGCCCGGTCACCGGCGAATACGGCTCACCGACCTGGAAGCCGATGAGCGAAGATCTGCCGGCGAAGCCCAAACGCATCTACGACTCGGCGAAGTTCATGGGCGAGAACGTCTGCGCCTATTACAACGACAACATGGGCATCGAGACGGTGTCGCTGCGCTTTGCCTCGACCTACGGCCCCGGCAAGACCGCGCGGCACGGCCCGATGGCGGTGATGAGCCGCATCGTCGAAAATCCGGCGCATGGCCTGCCGTTCAAGCTCGAACAGGGCGGCGATGACAAGGACGACTTCATCTACAACAAGGACTCCGCGCTCGGGATTTATCTCGCGGTCGTCGCCGACAAACTCAAAAGCCGCGTCTTCAATATCGGCACCGGCACGGGCGTGACCTTGCGCGACTTCGAACGCGTCATCAAGAAGCACATCCCAAACGCGCAGATGGAGATCGGCGGCGGTCTGAATTTCTACGGCTTCCCCTATCCGGCCACCGGCGTCTACGACATTTCTCGCGCCCGCGCGGAGCTGGGCTACGCGCCGGAATACGACCTGGAGCACGGCATCGCGGACTATCTTGCGGCGCTCAAGCGGCTCGGCGTCTGAAAGGCAAAACGATGCGCAAGCTCACCGAATATCCGACGCTGTCGATCAAGGAGCGCGATCGCCGCTGGGTCAATGTCCGCGCCGAAATGGAGAAGCGCGGCCTCGATTGCCTGGTGCTGTGCGGCTGGCCCGCCATGTGGGACTTCAACATCGCCAACGCGCGCTATCTCTGCCCGATCGGCGGCAATGCCGAGCACAATGTGCTGATTTTTCCGCTGTCGGGCGAGCCGACCACCTTCATCTATTCGCCGGTGTTCACCGACTACTGGAAGGGCGCGCAAAGCTGGGTCGCCGACGTCCGCCCGCGCAAGGGCAGCTTTGCCGACAGCATCGCCGATCGGCTGACCGAACTGAAAATGACCGGCGCCAAGATCGGCATCGACGGATTGGCGGGACCGCTCGATCCCGACGGCTGGACGCCGCACAGCCTCTACACCCGCCTCAAGGATCGACTGCCGGGCGTGAACCTCGTCAATCTCGAAGACATGATGGAGAAGCTTCGCGTGGTGAAGAGCGCCGAAGAGATCGCGGCGCTCGACAAGGCGGCCAGGCTCGGCGACCTGATGCTGGCGCGCTGCCGCGACACCGCCCGCCCCGGCGTCAGGGAATGCGAAGTTTATGCCGGGATGATGGAGGCGATGCTCGCCAACGGCGGCGAGGAGCCGACGCTGTTCCTCTGGGCTTCGGACAAGCACCCCTACCCGCATCCGTTCCGGGTGCCGACCATGCGCCCGCTCGAAAAAGGCGACATGATCATCTGCGAGATGCACCCGAAGTTCGGCGGCTATTACACCCACGTCGAGCGCACCTTCTGCCTCGGCAAGCCCGAGCCGCGCTATCTCGACATCTATGACGCCTGCCTGACCGCCTACCGGACCGGCCTCGACCTGTTCAAGCCGGGCGCGAAAATCTCCACCGCGATGGACGCGGTGCGCGACGTGATCACCGGTTCCGGCTTCGGCATCTGCGAGGCCGGCATCCACGGCCACGGCCTGGCTTCGCTGGAATATCCGCGCTATCGCCACCATGCGCTCCGCGCCGACGAGGGCGCGCTGAAGGCGATCGGCGACGAGTTCAAGACCGGCATGGTGTTCGCCATGAACATCGACCTGTTCGATCCGAAATGGATGAACGGCGAGACCGGCTGCGTGTTCGCCGAGACCATCGTCATCACCGACGACGGGGCGCGGCGGATGCATTCGTTCTCGACCGACTTTCAGCAATTGCCGGTCTAACGAGGAAACAATGGTCAAGCTGCCCGAAGGCGCGCCGAAGCTCGAAGAACTTCTGGTCGACACCGGAAAAATGCCGTGGCGGGAAAAATCGCTGAAGGGCATTTCCGAAAAGATGCTCTGGCGGAACGAAGAGACGGGCGCCTCGATCGCCATGATCAGGTTCGCCAAGGGCGCCGGGATTCCGCAGCCGCATTATCACGCGTCGAACCAGTTCATGATCTGCCTGTCGGGCAAATACGAATACACCTCGACCGGCGTGACGCTGACGGCGGGCAGCTTCTACTGCAATCCGAAGGGCAACGTGCACGGGCCGGCGATCGCGCACGAGGATACGGTCGTGATCGAGGTCTATGACGGCCCGCACTATCCCGAGAAGCCGTCCTGGTACACCGACGAGCGCGACGCGCACTGACCCGTTTTATTTTTTTCCGGGCACCCGTCGCGGCGGCGGGCCGGTGTAATTCCAGATCAGGTGACGCGGGATCGGGCCCTTGCTGCGCTCGCCGGACTGCATTTCCTCGAAGGCGTGGGCGAGCGCGCCGACCGAGCGCGACAGCACGAACAGGCCGCGGCAGAGCGGCGGCGGAAAGCCGAGCTCGGCGTAGACCACGCCGGTCGCGCCGTCGATGTTCATCGGGATCGCATGGCCGGCGCTTTTCGCAAGCTGCGCCTCGACCGCGCGGCCGATGGCGGCAAAGCGCCCGCTGACCACGCCGGACTTCGCCGCGGCATCGACCAGTTCCAGCAAACGCGGCGCGCGCGGATCGAGCGGATGGAAGCGATGGCCGAAGCCCGGCACATGGCGAATGCCCTGCTTCTTCAGCGCCGCGATTTCGGCCGCCACCGCCGTCGCCATGCGCTTGTTGTCGGCTGAGGCGCCGAGCCGCTTGGCAATCGCATTATAAAGCGCGACGGCCTGCTCGCCGGCGCCGCCGTGCACGTCGCCCAGCATGTTGATCGCCGACGCCATGGCGTTGTTGATGCCGACGCCGCAGGTCACCGCCATGCGGGCGGCGGCGATCGACGGCGCCTGCGGCCCGTGGTCCACCGCCGCGACCAGCGCGGCCTCCAACAGCTTGGCCGCTTCCGGACGCGGCAGCTCGCCGCGCGTCAGCAGAAAGACCATGTCGGCAAAGCCCGCCCGGCCGATCAGATCCTCGATCGCGTAACCGCGAAAGCGGATCATGCCGGGCTTCATGTCGATGATCGACGTCGACCACCATTCTTCCGGCGTCTTTTTGGATTCTTGTTCACTTTCTTGGGCGTGCGGGATTTGGCCATGGCCGCGTGTCCTAGATTGCCTTGTCGCGCGCGAGCGCTTCGACTTCGCTTTCGGAATAACCAAGCTCCGCCAGGAGCCGCTCGGTGTCGGCGCCGAGCGCCGGCGGCGGCGAGGCGGGCGCGGGATCGCCGCTCGCAAGCCGGAAGCCGGAGCGCACCACGCTTACGGTTCGATCGACCTGCGGCACATCATCGAATGTGGAGAGCAACGCACGTCCGACGATCTGCGGATGCTCCAGCACGGAGGGCACGTCGAGCACCTCGCCGGCCGGAACGCCATTCTTGTTCATCAGCGCCGACCATTCCGCCGCCGGGCGCGCCGCCAGCGCCTGCTCGATCTCCATATTCAGTTCCGCGCGATGGCGCTTGCGATCCTCGCGGCCGGCAAAGCGCGCGTCGATGGCGAGCTCCGGCCGCCCGATCAGCTTGCACAGCGCCTCGAACTGCTGCTGCTGGTTCGCGGCGATGTTGAGCAGGCCCGCGCCGGTGCGGAACGTACCGGACGGGCTCGCGGTCATGTTCTCGTTGCCGAGCGGCTCCGGCCGCACGCCGGCGATCAGCCAGTTGGAAACCACCCAGCCCATCGCCACCAAGGTCGACTCCAGCATCGACACGTCGATGAACTCGCCCTCGCCGCTGCGCTCGCGGCGAAACAGCGCGGCGCTGATCGCATAGGCCGCGGTGATGCCGCCCATCGTGTCGGCCACCGGATAGCCGACGCGGAGCGGCGCCGACTGCGCGTCGCCGGTGACGCTCATCACGCCGGACAGGCCCTGGATGATCTGATCGTAGGCCGGATTAAGCCGCAGCGGTCCGTCCTGGCCGAAGCCGGAGATCGCGCAATAGATCAGGTCAGGCTTGATGGCCTTGAGCCGCTCGTAGCCGAGTTCGAGCCGGTCCATCACGCCGGGACGAAAATTCTCGACCACGACATCGGACGTTTTGACGAGCCGCGTGAACGCCTCGCGGGCCTTGGCGTTCTTCAGGTTCAGCGTGATCGAGCGCTTGCCGGCGTTCTGCGCCAGGAACGACGCGCCCATCAGGCGGCGGTTGAGCTCGGGATCGGCGCCGAGCTGGCGGGCGAGATCGCCCGTCCCCGGCGTTTCGACCTTGATCACCTCGGCGCCGAGCTGCGCCAGTTGATAGCAGCAGAACGGCCCGGCCAGCACATTGGTGAGGTCGAGAACCCGCAGCCCTGCGAGAAGCCCGGCCATGTCGCCTTCCCCCTTGTTCCAGGGGGTTCAATAGCACATCGGCGGACGATGCGGGCCTCAGCCAACCTTGAGATAGGCGAAGCCCTTGCTTTGGAGTTCAGCAATGGTGGCGACGCCCGACGGCACGAACTTCAGGAAGGAATCCTTCTTCGCCTTCGCCAGATCGATGTTGTTGCGCTTGAAGGTGATCTCGCAGAGATAGGCCTCGACGCCGAACTTGGTCAGGCCGGTGAAGCGCTTGTAGAGATCGGGATCGATCTTGTCGTTGGCCCACGGCGTGTCGGTGAGGTCGTCGAGGAAGAACTTCACACCGGCGCCATGCGTCACGATGAGGAGCTTGACCCGCAGGTTGTCGAATTCATAAACGCTGAGGTGATTGTTCATGTTGGTGAGCAACTGCCCGAACCGCTGCGGATCGCCGAAGTCGCAGTGATAGAGGCAGGCGACGTCGGTGTCCTTCTTCAGCGCCGCGAGGTCGAGCTTGTCGGGCGCGGCCGCCGCCCGCGACGCCGCGAGCGTCGCGCCGGAAACCGCCATCGCGCCTAGAAATCCGCGCCGGCTGGTGATGGACATGGCTTGTCTCCTTTGAAAGCTATTTGTTGACCGGGCTGTCCGGGCTCATGACCAGCGCGACCAGATCCTTGATCTGATCGATGGTCAGCACCTTGTTGGTGCCGAAGCGCGGCATATTCGAACAGGGATAGGCCGCCTGCGCATTGTAGATCTTTTCGTATGCCGCCTTGGTATCGGCCACGCTGAAGTTTCGAATTTTTCCGTAATTCAGCAGGCTCGGGCCGATGGTGCCGTAGCTGACTTCGGCCTTGGTCAACTGATGGCAGGCGTAGCAGTTGCCGCCGTTGACCTGGCGGGCGGGATAATCGGTGAAGCGGAGCCCGTAGCCCGATTGCGCGAGCTTCTCGCCGGACGTCCAGTCGCCCAGGAGCTTGCCGTCGGCGGGATATTCGATCCGGGCCTTCTCGCGCGTCGCGATTGTCTCCGCCACAGGTTTCGGCGGCGAGTTCTCGTGCAGCGAACAGGCTTTCATCGTCTCGTCCTGCTCGAAGCGCGCCTTCCAGTCGGCCGGCGCGGTCGGGAACGCGGCCGCAATGGCGGCATCGATCTTCGCGGTGTCCACGGCGGGCTTCTGCTGCGCGGACGCGCCGACGGTGCCGGCGACCAAAAGAACGGCGATGTTTCGCATGATGCTCATCGCTTCAATCCCGGCGCCGCGATCTCACCGCCCTCGGCGCTCTTTACCAGATAAGCGATCAGCGCCACGCTGACGTCGGAACCGATCTCCAGCTCCGGCATCCGCATCTGCCAGTAGCAGTCATAGAGCCGGTGCTGCATGGTCATCACTTGCGTCGTCGAGACGCGATAGGCCGGCCACTGGCCGACGACCTCTTTGGCTTCCTTTGGACCGGCGAGATACGGCAGCCCCTGCAACCGGATGCGCTTGCCGGAATTGTTGTGGCAGGTGGCGCAGGAAAAATCGTGCGGGCCCTGGCGCCGGAAGAAGATGGCGTGGCCCATCTCCACCACGGCCTTCTCCTGCGGCTGGTCGAGCTTCGCCGCGAACGTCATGCCGCTCGACTTGTTGGCGACATAGGTCGCGATCGCGCCGAGGTCCTTCACCGGCTGCCCGCCGGCCGGATAGGGCTTCTTGACCAGGTCGGCGTGCTTGAAGCCTTGCAGCTTCTCCATGCACCACATCAGGCGCGTCTCGAGGTCCATCACCTTGCCGGCGTCGGCGAAGAAACGCGGCAATTCGGCAAACGCGCCATCGACCACGCCCGCGCCCTTGCCGAGATCGCATTTCTCCAGCGGAGACTTTGTTCGGGCCGGCCGCCGTCTTCCAAAGCCCCTCGCCGCGATCGGCGTCGAGCAGCCCGGGATTGCTCCAGGGGTCCTCCTTGAGCATCTGGCGGTATTTCTCGATGGCCCGTTCGGTGTCGTCTTGCGCGAACGCCGGCTGAGACGCCGCCACGAGCAGGCAGCACGCCGCCGCCAGGATGATCCGTCTGCCCTGCACTAAATTCCCTCCGCCAGCCGCTCGATGGGCTGGATTTCGCCGTCAATTTGTTGGCCGCGGGTGCGAAGTCAAGCTTAACAAACGCCGCAGTCGGTCTGTTCCAAGATCGTAGCGCTTTGTGGCACAGAAGCATGCATGAGGGCCGTTTTGACGGAACGGGATTGCTGCGCATTAGCTGGCGATTGCAAACGTCATACCGATCTCCTAGATGCTTGCGGGACATCGGGCTGTGAGAACAAAGACATGAGACTGACCTTCAATCGCCGCCAGACTCTGGCGCTCGGCGCCGGCGTTGCGGCCGTGGCGGTGTTCGGCGCGGCTCCCGCGCTCGCGAAGAACGACGCCGACGAGGCGATCAAGAAATTCACCGGCGGCAAGACCCCGGTTCAGGGCAAGGTCAAGCTCGACCTCCCCGAGATCGCGGAAAACGGCAACACCGTGCCGATGACGGTGACCGTCGAAAGCCCGATGACCGAGCAATCCCATGTCACCGACGTCCTGATCGTCGCCAACGAGAACCCGCGCTCCGGCGTGGTGACGTTCCACTTCTCACCGGCGAGCGGCGTTGCCGAAGCCAACACCCGCATCCGCCTCGCGGCGACGCAGGACGTGATCGCGGTCGCCAAGATGAACGACGGCTCGTTCTTTATGGCGAGCAAACAGGTCAAGGTCACGATCGGCGGCTGCGGCGGCTGAGCAAGCCATCGCAGAGCATCTCCAGGAGACATCCATGGCCGCACAGCCCCGCATCAAGCTCGACAAGAAAGAAGTCAAGAAGGGCGACCTCGTCGAGGTGAAGGCCTTGGTGTCGCATGTCATGGAGACGGGGCTGCGCAAAGACAACGACGGCAACATCGTGCCGCGCAAGATTCTGAACAAGTTCGTCTGCATGGTCGCCGGCAAGCAGGTCTTCGCCGCGGATTTCGAGACCGCGGTCTCGGCCAATCCATATATCCAGTTCAAATTCAGGGCCGAGCAGTCCGGCCAGGTCGTGCTGAGCTGGACCGACGACGACGGCTCAACGATCGTGGGCCAGGATTCGATCACGGTGATTTAGCTATACTCTGCGTGCGATTGGTTGCGGCGCGGAGCACGGATGATCTCCAGGCGCGAATTTCTTCAGGTCGCGGCGGCAACGGCGGCCATTGTGCCGGGCAGCCGCACACGCGCCTTCGCACAGCAACGCCTGACGCAGGATGAACTGCTGCGGCTCGGCGCACCGGTCGGCAACGTCACCCTCGTTCATCTCGCCGACCTGCACGCCCAGCTCAATCCGATTCTCTATCGCGAGCCGTCCGTCAACATCGGCGCCGGCGACGCGCGCGGACAGTTGCCCCATGTCACCGGCCAGGCGTTTCTCGACCTGTTCAAGATCCCGGCCGGCTCCGCCAGCGCCTATGCCTTCACCGCGGAGGATTTCGCGGCGCTCGCCCAAACCTACGGCAAGCTCGGCGGGCTCGATCGGATCGCCACCGTGCTCAAAACGATCCGCGCCGAGCGCCCGGACCGCACCCTGTTCCTCGACGGCGGCGACACCTGGCAGAACAGCTACACGTCCTTGGTCAGCAAGGGCCAGGACATGGTCGACTGCATGGCGCTGTTGAAGCCCGACGCCATGACCGGTCACTGGGAGTTCACGCTCGGCGCCGAGCGCGTCAAGGAAATCACCAAGACGCTCGGGTTTCCATTTCTCGCCCAGAACATCCGTGACACCGAATGGAACGAACCAGCATTCGCGCCGATGGCGATGTTCGAACGCGGCGGCGTCAAGGTCGCGGTGATCGGGCAAGCCTTCCCCTATACGCCGATCGCCAACCCGCGCTGGATGATCCCGAACTGGTCGTTCGGCATTCGCGAAGAGGATTTGCAGACCAACGTCAACAAGGCGCGGGCGCAGGGCGCGCAGCTGGTGGTGCTGATGTCGCACAACGGCTTCGACGTCGACCGCAAGCTCGCTATGCGGGTTACGGGCATCGACGTCATTCTCACCAGCCACACGCACGATGCGCTGCCGGTACCGGTCACCGTCGGGAAGACCATGCTCATCGCCTCGGGCAGCGGCGGCAAGTTCGTCAGCGTTCTCGATCTCGACGTCGGGCCCAACGGCGTGAAGGGCTACAACTTCCGGATCATCCCGATCTTTGCCGACGTCATCGCGCCCGACGCAGAGATGGCCGCGAAAATTTCCGCGATCCGCGCACCGCACGAAGCCATGCTGGGCGAGGTGATCGGCCAAACCGAAACGCTGCTCTACCGCCGCGACACCCTCAACGGCACTCTCGACGACGTGATCTGCGACGCGCTGCTGGCCGAGCGCGACGCCGAGATCGCGCTGTCGCCGGGCGTCCGCTGGGGCAATTCGCTGCTGCCGGGCTCCGACATCACCCGCGAGGACATCACCAACGCCACCGCCATCAGCTTATCCCGCCGCCTATCGAACCGCGATGACCGGCGCGCGCCTCAAGGAGGTGCTGGAGGACCTGGCCGACAACCTGTTCAACCCGGACCCCTATTACCAGCAGGGCGGCGACATGGTCCGCGTCGGCGGCGTGTCTTATACGATCGACGTCAGCCAAGGCATCGGCAACCGCATCAGCGACCTCACCCTCATTCGCACCGGCCAGCGGCTCGATCCGGCCAAGGAATATGCCGTCGCCGGCTGGGCCAGCGTGAACGAGGGGACCGAAGGCCCGCCGATCTGGGACGTGGTCACGAGCCACATCCGCAAGAAACGCACCGTCGCACCGCGGGAAACCGGCCGCGTCCGCGTCGTGGGAACTCTAGCTCCGGCGCACCCCGCCCCTTGAGCATCCGAAAGCGGCCGTGACATACATGCTGCCCCAAGCCCGAGGCGCATTCCGTCCATGAACAATGCCGATCTGATCGTCGCCACCCTCAAGGCCGCCGGTATCGACCGCGGCTTCGGCATCCCGAGCGGCAACGTGCTGCCGCTGATGGAGGCGATGCGAAAGGGCGGCATCGATTTCGTGCTGACCGCGCATGAGGGCTCGGCGGGCTTCGCCGCCGACGTCACCGGCCGCATGACGGGAAAGCCCGGCCTCTGCATCGCGACGCTCGGCCCCGGCGCGACCAATCTCACCACCGGCGTCGGCAACGCCTGGCTCGACCGCTCGCCGCTCATCGCCATCACCTGCAACCTGAACACCGATCAGCTCGGCCGGCGCATCCAGATGTGGATCGACCACCACGCGCTGTTTAAGCCGATCACCAAGGCGTCGTTCCGGCTGGAAAAGGGCAAGATTGCCGAGACCGTGAAGGAAGCCATCCGCATCGCCATGAGCGAGCCGCGCGGGCCCGTGCATCTCGATCTGCCGGAAGACGTGGCGCTGGCGCCCGCGCGCGGTGACGCGGCGGCCATGAAAGCGCTGTTGAAGCTCACCCAGGCGCCGGACGCGGCTGTGGCAAAAGCCGGCGAACTGATCGCCAATGCGGAGCGGCCGATTGCGGTGCTCGGCTCGTCGGCCATGCGCATGGCGAAACCGGAATTGCTGCGGCAGGTCATCGAGCGGCACAACCTGCCGTTCGCCACCACGACGATGGCCAAGGGCATGATCGACGAGGATCATCCGCTCTCCGTCGGCGTGATCGAGCGCTCGTGCCGGCAGATCCAACGAAAGCTGCTTCGCTCGGCCGACCTGATCGTGGGCCTGGGCTACGACACGGTGGAGGTCGAATACGAAGCCTGGATCGCGGACGTTCCGCTGCTTCAGGTCGATATCGAGAAGGTCGATGTCGCACCGTCGGTCAACGTCTTGCACGAGGTGACCGGCGACCTCGATGGTTCGCTGACGAGGCTCGCCGCCCTGCCCGCCAGTACGAATTCATGGACGCACGAGGCGCTCGCCGACCACCGCCGCGCGTTTCACGCCGCGCTCCGTCCACCCACCAACACCTTCACCGCGCATGCCGCGATCGACGCGGTGCGCCGCGCATTGCCGCGCGAGGGCCTGCTTTCGTTCGATGTCGGCGCGCACACCCACCAGATCGCCAGCCAGTGGACCGCGCACGCACCGAAAACCTTCCACATCACCAACGGCTGGTCGTCGATGGGCTTCGGCCTGCCCGGCGCGATCGCGGCGAAGCTCGCACGGCCGGACCTGCCGGTGGTCTGCATGATCGGCGACGGCTGCTTCCAGATGACCTGCGGCGAGGTCGCGGTGGCCAAGCGCATGGGCATCACGCTGCCCGTGGTCGTGCTCGACGACAAATGGCTCGCGCTGATCAAGGTGAAACAGATCCGCCGCCAGTTTCCGCTCTACGGCACCGAGCTTCAGGCCGAAGAGTACACCGAGCCGCCGCAGCACTACTTCGGAGTGCCGGCAGTCGGCGTCCGCAGCGCCGCGGCCCTCGAAAGCGCCGTGACCAAGGCGCTGTCGGCCAAGGGACCGACCGTGATCGAGGCGGTGGTCGATTCCGACCATTACCTCGACACGGTTTACGACTGAAACGACTGGATTGAACGAACTGGATTGCGCGCGGGCGGCGTTCGCCGCATCATGGCGCCACAACAGAAAGGAACTCTCTCATGTCCAAGCTCCGGCACATCGCAGTGATCGTGGAGGATCCGGAAGCCTCGGCGAAATTCTTCGAGGAGGCCTTCGACATGACACGCGCCGGCACCGCCCGGCGCGGCATCTACATGTCGGACGGCATCTTCAACGTCGCGCTGCTGAAGAAAGAGGGCGACGAAAAGCTCGGCCTCTATCACTTCGGCATGTGGGTCGACGATCTCGATGAAGCCGAAAAGAAAGTGGTCGATGCCGGCGGCAAGTATCTGGCCGGGCGCCCGACCTCGCCGAACTCGTTCTATGAAGCAAAGTATAAGTCGCCGACCGGCCTGGTGTTCGATCTCACCCACAAAGGCTGGGCCGGCGCCGTGAAGGACGTGGTGCCGCAGAAGTAAGCCGCCGCGGCCGAGATGGCGAAGCCCGATCCCGTCGTCGTCATCGGCGCAGGCCCGGTTGGCCTGTGCCTGGCGCTGGCGCTCGCCCAGCAGGAAATTGCCGTCGTCCTGGTCGAGTCGCTGTCGGACGACAATTTCCTCGATCAGGTGCCGCGCGCCGGCTCCAATCATCCGACCACGCTGGAGTTCTTCGACCGCATCGGCCTCTACGCCAAGATGGAGCCGCGCGGCCTCATCGCGCCCAAGTTCCAGTACTGGGACCGGCAGGACAACGCGCTGATCGCGGAGTTCGACCACGCGCTGCTTAAGGACGACACGCGCTTTCCCTACGTGCTGCAATGCGAGCGCATCAAGATCATCGAAGAGGCGCTGCGCATGGCCAAAGCGCATCCGCTGATCGCGGTGCGAATGGCGACGGAGTTTGTTTCGTTCGAGCAGAACGCCGATGCGGTCTTGGCGCAGGTCAAGAACGCCGCCGGCGACACCGAGACAATCAAAGGCAGCTATCTGGTCAGCGCCGAAGGCGCGCGCAGCATCGCGCGGAAAGACCTCAACGTTGAGTTCGAAGGCTTCACCTATCCGGAACGCACCATCAACATCGAGGTCGCCTACGATTTCCGCAAGCACGGCTACACCGAGCGCAATTACATCTCCGATCCGGACGAATATTCCAATCTGTTCCATTGGAAGGGCCCGCCGGACCGCTGGCGCATCCACTTCCCGACCAACATCGACGACGATGAGAACGAGCTGAAGCGCCCCGAAGCGCTGCAACAACGCCTGCAGAAATTTCTTGGCATCGACCACGATTTCGAAATCTGCGGCTGCAATCTCTACACGGTGCATCAGCGTGTCGCGAGCAAGTTCCGCTCGGGCCGCGTGGTGCTCGCCGGCGACTCCGCCCACGTCAACAGCCCGATCGGCGGCATGGGATTGAACAGCGGCGTGCACGACGCCTTCAATCTCGCCGACAAGCTGGCCCGCATCCTGCATGGCAAGGCCGATGAGGCGGAGCTCGGCAGATACGAACGGCAGCGGCGGCATGTGGCGGTCAAGCACACCCAGGCGCAGACCATTCGCAACAAGCGGATGCTGGAGGAGCGCGATCCGGCGGTGCGCCGGCGCAACCATGACGAGTTGCGGCGGCAAGCCGAAGACCCGGAATTGGCGCGCAAGTTCCTGCTGCGGACGGCGCTGTTTGAAAGCCTGCGCGAGGCCGAGCAGATCGCGTAGCGGAGGCGGCGTGTGATGCGGATGGTATTTCTTTTGGCGTCTGTTGCCGCAGCCTTCATCGGCGGAAGCCCTGCCCGCGCCGAATGGCCCGACCGCCCGATCAAGATGATCGTGCCGTTCTCCGCGGGCTCCAGCTCCGACACCATCGCCCGCATCGTCGCGGTCAAGATGGGCGAGCGCCTCGGCCAGCAGGTGGTGGTCGAGAATCGCGTCGGCGGCTCGACCATCATCGGCACCGACTCGGTGGCGAAATCCGCGCCCGACGGCTACACGCTCGAGCTCGCCAACACCACGACGCATGCCGCGAGCGCGGCGCTCAATGCCACACTTGCCGTTCGATCCGGTGAAGGATTTTGCGCCGGTCGCGATGATCGGCGTCTCGCCGTTCGTGCTGATCGGCGCGACGCAGGTGGCGGCGCCGACCTTGAAGGATTTCGTCGCGCTCGCCAAAGCCAAGCCCGGCTCGCTGAGCTACGCCTCGGCCGGCACCGGCACGCTGGCCCATCTCGCCGGCGAGCTGTTCAAGAACAAGGCCGGCATCGAGGTGACGCATGTGCCCTACCGCGGCAGCGCGCAGTCGATGATCGATCTGATGCAGGGCCGCATCGATCTCTCGGTCAGCACCATCCCGCCGACGCTGCAGCACATCCGCGAGGGCAAGCTTCGCGCCTTCGCCACCATGAGCGAGAAACGCAACGCCTCGCTGCCGGAGGTCCCGACCGTGGCCGAGGCCGGCGTGCCGGGCTGCGAGGCTGCGCTATGGACCGCGGTCGTGGTGCCGGCCGGCGTGCCCGCCGACATCATCAAGCGGCTCAACGCCGCCGTGCTGGCGGCCGTGGCCACGCCGGAAATCCAGCAGGCCCTGACCATCCAGGGCGTCGACCCGGAGCCCGGTCCGCCCGAGGCGGTCGGCGAACGCATCAAGGCCGACATCCTGAAGTGGAAGGATGTGGTCGCCGCCGCCAAGATCACCGGCACGCAATAGCGGAGAGCCGACAGGGCTCTGCTAGACTGTCGCGTCCCGCTTCCCGGAGCAGCCATGCCGCCCGACGCCATTGCCCAGCCCGATCTTGTCATCCGCGGCGCGTTTCTGATCGACGGCAGCGGCAACCCCGGTGTGCGCGGCGATCTCGCGGTCAAGGACGATCGCATCGTCGCGATGGGCGATCTGGCGAAATTGAAAGGCGCTCGCGAAATCCAGGCCAACGGCCTGGCGCTGGCGCCGGGATTCGTCGACACCCACACCCATGACGACCGCGCGCTGCTGAGCAATCCGTTGATGGAATGCAAGATCAGCCAGGGCGTCACCACGGTGATCACCGGCAATTGCGGCATCAGCCTCGCGCCGCTGTCGATCGACCGCTATCCGCCGCCGCCGCTCGACATCATCGGGCGGGAGCCGAAGCAGTTTTTCGCAAGCTTCGAAGGCTATCTGTCGGCGCTGGACCGCGACCCGCCCGCCCTCAATGCGGCGTGCCAGGTCGGCCACACCACCTTGCGCGCCGGCGCCATGGACCGGTTCGACCGCGCGGCGACCCCATCCGAGATCAGCGCGATGCGGCAATCGCTCGAAACATCGCTCGATCACGGCGCTATCGGCTTGTCGACCGGCCTCTATTATCCGCCGGCCAACGCCGCGCCGACCGATGAGGTGATCGCGCTGGGCAAGACGCTGCACGACTATGGCGGCATTCACACCACCCACATGCGCGATGAAGCCTCACAGCTGGTCAAATCGGTGAACGAAACCATCGATATCGGACGATCGGCCGACATCCCCGTCGTCATCTCGCATCACAAGGCGAGCGGCACGCCGAACCACGGCCTGGTGCGGGATACGCTGAAACTGATCGACGAGGCGCGAAAAACACAGCGGCTCGGCCTCGACGTGTACCCTTACGTTGCCGCCTCCACCATGCTGGATGCGCGCCGCATTCCGCTCGCCAGCAAGATCATCGTCACCTGGTCGAAGAGCCTTCCCGAATTCGCGGGACAGACGCTCGATGCCATCGCGACAAAGCTCGGCTGCGACCAGACCGCCGCGGTGCAACGCCTGCTGCCGGCCGGCGCCATCTACTTCATGATGAGCGAGGACGACGTGCGGCGCGTGCTGTCGTATCCGCACACCATGATCGGCTCCGATGGATTGCCGCATGACGAGCACCCCCATCCGAGGCTGTGGGGCACCTTCCCCCGCGTCCTCGGGCACTACGTGCGCGATGTGAAGCTGTTCACGCTCGAGGAAGCGGTGCGGCGGATGACGGCCCTGCCCGCGGCGCAGTTCGGGCTCAAGGACCGCGGCAGCTTGCACACTGGCGCCTGCGCCGATCTGGTGCTGTTTGATCCCGCAACGATCGCCGACACCGCGACCTTCGACCAGCCGAAGACACCCGCCGCCGGCATTGCATTGGTGATGGTCAACGGCCGCACGGTTTGGAACGATGGCGCTGCAACCGGAGAGCGTCCCGGCCGCGCGTTGCGACTCAACACCCTTGGCCCGATGGGCGGCGGCATGGCGGCGCACTGATCCGGCAATTATGGTGGCCTGACTCTTGCTTAAAAAAATCCATCGTCAGATGGGAGATAGCTTGATGAAACGCGCGGTCTTCATCGGAGTGGCGGCCTCGATTTTCGCCATCGCATCCGCGGCCACCGGAATAGCCCAGGGCGACTATCCCTCCCGGCCCGCGCAGATCGTGGTTCCGTTCCCGGCCGGCGGCAACACCGACATTTTGACGCGCGTGATGGCGGATCAATTGTCCACCGCGCTCAAAGCGCCGTTCACCGTCGTCAACAAACCCGGCGCCGGGTCCAACATCGGCGCGGCTTTCGTCGCCAACAGCGATCCCGACGGCTACACGCTGCTGATGGCGCCACCCGCCATCCATGCGGTCAATGCCTATCTCTACGAAAAGCTGCCGTTCGACATGGAGAAATCGTTCGCGCCGATCACCATGGTCGCGCAGTTTCCCAACGTGCTGGTGGTGCACCCGTCGCTCGGCGTCAAATCGATCGCGGAGTTGATCGCGAAGGCCAAGGCCGAGCCCGGCAAGATCGACTTCGCGACATCGGGCGTCGGCACGACCAGCCACCTCTGCATTTCGTTGTTCATGGCGATGGCGGACATCGAGATGAATCACATCCCGTACAAAGGCACCAGCCAGTCGCTGCAGGACGTCATCACCGGCCGCGTCCCGGTGATGATCGACAATCTCGCGCCGATCCTGCCCCACATCCAATCCGGCGCGCTGATTGCCATTGGCGTCTCGACCGCCGGACCGGTCGCGCTGCTGCCGGGCGTGCCTCCGATCGGCACGGTCGTGAAGGGCTACCAGGCGAGTTCGTGGAATGCGCTTTCGGTGCCGGCCAAAACGCCGCGCGATATCGTGACCAAGCTCAGCAGCGAGGCCAATGCCATCCTGCGGAAGCCCGAAGTGATCGAAAAATTCCGCTCGGTCGGCTCCGAGCCGGTCGGCGGCACGCCGGAGGACGTCGAAAAGTTCTTCGCCGAGGAGCGCGTCCGGTGGAAGCGCGCGGTGGACGTGGCGAAACTTCAAAAACTCTGACGCTATTTGGCGGCAAACGCCTGGCCGATATACGCCATATCGGCCGCAGCGGATGGCCCGAAGAACGTCAGCGCCAGCTCGGTCACGCCCGCAGCCGAATAAGCGGCGGCCTGGGCGCGACAATCCTCGGCATTGCCGGCAATCGTGAACGCCTCGACAAATCTGTCGTCCAGAACCGCATCGGGCGCTTCGCCGCTTTTGAGACGCGTCACCGCGGCGTCGAAGTCATCCTCCGAGATATGGCTGCCATCCATCAGCGCCGCCTTCGCGTCCGGCAGCTTCTGCGCCAAATTCCAATAGGCCGGCAGCATATCGGCGACCGCGCGCTTGGCGCTGCGAAACGCCTCTTGCCGATCCGCCCGCGGAACACAGGGCATGTATTGCACCACGCCCGGCGGGCTCAAGCGCCCGGCGGCCTGGGCGGCTTCCTGGAGGCTGCGCACGGACTTTGCGACGAAACCCGCCGCGCACATGTTGGAGACGATCAGGCCGTCGGCCAGTTCGCCGCAGGCCTTCACCGCGTTCGGGCCGCGGGCCGCCATGAAGATCGGAATATCCGCGCGGGCGCGATAGTCGAGCTTGACCCGCTGCACATTGAAGACCGTGCCCGTGTAGTTGACCTCCTCGCCGCGCAGCAGCGCGCGAACGATGGCGATCGCCTCGCGGAGCGTGGTCAGCGAGCGCTTGGTGCTGAAGCCCATGCGCTCGACCGCGTGGCCGAGGCCGGAACCCATCCCAAGCCGAGCGCGCCCGCCGGACAATTCATCGAGCGCGCCGATCTCCATGGCGATCAACGTCGGATGCCGGCCATACGGGTTGAACACCCCTGCTCCGATGCTCTGCGTTTTGGTCGCCAGCGCGCAGGCCGCGGCCGCCGCCATGATGCCGCGCGCGAAGGGATTTTCCGCAAACCAGATGGCGTCGATGCCGGCGGCCTCCGCGGCGCGCGCCTGCTCGACGCAGGCCTGCGGGGTCATGCCGCCGTGCAGCCGGACGCTGAGCCTCGGCAGTGTCGGCAAATCGCTCTCCTACACGCCGCCCGGTCGCGGACCGGAATCCGCCGGCGAAAAATGCGCGTGAACCACGCGCCATTGCCCGTCTTCCTTGCGGAAGACCATCGTCGAGCGCGAGATGAATTCGGTGTTGTCGTAATTGATGTTTTTTGGCGGCGGCTCCTTGCCGGTCCATTGCCGCCGCGTCTTGCGGTGGCACCACACCACGCCGAGATCGCCGGTCACGACGCCGCCGATGTCGAACGGCGTCCAGTACGTCGAAGCGACGTTCTGGCCGTAGAACTTCCAGAGCCGGAGCCAGTGGTCGCGGCCCTTGTAAGTGTGGCCGTTGAGATTGAAGTAGGTCGCGTCCGGCGAAGGACTGTAGATCGGCGTGAGGCCCTCCCAATCGAAACGGGTGTTCACGTCGATATACTTTTCGTGCAGCCGGAGAATCTCCTTCCGGTCCTCCTCGCTGCCGCCGGTCAGCTTCGCGTCGTCCATAAGCACGCCCTTCCATATCCTGCAAGGAAGGATAGGTCAGCAGCGTGCGCGGGCTCAAGGCGTTGCGCGACGAAGCCGGCTTGGCTGCGGCTCACCACTTGAACGAAGCCGCCACCTCATAGCTTCGCGGTGCGCCGAGAATGATCTGGTCGGTGAGGCCGGGATCGCCCCACGAGGCGTAGAGCTTGTTGGTGAAATTGCGCACACGGAACGATAACCGAGTCTGATCGACGGATTGGAACACCGATTTCGGAATATCGACGAACACATAGGCATCGCCGACCGTATAGGCATCCATGACAACGAGGTTGTCCTGAAAATTGAACCGGTTGCCGATATGGCGGCCGAACACGCCGACTTCGACCGGCCATGGCGTCCCGAATCGATAGCTGGCGCCTGCGTTGGCGACAAACCGCGGCACGTTGGGTGGCGTCTTGCCAGAATAGGACTGCGGGTCGCCGTTGTCGTCGATGAAATTGAAATTGACGAAGCGCGACTCGACGAAGGCCACGTTGCCCCAGAGCTTCATTCCTGCAAACGGGTTGACCGCGCCGGCGAACTCAATTCCTTTCGATCTTGATCTTTCCGGCGATGTTGAACGTCCTGCCGCTCTCCGGGATATAGACGTTCTTGCGCTCGATATCGTATGCGGAGAACAACAACTCGGCGCGGTTGTCCCAGAACAGCTGCTTGACGCCTGTCTCGTAGATCCGCGATGTCGTCAGAAGCAGCGGTTGTGTCGGCCTGAGGATGAAGATGTTGGCGACCGTGGGATCGGCGGCGGTGGCGTACTGGCTGTAGAAGATCAGCCCCGGGAGCGCCTCCCAGGTATAGCCGGCGCGACCCGTTACGGGGCGGAACGTCGTCGACATGGGGTAACCTATGTCGGTGCGGAGAATGCCGTCCGGGCTTACCCTGCTGCGGTGAAGCTTGATCTCCTCGACGCGTATGCCGCCAATCAGGGCAAACGATTTGGTGAGTTTCAGGCGGTCCTCGAACGTCAGCGAGATGTTGTCGACGCGCGTGTAGAAGTTCTCGATTTGCTCATCGCCGTACAAGCCGCGGACCGGATTGACCAGTTCGACCGTATCGGACGGGAAATCGGCGCCCTGCCTGACGTTGAATTGCAAGCGTGCTCGCCGCGAAGGTCGTGGCGAAACGGTTCTCCATGCCGGCGATGTTGTTGTTCACGATAAGGTCGGTGATGTTGCCGGTCAGACTCTGCTTGTGATCGATCTGGAGCCGTTCGCGGTAAACTACTTGTTCGGCCCCGAGTGTCGTCGAAGGAACTGACCTCGTTGTTGAACCAGTCCCGCTTCGCGTTGAATTGATAGACTTGGCTTTTAAGCTTGATGTTGTTGGTGATGTCGTAATCGAAGCCGCCGCGCAGCCAAAGCTCTGTCGCGCCGCTTTTGTTGTCGAGCACGTTGTAGCTGGTGCGCAGCGTCCGCGCGTCGACCGTGACCGGGTTGAGCATACCGGTGTGGCCATTGAGATAGTAGTTGGTCCACAGTCCCGAAACGATCCCGCTGGTCGGCACAATTCCGGGCAAATTGGCCGGCACCAATGGCGTGCCGTAATAGAATCTGTCCTTGTCCTGCTTGCGTTCGATCGCGCCCCAAACCTTGAAGTCGCTTCGGACGCGATAGTCGAGCTGACCTGAAATATTCAGGAGCTTGCTGTAAGTGTCGTCGATAAAGCTGTTGCCCTGCGTCCCCCAGGCATCGAAGCGGTAGTCCAAACCTTTGACCACCGAACTGCCGCCCGAGCCGAATCCGCTGCGGAATCCCGCGATGCGAATCGTATGAGGTGAACGCCTCGTTCTCGACCTTGCCGGTGTGCGGTTTCTTGGTGACGTAGTTGATCGCGCCGCCGGTCGCGCCTTCTCCCGATATCAGCGAGGCTGGGCCTTTGAGGATCTCGATCTGCTCGAGATTGCCGGTATCCATGGGCCGGCTTGTCATGGTCGACGGACCGGCCTTGATGCCGTTGTAGAGCGTGTTGATCTGATCGCCGACAAAGCCGCGCATGGAAAGAATCGAAGGCGAGCCGGGCGCATCGCTGGCCGTCACGCCGGTCGCAGCCTGGACCGCTTCCTGGGTGGTTCGAAGCCCGCGATCCGTGAGTGTCTGCTGGTCGATCACCTCGACGGCCGCCGGTACTTGGCGCGGCGTAAGGCCCAAATAGCTCGCGCTTCCAGCGATGACGTTAGTGTTGAGCGGCGTCGAGTTGGCGCCTCGCTTCTGGTCAGCGGTCAGCTCGGGGGCCGGCGTCGGCGCCGGAGCCGGCTGCGCGCCAGAGGTGGCCCGTCGCGCCGGCGGCTTCCGGCGCGGCGCCGTCACATCGATTTGCTCAAGCTGCTCGGGCTTCTTCTCGACGGGTGCCGTTGTCTGCGCCTGCGCGGAGCCCGCCGCGGCCCACGACAGAACAGCAAGCACCCCTAACGGAGAAACCGAAGCACGCAACCAACGCCGGACCCCAAGGCCCCGGTCGAGCCCACCAACTTTACGCAACATGACAAACGCCCCCGTCTATTCCGCGTCAGGTTTTTCCCGCAACGGATTGTTTTGATCGATCGTCACGCGAGCCAGCGGCGCGCGTGAAATGCTCGGAAATGTGGATTGCGGCCGCATCGGATCGACGCAACTCGAACGCCGGCGCCCACGGCGCCGCAGCGCACGCTGCTTCAGACCCACTCGACTCGGACCAAGGAAAATCAAGACGCAAACTCGCGGCGAACGTGGACCGTCACCGCGAACTACGACCGCCCTGCTCCCCGTTACTCGGGACGCCGGCCGGTCATCACCTTGGGACACCCCGCCCAATGCGCTCGCGCGTGACCACGACTGATGGCAGGTTTCCTGGCTCGCGGGTCGTCGCCTTCGACCACCTTCCCAGGGACAACCGTCCCCAGTGGCTTTTATGGTCGTCGGCTCGCCGCTTACAGTTGCGGGGGCAGCTGCGGAATTGCATACCCGTCATTGCTGCCGGAGTACGCGCACCGCATTCCCTTGGTTATCCTCTTGCGAGGAACCACCGTGAACATGCTCGCATCGAGGTCCCTATGAGTCAAGAAGTGCGGCAGCCGGCGAACTTAGAAGGCTTCTGAAGATGAGAAGACTCTCCATCATCGGGATCGGCGCGGGCAATCCCGATCACATCACCGTTCAGGCGATCAAGGCGCTGGGCAGCGTCGACGTGATCTTCCTGATCGGCAAGGGCAGCGACAAGGACGACCTGGCGCAGCTTCGGAAGGATATCTGCGCGCGCTACATCACCAAGCCCTATCGCATTGTGGAAGCCAAAGACCCCGAGCGCGATCGCACGCCCGCCAACTATGAGACCGCCGTGACCGACTGGCACACACAACGGGCGGCGATCTATGAGCGGATGATCCGGGAGGAGCTTGCAGACGGCCAGCACGGCGCGTTTCTGGTCTGGGGCGATCCGTCGCTCTACGACAGCACGCTGCGCATCGTCGACCAGGTGGCGGCGATGAAGACGGTGGCGTTCGAGCTCGACGTGATCCCGGGCATCACCAGCGTGCAGGCGTTGGCGGCACGGCACAAGATCGCCCTCAACCGCATCGGCGGGCCCATCCACATCACCACCGGCCGCCTGCTGGCCAATGGAATGCCGGCCGACGACGTCGTGGTCATGCTCGATGGCGATTGCGCGTTCAAGACCGTCAAAGACACCGGCGTCGACATCTACTGGGGCGCCTATGTCGGCACCGCCGACGAAATTCTCGTATCGGGCAAGCTGCAGGAACGCGGGCCGGAGATCGAGAAAATCCGCAGCGACGCCCGGGCGCGCCACGGCTGGATCATGGACACCTATCTGCTGCGCAAGAACTAGCGAAAGCTAGCGGAGCGTATTGGCGGCGGCGGCAGCCACCAGCAGCACGACGATCTCGCCGATCTGCTCCAGCGCGCCCAGAACGTCGCCGGTCTGGCCGCCGATCTGGCTTTTGCAAAGCCAGGCCATGAAGCCAAAGCCTGCCGCAAGCAGCACAACGGCAACGACGCCGGCTGCAAATCCAAGACCGATCATCAGCGAAACGAGGCCGAGCAGGACCGCAACCATCGCGCTTCCCGGGGGCGGCCGGCCGGCGTCCGCGCTCATGCCGTCCGTGCGCGCGGCGGGAATGAGCCGCATGAACGCGGCAATGGGAGCGCGCCCGGCCGCGTGAGCGGCGACCAGCACGACCGCCACCAGGCCCGGATCGCCGAGGTTCGTCAGCGCGGCGACCCGCAACATGAACGATAGAATGAGCGCGCAGACCCCGAAGGTGCCGATCCGGCTGTCATGCATGATCTCGAGCTTGCGCTCGCGTGTCGCGCCGCCGCCGAAGCCGTCGGCCACGTCGGCCAGCCCGTCCTCATGCAGGCCGCCGGTCACGACCAAGGTTGCCGCGACCGCAAGCACCGCTGCGGGCAATGGCGGAAGGTGCAGCACTTGCGCGAGCCCATAGACGCCGGCACCGAGCAGACCGACGGCCACTCCGACAACGGGCGCAGTCCACAACGCTTGCGATAGCTCGCCGTTGGCGATCGGCGTTTGATGCGTGAGCGGCAGGCGCGTCAGGAAGATAAAGCCGATTTTCAGATCGTTGACGCGCCGTTGCACCCAGAGATCGTCGGTCATGGCCCTTGCCCCGGCGCGTACGCTGATGGATCGCACTTATAGAATTGTTGGCCAAGAACTTGCTAGGTATCCTGGCTTGCCAGGTATGGTGCCCCCGGAAAGCGTTGAACGGACAAGCTCACCCATGAACACGGCATCACCCATGAGCGGCGCGGAGCCATCCGGCCCGTTCCGATCGCTGGCCGAGCTGCGCGCCGCATGCCTCGACCTGCCGGAGGGCGATAGCACCGCCGCAGAGACCGTCATGGCGCGCCAAGCCGAGCTGACCAAGCCGCCGGGCAGCCTCGGCCGGCTGGAAGAGATCGTTGCGTGGCTGGCGAAGTGGGGCGGCAACCCGCCGCGGCTCGACCGGGTCGACATCCTGGTGTTCGCCGGCAATCACGGCGTCACCGCGCAGGGCGTATCGCCGTTTCCGGCCGCCGTCACCGCGCAGATGGTGGCGAATTTTTCGGCGGGCGGCGCCGCCATCAACCAGCTTGCGAACGCTGTGTCCGCCCGGCTTCGCGTCATCCCGCTCGATCTCGACAAGCCGACCGCCGACTTTACCCTTGAGCCGGCGATGGACGAGGCTTCGTTCCTCGCCGCGGTCACCACCGGCTATCGCGCGGTGCGTCAGGACACCGATCTGATTTGTCTCGGCGAGATGGGGATCGGCAACACCACCGCCGCTGCGGCACTCGCGGCGGCGCTGTTCGGCGGCGATGGCGCGCAATGGGCCGGCCGCGGCACCGGCGTCGACGACCGCGGTCTCGCCCGCAAGCGCGCCGCGATCGACAAAGCCCTCGCCCGGCACGCCGGCGCAATGGGCGATCCGCTGCTGATCGCGGCGGCGCTCGGCGGCCGCGAGCTCGCCGCCATCCTTGGCGCCACGCTCGCCGCGCGGCATCGCAAAATTCCGGTGCTGCTGGACGGCTTTGTCTGCACCGCCGCGGTGGCGCCGCTGGCGAAGCTTCGTCCCGGCGCTCTCGATCACACCCAGGCGGCGCATGTGTCGGCCGAAGCCGCGCATCGGGCGCTGCTTGAGAAGCTCGGGCTCAAGCCGCTGCTCGATCTCGGCATGCGGCTCGGCGAAGGCTCGGGCGCGGCGCTCGCGGTCTCGATCCTGCGCGCGGCGCTGGCCTGTCACACCGGAATGGCGACCTTCGCCGAGGCTGGCGTCGCCAACAAGCCGCACTGACCATCAAGCTTCGCGCGCGATGGCGTGGAAGAACGTGCCGGACACGCGCCCGCGACGGCTGCCGGTCTCCGTCACCGGACGGCCCTGGGCGTCGGTGACGTCCACGAACGGCTCGTCGTTGCCCTTCGCGATGATCGAAGCGTGATGGAATTCGTGGCCGCGCACGACGTCGCCAGCCGCGCCGATCGGATTGTCCACCAGCAGGCGCGCCTGGCGATAACCGAGATGGAGCCTTCGCTTGGCAAAGCTGGTCGCGTGGCCGAGCAGGCCCGCCATCGCATGGCGCACGCCTTGGGCGTCCTCGATGGCCTCTCCCAGCACCATGTAGCCGCCGCACTCGCCGTGCACCGGATGGCGCTGCGCGAACTTCGACAGGCCGTCGAGAAAACCGCGCGCCGCCGCAAGCGTGCCGGCGTGCAATTCGGGGTAACCGCCCGGCAGCCAGCACACGTCGCAATCGTGCGCCGGCGCTTCGTCGCGCAGCGGCGAGAACGGCACGATCTCTGCGCCGGCACGCCGCCAGCCATCGAGCACATGCGCATAAACAAACGAAAATGCCTCGTCCAAGGCGAGCGCGATCCGCTGTCCGGGCGGCTTCAGCGTCGCGCCCAGAGCGGTATCGTGCCCTCCGAGCGGTGCAGCCATCGCGAGGATGGCATCAAGATCGAGATGCCGCGCCGCCACCTCGGCGAAACGCTCGAGCCGCGCTGCCAAATCGGCATGCTCGCTCGCCTGAACGAGGCCGAGATGGCGCTCCGGCAGCACCAGCGTTTCGTCGCGCGGGATGGCGCCGAGCACCGCGATGCCGAGCGGCTTGAGCGCGTCCGCGATCAGCGTGCGGTGGCGGTCGCTGCCGAGCTTGTTGAGCACGACGCCGCCGACCCGCACCGCCGGATTGTATGAGGCAAAGCCCGCGGCAACCGCCGCCGCCGATTGCGACTGCCCCGACACGTCGAGAATGAGCAGCACCGGCAGGCCGAGACGCTCGGCCAGATCGGAAGCAGCACCGGAGCGGCCCGGCGTGCCCGGCACGCCGTCGAACAATCCCATCGCGCCTTCGATCACCAGCACCTCGGCGCTTTGCGTGGTGTCGGCAATCAGCGCATCGATCAGCGACGCGGGCATCGCCCACGAGTCGAGGTTGACGCCCTTGGCGCCGGTCGCCGCGGCGTGGAACGCGGGATCGATGTAGTCCGGTCCGGACTTCGCAGCGCGCACGGCGACGCCCTTCCGCCGCAGCGCGCCGAGCAGGCCGAGCGTGACCAGCGTCTTGCCCGAGCTGGAGCGCGGCGCCGAAACGATCAGGCCGCGTGCGCTCACCGCGCCGCCTCGATTTCGGCGACGAGCTTCAGCAAACGTTCGCGCACCGCAACGATGCCGCCGATCACCACCAGCCCGGGCAATACGAAGCCAAGCTTGCCGACAAGCTCTGGGAGACGAGCCAGATCGGAGACAAGGACGCGCTGTTCGGATGTGGTGGCCGACACGATGACCGCGGCCGGCGTGTCGGGAGCCATCCCGCCGCGCGCCAGTTCGGCGACGATGTGTTCGATGTTGCGCATCGCCATGTAGATGACAATCGGTTGCCCGGTCTTGGCGAGCGCAGCCCAGTCGAAGTCGGCATCGGCATGACCGGTGGCGAAGATGATGGCGTGGTTGACGCCGCGCATGGTGGCGGGGATCGACGCCGCCGACAGCGCGGCAATTCCGGCGGTAATGCCGGGGATGATGCGAAAGGGAATACCGGCCTCGGCGAGCGCGATGGCCTCCTCGCCGCCGCGGCCGAACATGCAGGGGTCGCCGCCCTTGAGCCGCAGCACGCGTTTATTTTGGCGCGCCAGTTCGATCAATCGCCTGGAGATATCGGCCTGTTGCGCCGACGGCCGGCCGCCGCGCTTGCCGGCGTATTCAAGCTCCGCCTGGGGGCCCGCAAGCGCCAGCACGCGCTCGCCGACCAGCGCGTCGTGCACGATGACGTCGGCCTGGGTCAGGCCGGCGAGCGCGTCGAGCGTCAGCAGACCGGGATCGCCGGGGCCGGCGCCGGCCAGCCAGACGTGACCGGGCTCCAGGGTTGGAACGCGGCCGAGCAATGTTGCGAGGGCTTCGGTTTTATCCATATTTACAAAGAGTTATAGCATTACGATCGGTCGCCGCGGAACCGACGGCGGTACTCCGGATCGTATAGCGCGCTGTCGCGGAAATCATGCGCCGCCAGCGCCCGCCCGACCAGAACGAGGGCGGTTCGCTCGATTGGCTCGGCTGCGAGCAGACCCACGATCGTGCCGAGATCGCCGCGAACAATGCGCTGCTCCGGCCAGCTCGCGCGAACGACAACGGCGATCGGACAATCCTCGCCGTACACCGGGGATAGCTCCTCGACGATCGCGGCGATCGACTGGATCGCCAGATGAATCACCAACGTCGCACCAGTGGCGGCAAATGCGGCCAGTGTCTCGCCTTTCGGCATCGCCGAGGCGCGGCCCGGCATCCGCGTCAGCACCACGCTCTGCGTCAGCTCCGGCACGGTCAGCTCGCGGCCGAGCGCCGCGGCGGCTGCGGCGAACGCCGGCACGCCCGGCGTCATGCTGTAAGCGATGCCGAGCCGTTCGAGACGCCGAACCTGCTCGGCCAGCGCGCTGTAGATCGACAAATCGCCGGAGTGCAGGCGCGCCACGTCGAAACCTTTGTCGTCCGCCGCGACGAACTCCGCCTCGATTTCATCGAGCGACATCGGCGCGGTGTCGACGATCCGCGCCCCGGGCGGACAATAGGCCAGCAATTCCTTCGGCACGATCGAACCGGCATAGAGACAGACCGGGCAGCGCGCGATCAGATCGCGGCCGCGCACAGTGATGAGGTCGGCCGCGCCGGGTCCCGCGCCGATGAAATGCACGGTCACGGTGCGTCTCCGGTGATCGCCAGCGCGCAGGTGGCTGGTCCGACGGCGACGCGAGGCGCGATCAACCGCGCGTCGGGGCCGCCCGCCGCCAGCGCGGCGGCTTCGGAAACCGACGGCACGCCGGTCAACTTGAGGACACGCTCGGAGTGCGTGACCGCGCGCGCCCCAGCAGCTTCGAATTCGGCCTGCGGCACCACGACGAATTTCACGCCGCGCTCCGAGGCTGCCGCGGCGATGCCGGGCTCGCCTGCCTTCGCCGATGAGGTCGCGATCATGCCGAGCGCGCCCGCCGCCAGGCCGGCACTGTCGAGCGCCGCGGCAATCGCTGCCTCGACCTCGCGGGCCGAGGCCCCGGCCCGGCAACCCACGCCGGCGACGATCATGGCTTGGCCCAGATCCATTGCGTCACCGGCATCGCCGGACGCCAGCCGGTCATGCCGCCGACCGGATCGGCGCGCGACAGCGCGATGCGAACGAGTTCGCCGCCGTGCGCGGCGTGGCGCGCCATCAGCAGCGCCTCGGTTTCGAGCGTCACGGCATTGACCACCAGACGGCCGCCGGAACGAAGCGCGGCGACAACGGCATTCAGAACTCCCGGTCGCCCCGCCCCGCCGCCGACGAAGATCGCGTCCGGCTGCGCCAGTCCGGCGAGCGCTTCCGGCGCGGCGCCCTCAACGACCTCAAGCCCGGGCACGCCGAAGGCCGCGGCATTGCGGCGAATGCGCGCCACGTGATCCGCTCTTGATTCGATTGCCAGCGCCCGCATCGACGGATCGGCCAGCAGCCATTCGATTGCGACCGAACCGGTGCCGGCGCCGACATCCCACAGCAGTTCATGGCGCCGCGGCGCCAGCGACGACAGCGTCATCGCGCGGATTTCGCGCTTGGTGATCTGCCCGTCATGTTCGAACAACGCATCGGCCAGGCCTGACGTTCGCGGAATCACCCGCGCGCCGGCCGCCGCTTCGAGCTCCAGCGCCACGACATTGAGCGCATCAACGTCGGTGAAAGAAAAATCCGCGGCGCGGACGCTGCGGACACGCTCGCGCGGGCCGCCGAGCGCCTCCAGCACTGTCAGCCGCGATCCACCAAATCCGCTTTCATTCAGCAGCGATGCCACCGCCCGTGGTCCCTCGCCGTCGGGTGTCAACGCCAGGATTCGCGCGCCGGGATGCAGATGCGGGCGGATCAGGTCGAGCGGGCGGCCATGCAGCGACAGCAGCGTGGTTTCCGGCAGCGACCAGCCCAGACGCGCAGCGGCGAGGCTGAATGAAGACGGCCCCGGCACCACCAGCATCTCGTTCGGGTCGACATGGCGCGCCAGCAGCGAGCCGACGCCATAAAAGAACGGATCGCCCGAAGCGAGCACGCAGACCGGCCGGCCGCGCCGCTCGACCACCTTGCTCACCGCCTCGTCGAACGGGCTCGGCCACGGCCACATGGTGCCGCGAATGAGCGTGCCCGCGAGCGCGAGATGACGCTTGCCGCCGAACACCACCTCGGCGTCCGCGATCAGCCCGCGCGCGACTGGCGCGAGCCCCTCGACGCCATCCTCGCCGATGCCGACGATGGACAGCCAGCGCCGCGGTGCGGCAGTGTGGGCGGCGAGCGGACTAGCGGGTGACATGCGGCACATTCTCATACTCGGCGGCACCAGCGAGGCGCGGCAACTGGCCGGGCGTCTCGCGGACCGTCGCGATCTCAAGGTAACGCTTTCGCTGGCGGGCCGCACGGCCCACCCGGCCGCCCAGCCGGTTCCGGTGCGGGTCGGCGGCTTCGGCGGCACCGATGGGCTCGCGGCCTATCTCGCCGACCAGCACATCGACGTGCTGATCGACGCGACCCATCCCTATGCCGCGACGATGGCGGCCCATGCCGCAGAAGCCGCGGCGCGGGCGAAGGTCCCGATCGTCGCCCTGCGGCGGAAGGCCTGGACGGCGATTGCCGGCGACAACTGGACGGAGGTTGAGGATATCGGCGGTGCGGTGGCCGCGCTCGGCGCATCGCCGCGCCGCGTGTTCCTCGCCATCGGCCGGAAGGAGGTCGGCGCCTTCGCGGCCGCCCCGCAGCACGACTATCTGATCCGCAGTGTCGATCCGGTCGAGCCGCCGCTCGACGTGCCGCGTGCCGCCTACATCGTGGCGCGCGGGCCATTCAGCGAGGACGACGAAAGCGCACTGCTGAAGCAGCATCGCATCGAAGTCGTCGTTGCCAAGAACAGCGGCGGCAAGGCGACCAAAGGCAAGATCGCCGCGGCGCGGGCGCTCGGCATCAAGGTCGTCATGCTGCGCCGGCCCGCCCTGCCCGACGTGCCCACGGCCGACACGGTGCAGGATGCAGTCGCCTGGCTCGATCATGTGCCGCCGCCATCCGCCGAGCGCGGCGTGTAGACCAAGGGCGCCAGCCCCGGCCGGTCGATCACCCGCGTCAGCGCCGAGCCGACGATGATGAGCGTCGCCATGTCGGCCGCGGACGGATCGACGGCGTCGAGCGGGCCGACCGCCACCTTTTCGTCCGGACGGCCGATCGCGCGGCCGAAAATCACCGGCGTCGATGCCGGCAGGTGCTGCCGCAACAGCTCGAACGCCTTGCCGAGTTGCCAGGGCCGCGCCCGCGAGATCGGATTGTAGAGCGCGATGACGAAGCCCGCTCCGGCGGCGGCGGCGAGACGGCGCTCGATCAATTCCCAGGGCTTGAGATTGTCCGACAGCGACATGGCGCAGAAATCGTGACCGAGCGGGGCGCCGACCCGCGCCGCGACCGCGAGCATCGCGGTCACGCCGGGCACCACCGCCACGTCGAGCTTGCGCCAGGCGGTGTCGCCGCTCTCGATCTGCTCGCAGACCGCCGCCGCCATCGCGAACACGCCGGGGTCGCCGCCGGACACCACTGCGACATGGGCGCCTTCCGATGCGTGGCGCAGCGCCGCCGCGGCGCGCGCGCCCTCCTCGCGGTTGTCGGAAGCGTGACGAGTTTGGCCGGCACGCGTAGGCACGCGATCGAGATAAGGACCGTAGCCATAGAGCGCATCGGCAGCGCCAAGCGCCGCGGCCGCCTCCGGCGTCAGTGTCTGCGGATTGCCGGGGCCGAGGCCGATGACGCAGAGCGAGCCGCTCAAGGCCGTTTCTCCCAGCCGGGCACCAGGATCACCGAGAAATACGGCGCGACATCGTCGCGCTTTTGTTCGAGCAGCACGGTGACCGATTCCGCCGTGGTGCCGCGCTCGACATAGATGGCGCGCGAAAGCCGCCCGGTACGAGCGAGAACACGGCGAACCTTTTCGAGATGGCGGCCGAGTTTCATCATCACGGCGGCATCCGCGTCCAACAAGCGCCGCTCAAGCTCAGCCTCCGGCAACGTCGCGGGCAACACGACGAACACATCATCACCTTGCGCGATCGGCGCGCCAGCCAGCGACCAGCAGCCGGACATCGCGGTGATGCCGGGAACGACCTCGGTCCGATAGCGTGGCGCAAGGCGCACATGCAGATGCATGTAAGAGCCATAGAACAGCGGATCGCCCTCGCTGATGACGGCGACGGTGAGGCCCAGGTCGAGATGGCGAGCGACGGCCGCGGCGGAGGCGTCGTAAAAACCGCGAATCGAATCGCGATAGGCCGGTTCGCTCGTCGGCACCTCGGTCGTCACTGGATAGAGCAGCGGAAGCTCCTCGACGCCCGGACGCAAATGTTGCGCGACGATCCTCCGCGCATTGCTGGGGTTGCCGGCCTTGGCGAAATGCGCGACGACGTCCGCCTCAGCAAGCATGCGCGCTGCTTTCAGCGTCAAAAGCTCCGGATCGCCAGGCCCGACGCCGATGCCGATCAGACGACCGTTTCCAGGCTCCTTCACAGTCCTGCCCTCGCCAGTGCGTTGACGGCGGCCGCGGTCATGGCGCTGCCACCAATGCGGCCACGCACGATCAGATAGGGCAAGCGGGACGGATCGACGACCAGCGCCTCCTTGGATTCTGCCGCGCCGACGAAGCCGACCGGAATACCGAGGATGCCTGCGGGTTTCGGTGCACCTTTTTCGATCATGTCGAGCAGATGAAACAGCGCGGTCGGCGCGTTGCCGATGGCGACCAATGCGCCCGCGAGCCGGTCGCGCCACAGTTCCAACGCGGCGGCGGAGCGTGTGGTGCCGAGCTTCTTCGCGAGGTCTGGCACGCGCGGATCGTGCAGCGTGCAGATCACGTCGTTGCCCGCGGGGAGCCGCGCGCGCGTGATGCCATGCGCGACCATCTCGGAATCACAGAGGATCGGCGCACCGTCGGCCAGGGCGACCCGCGCGACGGCCGCGAGGCCGTGGCCGAACACGATGTGGTTGGCCACTTCAGGGCTGCCGCACGCATGAACCATGCGCACCACGATATCAGCCTCGTCCTCGGAAAAGCGCGAAAGGTCGGTCTCGGCGCGAATGATGGCGAACGAGCGCTGGTAGATCGCATCGCCGTCGCGAATATAGTCGTGACCGCTCATCGCAAACCTCCGCGTGCCCGAACCAGTTGCACGAGCCGCTCCGGCAACGCGTCGGCGGTGACGGAGCATGACAGCACGCCATCGGCAAACACGTCGCAACGGCCGTCGCGGCCGAACACCGCCAGAGGCGCGGGGGCTGGATGGGCACAACCTTTGGCGCATCCCGAAATATGGATGATTTCTCCATCGGGCAACGACCGCGCCGCATCAGCGATCACGGGCGCGATTGCACGCGCGGCAATCTCGCCCGACGCGCAGATCGGAGCGCCGGCGCAAGCGACAATTTTTCGACGCGGGTCGGCGGGATCGATGATGAAACCGAGCGCCTTGGCCTCGGCGACGAACTGGCGCGTTGCAGCAGGCGACAAACCCACCAAAAGCAGTGCGCGGCCGGGCGAAGTACGGAGCCCCGATGCGCCGGTCTGACGGGCCGCCGCAATCAAACGCAACAGCGTTTCCGAATCCGAATGCCCGAACGGCAGGCCGACGCCCAGAGCGTTGCTTGCCCGATGACAATGGGTAAATGCCAATCGGATCAGCAGCGGGACGAGCGGCTGGAGCGGGCCTATCGACGAGGAGGCCAGCAGCCGCGGATTTGAATGTGTTCAATCCTGCGCCATGGATAGCCTCGCGCATGCGAGACCGCGGCGATGTCGTGGCCAGCGTTTCGAACAACCGGACGATACATTCTACCGCGCGCTCCAACGGGACGGCGCCGAGCGGTGTTGCGGTCGCGGCATCGCCTGCGAGCGAGACATATAAATGGCGGTCGTCTACGGCGCGCATCCTGACGTCTGCCGTTAACGCATCGAGATGCAACGCCGCGCCGCCGTCGATCGCCACAGACACCTTCGCCGACAGTCGAGACACGAACGGCGCAGCGGCCAGAGCCTCCCGCAATGGCGCGGCGAGCGCATGGGCGTCGAAGATGTCCGTCGTCGGTCAGCCCGGCCAGCGGATCGGTCACCACCGGAATGCCGTCGCTCGCCTCGATCCCGAGCGATGCCACCTCCGCCGCAAACAACGGCGCCGACGCCGCGCTCAAACCCCGGACCTGGATGCTGCCGCGCGAGGTGATCTCGACGATGCCGTTGCCGTGCGTCCGCGCCGCTGCGCACAGTCCGGCGAAGGCGTCGAGCGAGATCGTCGATCCGGCGGGCGTCAGGCGGGCGAGCAGGCCGTCGCCGGTCGCCATCGGCGCGGAGAGTCCGGGGCAGGCGCCGCGGCGCATCGATATGTCCATGGGCGCGTTCATGCGGCGGCCTCAGCCCGCACCGCGGCAAGGCTCGCGTCGATGTCGTTTCGCCGCGGATGCCACAGGCCGAGCCGGCGCGCCATATCGAGCCGTTCGGCAATGGCGCGGGCGGCGGCGGGATTTTCCAGCATCAAAAACTCGCGGACCCGCGCATCGCCCAGATAAGCGTCGTGCACGAGATCGAGCAGCACGCTCGGCACGGCGCCCGTCGTCTCGGCGAAATCGACGAGGCGGTCCACGGTTTCTGCGAGTTCGGCCGCGCCGCGCGGGCCGTGGCGCATCTGACCCTCGATGAAACGCGGACTGATGGCGCGGGCGCGCACGATCCGGGCGAGCGCGTCCGACAGCGGCCGCGCGCGCGGCCGCCGCGGATCGGTCATGTCGAGCATGACGAGATCGGGGTTGCGTCCGAGCGTTCTGGCCGCGGCGGAAAAGCCGCCGACGAAGGCCGCATCCTCAGAGCCCTCCAAAAGATCGCGGGCCGGGATCGTCGCTGACGTGGATGAGCAGGTCGGCAACCGCGACGCGCGCGGCGAACGCGCCGGGCGCGTGGTCGCCGTCGCCTTCGGCGCCGCCGTAAATGTGCGAGGCGGCGGCGAGATAGGCCGCGCCGATGTCGTCGCGGCTGCTCTCCTGACCCAGCAATGATTCGACGCCCGCGCCGTAAGCGCCGGGCGCGGTGCCGAAGATGCGCGCCAAAGACGCGGCGCCGCGGCGGCGAGCTGAAGCAAGCGGATTCTCGTCATCGGCCTCATCGCGTCGCAGCCACCGCCCTCGCCGCGGCATCGAGCAGCGCGATCTGCGCCGGGAACAGATCACGGAACAGGCCGGAGATGCGCCAGGTCACGTCGACCCGCGGGCGGCCGGTCGCGGCGCACGGCAGCACCTCGACGCCGAGCACGCGGCCGGTGGCATGGTCCCAGCTCGGCCGGCAGCCCATCAGCGCCAGGCCCTGGGCGATCTCCTCGCCGCCGGTGCGCAAGGTCGCGCTGCCCCACAGATCGATCACCAGCGCGCGCGGCATTTCGCCGTGGCTCTGCATGTAGCCGCGGATCACCTCGTCGGCGGCGAGCCGTCCCAAATCCATCGCGGTCGGCGTCGGCAAGGTGCGCGGATCGGAGGTGAACATGTTGCGCCCGGTCGGCATGACATCGCGGCGCTCGCGGTGCGGCGAGCCGGCAGGGCCCGGCGCGATGCGCTTGCCGTCGAGCGCGTCGATCAAAGCGCGGCGTTCGCTCGCCACGCTTGCCTGCCATGACGGGTCGCCCGACGATGCGCGGCCGTAGATATGCTGGCCGTCCTTGATGGCGAGATCCTTGAGATCGCAGAGCCACGCATCGATGCGGCGCAGCGCCTCCTCGGGATTGGCGCGCGTCTCGACGCCGGCCTCGCGGGCCAGACCGCTCCGTTGCGCGGACTCGACGATCAGCCGCGCCAGCCGCTCGCGCCGGCGGCGGTCGAGGCCGTCGGCCTGGGCGTATTCGTCGACCAGCCGCTCGAGCTCGCGGGCATCGCCGGAGAGATCCGCGCCGACGAGCGGCGGCGGCAGATGGCCGAGCGTGACCGCGGCGAGCCGGCGCTTGGCCTGCGCGGCCTCGCCCGGGTTGCTGACGATGAACGGATAGATGACCGGCACCGGCCCGACCACGGCCTCCGGGAAACAGACCGCGGTCAGCGCAACGGCTTTGCCCGGCAGCCATTCCAGCGTGCCGTGCGCGCCCATGTGGACGATGGCATCGACGTTGGCGACATGGCGGAGCCACAGGCCGAAGGCGAGCAGCGCATGGCGCGGCGGCAAGGATGGGTCATGATAATCGGCGCGGCGGCTGTTCGGGCGCCCGCGATCCGGCGGCAAGGCGACGATGACGTTGCCGAATTGTTGCGCGCGAAAACGGAACGCACCGTCCTGCACGTCGGGATCGCTCCCGGGCGCGCCCCAGGCGGCATCGATTTTCTCGCCAACGCCCGAAGGAAGCTTCGCAAGCAAACCGCGATAGGTTTCGACCGGGATCGAAACATCATGTGCCGCCGCTGAGCGCATCGAGCAGCGCCTTCGACGAACCCGGCGCATTCGCGACGGCGTAGCCGGCTTCGGCGAGATCGGCGAGCAGCGCATTGACGCTGGCCGGCACGTCGAGACCGACCGCGTAGCCGGTGCGGCCGGGCGCGCCGGGATAATCCGGCAACAGCACCGCGATCCGCCGCTTCTCGCGTGGCGTCGCCTGCAAACGCACCAGCGCCGCGATACGATCCGCCACCGCGTCGATGCGGTCCGGCTCAGGCTGGTTGGTCACGCCTGTGAATGCCAAACCGTCGAACGAGTCCGATGGATTTTTGAACGAAATCACGCCCGCGAGCACGCGGCCGTCGAGCTCGGGCAGCACCACATGCATGGCAAGATCGGCGGCGCCGAGACCGCGCGGGCTCTCGGCCCAGGCCGCGCGCTTGGTGGTGGCAACGACCGCCTGCAACACCGGGACACCGGCCTCGTCGAGCGGGGTCGAATCGTCGGCGCCTCCGGACGCGGCGAAGGCCGTCGTGGTGACGATCAATGCCGGCGCAAGCCGTGACATCGCCGCGCGAAGGAAGGCCGCCGACTCCGCATCCTTCAGGCTCGTGACGAACAACGGCGCCGGCGCCAGGCCGCGCGCGGCCAGCGCATCGTAGAGCGCGTCGATCGGCGCGACGTCGGCGGCGAGCAGCATCGACCGATAGAACACGACCGGGATGACCGGCTTGCCCTTCGGCAACGCGTCGATCAGGCCATCGAGATCAACCGCCTGCCCCGCCGGCGTATAACCGCCGGTTCGCGGCACCGTCCGGGGCTCGGTGCAATCGACCGCCGCACCCGCATGCTTCGCGAGCCGGCGCAGCAGCGCACGGAGGTTGTCGCGCCCACCTTCGCGGAAATAGCGAAGCAACGCCGCAAGCTCATCCGGCGGCAACGTCGAGACGTCGGCGAGACGCGGATCGTCGCGGTCCTCGCCCGGCAGCACTGCGAGGACAATGCCGCGCTCGCGGGCCAGCGCCGACGAGCCGATCCACGCCGTAGCGCCACCAGTCCGTGCCGCCGAGCAGGCGAACCACGATCACCTTGGCGTGGCAGGCGACGCGCTCGATCCACAGATCGACCGACATCGGATGCTTGAGATCGCGAAGCTGCACCAGCCGCACGCTCGGCAACGTGCCGCGCTCGATGGCCCACGCGGCGGCGAGCCCCGCCAGATCGCTGTCGGCGAATGAAAGAATACAAATATCGCCAGGCGGCTGACCGAGATCGACCGGCTCAACGATGTCGTCGAGGCTGGTTGAGCTGGTCGAGAGCAGATGCATCGGTCATCCGTTGAGCATGCGCACGATCTTCGTCTGGTCGAGACCCTTGAGGCCGATCACCACCAGACGAGTCTCACGCTTTTCCGCCGCCGCCCAATGCCGGTCGTAGTGCGTGGTGACGCGCGGGCCGACCGCCTGCACCAGGAGCCGCATCGGCTTGTCGCGCACGGCAGCAAATCCCTTGATCCGCAGCACGCCGGCGGCCTCGGCGGTGGCCGACACGATCTTGGACAATTGATTCGGATCGTCGATCTCCGGCAGCGGCACGATAAAGCTTTCGAACTCGTCATGATCGTGATCGAGTTCGTCGTCGTGATGCGTCTTGCGGTTCTCGATGTCGGCCTCGGTGCCAACGTTGAGGCCGAGCAACGCCGCCACATCGACCTTGCCACCGGAAATCCGGACGACCTTGACGGCGCGCGGCAGTGCGCCGGCCATCGCCGACGAGGCCCTGTCCATGCCGCTCTGATCGAGCAGGTCGCATTTGTTGAGCACGACGAGATCGGCGCAGGCGATCTGGTCCTCGAACACCTCTTCGATCGGATCGTCGTGATCGAGCGCGTTGTCGGCCTTGCGCTGCGCTGCCAGCGCGTCCAGATCGAACGCGACGCGGCCGTCGGCCAGCGCCGCGCCGTCGACCACAGTGACCACGCCATCCACCGTCACGCGGCTCTTGATCGACGGCCAGTGGAACGCCTGGACCAGCGGCTTCGGCAACGCCAGGCCGGAGGTCTCGATCACGATGTGCTCGACCCGCGGCACCATGGCGAGAATGGCGTCCAGCGCCGGCACGAATTCATCGGCGACGGTGCAGCACAGGCAGCCGTTGGCAAGCTCGACGATGTTCTCCTCGGGACACGCAGAGTCGCCGCAGCCTTTGAGGATCTCGCCGTCGATGCCGACGTCGCCGAACTCGTTGACGATCACCGCCAGGCGGCGCCCGCCGGCGTTGGCCAGCACGTGGCGGATCAGCGTCGTCTTCCCGGCGCCGAGAAAGCCGGTGACGATCGTGCATGGGATGCGCGCAAGAGACGCCGTGGTCGACGTGGTCATTCACTCTGCTCCGAAAAATCGAACGGGGGGACGCGGGCAATGAGCCCGCGCTTGAGCGCGTCGGGCCGGCCGCGCCAGGGCATCAGGCCATCGGCCGAGCCGGCCAGCAGCTTTGCGCCCTGCACCAGCGCCTGCGCATCGGCGGCGGGATCGAGATGACCGAACACGTAGGTCCAGGCCGGCGCCGATGGATCGGTCCGCCGCAGCACCGCGGTGCAGCCGCGCTTGCAGTTGGCGAGGCAACGCAGCGGCTCAACGGCGATGCCGGAGTTTTCCGCCGCGCGAATCGTTGCTGCCGCGAGCGCGGCGCCCGGGCGCGGATAATCTTCCGGATCGTCAGGCCGCCGGCACGTGGTGCAGACATAGATGACCGCCGAAGCAGCGTCTCGCGCCCTGCTATCCGCATCATTCGAGGTGTCGGCCAATGTCACCCGCGGTGCTCCTTAACGAGCGATCCAAATCGATCTGGGTGCGTCAGCGGTCGTGATCGACACGCGCGGCCGGCCACAGCCGGCGCACCGTATCGACCGACGCCAGAGCACCCCGCCCGGCGCGCGACTGATTTGACGGCAGGTCTCCTGGCTCGCGGGTCGCCGCCCGTCACCGCCTTCCCGGGTTGACCCAGTGGCATTGTGGCACGAGCTCGCCGCTTACAGTTGCGGGGGCAGCTGCGGAGTTGGGACGAACGATCCCGCACCGCATTCCCTATTCACTCTTCCGGCTGAAGAGACCGTCAATTCCAGCCCTATAAATGGCTAGACTCGGGCTTTGTCAATGCGAGCGCCGGTTGGCTCTTTTTGAGGCGCCCTATAGGCTCCGGCGGCCTGCATCCGGCAGGCTTGCAACGATTTCGAGTTGTTCATTGGCAAGTCAAAACCCGCAATTGACCCTCGTTCTCGGCGGCGCGCGCTCCGGCAAGAGCCGCTACGCGGAACAAGCCGTCATGGCGTCGCCGGCGCCTTGGGTTTACGTCGCGACCGCGGAACCGTTCGACGCCGAGATGACGGCGCGGATCGCCGAGCATCGCAGCCGGCGCGGCGGACAATGGCAGACCATCGAGGCCCCGCTCGATCTCGCCGGGGCGATCGCCGGCGCGCCGGCGTCCGCGACGGTGCTGGTCGATTGCCTGACGCTGTGGCTCAACAACCTGATGTTCAACAATCGCGACATCGACGCCGAGACGCAACGCCTCGAAGCGGCGCTGGCCGCACGCCGGGCGCCGAGCGTGCTGGTCTCCAACGAGGTCGGTTCTGGTATCGTGCCGGACAACGCGGAGGCGCGGCGCTTTCGCGATCTGCAAGGCCGCCTCAACCAGCGGATCGCGGCGCGCGCCGATCGCGTGGTCCTTCTGGTCGCGGGACTGCCGATGGTCGTGAAGGGACAGCCATGAACAAGACCGTCGACGACACCGAGGCCGAGCGGCATCGCGCCAAGATGGCGAAGCGCAAGGCCGTGCAGGATGCCGAGGTCGCCGACAAGAAGATCGAGAAGGGTCTGCTGATCGTCCACACCGGCACCGGCAAGGGCAAGTCGACGGCGGCGTTCGGCCTCGCGCTGCGGATGCTCGGGCGCGGCAAACGTGTCGGCGTCGTGCAGTTCATCAAGGGCGCCTGGCAGTCGGCGGAGCGCGACGCGCTGGAAACCTTCGGCGATCAGGTGTCGTGGCACACCATGGGCGAAGGCTTCACCTGGGACACGCAGGATCTGAAGCGCGACATCGCCGCGGCGGAACGCGCCTGGGCCAAGGCGCAGGAACTGATGGCCGATCCGACGCTGGCGCTGCTCATCCTCGACGAGCTCAACATCGCGCTCCGCTACGACTATCTCGACCTGAAATCGGTGATCGCGATCCTCGGCGCGCGGCGGCCCGACCTGCACGTCGTCATCACCGGCCGCAACGCCAAGCCCGAGTCTGATCGCCGCCGCCGATCTCGTCACCGACATGACCCTCGTCAAGCATCACTTCGCGGCCGGCGTGAAGGCGCAGCCCGGCATCGAGTTCTGACGGTGACTGCGCGCGCCATCATGTTCCAGGGCACCGGCTCGGACGTGGGCAAGTCGCTGATCGTCGCGGGACTGGCGCGCGCCTACACCCAACGCGGCATGCGGGTGCGGCCGTTCAAGCCGCAGAACATGTCGAACAACGCTGCGGTCGCGGAAGACGGCGGCGAGATCGGCCGCGCGCAGGCCTTGCAGGCGCGCGCCGCGGGTGTGCCGCCGAGCGTGCACATGAATCCGATCCTGCTGAAGCCGCAGAGCCAGGTCGGCGCGCAGATCGTGGTGCAGGGCAAGGTGCACGGCACCGCCAAGGCGGTCGAATACATGGGCATGAAGCAGAAGCTCCTGCCCTATGTGATCGAGAGCTTCGAGAAAATGAAGGCGGAGGCCGATCTGGTGCTGGTCGAAGGCGCCGGCAGCGCGTCCGAAGTCAACCTCCGCCGCTACGACATCGCCAACATGGGCTTCGCGCGCGCCGCGAACGTGCCGGTCGTCATCATCGGCGACATCGACCGCGGCGGCGTGATCGCAAGCCTCGTCGGCACCAAGGCGGTGCTCGATGCCGAGGACGCGGCGCTGGTCGCGGGCTTCATCATCAACAAGTTTCGCGGCGATCCGAGCCTGTTCATCGCCGGCAAGGAGGCGATCGTGCAGGCGACCGGCTGGCCGGCGCTGGGGTTCGTGCCGTATTTTTCCGAGTCGCGGCATCTGCCGGCCGAGGACGCGCTGGCGCTCGATCATACGAAGGAACGCCGCGAGGGCGCCAAGCTCAAGATCGCCGTGCCGATCCTGCCGCAGATCGCCAATTTCGACGATCTCGATCCGCTGGAGGCGGAAGCCAACGTCGATCTGGTCCGCGTGCATCCCGGCAGTGCGCTGCCGGGCGACATCGATCTGGTCATCCTGCCCGGCTCGAAGACGACGATCGCGGGATTGAACGCTCTGCGCGAATGCGGCTTCGACATCGACATCGCCGCGCATGTGCGCCGCGGCGGGACGGTGCTCGGACTGTGCGGCGGCTATCAGATGCTCGGGAAGACGGTCAGCGATCCAGATGGCGTTGAAGGCCCTGCCGGCACGGTCGCGGGGCTTGGGCCTGCTCGACGTCGAGACGGTGCTGTCGTCGGAGAAGAAGCTGACCAATGCCAAGGGCACGACCAGCGACGGCATTTCGTTTTCCGGCTACGAGATGCACATGGGCGTGACCAAGGGCGCCGATTGCGCGCGGCCGTTCGCGCATCTCGCCGACGGCACGCCGGAGGGCGCGGTGTCGGGCAACGGCCGCGTGATCGGCACCTATATCCACGGGCTGTTCGCCGATGACCGCCAGCGCGGCGCGTGGCTGTCGCGCCTCGGCGCGGGGCCGGCGACGGTCGCCTATGACGAACTGGTCGAGAGCACGCTCGACCGATTGGCCAAGCACCTCGCCACGTTCATCGACCTCGACCGCCTGCTCAGCGTAGCGCGATGACGGCGAGCGCAAGCGCCGCGACCAGCGCGATCAGGATCGCGTCGGCGCGGCGGTAGAGCTTGAGCGCCGCGCGGATGTCCTGCGCGTTGGCGTCGCGGCGGCCGTCGCCCATCGTCGCATCATCGACCATGACGCCGCCGTAGACGCGCGGGCCGGCGAGCGCAAGCCCGAGCGCGCCGGCCATCGCCGCCTCCGGCCAGCCGGCGTTCGGCGAGCGATGATGGCGGGCGTCGCGCCAAACCGACTTCCACGCATTCGATGCGGACGCATCCCTGGTCACGCTCGCGGCAAGAACGATCAGCAGCGCGCAGAGCCGCGACGCCGGCAGGTTGACGAGATCGTCGAGCTTTGCGGCGGCGAATCCGAAATCGCCGTGGCGCGGCGTGTGGTGGCCGATCATGCTGTCGGCGGTGTTGATCGCCTTGTAGGCCGCGCCGCCCGCCAAACCGCCAATGGCAAGCCAGAACACCGGCGCAACGACGCCGTCGGAGAAATTCTCGGCGAGGCTTTCGATCGCCGCCCGCGCGACGCCGGCCTCGTCCAGCGCATCGGGATCGCGCCCGACGATCTGCGACACCGCGCGGCGTCCGCCGTCGAGACCGTCCCGTTCAAGCGCCGTCGCAACGCGCTCGACATGCTCGTAAAGACTGCGCTGGGCAATCAGGCTGCTGGCGACAATCGCGACGATCACGAAGCCGTACGGCAACAGCAAAAGCAGAGCTTTCGACAGCGTAGGCCGCGGCGGCCGGGATGAAGACGATCAGGAAGGCCGCAGCAAACCCCGCAGCCTTGCGCCGACCGCCGCTGCTCGTGTCGCGGTTCAGAGTGACGTCGAGCCAGTCGATCATCCGTCCCAACCACATCACCGGATGACCGACGGCCCGCAGCACGCGGTCCGGATAGCCGAGTGTTGCTTCGACCAGCAAGGCCAGTAAGGTGATTGCGATGCTCATCCGATCTCACACCGGCGCGTCCGCTTCGCCGCTCGAGCCGCTCGCGCATGGCGGCGATCTGGCCGCGGCGCGGCAGATGTTTCCGGACGCCCCCGAACCTTTCATCGATCTCTCGACCGGGATCAATCCCCACCCCTATCCGGTGCCGGAGCTTTCGTCCGCCCTGTTCGAGCGGCTGCCGGATCGCGCCCATGTCCGGCGGCTCGCCGCGGTGGCGGCGCAATGCTATGGCGCACCGTCGGCGGGCCACGTCCTGCCCGCGCCGGGCACGCAAATCCTGCTGCCGCAGGTCGCGATGCTCGTGCGCCCCGGGCCGCGCCGCCATCCTTCGCACCACCTACGCAGAGCATCGGCGCGCCGCTTCCCTTGCCGGACACAGCGTCACCGAAGTTTCGAGCGCCGATCAACTCGGGCGCGCCGACCTCGCCATCGTCGTCAACCCGAACAATCCCGACGGCCGTCTTGTCGAAAGAGCCACGCTGCTGGATATCGCGGACGAGCTGCGGCCGCACGGCGGGATTCTCGTTGTCGACGAATCGTTCGCCGACGTCGCGCCACCAGGCGCAAGCCTCGCCGGCGACATTGGGCGCGGCAACATCGTGGTGTTGCGCTCGTTCGGAAAGTTCTATGGCCTCGCCGGCCTGCGGCTCGGCTTTGCGCTCGCGGCGCCAAGTCTCGTCGACCGCCTCGACGCCATGCTCGGCCCGTGGGCCGTTGCCGGTCCAGCCCTGTTCATCGGCGAAAAGGCGCTGGCCGATCGGGCCTGGAAGGTGCAAACGCTCGCGCGCCTCGCTGAGGCGGCTGCGCGGCTCGATGAAATGCTTACAAACACGAGCCTTGAAGTTGTCGGCGGCACGTCGCTCTATCGGCTCACGCGATCGCCCGACGCCGAACAATTGTTCACGCACCTTGGCCGCGCCGGCATTCTGGTCCGGCGTTTCAGCGAAGAACCGAACGTGGCTGCGATGGGGACTTCCTCGCAGCGAAAACGAGTGGCGGCGACTGACCGACGCGCTGGCGAGCCGCAAATAAGCTCAAAACTCCTCCAGCAGCCGCCCGAGCCCTGGAATCTTGTCCGCGATCTTGTTCTGGCGCAGCGCGTGCCAATAGGTCGCGGTGTTGATGGCGATCACCGGCTTGCCGAGCCACATCTCCGCCGCCGCGGCGAGGCGCACCATGCTGAGATTGGTGCCGACCTGGACGATGGCATCGACGTCGCGGCCGTTGCCATTGAGCTCGATCAGCTTTTCCCGCAGCACGTCGGGCGGCACTTCGGCGATCGCCGTCCAGCTCTTGCATTGGAGATAGATGTCGCGGACCACCTCGAACCCGGAATCGGTGAAATACTTCGCGACCTGCTCGTTGGCGACCGGATAGTACGGCGACAGGATCGCGATCCGCTTGACCCCGCCGTAGGTCTTCAGCGCCGCGGTGCAGGAGTGCGAGCCGATGCTGATGCTGACGCCGGCCGTCTTCTCGACCCTGGCCTGGAACGCGTCGGCGCCCTTGGCGCCGCCGTAGAACGTCACCGCCGACATGCCCATCACCAGATAGTCCGGCGAGCAGGTCATGACGCTCTTCACGGCCTCGAGCGTGTTCTCGCCGATCACCTGCGTTCCGGCCATGAAGGTGTCGTTGCTCACCGCCTGGGCATTGGGCGTAAAAATCCGGCTGTAATGATTGGTGACGCCGGGCGGCCGCATCATCTCGAAATCGGGCTGCACGATCGTGTTGGTCGATGGCCCGAGCACGCCGAACTTGCGCCGCCAGCCGAGAACGTCTCTCATCGCCGCTCCTGTGGGATTTCTGCCGGCCATCTTGCTATGTCTCGCCGGCAACGGAAAGTGCGTGTTCGATGTCGAATGAAAATGATCGCGTCATCATTGTCGGCGCCGGCCCGGTCGGCCTGACCGCCGCCCTGGCGCTCCACCGCCGCGGCATCCCGACAATGTTGCTGGCAGCCGAGCCAGAGCTCGTGATGGAGCTTCGCGGCTCGACGTTCCATCCGCCGACCCTCGACCTGCTCGACGAATTCGACCTCGTGCCGCGGATGATCGAGGTCGGGCTCAAGGCGCCGACCTGGCAGTTCCGCGACCGCGAAACCGGGCCGGTCGCGACCTTCGATCTCTCGCTGCTCGCCGGCGACACCAATCACCCGTATCGCGTGCAATGCGAGCAGTGGAAGCTGATGCGGTTTCTCGAAGAGAAGCTGCGCAAGGAAGGCGTCGATCTCCGCTTCGGCCATGAGGTGACGGCGGTGCGGCAGGACGACGACGGCGTCACGGTGACGGCCAACACGGCGTCGGGGCCGGTGGAGGTCACCGGCCGCTACGTGATCGCGGCGGACGGCGCGCGGAGCGCGGTGCGCCGCTCGCTCGGCGTCGAGTTCGAGGGCTTCACCTATGCCGAGTTGTTCCTGATCGCCTCGACCGACTTTCCGTTCGAGAACACGCTGACCGACATCGCCTATGTGAACTACATCGCCGATCCGCTGGAATGGCTGGTGCTGCTGCGGGTGCCGGGGCTGTGGCGCGTGCTGGTGCCGGCGCCGGAGAATTCCGACCGCGACAAGCTGCTTTCGGACGACAATCTGCAAGCCATGCTGCAGCGCGTGGTGCCGCGGCCCGAGCCGTACAAGATCGCGCACCGCTCGATCTATCACGTGCATCAGCGGGTGGCGAAAAGCTTCCGCCACGGCCGCGTGCTGCTCGCCGGCGACGCCGCGCACGTCAACAATCCGCTCGGCGGCATGGGCATGAACGGCGGCATCCAGGATGCGTTCAACCTGGCGGACAAGCTCAAGGCGATCTGGGCGGGCGCCGACGACCGCCTGCTCGACCGCTACGACCGGCAGCGGCGCACCGTCGCGGTCGAGGCGGTGCAGCAGCAGACCCACCGCAACCAGCAGATCATCAGCGAGCGCGATCCGGAGACGCGGAAGAAATCGCTCGATGCGATGCGGAAGGTCGCCGCGGACAAGACTTCGGCGCGCGAATACATGCTGCGGTCGTCGATGATCGCCAGCATGCGACGCGCGGCGGAGATCGAATGAAGCGCAGGTCTTATTCTTTCGCCTGATACCGCGTCTCGCGGCTCCAGTAGTCGGGGAAGCCGACCACGCCCTGCAGATCGGTGAACGATATCGCCGGCGGCTGCGGCGTCTTGGAGCCCGGGCTGAAGCGCCGCGAGCGTGCTCTGCATTGCGCGTGATGGCGGACGACAGCAGCATCACCGGATAGAGCGCGAGCTTGTAGCCGACCTCCTGCAACTTCGCCGGCGGCAGGATCGGCGTCTTGCCGCCAGGCACCATGTTGGCCATGCAGGGCTTCTTCATCGCCCCGCAGAAGCGCCGCATCTCGTCTTCGTTCTCCGGCGCCTCGAAAAAAATGATGTCGGCGCCCTCGGCCTCGAAATCGCTGGCAGCGCGCCAGCGCCTCGTCGAAGCCGTGCACGGCGCGCGCATCGGTGCGCGCCATGATCAGGATGTCGGCGTCGGCGCGGGCGTCCGACCGCGGCGCGGATCTTCATCCGCGCCTCCTCGCGCGAGATCACCTGCTTGCCGCGGGTGTGGCCGCATTTCTTCGGGCTGACCTGATCCTCGATCATCACGCAGGCGGCGCCGGCGCGGGCATATTCGACCACCGTGCGCTGGACGTTGAGCGCATTGCCGTAGCCGGTGTCGCCGTCGCCGATCAGCGGCACCTTCCCGGCGGCGGCGCAGCAGTTGCGCAGGCTGTCGAGCATCTCGGTGAAGGAAATCAGCCCGGTGTCCGGCAGGCCGAGCCGCGCCGCCGACACCGCGAAGCCGCTCATGAACGTGACCTTGTAGCCGGCGTCGGCCACGAGCTTGGCCGAGAGCGCATCGTAGCAACCCGGCATGATCTCGACGTTCGGCTGCGCGAGGAGTTCGCGCAGCCTCTGGGCTGGTGTCACGGCCATTCGTTCCTCTTGTCGTTATTGCGGCGGCGCGATGCCCGCCGCCTTGATCGCCGCGGCAAAGGATTCGTAGTCCTTCTTGAAGACGGCTTCGCTCTCCTCCTTGGTGAGCCCGCCCGGAATGATGCCGAGCTTGGTCAAGCGTTCGGACACCTCGGGCGATTTGGCGAGCGCCGTGATTTCGTCCCGCACCGCCGTCGATGATCGGCTCAGGCGTTCCGGCCGGCGCAGAGAAGCCGTTCCAGGACGAGAATTCGAAACCCGGCAGCGTCTCGGCGACCGCCGGGATGTCGGGCGCCGCCGCGATCCGCTGCGCGGTGCCCGACGACCAGCAGCCTGATCTTGTCGCTGTTGATATGCGGCAGCAGCTCCGAGGAGTTGCCGAAATAGACATCGACCTGGCCGGCGATGAGGTCGGAGACCGCCTGCGGGCCCGCCTTGGCCGGGATCATGACGAGGTCGATGCCGGCGCGCGCGAACAGCAGCACCGGCGCGAGATGGCTGATGTTCTGCGTGCCCGCGACCGTGAAATTCAGCTTGCCGGGATTGGCCTTGGCATAGGCGATGAATTCCGGCAGCGTCGTCACCGGCAACGAGCGCTTGATCGCCATGATCTGCGTGCCGGTGCCCATGTTGGTGATCGGCACGAGTTGCTTGACCGGATCGAAGTTGAGCTTCTGCACCTGCGGCGTCAGGTTGATGTTGGCCGACGCCGAGAACAACAAGCGTGTAGCCGTCCGGCGCGGCGGTCGCGACCTGGCCGGTGCCAAGCGCGCCGCCGGCGCTTGGCCGGTTCTCGACCACGAAGGTCTGGCCGAGCTTGGCGGTCAGATGCTGCGCGCCGAGCCGCGCCATCATGTCGGTGTTGCCGCCGGCTCCGAACGGCACGATGACGGTCACCGGCCGGGTCGGCCAGTCCGCGGCGTGAAGTGGGCCGGCGAGCGCTGCGAGCGCGGCGATGATCGAAAAGCTGAGCAGAAGCGAGACGATGCATGTCATTCCCCATTCGGGCGGGCGATGTGCCTGTTTTTGCGCCGAACCCTCAGCAGATCGAGCCGAGCGTCGCGCACTTCCCATGGGCTGGCAAGCTTCGGGGCCATCGCCGCTGGCCTCATATAAGATATTGAAATTGTTGAAATATTATCGCGCAATGGCGGCGCAGCCCGATGATGGTTATACTATGCCTTTAGTGGCGACCTGATCCGTTGCTCGGATCGGCCTCCCCTAAATAGTGACATTCCAGCGTGTCGGCCCGTCATCGCGGCGGGCCGTCGAGCTTTTTCAGGACTGGCTGCAATGAACACGTCGAACCGCCCGGATCATATCCGTCTCACCTCGCATCCCGATCCCGGGGCGAAGGTCCGCTTCCCGATCCATTGGGGCGCGCCGACGGCGCGCGAGCGCGGCCCGATCATCGGCACCGTCTCGCAGCTCGGCCTGCGCAACGTGATCGGCACCCACGGCGGCTCCTACGCGCTCTATCGCGCGCTCGCGGTGTCCTCGGGCACGCTCGATCCGATCCGGCGGCCCGACCTGACCAACACTTTTCCGGCCGCGACCATCGGCCCGTTCCCGCAGTGGAGCGAGCCCGAGAAGATCGTCTCGCTCGATCCGTGGGGCCATCTGGTCGCCGACGCCTTCAAGCCGGAGATCGCCGAAGGCCTCGACATCCGCCCGAGCATCGCGATCACCCGGGCGCGGCTCGACCTGATCGAGATGCGCGATGCGGTGGCTGCCGGACGGCTGAAGGCCGACGGCAATTCCATCCACGCCAACGGCAGCGTGTCGGTGGTCAAGATCGCGATCGATCCGGTGTGGCATCTGCCCGGCATCGCGCAGCGCTTCGGCACCACCGAGAACGCGCTGCGGCGGAGCCTGTTCGAGCAGACCGCCGGCATGTTCCCCGAGCTGGTGACGCGGCCGGACCTCCGCGTGTTCCTGCCGCCGATCGGCGGCATCACCGTCTATCTGTTCGGCGACGTGGCGAAGCTGTCCGATCCGCGCGCCAAGATCACCTGCCGCGTGCACGACGAGTGCAACGGCTCCGACGTGTTCGGCTCCGACATCTGCACCTGCCGGCCGTATCTCATTCACGGCATCGAGGAATGCGCCCGCGCCGCGCAGCAGGGCGAGCTCGGCATCATCATCTACAACCGCAAGGAAGGCCGCGCGCTCGGCGAGGTCACCAAGTTCCTGGTCTACAACGCGCGGAAGCGCCAGGAGGGCGGCGACGCGGCCGCGACCTACTTCGAGCGGACCGAATGCGTCGCCGGCGTGCAGGACGCGCGCTTCCAGCAATTGATGCCGGACGCGCTGCACTGGCTCGGCGTGCGGCGGATCGACCGCTTCGTCTCGATGAGCGACATGAAGCACGACGCGCTGGTCGAGCCAGGGCGTCGAGATCGTCGAGCGCGTGCCGATCCCCGACGATCTGGTGCCGCCGGACGCCCATGTCGAGATCGCCGCGAAGAAGGCCGCCGGCTACTACACGCCGGAGCCGCCCAAGGCCGAGGATCTGAAAACATCCGGCAGGCCGCTCGAAAAGTATTGATCGTGTCGCAAGAGGCCGCCGCAAAGTCGTTGCTCAGCGCCGCCGCCGTGCGCGACCGCGCGCATCAGATGCTGGCGCTCGGCGACCACCTGCCGAATTTTCGGGTCGACTTGAGCCGCCTCGATCACACGGCGCAGCTGGTGATCGACACCACGCGGGCGGCCTATCCTTCGCTCGACGTGCCGTTTCATTCGCGCTGGCGGCATTTCGATATCGACGGCTTCGATTACTGGGACGAAATCGATCAGGCGATGGCGTGGCCGTCGGCCGCTGAGCGCTCCCGCACGGCGTTCGATCTGGCGATTGTCAGTGTTCTGCTCGATGCCGGCGCGGGGCCGAACTGGCGCTTCCGCTATCCCGTGAGCGGCGAATCGATCGGCCGTTCCGAGGGCCTGGCGCTCGCAAGCCTCGTCATGTTCCGCGATTGCGAGTTCTCGATGTGGCCGAGCCGTCCGTTGCGGGTCGATGCATCGATTCTGGCCGACTTCCCGGAGGCCAAGCTCGTTCGCGGATTCCAGGTGTCCGATGAGAATCCGTTGCAGGGCGTCGCCGGGCGCGTCGATCTGCTTCGCCGACTCGGCCGGACCGTGATGGCCGCGCCGGAGATTTTTGGCCGCAACGACACGCCACGCCCCGGCGGCCTGTTCGATCATCTCGCCGCGCTCGCGCAAAATCGGACGCTCGCCGCGCCGGTCATCCTGTCGGAACTGCTCACGCATCTCGGGCCGATCTGGCCGTCGCGGCTGACGCTCGGCGGCGTGGCGCTCGGCGACTGCTGGAAGCACTCCGCGTTGATGACGGACGACGAAACCAATGGGCTCGTGCCGCTGCACAAGCTGTCGCAGTGGCTGTCCTATTCGCTGATCGAGCCGCTGCAATGGGCCGGCATCGAAGTGACCGACATCGACGGGCTCACCGGACTTGCGGAATACCGCAACGGCGGCCTGTTCATCGACACCGGCGTGCTTTCGCTGCGCGATCCGGCCGCCATGCAACGCGAGCACACCGTCGATTCCGAACTGGTGGTGGAGTGGCGCGCGCTGACCGTCGCCCTGCTCGATCGCCTGGCGGACGTGGTGCGCGCGCGGCTGAAGATGGACCGCCAGACGCTGCCGCTTGCGCAGAATCCTGCAAGGCGGCACCTGGACGGCCGGACGCAACATCGCCAAAAAACTGCGGCCGGACGGCGGGCCGCCGCTGAAGATCGTCAGCGACGGCACGGTGTTTTGAGGCAGGGGGATATCATGCAAGGCGTGACCATCGTCGATCACCCGCTGGTGCAGCACAAGCTGACACTGATCCGCGAGAAGGAGCTTTCGACCAAATCGTTCCGCGAGCTCTGCCGCGAACTGGGCATCCTGCTTTGTTACGAGGTTACGCGCGACCTGCCGCTCGAATGGGCGGAGATCGAGACGCCGATGGCGCGCATGAAGGCGCCCAAGATCGCCGGCAAGAAACTCGTCTTCGCGCCGATCCTGCGCGCGGGCTTGGCCCTGGTCGAGGGCATGCTGGATCTCGTGCCGGCGGCGCGCGTCGCCCATATCGGGCTCTACCGCGATCCGGAAACGCTCACCGCGGTGGAGTATTATCTGAAGACGCCGGCCGATCTCGCCGCGCGCACTGTGATCGTCGTGTCTCCCGTGGTGGCCACCGCCAACACCGCAGTCGCCGCGATCGACCGGCTCAAGGAGCGCGGCGCAAGCGACATCCGCGTGGTGTGCATGATTGCGTCGCCGGAGGGCGTCGAGCGGCTGCGCGGCATCCATCCGGACGTCAGGCTTTGGACCGCCGCGATTGACGATCACCTCGACGCCGATGCCTACATTGTCCCCGGCCTGGGCGACGCCGGAAACCGCGCCTTCGGCACGGAATAACGGTCGCCGCGAAAAGGCTCCCGACAAAAGTTCCGCTCGGCGCCAAGGTCCGCAACTGTTGGACGATTGAAGCGGCGCCACAAACTATTGAATTTACAAATATAATTTTGACTGTCCCAAACTGGCGCGGCCACCGGCATAAGTCGCAGACCGGACAGAGCGCGCATCGGAAAATTCTCGAATCCGCCGGGAACCGAACGCATGTTCCAGAATTGAAAAATTATGTGGGGGTCCGGACTGGCGCGTATGCTGCCGGCAAGGCCAACCCACGGGGGGGTTTCGATGGATCAGCGCAGCTCTTCGGCCGGGCCGAATGTGTCCCGTACGGGACGTTCGGCAGCCGCCGTTGCTGCGCTTTTTTGCCCACCGAGCGCCCAAGATTCGCTGAAGATTCGCTCGTGACGTGCGCTTGAACGGCGCGCAGGCCGGCAGGCCCAGGAGACCATGATGCAACCGACCACCGAGACGCCCGGACAATCCGGCAATGGCGTGGCGGTCGCGGAACACGCGACCAACGGCGTCAACGGAACCGGCAGCCATCATGAGCTGCTCACGGCGCTCCAGGCGGTGCGGGTCGGCGACTTTTCGGTTCGCATGTCGGGCGACCGCCTCGGCATCGAAGGCAAGATCGCGGACACGTTCAACGAGATCGTCGCCGCCAACCAGCGCATGGCGCAGCAGCTCGAGCGCGTCGGCCAGCGGGTCGGCAAGGAAGGCAAGACCAAGCAGCGCGTCCGGTTCGGCGTCTCGAGCGGCGCCTGGGGCGAGATGGAGAGCTCGATCAACACCCTGATCGACGACCTGCTCTGGCCGACCACCGAAGTGACGCGCGCGATCGCCGCGGTGGCGCAAGGCGATCTGCTGGAAACCGTGCGCCTCGACGTCGACGGCCGCCCGCTGCAAGGCGAATTCCTGCAGTCGGCCACCATCGTCAACACGATGATCAAGCAGCTCGGCGTGTTCACCTCGGAAGTGACGCGCGTCGCGCGCGAGGTCGGCACCGAAGGCAAGCTCGGCGGCCAGGCCCAGGTGCCGGAAGTGACCGGCGTCTGGAAGGACCTGACCGAGAGCGTCAACTCGATGGCGTCGAACCTGACCGGCCAGGTGCGCAATCTCGCCGAGGTGACGATCGCGGTGGCGAACGGCGATCTGTCGAAGAAGATCACCGTCGACGTGCGCGGCGAAATTCTTCAGCTCAAGGAAGCCATCAATACGATGGTGGATCAGCTCCGATCGTTCGCCTCGGAAGTGACGCGCGTCGCGCGCGAGGTCGGCACCGAAGGCAAGCTCGGCGGTCAGGCCATCGTGCCCGGCGTCGCCGGCACCTGGAAGGACCTCACCGACAACGTCAACCTGCTGGCGGGCAATCTGACCACGCAGGTCCGCAACATCGCGCAAGTGACGACCGCCGTGGCGCGCGGCGACCTGTCGCGCAAGATCACCGTGGACGTGAAGGGCGAAGTCCTGGAGCTGAAGGACACCATCAACACCATGGTGGACCAGCTCAACGCCTTCGCCTCGGAAGTGACGCGCGTCGCGCGCGAGGTCGGCACCGAAGGCAAGCTCGGCGGCCAGGCCCAGGTGCCCGGCGTCGCCGGCACCTGGAAGGACTTGACCGACAGCGTGAACTCCATGGCCGGCAACCTGACGTCGCAGGTCCGCAACATCGCCGAAGTCGCGACCGCCATCGCCGGCGGCGACCTGTCGAAGAAGATCACCGTGAACGTGTCGGGCGAAATCCTGCAGCTCAAGGAAACCGTCAACACGATGGTGGACCAGCTCAACGCCTTCGCCGGCGAAGTGACGCGCGTCGCGCGCGAGGTCGGCACCGAAGGCCGGCTCGGCGGCCAGGCCAACGTGCTCGGCGTCGCCGGCACCTGGAAGGATTTGACCGACTCGGTGAACTCGATGGCCGGCAACCTGACCGGCCAGGTCCGCAACATCGCCGAGGTGACGACCGCCGTCGCCAACGGCGACCTGTCGAAGAAGATCACCGTGGACGTGCGCGGCGAAATTCTCGAGCTGAAGGACACCATCAACACCATGGTGGACCAGCTCAACGGCTTCGCCGGCGAAGTGACGCGCGTGGCGCGCGAGGTCGGCACCGAAGGCAAGCTCGGCGGCCAGGCGGTGGTGCGCGGCGTGGCCGGCACCTGGAAGGACTTGACCGACTCGGTGAACTCGATGGCCTCGAACCTGACCGGCCAGGTCCGCAACATCGCCGAAGTGGCGACCGCGGTGGCGCAGGGCGACCTGTCGAAGAAGATCACCGTGAACGTGTCGGGCGAAATCCTTCAGTTGAAGGAAACGCTCAACACCATGGTGGACCAGCTCAACTCGTTCGCCTCGGAAGTGACGCGCGTCGCGCGCGAGGTCGGCACCGAAGGCAGCCTCGGCGGCCAGGCCGAAGTGCCGGGCGTTGCCGGCACCTGGAAGGACTTGACCGACTCCGTGAACTCGATGGCCGGCAACCTGACCGGCCAGGTCCGCAACATCGCCGAGGTGGCGACCGCCATCGCCGGCGGCGACCTTTCGCGCAAGATCACCGTGGACGTGCGCGGCGAAATCCTTCAGCTGAAGGAAACGCTCAACACCATGGTGGACCAGCTCAACCGGTTCGCCGGCGAAGTGACGCGCGTGGCGCGCGAGGTCGGCACCGAAGGCCGCCTCGGCGGCCAGGCCAACGTGCCGGGCGTCGCCGGCACCTGGAAGGATTTGACCGACTGCGTGAACTCGATGGCCGGCAACCTGACCGCCCAGGTCCGCAACATCGCCGAAGTGACCACCGCCGTGGCGCGCGGCGACCTGTCGCGCAAGATCACCGTGGACGTGAAGGGCGAAATCCTCGAGCTGAAGAACACCATCAACACCATGGTGGACCAGCTCAACTCGTTCGCCTCGGAAGTGACGCGCGTCGCGCGCGAGGTCGGCACCGAAGGCAAGCTCGGCGGCCAGGCGCAGGTGCCGGAAGTGGCCGGCACCTGGAAGGACCTCACCGACAACGTCAACTTCATGGCGTCGAACCTGACCGCGCAAGTCCGCAACATCGCCGAGGTGGCGACCGCGATCGCCGAGCGGCGACCTGTCCAAGAAGATCACCGTGGACGTGCGCGGCGAGCTTCTGCTGCTGAAGGAAACGCTCAACACCACGACCGAGCAGCTTCGCTCGTTCGCCGCCGAAGTGACGCGCGTCGCGCGCGAGGTGGGAACCGACGGCCGCCTCGGCGGCCAGGCCGTGGTGCCCGGCGCTGCCGGCACCTGGAAGGATCTTGACCGACAACGTCAACCTGCTGGCGGCCAACCTCACCACCCAGGTCCGCAACATCGCCGAAGTGACCACCGCCGTGGCGCGCGGCGACCTGTCGCGCAAGATCACCGTGGACGTGAAGGGCGAAATCCTCGAGCTGAAGAACACCATCAACACCATGGTGGACCAGCTCAACGGCTTCGCCTCGGAAGTCACCCGCGTCGCGCGCGAGGTCGGCACCGAAGGCAAGCTCGGCGGCCAGGCCGAGGTGCCCGGCGTCGCCGGCACCTGGAAGGACTTGACCGACACCGTGAACGTGATGGCGGCGAACCTGACCGAACAGGTGCGCGGCATCGTCAAGGTGGTGACCGCGGTCGCCGACGGCGACCTCAAGCAGAACCTCACCGTGAAGTCCAAGGGCGAGGTCGCGGCGCTCGCCGAAACCATCAACAACATGACCGACACGCTGGCGATCTTCGCCGATCAGGTGACGTCGGTGGCGCGCGAGGTCGGCGTCGAAGGCCGCCTCGGCGGCCAGGCCAACGTGCCCGGCGCCGCCGGCACCTGGAAGGATCTCACCGGCAACGTCAACCTGCTGGCCGCCAACCTGACCACGCAGGTCCGCGCCATCGCCGAGGTGGCGACCGCCGTGACCAAGGGCGACCTGACGCGATCGATTCAGGTCGATGCCCGCGGCGAAGTCGCCGAGCTCAAAGACAACATCAACACGATGATCGACAACCTGCGGCTCACCACCGACCGCAACACCGAGCAGGACTGGCTGAAGACCAACCTCGCCAAATTCACCAACATGCTGCAGGGCCAGCGCGATCTGGCCACGGTCGGACGGCTGCTGCTCTCCGAACTGACGCCGCTGGTCAACGCCCAGCTTGGCGTCATCTATCAGGTGGAGAACGAGGAATTGCAGACCATGCGGCTCCTCTCGGCCTATGCCGACGACGGCGCCACCGGTCATCCGCAACGGATCCGGGTCGGCGAAGGCCTGATCGGCCAGTGCGCGGCCGACAAGCGCCGCCTGCTGATCACCGAACTGCCGACCTACGCGGTGCCGATCGGCTCGGCGCTGTTCAAGGTCGTGCCGCGCAACATCATCGTGCTGCCGGTGCTGTTCGAAAACCAGGTCAAGGCGGTGATCGAGCTTGCCTCGGTGACGAAGTTCACCACCCTGCAGACGATGTTCCTCGAGCAATTGACCGACTCGATCGGCATCGTGCTCAACTCCATCGAAGCGACGATGCAGACCGAAGGCCTGCTGACGCAGTCGCAACAGCTCGCCGGCGAACTGCAGACCCAGCAGAGGGAGTTGCAGCAGACCAACGAGCAGCTCGAACAGAAGGCGCAGCAGCTCGCCGAGCAAAACGTCGAAGTCGAGCGCAAGAACCAGGAAATCGAGCAGGCCCGCCGCGCGCTGGAAGAAAAGGCCTCCGAGCTCGCGCTCACCTCCAAGTACAAGTCGGAATTCCTCGCCAACATGTCGCACGAGCTGCGCACGCCGCTGAACTCGATCCTCATTCTCGGCCAGCAGCTCAGCGACAACCCGGACGGCAACCTCACGCCCAAGCAGGTGGAGTTCTCGCGCACCATCCACGGCGCCGGCACCGATCTCTTGAACCTGATCAGCGACATTCTCGACCTGTCGAAGATCGAGTCCGGCACCGTTACGGTGGACGCCCAGGAGGTGTTCGTATCGAACCTGATCGACGCGATCGCGCGGCCGTTCCGCCACGAAGCCGACAACCGGCATCTGGCCTTCGAGGTCGAGATCGACCAGCATCTGGCGCGCAGCATGACCACCGACTCCAAGCGGCTGCAGCAGGTGCTCAAGAACCTGCTGTCCAACGCCTTCAAGTTCACCGAGCAGGGCGGCGTGCGGCTGACCGCGACGGCCGCCGTCGGCGGCTGGAGTTCCGAGCATCCCGTGCTCAGCCAGTCGCCCGGCGTCATCGCCTTCGAGGTGTCCGACACCGGCATCGGCATTCCGCTGGAAAAGCAGAAGATCATCTTCGAGGCGTTCCAGCAGGCCGACGCCGGCACCAGCCGCAAATACGGCGGCACCGGCCTGGGCCTCGCGATCAGCCGCGAACTGGCGAACCTGCTCGGCGGCGAAATCCAGCTGCACAGCACGCCGGGCAAGGGCTCGACCTTCGTGCTCTATCTGCCGGTGAAGTACGTCGGCCCGACCAACATCGGCCGGCGCCCCGAACACCATGACGCGAAGCCCGTTGGCGCACAGTCCCGCCGCGCTCGCGGCCCCCTCGGCCGATCGCCCGGTGGAGCACATCCCCGACGACCGGCTGGAGATCCAGCCTGGCGACACCATCCTCCTGGTCGTCGAGGACGATCCGCACTATGCGCGCGTCATCCTCGATCTCGCCCGCGACCAGGGCTTCAAGGTGCTGGTCGCCGCGCGCGGCAGCGACGCGCTCGATCTGGCCAAGCAGTTCCAGCCGACCGCGGTGTCGCTCGACGTGTTCCTCCCCGACATGCTGGGTTGGACTGTGCTCAGCCAGCTCAAGCAAAATCCGCTGACGCGGCACATCCCCGTGCAGATCATCACGCTCGACGAGGATCGCCAGCACGCGTTGGCGCGCGGCGCGTTCTCCTTCGTCACCAAGCCGACCACCACCGAGGGCGTCGACGCGGCGCTGACGCGCATCAAGGAATATGCCTCGCCACGCCGCAAGCGTCTGCTCGTCGTCGAGGACAACGAGGCCGAACAGATGAGCATCCGCGAGTTGCTGGGCTACGACGACATCGAGATCGTCACCACCGGCACCGGCGAGGAAGCGCTGGCCATCCTCCGCGACCAGCCCTGCGACTGCGTCGTGCTCGATCTTCGCCTGCCGGACATGACGGGCTTCGACGTGCTCGAACGAATCCGCGAGGACGCCTCGCTGTCGGACGTCCCCGTGGTGGTGTTCACGGGGCGCGAATTGTCCGCCGAAGAGGACGCGCAGTTGCACACGATGGCGCGCAGCATCGTGGTCAAAGGCGTCGAATCGCCCGAGCGCCTGCTCGACGAAACGTCGTTGTTCCTGCACCGCATCGTCACCGAATTGCCGCAGGAGAAGCAGCGTATGCTCGATCGGCTCACCAGTTCCGACGAGGATCTGGTCGGCCAGAAGGTGCTGCTGGTCGACGACGACGCCCGCAACATCTTCGCGCTGAGCAGCGTGCTGGAACGCCGCGGCATGCACGTTCTCACCGCGACGACCGGGCGCGAGGCGATTGCGTTGCTGGAGTCGACGTCGGACGTCGCCATTGTGCTGATGGACATCATGATGCCGGAAATGGATGGCTATCAGACCATGGAGGTGATCCGGAAAAAGGCCGAGTTCCGCAGGCTGCCGATCATCGCGCTGACCGCCAAGGCGATGAAAGGCGACCGCGAGAAATGCCTGGAGGCCGGCGCCTCCGACTATCTGGCGAAGCCGGTCAACACCGAGCAGCTCTTGTCTGCACTTCGCATGTGGCTTCATCGGTAGTCTGGAACAACGCCCATGGCCGAGCACGAGAAGGTCAACATCCTGCTGGTCGACGACCAGCCGGCCAAGCTGTTGAGCTATGAGGTCATCCTGCATGAGCTTGGCGAAAACCTGATCAAGGCTTCGTCCGGACAGGAGGCGCTGGAGTATCTGCTGAAAACGGAGGTCGCGGTCGTCCTGATGGACGTCTGCATGCCCGACCTCGACGGCTTCCAGCTCGCGGCGATGATCCGCGAACATCCGCGGTTTCAGAAGACCGCGATGATCTTCATTTCGGCCATTCACCTGTCCGACATGGACCGGCTGCGCGGCTACGAAATGGGCGCCGTCGATTACGTTCCGGTGCCGGTCATCCCGGAGGTATTGCGGGCCAAGGTCAAGATTTTCGTCGAGCTCTATCGCAAGACGCGCCAGCTCGAAAAAATGAACGCGGAGCTCGAAGAACGGGTGTCGGCGCGGACCGCCGAGCTCGAAGCCTCGACCTCGCGACTTCGGCAAAGCGAGGAAAGCCGGAGTCTCGCGCTTGCGGCCGGCAGCATGGGCTCATGGGATTGGAATCGCGCCACCGGCGAGTGCCTTTGGGATGACGGGCAATACGGCATCTTCGGCGTCAACCGGAAGCATTTCGGCGTCACCGCCGAAAACGTCCGCGCCTTGATCCATCCGGAAGACTGGCACCGGTTGCAAAGCAGCCTGGACCTTCTTCTCAAGGACCGAAACCCAACGCAGAACGAATTCCGGGTCAAGCGTCCCAATGGCGAGGTTCGCTGGTGCATCGGCACGGCGGCGCCCAGCATCGACGGCACCGGCCGGGTCACGCGGATCAGCGGCGTGACGGTGGACATCACCGATCGCAAGATCGCCGAGGAGCGGCAAGCCCTGCTGGCCCGCGAGGTGGACCACCGCGCCAAGAACGCACTGGCGCTGGTGCAATCGATCGTGCGCCTGACCCGGGCCAGTGACATTTCAGCCTATACGACGGCGGTGGAGGGCCGGATCAGGGCGCTGTCGCGGGCGCATACGATTCTGTCACTGTCGCGCTGGCAAGGTGCGGATATGCGCGGCCTGGTCGAGGAGGAACTCGCCCCTTACCGAACCGGGGAAACCGCCAAAGTCGAAACGTCGGGACCGAACGTGTCGCTGCAGCCGGCGGCGGCGCAATCGCTCGCGCTGGCGCTGCACGAACTCGTCACCAACGCCGCCAAATACGGCGCGCTGTCCTCGATGTCGGGACGCGTGCACCTCACCTGGGAGCTCAACCCCGGCCAGTTGGTGCTGAAGTGGACGGAAAGCGGCGGCCCCGCGACGCAGGCACCGTCGTCCCCGGGCTTTGGCACACGGATCATCACCGCCAGCATCGAAGGCCAGCTTGCCGGCCAGACCGTGTTCGACTGGCGTCCTGAAGGGCTGCAATGCATCCTATCAGTCCCACGCGACGACATGATGCCGGTGAAGGGCCACAACGGGAAAGCGTCCCCCGATGTCACGGCCGATCCGTCGGCCAGTCCGATCACAGTTGCGGGCAATCGCGTCATGATCGTCGAGGACGAGGCGCTGGTTGCCATGGCGCTCCGCGAGTCCTTGGACGAACTCGGATTTTCGGTGCTCGGCCCGTTCAACAGAATTTCCGAGGCGATGATCGCGCTCCGCAACAACCGCATCGACGCCGCGGTTCTCGACGTCAATCTCGGCGGCGAGCTGATCTATCCGCTGGCCGACGTGCTTGCGGCCGATCACGTCCCGTTCGTTTTCATCACCGGTTACGGCGCGGAGGAGATTGAGCCTCGGTACGCCCGCGTCCCGGTTCTGCAAAAGCCGATCGAAGTGGACGCATTGAAATCCGTATTCGTGCGCTCGGCGGCGATCTCCGGTGCGGCGATCGCGAGCCCGGCGCGCTGGATGGTCGGCTGATCTCGAGGCGGGCGTCGCGCAAGGTGGCCGCTTGTGCAGGCGCCGCTTGCCGCGCATTTCGTACTTGAAATGCTTGACTGCGTTGGTAACGAAGACGCGGTTCCGCTCAATTCCGGCTTCCTCAAGAGCATGGTCTAGAATGCGGCCGGCTGTGCCGACAAGGGCAAACCGGCCTTGTCTTCCTGATCGCCCGGCTGCTCACCGACCGCATCATCGATGCGCGCCGCGGCCCCTGCCCGGGCACTACCTGGGTGGCGTTCTTGTAGATTGGACAGCGCCGGCACTCGTTCTCGGCGGAGCGTAGGGCCGAAAGTGAGGTGACGACCCGCGCTATCTCCGGCTTGTCGGCAGGGTTGAGCGGTGTCCAGACCGGGCCTGGCGCGACGGCGTTGACCCTTATGCCGCGCTCGACGAGATGGGTGGCCAAAGAGCGCGTGAAGGCGTGGATGCCGCCTTTCGTCATCGAATAATCGAGCAGGTCCTTGTTGCCGAGGAGCCCGGTCACCGATCCGGTCATCACGATCGAACCGCCGTTCTTCATTTCCGGCACGGCGGCCTTCGCCATGTGGAAATAACCATAGAGGTTGGTCTTGATGGTCAGATCGAAGTGCTCGTCGCTGAGATCTTCGAACTTGTTGACGTGCTCCTGGAATGCCGCGTTGTTGACCAGGAGTCGAGTTTGCCGAATTCTTTACGGTCTTTGCCACCGCGGATTTGCAGAATTTCGGGTCGGTGACGTCGCCCGGCAGCAAGATGCAACGGCGCCCCTCGTTCTCGACCGCGCGTTTGGTTTCCTTCGTCGTCTTCGTGCTCGTCGAGATCGACGATTGCCACGTCACCATCCGCCGCTTGGAAAGAGGAACCAAGTTTCTGCTGCTCCATTTATCCCAGGTTGCTCGTGTTCCTAGGAAATGGAGGCCAAGGTGGCGAAGAAACGGAAGTACTCCCGTAGCGCCGGGAAGGATGTGAAGAACGAAATGCACCGCTACAAGCGCGGCACCGCGAAGAGCGGACCCGGCGGCAAAGGCGGCAGGGTGAAAAGCCGCAAGCAAGCCATCGCCATCGGTCTCTCCAAGGCCCGCAAGAAGGGCAAGAAGGTCCCAAGGAAGAAGAGATAGCCGGGTCGCGGTCTATCGGACCGCAGATCCCGTGGCTGACGTACCGACACTCGGCACGCGCTGATAAGCTGCTTGGGGGTTTTCGGCTCGCTGGGCACTGCTACACTGCGCTGCCCCTTCCCCGGTATTGTCCGCGCATGAACCCGCAACCCGCCGCTGACCCGCTGACCTTCATGTTCGACCGCAGCGCCGAATGCATGCCGCGGACGGAGCTTGCGGCGCTGCAGCTTTCGCGCCTCAAGGCACAGCTTGAATACGCCTACGCCAAGGTCCCGCATGTCCGGGCCAAGTTCGATGCCGCAGGCGTAACACCCGCCACGCTGAAATCGCTCGACGACATCCGGCGCCTTCCGTTCACCACCAAGACTGACATGCGCGACACCTATCCGTTCGGGCTGTTCGCGGTGTCGCGCGAGCAAGTGGTGCGGCTGCACGCCTCCTCCGGCACGACCGGCAAGGCCACCGTGGTCGGCTACACCCAGGCCGACGTCAACCTCTGGACCGACCTGATGGCGCGTTGCATGGCCTGCGCCGGCGCCCAGCCGGGCGACATCGTGCACAACGCCTACGGCTACGGCCTGTTCACCGGCGGGCTCGGCGCGCACTACGGCGCCGAGCGGCTCGGCTGCACTGTCGTACCGGTTTCCGGCGGCATGACCGAGCGGCAGGTCACGCTGCTGCAGGACTTCGGCGCCCACGTCCTCTGCGCGACGCCCTCCTATGCGCTCAACATCGCCGAGGTCGCCGAGGGCATGGGGGTCGATCTTCGCAAGTTGCCTTTAAGGGTCGGTGTTTTCGGCGCCGAACCCTGGAGCGACGCTTTGCGCCGCGAACTCGATGAACGGCTCGGCATCCGATCCGTCGATCTGTATGGCCTTTCGGAGATCATCGGGCCGGGCGTCGCCTGTGAATGCGGCGTAGCGCGCGACGGCCTGCACGGCTGGGAGGATCATTTTCTGTTCGAGGTGATCGACCCCAAGACGCTGGAGCCTGTTCCGGCGGGCCAGCCCGGCGAGTTGGTCATCACCACGCTCACCAAAGAAGCGCTGCCGATGGCCCGCTATCGCTCCCGCGACATCACGCGCTTGAATCACGAGCCCTGCGCCTGCGGCCGCACCCATGTCCGCATCATGCGGGTGACCGGGCGCGACGACGACATGATGATCATCCGCGGCGTCAACGTGTATCCATCCCAGGTGGAAGCGGTGCTGGTCGGCTTGCACGGGCGTGGCGCCGCACTATCAGATCGTGTTGACGCGTGAAGGCGCGCTCGACACCATGACTGTCGAGGTCGAGACGACACCCGACGCACCGGCAAATGACGCGCACCAACAGAGGACGGCGAACGAGATCGTCGGGCAGATCAAGACCCGCCTGGGCGTCAGCTGCGAGGTCGTCATCAAGGCAACCGGCGAAGTGCCGCGCTCGCAAGGCAAGGCGGTGCGCGTCAGGGATCTGCGAAAAAAAATATAATGTACCGCAGCCGCGTTACCGGACTGACTGCGCGCTGACGACATTGGCCAGAATCTGACGGGCCGGCGGATACCGGCCGCCTGAAGACTTTTTAGCCCCGCTCAATTTGCCCCGTTCGAAGGCCTCGACGACCGCCTCGTGAACGTAGCTCTTGCGGCATATCGAGGCCGTGTTCGTCAAATCGTCGGCGGCAACCTGGATGGCTTTCTTCACTTGGCGCTTGCGCCGCGTCGGGCCTTCCGCACGGTCGGTCCGCAACAGTGTTTCCACAACATTCATGGACGCGCGCAGCGTCCGGAAATCCTTGCATGAGACTTTGCACGACGCCACGTCGCAAAGAAATGCGTTGACCTCGCGGGTGCGGATGGCCCTGACCTGATCGGCATCCTGATAGAGAAACAGGCGGCGGCCGGGCAGACGCTGCAACACCTTGATGGCTGGCACCAGCCGCGGAGCATGGACGTCCTTGAGGACCTGCTTGCCACCCTTCGTCCTGAACTTCAGCGTGATCGAAGAGCCGTGGACCTCGACATTGGACTTCAACAGCGTCACTGCTCCCCGTGCGCCCGACAATCGAGTGTGGCGCGAGGTGCCGGAACGAATCCCGGTCGCATCAATCAGTGCAATCGCGGCCGCCATCGCGAACTCCCGTGTCGGCTTTCGAGTCGCAAGCACGCCGGTGACATGTCGGCGGATGCGCGGCAGAGCTTCGAGAAGGCGAACGAGGTGCCGGGTCTTGCGCCGCTCACGAATCTTCAGCCGATCCGGATGATAGCGGTATTGCCACCGGCCCGCGGCATCGCGGCCCATTGCTTGGAGAGGCGCCGATTCGTCGCTGGCATAAACAACATCGACGTAGGCCGGAGGCACGGCGAGGCTTGCCAGCCGCGCGATCACGCGCGGGTCCCGAATCCGCCGGCCGTTCTTGCCGTGATAGCTGAAGCCGCGCCCGCACACCCGGCGGCTAATGGTTAGGGCATCGGCGGACCGGGGGCTGCTCGTGGACATGCCCCGTGATAATGCCGGATGGCCGAGGTGGTTCCGCACCTGCTCCGACAGCCTCAAGTCTCGGCATAGGCTTGATTGGTCTTGCCGCTCAGATACGCGCCTAAGCTCAGCAGGCCAGGAAGCTTTTCATCAGCGGCGCGTTATCGTCCGTCAACAACGCCAGTGATGATTTGGTAGGCCCAGGCCGCGCTGTTTCGCCGACAGGCCGTTTATGGTTCAATGCGCGAAGCCACGCGCCGCATGGTCTCGCACGCTCTTCCGGTATCGAAATTGACCGAAACGATTGCTGAAATTCTCCAGGCGCATCGGACCGGAGCGACGACGCCGGCCGACACAGTGGCGCGGAGCTATGCGCGGATTCGCGCCCACGGCGATCCGGCATTGTTCATCAGCCTTCGCGACGAGGCGGCCGCGATCGCCGAGGCGAAGACGCTCACGGCAGCCGGCGCCGATGGGCCGCCCGCTCTATGGCATTCCGGTCGCGATCAAGGACAATATCGATGCCGAGGGCATGCCGACCACCGGCGGCGTGCCCGGCCTTCGCCTACAAGCCCGCCAGGGACGCCACCGCCGTGGCGAGGCTGCGCCGCGCCGGCGCGATCGTCATTGGCAAGACCAACCTCGATCAATTCGCGACCGGCTTGGTCGGCGTGCGTTCGCCTTATGGCATCCCGCGCAATGCCCTCAATCCGGCGCTGATCCCCGGTGGATCGAGTTCGGGTTCGGCGGTCGCGGTCGCGGCGGGGCTCGTGCCGCTCGCGCTCGGCACCGACACCGCGGGGTCCGGGCGCGTGCCCGCGGGGTTCAACAACATCGTCGGCCTCAAGCCGAGCCTTGGGCTCATCTCGACCGCCGGCGTGGTGCCGGCCTGCCGCTCGCTCGATTGCGTTTCGATCTTTGCGCTGACCACCGACGATTGCTGGACGGCGCTCGCCGCCATCGCCGGCCCCGACGCGGCTGATCCCTATTCCCGCAGCGCGCCCGCTCGGTGCCGTCGGCTCCTTCGGCAACGGCGTGCGGCTCGGCGTGCCGATTGCAGGGCAGCGCATGTTCTTCGGCGATCGCGCCGCGGCCAGCGCCTACGACCAGGCGATCGTGCGCGCAGCCGCGCTCGGCGCGCAGATCGTCGAAGTCGACATCGAGCCGTTCTACGAGGCGGCCCGGCTGCTCTATGAAGGGCCCTGGGTGGCCGAGCGTTATATCGTGCTCAAGTCGCTGCTGGCGTCGTCGCCGGACTCGATCCATCCCGTCACCCGGGACATCATCGTGAAGGGCGCGCGCCCGAGCGCCGTCGATACCTTCGCGGCCTTCTACGAGCTTGAGGAACTGCGCCGCGTCCGCGACGCGGTGTTCCAGACGATCGATGCTTTGCTGCTGCCGACCATGCCGACGGTCTACACCATCGAGCAGGTGCTGGCCGATCCGATCCAGCTCAACAGCCGGCTCGGCACCTACACCAACTTCGTCAACCTGCTCGATCTGTGCGGCCTAGCCTTGCCTTCCTCGATGCGGCCGGACGGCATACCGTTTGGCATCACGCTGCTGGCGCCGGGCGGGCACGATGCGCTGCTGGCCTCCATCGGCCGCGCATTCCACGCCGATACCGGATTGCCGCTCGGCGCGCTTGGACTGCCGCAGCCGCCGCTCGCGGCGATTGCGCCCGCACCCGCGGCCGACGAAATCGCCATCGCCGTGGTCGGCGCGCATCTATCCGGCATGCCACTCAACGGCGAGCTGAAAGCGCTGGGCGCACGCCTGCTCGAAGCCACGTCAACCGCGCCCGACTACCGGCTCTACGCGCTTTCCGGCAGCAACCCGCCGAAGCCGGGGCTGCTTCGTGTCGCATCGGGCAAGGGCAGCGCCGTTGCCGTTGAAATCTGGGCGATGCGGGCGGAGGGCTTCGGCCGCTTCGTCGCCGCCATTCCCTCGCCGCTGTCGATCGGCACGCTGCGGCTGACGGACGGCCGGACCGTGAAGGGCTTCCTGGTCGAAGCCGATGCGGTCGCTGGCGCGTCCGATATTTCGAGCTTCGGCGGCTGGCGCAACTATCTGGCGCAGGCCAAAGCCCCGGCGGCGTAAACCTCGTAGGCTTCCCGCACCGTGACGATGTGGGCACGCATGGCGCTGCCGGCGCGCTCGCGCTCGCCGCGCTGGATCGCGTTCACCACCCGGTCGTGCTCCATGTGCGAGCGTGCCAACCGGCCCAGCGTGCGGAACTGCGCCCGGCGGAACGGCTGCACGCGCGCACGCGTCGCCAGCGTCATCTCGGCCAGATAGGCGTTGTGTGCGCCGGCATAGATCGCGCCGTGAAACGCCTCATTGACCTCGTGGAAGCGCTGCGGATCGCCGATGTGGATCAGGGCGCGCATCTCCTCGTGCGCAAGCTCGAGCGCGCGTCGCTCGGTGCCGATCATGCGCTCCGCGGCGAAGCCCGCGCACAGCGCCTCGAGTTCCGCCATCGCCTCGAACATTCCGATCAACCGCTCCTCGCTCGGCCGCGCCACCACCGCCGCGCGATGGGCGCGCGCCTCGATCAGGCCCGAGGCGGTGAGCTGCCGGATCGCCTCGCGCACCGGCGTGCGCGACACGCGAAAGCGGCGCGCCAGCTCCATCTCGTCGAGCGCAGCGCCGGGCTCAAGCGTGCCGCGCACGATCTCGTCGGCAAGCTGAAGCCGCAATTCCTCCGCGAGCGTGCGGCGGCTGGCGCGAAGCGCGATACTCACCGACGTGACCTGAGATACGGATGGGCCGACATTCGACAATCCCTAGATGTTCGGACGCGGGGCGATTGCAACGCCGGTTTGTTCGAGCGCCTGCGCCACCCGCAGCGCCACGTCCTCGCGCCAGGGCGCGGCGATGATCTGCACGGCGATCGGCAACGGCGTGAGAGGGATCGGTGCCGCTACGACCGGCAGGCCGATGAATGAAATGGGCTGGGTGTAGATGCCGATGTTGGGACGGAGCGCCATCTCGACGCCGTCGAGCATGAAGCTCTGCTGGCCGATCCTGGGCGCCGTGCAGGGCGTCGCCGGCGCGAGAATGACATCGACGTCTTTGAAGAGTTCCAGCACGCGCTCGCGATACCAGCGGCGGAATTTCTGCGCCTGGTTGACGAGCGCCGCCGGCACCATCGCCCCGGCGATCAACCGGTCGCGCACGGCGGGATCGAAGTCTCTGGCGCGGGTACGCAGGCGATCGAGGTGAAGCGCGGCGCCCTCGGTCGCGGTGATGACATAGGCCGCCGAGCGGGCCCGCTCGGCCTCGGGGATTTCGATTTCGCGCTTGACGTCGAGCGCCTTGGCGACGCGGTCCATCGCCTCACAGGCTTCCGGCGAGGCGCCCTTGCGGAAATAGCTCCCGGCGACCGCAATTTTCAGGCCTTCGATGCCGCGGTCGAGTGCGGGAAGCGTGATCTCGGCCGGCCGGTCGGCGCAGACCGGATCGTCGGCGTCGTATCCTTGCATCGCGTCATAGGCGAGCGCGAGGTCTTTCGTCGTGCGCGCCAATGGGCCGAGATGATCGAAGCTCGCGACAAACGGAAACGTATGTGCGCGCGACAGCCGCCCGTAGGTCGGCTTCAGCCCAAAGATACCGCAGAACGACGACGGCACGCGGATCGAGCCATTGGTGTCGGAGCCGAGCGCGAGCGGCACAAGGCCGCCCGCCACCGCGCCGCCGGAGCCGCCCGACGACCCGCCGGTCATGCGGGCAAGATCGTGCGGATTGCGCGACGCCCCGTCGTGAATGTTCTCGCCGGTGAAATCGTAGGCGTATTCGCCCATGTTGAGCGCGCCGACCAGAACGGCGCCGGCGGCCTCAAGGTGCACCGACAAGGGTCGCATCCCGTGCGGCGGAAGCGTGGCTGCGGTTGATCCTGGAACCGGCCAATGTCGGCAAGCCTTTGATATCAAAAAGATTTTTTACTGCGAATGGCACGCCTGCCATTGGCCCAAGCCGTTGTCCCTCGGCCCTTGCCTGATCGAGGGCCCGGGCTTTCGCACGTGCGCGGCTGGCGACGACATCAGTGAAGGCGTTGAGCTTCGGATTGAGGCTCTTGATGCGCCCCAGCGCGGCCTCGGTAACGGCAAGCGCACTGCGTTCGCCGTTTGCAACGGCGCGTGCGACTTCCGAGGCGCTGGCCCAATCCATCGCCGCGGCTCAGGCCTTGAACACAGGTGCCGGCTCGGCGTCGTCCGGCAACGCAAAGGCCGCGACCAGCGCGCCCAGGCGCAATGTCACCTGCAAGTGCCCGCGCACCGCCGGCATCCAGGCTTTGTCGATCTCGAGATCGAGCGCTCGGGCGCCGGCCGCGATAAAATCGTCGAGCGGATCGCGCTTCGGCTTCGCAGATTTTGCGACCTTGCGACTCGTGCTGCGATTCTTGCGCGACACCTTGCGCACCGTTTTCGCCTTTCGCGGACGTCGCGTCATGATCCAGCTGCCACCCGGGCCGGATCGGCTTGCTCCGGCTCAAAGGTCGGATGCGGGATCGCCGCGAGCAGATCGCGGGTGTATTGCGCCTCCGGCGCGAACAGCACCCGTTCGGTCGGTCCCTCTTCCACGATCTTCCCCGCCTTCATGACGATGACGCGGTCGCACAGCAGTCGCACCACATTGAGATCGTGTGAGACGAACAGATAGCTCATCCCGAGCGACTCCTTGAGATCCTGCAATAGATTGAGCACCACCGCCTGAACCGACACGTCGAGCGCGGCGGTTGGCTCGTCGAGAATGATGAGATCGGGCTTGAGCGCAATCGCACGCGCGATGCCGACACGCGCCTTCTGTCCGCCGGATAGCTGGTGCGGAAAGCGGTCAAGCAGCTCGACCGGAAGGCCGACCTGGAGCGCCAGTTCCTCGCAGCGGGCGCGAACGGCGTCGCGGCCTCGAATATCGCTCAGCCGCAGGATCGGATCTGCGATGGCGCGCGCCGCGGTAAAGCGCGGGTTGAGGCTGTCGGTCGGATCCTGGAACACCATCTGGATGCGCCGGCGCATCGGCAGCTTGGCGAATTGCTTGGCCGGTATCTCGCCGATGTCCTCGCCGTCGAACATGATCGTGCCGTCGGTCTTGTCAATCAGGCGCATGACCATTGTCGAGGTGGTCGACTTGCCGCAGCCGGACTCGCCGACGAGACCGACGCTTTCGCCCCGGTTGACGGTAAAGCTGATGCCGTCCACGGCGCGGAACAGCTCCGGCTCCGGCCCCGGACCGCGGCGCATCAGCTTGCTCATCATGCCGCCGACACCCTTGCGCGGGTATTCCTTCAAAAGTTTTTCGACCACGAGCAGCGGCTTGCGGTCGGCCACAGGGAATTTCGTGATGGTGGCTGCTGGCGAGACCGGCGCCGTCTTCCTCGGGCAGCAGATCGCGCAGCGACGCGCCAGGCCGCGGCGTCGCGCGCATCAGCTTGCGGGTGTAGTGGTGCGCTGGCGCGGTGAAGATGCCGCGCGCGGTCGCGGTCTCGACCACGTGGCCCTTCTCCATCACCACGACCTTGTCGCAATAAGTGGCGGCGAGACCGAGATCGTGCGTGATCAGGATCGTCGACATGCCGCGCGCGCGGGTCAGTTCCACGATCAATTCCATCACCGTCTTCTGGGTCGTGACGTCGAGGCCGGTGGTCGGCTCATCCGCGATCAGGAGCTGCGGGCGGCAGGCCAGCGCCAGCGCGATGACGACACGCTGGCACATGCCGCCGGAGAGTTCGAACGGATAGGCGTGGTAACGCTCGCGCGGCCGCGCGATTCGGACCTGGTCGAGAATCTCGACGGCCTTTTCGGTGACCTCCGACGGCGCCGCCTTGACGTGCTCCAGCAGCACGTCCTCGATCTGACGCCCGACCTTGCGGATCGGATTAAGCGCCGCGCGCGGGTTCTGGAAGATCATCGAGATTTCCCGGCCGCGGAGACTCGCGCATGTCGTCTTCGCTGGCCTGCCGCACATCGATGTTGGTGAACATCACCGAGCCGTCGGCGATCCGGCCGGCGCGGTCGAGAATGCGCATCACCGCATAGGACGTGACCGACTTGCCAGAACCAGATTCTCCAACAATTCCAATAGTTTCGCCCTTGGCTATGGTGAGATTGACCTGCTGCACCGCCTTGACGATGCCGCGGCGGGTCTGGAATTCGACCGTGAGGTCGCGGATGTCGAGAAGCGGAATCGCCGTCATGACGGGGCCTCAGGTTCGCCGCTGCGGGTCGACGATGTCGCGAAGCCCGTCGCCAAGCAGGTTGAAGCAGAACACCGCGATCATCAGCGCCAACCCTGGGAAAAATGCGATCCACCACTCGCCGGACACCATGAAGGCGGCGCCCTCCGCCACCATGATCCCCCACTCCGCGGTCGGCGGGCGGACGCCCAGGCCGATGAACGACAGGCCGGCAGCGTTGAGGATGGCGTATCCCATGGTCAGCGACATCTGCACGATCATGATCGGCATGATGTTCGGCAGCACCTGCGCCAGCACGATACGGAATTCACCGTTGCCCGAGAGTCGCGCAGCCTGCACAAAGCCTGCCTCGCGCCGAACGTTGGCCTCAGCGCGGGCGACCCGCGCATAGAGCGGAAAGTTCACGATCGCGGTGGCGAGAATGATGTTCTGCACCGTATTACCGAGCGCCGCGACGATGCCCATGGCGAGCACGAACAGCGGAAACGCCATGATGGTGTCGGCGATGCGGCCGACGATGCGGTCGGTCCAGCCGCCGAAGAAGCCGGCAGCAACGCCAGCGAGTCCGCCCATCAGGAACACCAGCGCAACCGAAGCGACCGCGATGAAAAAATCGAGCCGCGTGGCCACGACCACACGACTGAACACATCGCGACCGATCTGATCGGTGCCGAACCAATGCTTCATCGACGGCGGCTTCAGCGCCGCCGCAGTGTCGCTCGCCAGAGGATCGTGCGGCACGATGTATGGCCCGAACGCCGCGGCCAGAACGATCAGCAGGAACAGGCCAAAGGCGAAGCCGGTGACTCTGTTTTCCGCGATGACATAACGGCCGTGACGCAACAGTGCGGCAAGCCCGCTCGAAGACCGTGGGGTGACGGCGATGTCGGTCATGCTTCAAGCCTCACGCGCGGATCGATCAGGCCGTAGAGGATGTCGATGATGAGATTGAGCGCGACATACATGATCGCCATGGTGAGCACGAAACCCTGCAAAGGCGCGAAGTCCGACGCGATCAGCGCCTCGACCGCAAACGAGCCGATACCGGGCCAGGCGAACACCTTCTCCACCAGCACGTTGGCGCCGAGGAGAAACGAGAACACCATGCCGAGCGTGGTCACCACCGGGATCATGGCGTTGCGGAAGGCGTAGGTGACGATCACCATGTAGGGCGACAGCCCGCTGGCGCGCGCGGTGCGCACGAAATCGGAGGCCAGCACCGCAAGCATCGAAGCCCGCGTCATGCGCGCGATCGGCGCCAGCGAGAAGATCGCAAGCGTCGTCGCCGGCAGGATCAATTGCTTCAGGCTTGACCAGAACAGCTCGAGATTGCCCGCGATCAGGCTGTCGATGAGATAGAATCCCGTCACCTGTGGCGGGGGACTGAAGAAAACATCGAGCCGCCCGAGCGGCGCCGGCGCCCAGCCGAGGAGATAATAGAAGACGTAGACCAGGATCAGCCCGGTGAAGAATACCGGCAGCGACACGCCCGCCGTCGAGATCACGCGGCAGGCATGGTCGATCAGCGAGCCGGGCCGCGTCGCCGCGAGGATGCCGAGCGGCACCGCGATCAGCATCGACACGATCAGCCCAAGCAGCGTCAGCTCGGCCGAGGCCGGCAGCCGGCTCTTGATCTCCTTGCCGACCGGCTGGCCGGTGGTCAGCGAATTGCCGAGGTCGCCATGGGCGAGATCGTTGACGTAGTTCCCAAACTGCACGATCAGCGGCTTGTCGAGGCCAAGCTTTACGCGGATCTGCTCGATCGCCTCCTGGCTCGCCGCCGGTCCCGCAAAATAGGCGGCCGGGTCGCCGGGCAGCGCCCGTGTCAGCAGGAACGTGACGATGACCACGCCGATCAGGCTCGGCACCGCCATCAGCATGCGCTTGAAAAACATCGTCAGCATGAATGCGATCCCTTAGGCCGCCGCATATTCACATTGGGTCGCCACGGCCGGACCAAAGAGGCACGAGGTTCTGGCATCTCTGGTCCGGCCATCCGCGCCGCGAACCGAACGGATTCGCCTGCGCGGATTCCTGCGGACCGCGCAGGCATGACGAGCTCTTGAATCCCCTACCCCTTCGCAAATGTCCGATAGTCCAGCCGCCGGTGGAACCAATACTGGTAACCCGTGACATTCTTCTGCATCGCGATGTTGACGTAAGGCTGGAACAACGGAATGCGGGGGATGTCGGCGAAAGCGGTATCGACGAAGCCCTTCACGTCTTTGTCGTAGCCGGGCTTGTCGCCTTCCGCCGCGGCCGTCACCGCGCCATCGATGAAGCCATCCATCGTCTTCGACTGGTAGCTCATCGTGTTGAAGATCGAATTCTTGCCGTGGTAGCACCAGATGAAGAAGTACTCGGGATAATCGAGCCAGCCCGAGAACACGTTGGTGTAGAGCGGCATCACCTTCTTGTTCAGCTCGGTACGCCAGGTGGCGCCGGGGATCTTGTTGATCGTCACCTTGATGCCGATCTGCGCGAGGCTCTCCTGCGTCAGCACGCAGAGTGGCTCGTTGATCCCGGCAAAGCCCAGATCGAATGACAGCGTGGTCTCGAAACCGTCCGGATAGCCGGCCTCCGCCATGAGCTGCTTGGCCTTGGCGATATCGGTGTTGAACTTGGTCGGCTGCGGCCAGGCAACCTCGGTCGGCTTGTCGGCCGCGGCGCCGAACATCGGCTTCGACAGACCGAACAGCACGGCGTCCATGATCTTCTGATAGGGAACGGCGTAGGCCACCGCCTGCCGCACTTTGAGGTTGTCGAACGGCGGCTTGGTGACGTTCATGCCGAGATACTGGATGCCGTTCGAGTACGGCGTCGAGATGATGTCGAGCTTGGGATGGCTCTTGAGCTCAACGAAGTCCTTGTTCGGCAGATCGTAGGAAATGTCGGCGTCGCCGCGCTCGAGCAGCGCGCGCCGGTTGCCGGCAGACGGCACAATGCGCCAGACGATGCGCTTGATCTTCGGCAGCGGCCCGCCGACCCACTTGTCGTTGCGCTCCATGATGACTTCGGTGCCGGCGTTCCAGCTCACGACGCGATAGGCGCCGCTGCCGGCCGTGTTCTGCTTGGTGTATTCCATGCCCCACGGGTCTTTTTCCGTGGCGTTTTTCTTGACCAATTCCGAATTGTAGATCGCGGGCACGATCACCGCGAGATCGGGGATCGTCAGCCGATCCTTGCGCGCGAAATCCACGCGGAACGTATTGTCGTCGACGACGACAAACTGCTCGGGCTTGGTGAGCGAGCCGGCGCCCATCTGGAAGGTCGGAAAGCCGCCGACGGTGACGGCGCGGTCGAGCGACCACTTCACGTCCTTGGCGGTGACCGGGGTGCCGTCCTGGAAGGTGGCGTTCTTCTTCAGCTTGAACGTCGCCGACATCGGGCCGACATTCATGTCCTCGGCCAGTTCCATCTTGAACTTGTCGCGGTCGTAATACGGCACGCCGTTGGCGCCGGTCTTCATCTCGTGACTGATGAGCCGGTCGTAGCAATTCCACGACACCTCGTAGCCCGGCACGTTGGTGCCGACACCATGGATGTCGATGTTGTTGGGGCCGCTCTCGGAGACGATCAGCAGCGTCTCCTGCCGCGACTGCGCTTTGGCTGATGAGAAGATGGCCGGCGCGGTGACAGCGCTCCGGCCACAGCAGCGGTGGATTTCAGGAAATCGCGACGTTTCATGGGAAGCCCCTCGAGCTCGAACCGGCAGCGTTCGAGGGATGCTTCCGCAAAGGTCATGCCAGTTTCGGAAGTGCGTTGCGAAACCGCTAAGCCATTGCTTCCTGGCTTGTTTCTTCAAAAATGCAGGCAGCGCCTCAGATCGCGGCCGGCGCCTGCGGCAAAATCAATTGCATACAATATGAGGAAACATGCCCAAAACTTGGGCGAATTCGTCGTTGCGCACACACCGGAGCTACGCGACGGCGCGCCGAGCACCCAGCGATTGCACCTGCGTCTGATCTCGCGCTGGCGTGTCACGCCAGAAGCGCGCATCAGGCTCGATCGGATAGGCGCTGTGCCACTCCGCAAGCTTTTCCTGGTAGAGCGCGAGATAAGCGTCGTCGCTCAACGTCTCGATGTTCTCCAGATCGAGGCCGAGCCCGATCTCGTGATAGACGTCGAGATTGCGCAAATCCGGGACCGGCACCGCGCCGCGGAGCAAGGCGCTCCACATCTGCCGATAAGCATCCTCAAGATGCCGGACGAGCTTTGGCGTGTCGAACAGCAGGCACGTGTCCCGCCCAGCGATGAGCTTCTTCTTGATGGGGTCAAGTTTCGACCGGTCGTTGCCGAATTCGACGGCGCGCTCCACATAAGCGTCCGGCGTGGCGCATTCCATCTCGCCAATGCCAGCCGCCCGCACCAAGTCGGCGCAGACCCGCGACGCGAAGCTGCGCCCCGGAACGGTGAGGATCGGCACGCCCATCCACATCGCATCAGAGGCTGTGGTGTGGGCGCCATAAGGGAAACTGTCGAGGAAAAGATCGGCCAGCGGATAGCGCGCCAGATGATCCGGATTGGCCATTTTATCCGCGAAAATGATGCGTTCCGGCGCGATGCCGCTGTCGCCGGCGATCTTGCGGACGCGCTCGTTGGTGTCGGCCGTGCCGCTCAAAAGCCACAGCACGCTGCCCGGCACGCGGCCAAGGATGGTCATCCAGCGCTGATAGACGCGCGCCGTAAGCTTCTGCATTCCATTGAAGGAGGAGAACACAAATGCCCCCTCCGGCAGTCCCGCCTCCGCACGCGTCGGACGCTTCGCCGCGATGACCCGCTTGCGATCGTTGGGTTGGTAGCAAGGCAGCCGCACGATATTCTCAGAGTAGTAGATTTCGTCCCCCGGCGGCACGATGTAGTCATCCGCAATCAGATAGTGATGGTACGGCGTTCCCATCGAATTGGGATAGCCGAACCAGTTCACGATGATCGGCGCAGGCTTGCGTGCGAATACCTTGGTGCGCGCGTCCTTGGTGTAGCCGTTGAGGTCCACCAGAATGTCGATGCCGTCGGCCGCGATCTTCGCCGCCGCGTCGTCGTCGCTAAGTCCGTTGATGTCGGTCCAATGATCGACGCCCTTCTGGATGCGTGCCTGCGTCGAGTCCGGCCGGTTGATCCCGCAGTAATAGGCGAAAATCTCGAAGTTCTTGTGGTCGTGCTGCTCCATGACATCCGTCATGGCAAACCCGACCGCGTGCTCGCGGAGGTCCGACGAGACGTAGCCGATCTTCAGCCGCTGCGGATCGGCCCGGCCAGCCGCCCCCTGTGAAGAACGCACGGCCTTCGGCATACCGATCGACTGCCTGGCGTAGCGATAAGCCTTGGCAAGCTGGAACATTGGATCGTCGGCCAGATTGGCCAGCGACAGCGTCGATATGCCGTTCAGCAGATCCTTACGCTTCACGCGCTCCCATTCGGCCACCACCGGCCATTTGCATTGCCGCTGACGAAGCGAAATCCAGTGCTGCATGGCCTCGACCTGGTGGGGATTGATGTCGAGGCTCTGCTTGAGCACATCTTCGGCGCGTGCTGTCGTGGTTATGGCCTTCCAGAACGCGGCCGGCCTGATGCAGCACGGTCAGCTTGTGCGCAACCGTATCGCCGGTGACAGCGGACAGCTTGCCGACAAGCTTCATCCATTCGCCGACCGCCGCGCCGATCTGCCCGATGTCCTCGAGCACGCGGCCAAGATTGATGTAGGGTGGCTCGAAATCCGGCTTCAGGCGGATGCTTTCCCGGAAGGCATTGATGGCGCCGGCGTGGTCGCGCGACCTCGTTGAGGGCAACGCCGTAGTTGAAATAGATGGCGTAGAGCACTTCATTGTCGCCGTTATAGGCAATCCAGGTCTTATAGAGCTCGGCCGCCAGCTGCCGCTCCCCCATCGACTGCAGTGTGCGGCGCCATTGAACAACTCGCCGACCGTCATTTGGCGCGCGATCGCCTTTTGCGTCGCGCGCTTGAACAATTCTGTAGCGGCGTTCAATTCGGCAGGCTGGTCTGGCATAGTGGCGTCTCTTCAGCGTTGATGTTGTGAACGCAACATGACCGAAACCGGCCATTTCGGCCAGCTTCGGATACGCCTTGGTACGCTTACTACACTACACCTGATTCGGTGCCGTTCCCGGCACCGAGACCGTTGGCTCATCCGCCGGCTAGGACACCAGAGTCACAAGAGCGCTGAGCTGATCGGACGTCAGGGAGCCGATCTGCGTCGTCGTGAACGCGTTGCCTTGCGTGGTCGTCAAGGCCTCGATGTCCGCGGTGCTGATGCCTGCGAGCGCCGCCGTGCTGAGTGCCGGGATGCCCGTCGCGGACGAGTGCGGCGAAGTTGGTCGTCGTCAAGCCCGCGACCTGCGTGCTGGTGAGAGCGCCGGCCTGCGTTGCCGTCAAGTTGCTGATTTCCGTGGTGCTCAGCGCGCCAAGCTGAGACACCGACAACTTGCCGACCTGGGTCGAGGTCAGCGCGCCGACCTGGGTATCGGTCAGAGCTGATGATCGACGGTCGTGGTCAGCCCGATCACCTGCGTCGGTGGACAGGTCGCTCGCGATCCAGCGCATCGAGATCGTCAGTGGTCAAGCGCGTTGAGCTGCGTCGTCGTCAGGCCTCTAGACCTGGGTCGAGCTCAGTGCGCCGAACTGCGTTGTCGGACAGGTTGTTGACCGCCGTCGTCGTCAGCCCGCCGAGCTGCGTCGCGGTCAGCGCATTGGCCTGGGTGGTGGTGAAGGCCTGGATCTCGGTCGAGGTCAGCGCGCCGATCTCAGCCGTGGTCGAGGCTCGCCGACCTGGGTCGCGGTCAGCGTGCCGACCTGGGTAGTCGGTCAGATTGCCGATCGACGGTCGTGGTCAGCCCGGTCAACCTGGGTCGGTCGAGAGCTTGGTCAGGTCGAGGGCGTCGAGCGTATCGCGTCGTCAGCGCGTTGAGCTGCGTGGTGGTCAGGCCCTGGACCTGGGTCGAGGTCAGCGCGCCGACCTGGGTGGTCGACAGGTTGCCGAGCGCCGTGGTGGTCAGGCTGCCGAGCTGCGTCGAGGTCAGCGCATTGGCCTGGGTGGTGGTGAAGGCCTGGACCTCGGTCGAGGTCAGCGCGCCGATCTGCGCGGACGACAGCTTGCCGACCTGCGGTCGAGGTCAGCGTGCCGACCTGGGTGTCGGTCAGGTTGGCTGATCGACGGTCGTGGTCAGCCCGGTCAGCTGAGCGGTCGACAGCTTGGTCAGGTCGATGGCGTCGAGCGTAGTCGCTCGCCACCGCGTTGAGCTGCGTGGTGGTCAGGCCCTGGACCTGGGTCGAGGTCAGCGCGCCGACCTGGGTGGTCGACAGGTTGCCGAGCGCCGTGGTGGTCAGGCTGCCGAGTTGCGTCGCGGTCAGCGCGTTGGCCTGCGTGGTGGTGAAGGCCTGGACCTCGGTCGAGGTCAGCGCGCCGATCTGCGCGGACGACAGCTTCGCCGACCTGCGGTCGAGGTCAGCGTGCCGACCTGGGTGTCGGTCAGGTGGGTGATCGACGTCGTGGTCAGCCCGGTCGACCTGCGCGGTCGACAGCTTGGTCAGGTCGATGCGCGTCGAGCGTGTCGCTCGACAGCGCGTTGAGCTGCGTGGTGGTCAGGCCCTGGACCTGGGTCGAGGTCAGCGCGCCGACCTGGGTGGTCGACAGGTTGCCGAGCGCCGTGGTGGTCAGGCTGCCGAGCTGCGTCGAGGTCAGCGCGTTGGCCTGGGTGGTGGTGAAGGCCTGGACCTCGGTCGAGGTCAGCGCCCCGATCTGCGCGGACGACAGCTTGCCGACCTGGGTCGCGGTCAGCGTGCCGACCTGGGTGTCGGTCAGGTTGCCGATCGACGGTCGTGGTCAGCCCGGTCGATCTGAGCGGTCGACAGCTTGGTCAGGTCGACGGCGTCGAGCGTGTCGGTCGACAGCGCGTTGAGCTGCGTCGGTGGTCAGGCCCTGGACCTGGGTCGAGGTCAGCGCGCCGATCTGGGTGGTCGACAGGTTGCCGAGCGCCGTGGTGGTCAGGCTGCCGAGTTGCGTCGAGGTCAGCGCGTTGGCCTGCGTGGTGGTGAAGGCCTGGATCTCGGTCGAGGTCAGCGCGCCGATCTGCGCGGACGACAGCTTGCCGACCTGGGTCGAGGTCAGCGTGCCGACCTGGGTGTCGGTCAGGTGGCTGATCGACGGTCGTGGTCAGCCCGGTCACCTGGGCGGTCGACAGCTTGGTCAGGTCGATGGCGTCGAGCGTAGTCGGTCGACAGCGCGTTGAGCTGCGTGGTGGTCAGGCCCTGGACCTGGGTCGTGGTCAGCGCGCCGACCTGGGTGGTCGAGAAGTTGCCCAGCGCCGTGGTGGTCAGGCCGCCGAGCTGCGTCGAGGTCAGCGCATTGGCCTGCGTGGTGGTGAAGGCCTGGACCTCGGTCGAGGTCAGCGCGCCGATCTGCGCGGACGACAGCTTGCCGACCTGGGTCGACGGTCAGCGTGCCGACCTGGGTGTCGGTCAGATTGGTGATCGCGGTCGTGGTCAGCCCGGTGACCTGGGCGGTCGACAGCTTGGTCAGGTCGATGGCGTCGAGCGTATCGCGTCGGACAGCGCGTTGAGCTGCGTGGTGGTCAGGCCCTGGACCTGGGTCGATGGTCAGCGCGCCGATCTGGGTGGTCGACAGGTTGCCGAGCGCCGTGGTGGTCAGGCCGCCGAGCTGCGTCGAGGTCAGCGCGTTGGCCTGCGTGGTGGTGAAGGCCTGGACCTCGGTCGAGGTCAGCGCGCCGATCTGCGCGGACGACAGCTTGCGCGACCTGCGGTCGAGGTCAGCGTGCCGACCTGGGTGTCGGTCAGATTGGCTGATCGAGGTGGTGGTCAGCCCGGTCAATCTGCGTCGGTCGACAGCTTGGTCAGGTCGAGCGGCGTCGAGCGTATCGGTGGACAGCGCGTTGAGCTGCGTGGTGGTCAGGCCCTGGACCTGGGTCGTGGTCAGCGCGCCGATCTGGGTGGTCGAGAGATTGCCCAGCGCCGTGGTGGTCAGGCCGCCGAGCTGCGTCGCGGTCAGCGCGTTGGCCTGCGTGGTGGTGAAGGCCTGGACCTCGGTCGAGGTCAGCGCGCCGATCTGCGCGGTCGACAGCGTCGCCGACCTGGGTCGAGGTCAGCGTGCCGACCTGGGTCGTCGGTCAGGTTGGCTGATCGACGTCGTGGTCAGCGCCGGCGAGCTGCGTCGGTCGAGAGCTTGGTCAGGTCGAGGGCGTCGAGCGTTGTCGGTCGACAGCGCGTTGAGCTGCGTGGTGGTCAGGCCCTGGACCTGGGTCGTGGTCAGCGCGGCGACCTGCGTGGTCGAGAAGTTGCCGAGCGCCGTGGTGGTCAGGCTGCCGAGCTGCGTCGCGGTCAGCGCATTGGCCTGCGTGGTGGTGAAGGCCTGGACCTCGGTCGAGGTCAGCGCGCCGATCTGCGCGGAGCGACAGCTTGCCGACCTGGGTCGAGGTCAGCGTGCCGACCTGGGTGTCGGTCAGGTTGCCGATCGACGGTCGTGGTCAGCCCGGTCGAGCTGGGCGGTCGACAGCTTGGTCAGGTCGACGGCGTCGAGCGTATCGGTGCGACAGCGCGTTGAGCTGGGTGGTGGTCAGGCCCTGGACCTGGGTCGTGGTCAGCGCGCCGATCTGGGTGGTCGACAAGTTGCCGAGCGCCGTGGTGGTCAGGCTGCCGAGTTGCGTCGCGGTCAGCGCATTGGCCTGCGTGGTGGTGAAGGCCTGGACCTCGGTCGAGGTCAGCGCGCCGATCTGCGCGGAGGTCAGCTTGCCGACCTGGGTCGAGGTCAGCGTGCCGACCTGGGTGTCGGTCAGGTTGCCGATCGACGTCGTGGTCAGCCCGGTCGAGCTGAGTGGTCGACAGCTTGGTCGAGATCGATGGCGTCGAGCGTGTCGCTGGTCGACCGCGTTGAGCTGCGTGGTGGTCAGGCCCTGGACCTGGGTCGAGGTCAGCGCGCCGACCTGGGTGGTCGAGAAGTTGCCGAGCGCCGTGGTGGTCAGGCTGCCGAGCTGCGTCGCGGTCAGCGCATTGGCCTGCGTGGTGGTGAAGGCCTGGACCTCGGTCGAGGTCAGCGCGCCGATCTGCGCGGTCGACAGCTTGCCGACCTGGGTCGAGGTCAGCGTGCCGACCTGGGTGTCGGTCAGGTTGCCGACCGACGGTCGTGGTCAGCCCGCTCGAGCTGGGCGGTCGACAACTTGGTCGAGGTCGATGCGCGTCGAGCGTAGTCGGTCGACAGCGCATTGAGCTGCGTCGTGGTCAGGCCCTGCGACCTGGGTCGTGGTCAGCGCGCCGATCTGGGTGGTCGAGAAGATTGCCGAGCGCCGTGGTGGTCAGGCCGCCGAGCTGCGTCGCGGTCAGCGCATTGGCCTGCGTGGTGGTGAAGGCCTGGACCTCGGTCGAGGTCAGCGCGCCGATCTGCGTCGGTCGAGCAGCTTGCCGACCTGGGTCGATGGTCAGCGTGCCGACCTGGGTGTCGGTCAGGTTGGCTGATCGACGGTCGTGGTCAGGCCGGTCGAGCTGGCGCGGTCGACAGCTTGGTCAGGTCGAGCGGCGTCGAGCGTTGTCGGTCGACAGCGCATTGAGCTGGGTGGTGGTCAGGCCCTGGACCTGGGTCGTGGTCAGCGCGCCGATCTGGGTGGTCGACAGATTGCCGAGCGCCGTGGTGGTCAGGCCGCCGAGCTGCGTCGAGGTCAGCGCGTTGGCCTGCGTGGTGGTGAAGGCCTGGACCTCGGTCGAGGTCAGCGCGCCGATCTGCGCGGTCGACAGCTTGCCGACCTCGGTCGAGGTCAGCGTGCCGACCTGCGTGTCGGTCAGATTGGCCGATCGACGGTCGTGGTCAGGCCGTTGACCTGGGTCGGTCGACAGCTTGGTCGAGGTCGATGCGCGTCGAGCGTTGCCGGTCGACAGCGCGTTGAGCTGCGTCGTGGTCAGGCCCTGAACCTGGGTCGTGGTCAGCGCGCCGATCTGGGTGGTCGAGAAGTTGCCGAGCGCCGTGGTGGTCAGGCTGCCGAGCTGCGTCGCGGTCAGCGCGTTGGCCTGCGTGGTGGTGAAGGCCTGGACCTCGGTCGAGGTCAGCGCGCCGATCTGCGCGGAGCGACAGCTTGCCGACCTGGGTCGAGGTCAGCGTGCCGACCTGGGTGTCGGTCAGGTTGCCGATCGACGGTGGTGGTCAGGCCCGGCGACCTGGGCGGTCGACAGCTTGGTCAGGTCGAGGGCGTCGAGCGTGTCGCGGTGATCAGCGCGTTGAGCTGGGTGGTGGTCAGGCCCTGGACCTGGGTCGAGGTCAGCGCGCCGAGCTGGGTGGTCGACAGGTTGCCGAGCGCCGTGGTGGTCAGGCTGCCGAGCTGCGTCGAGGTCAGCGCATTGGCCTGCGTGGTGGTGAAGGCCTGGACCTCGGTCGAGGTCAGCGCGCCGATCTGCGCGGACGATCAGCATGCCGACCTGGGTCGAGGTCAGCGTGCCGACCTGGGTGTCGGTCAGGTTGCTGATCGACGGTCGTGGTCAGCCCGGTGAGCTGGGCGGTCGACAGCTTGGTCAGGTCGATGGCGTCGAGCGTATCGCGTCGCCACGCGCGTTGAGCTGCGTGGTGGTCAGGCCCTGGACCTGGGTCGTGGTCAGCGCGCCGACCTGGGTGGTCGACAAGTTGCCGAGCGCCGTGGTGGTCAGGCTGCCGAGCTGCGCGGCGGTCAACGCCTTGGCCTGCGTGGTGGTGAAGGCCTGGACCTCGGTCGAGTTCAGCGCCCCGATTTCGGTCGATGTCAGAACTCCGACCTGAGTGGTGGTCAGTTGAGGGAACTGGCTATCCGCGAATGACTGGATCTGGAGCGTCAGCAAGTGGCTGATCACGGTCGTGGACAGCGCCGCGACCTGGGTGGCTGCCAGGAATTGCAGGTCGGTCGAATTCAGCGCATTGACCTGGGCCGCGGTCAAAGCAGCGGTCTGCGATGTGTTTAGCGCCGCAATGTCGGTGGTTTGTAAGCCCGGAAATGGCTGTGGTGGAAAGGGACGCGATCTGACTTGGGCTCAGCGAAGAAATGATCGACATTTAACGCACTCCGAGTTGACGTTCTGTCACCCGAGCCCATGACGTGCTGTCACACGGTCCCGTCCAGCGCGAATGCCTGCAAGACACCCACCCCTCCGGGAACCTTTGCATCTAGAGGTTAATTGTCTGTAATGATTGCGGCCTTAGCGGTCGAAATCCGATCGACCGAGCAAAAGAATTAGCTCGCGAAAATCCTCGAGACGCCAGTGTTCTTGCGGCGAATCGCAAGAATCCAAAAGTTAACAATCAGTGAATTGAAAATCTCAAATTGTGGACATCACAGGTCACGTACGTGCGGTAGAACGTCTTCGGCGAAAACCCGCAGTGACCGCATGATCTCCGCCTGCGGCAACGAGCCGAAATCGATCAGCATGCCGATCTGGGTGATGCCGATGTCTCGCAACACGCGGATGCGCTCGATTGTCTGCTTGGGGCCACCCATCACGACGCGTCCCGGGTAATAGGTCTCGAAGCCGAAGCTGCGCTGACTGGCCTCGCGCCGCTCATAACCCTTGTACGCGGTCGGGTCGGGCGGCTTGCGCGCGGCTTCGACGCCGGCGGCGGCATATTCGCTCATCGGGCCGTGCACCATCCGCCGCAACCTGTCGTCGTCATCGCTCTCCAGGAAATGGGCGTGATAGACGCAGCAAATCTCGTGGTCTTCGACGCGGCGGCCGTTCTTGCGCAACGCCTCGCGATACCAACCGATTCGCTCGACCGCGACGGGATGGTCGACGTGATAAGCGACGTACAGCAGATTGTGGCCCTGCTGAGCCGTCCACTCGAAGCTTTCCGGCGACATCAGGCACGCCACCCAGATTGGCGGGTGCGGCTTCTGGTAGATCGGCGGCAGCAGCGGCATGCCCGACAACGCCGGCCGGAATTTGCTGTCGAATTCCATGGTCGGACCGGCCCAGGCCTGCTTGACCAGTTCGACACCCTCCTCGACCCGCTCGCGGCTTTCCTTCATGTCGACGCCGAAAATGTCGAACTCGTCGCGAATGAAGCCACGCCCGACGCCAAAATCGAAACGGCCCTGGGACAACTGATCGAGGGTCGCCCCCTGCTCGGCCACCCGGACCGGATCGTTGAGGGGCAGCACGGTGGCGCCGGTGCCGAGCCGGATGCGCTTGGTGCGGCCCGCAAGATAAGAGAGGAACGCGAAGTTGGACGGGAACAATCCGCCATGGCGGACGAAGTGGTGTTCGACGATCCAGGCGTAATCGATACCGATTCGGTCGGCGAACTCGATCTGCTCGATGATGCCGCGATAGTGCGTTTGGGCGTCGCGCACGGCAGGCAGATAGGTCGGCAGGTAGAACAGCCCGAACTTCATGGAGTGCTCCCGGTGCGGTCAGGACCGATCGTCCCGCCGGCCGCCACCGATCGGGCAGCGCGCCGGCGAAGCGATAGAGACGACGGCGGCTTTATTGCCGGTACTTCTTGGCCGCCGCGAGCAGCGCTTCGTAGTCGTCCTTGATCTTGGGATTGGCGGACAGGATGGAAGCCGCGACCGGCGCAACCATATCGACATAGCGCTTCGATTCCTCCGGCGACATGGTGATCACCTCGCCGCCGTTCTTGCGCCAGATCTCTTCCTTGCTCTTGATGTCCGCAATGTTGTAATCCGAAAACAGGACCTCAGCCTTGGCGGATTCCTCGCGGACGATCTTTTCCAGCTCGGGCCCGAGCGATTTCATGAATTGGCGGTTGGCCACCACCGGCGCGGCAAACAACGTGGCGGGAAGAAAGGTCATCGGCTTGGCGATGTCGTAGTACTTGAATGCAACATAGGGCGCGGCCGCACCGACCATGCCGTCGATTGTTTTGTTTTGCATGGCCGGCAATGCTTCGCCAAGCGGCAATGACACCGGAATAGCGCCGGTTTTCTTGAGCGGCTCGACCTGGATCGGCGCGCCGCCCTGGGTCCGGATCTTCTGCCCCTGGAAATCGCTAATCGTGCGGATCGCCTTGTGACTTAAAATCATCAACGGGCTGTAGAGACCGGGCGTGAGGATCTCCACGCCTTTGTCGGCGCCCCAAGTCGCGAGCCTGGCGCGGATACCAGGATCGTTCAGCATCTTGTTGCCGTGGATCAGGTCGTCGAACAGACCGGGCGCGTCGAGCACCTGGAAGCGCGGCTCCAGACTGACCCAGAACCCGTTGGCGGATGCGGCCGCCTCGATGGTGCCGAGCGCCACGCCCTCCACCACGGCGGGAAGCTGGCCGAGCTGGTTGGATGGATAGATGTCGACCTTGATCTTGCCGCCCGAGCGCTGCTCGATTCCGGCCTTCATCCGCTTGAAGTACTCGTAGGTCACATCGTTGATGGTCGGCATCGACAGCTTCATGGTGAACTGCTGCGCGCTTACAGGCAGCGCGGCGAGCAAGCCGCCCGCCACAAGGCCGGCGCGATCAATCGTCTGGATATCGCGTTCATTTGAAGACTCCTCCCCTGAAGTTTCTTTGTCGCCGGCGTCATCCTCGAGCAAGCAGATATTTCACGCCGATCAGCGAAATCTCCGGGATGTACGTGATCAACGCCAATGCGATCAGATAAATTATCACGAACGGAATAATCCCGCGATAGATCGTCTCCAGCTTGAGCCCGAGCACGGACTGCGCGACGAAGATGTTGATCCCGAACGGCGGGTGAAACAGACCGATCGCCAGATTGACCGTCACCACGATCCCGAAGTGCACCGTGTTGATGCCGACCGCCTTCACCATCGGCACCAGCAGCGGGCTGAGCAGCAGGATCGCCGACAGCGGATCGAGGAAGCAACCGACCAGCAACAGCAGGACGTTGATGGCGAGCAGCAGCATCCATGCCGATACGTTCAACGACTGCAGCCAGGCGGTGATCGTTGCCGGCACCTGGTTCACGGTCAGCAGCCAGGCGAATACGCCGGCGCAAGCCACGATGATGAGGATCTGGCCGGTGAACATCACGGTCGACGCAGCAGCCTCGACGATGTCGCGCAGGCCCAGTTCGCGGAACACCAAGGTGGTGACGAGGCCTGCATAGACGCAGGCGACCGCGGCCGCTTCGGTCGGTGAAAACATGCCGCCGTAAATGCCGCCGAGGATGATCACCGGCGCGCCCAGCGCCCACAAGCTCCGGCCCGTTCGCGTGCAGGAAACGCTTGCGGTCGAACCGTTCGCCGGCGCCGAAGTTCTCCCGCCGCGCCCGCCATACGACATAGAGCGCGATCATCGCCGCGATCATCAGGCCCGGCACGACACCGGCGGCGTAGAGCCGCGCCACCGATTCCTCCGCCGCCGAGCCATAGACGATCATCGGGATGCTGGGCGGGATGATCACGTCGATGGCGCCGACCGAGGTGATCAGCCCCGCGGTGAAGGTTTCCGGATAACCGGCGCGCCGCATCGCCGGCACCATGACCTTGCCGATGGTCGCAACCGTCGCCGCGCTCGCGCCCGAAATCGCGCCGAAGATCGCGGAGGTGCCGACCGTGGTGACGCCGAGGCTGCCGCGCACCGAGCCCACGCCGCCCTGCACGAAATCGACGAGCCGCTGCGCCACGCTGCCACGCCCCATCAGCTCGCCGGCATAGATGAAGAACGGCACCGCCAGCAGCGGCGTCGCATTGACCGATCCGAACAGATTCTGGTGAATCACCACGAGCGGCACGTGCATGAAGAACACCAGCGCGACGGTGACGGCCGTGAGCAGCACCATGAAGATCGGAAAGCCGATCAACAGTAGGACAACCGGCACGACGAAAAGGGCGAACGTCATTCCCGCACCTCGCCGTCCGCGGGCGCGGAATGCTCGTCCGCGTCGCCGCGTTATCACGGTGACAAGGCGCCAGGCCGCGATCAGCAAGATCAACGCAAACCCCAACGCCACCGTGCCATGCGGAATCCACATCGGAATCCCGGCCATGTCGCTGGTGCGGCCGATCCTCAACATCTGCGAGGCATAAAAATAAGATTGCGACAGCACGAAGCCGGCCAGAACGATCAGCAGGATTTGTTCGGCGATCCTGCAGCGCGAGGCGCACCGGGCCCGGCATGAACTGGACCAAAACATCCATCCGCAAATGCTCGTGGCGGCGGGTCACAACGGCAGCGCCGAGGAACGTCATGCCGACCATGATGAAGACCTGCACCTCGTCGGAGGCGAGAAACGAGATGCCAAACAAATAGCGCCCCATCACGTTGGTGAAGTTCAGAACCACGGCCATGATGAAGGCGACCGCCAGCACGAGTTCGATGGCCCGCGCAATCCGGTCGAACGCCTTGTCGATCACCGAACGATTCTCCCCTTCGCTCCGACAACAGCCCCGTGCGGGCAGTCATCATGCCCTCAATCAATCCTCTCGAACAGCCGCCGCAGATGCACTAACCTTTGCTCTGATGAGTTCCTCCAAGTCCCATCAAACCGAGGGCGTGTCGGACGCCGAACGCGGCTTGCTGCGGGATTCGGTGCGCGAACTTCTGTTGAAACGCTGGCCGCCCGACCACGCTGTGGAGCGGGCGGGCAACGCCGAGGCCATAGCGGCGTTGTGGCGCGACCTGGCCGGCCAGGGCCTTGCCGCGCTCGGCGCCGATCCCGCGGAGGCGGGGCTCCGCGAAATCCTGCTGGTGTTCGAGGAACTGGGCCGCGCCTCCTGCCCGGCGCCGCTGCTCGGCGCGGTGGGAACGAACCTCGCGCTTGCCGGCCAACAGTCAAATGCCATGCGCGCGCATACTCGAAGATTTGCATCAGGGCAAGGCAATGGTTGCGCTAGCGCTCGGCGACTTCGATGGCGACGCGGCTGCGGGCCAAGTCGAACATGCGCGGCGATACGCTGTCAGGCAAGATCGCGTTCGTGGAAGGCGCCCAGACCGCAACGCACGTTGTTGTCTTCACCGGCGCACCTGCGGGAGTGGCGGTGGTTGCAAGCAGCGCCCCAGGATTGACGATACAGATCACGCCGGGCCTCGCCGTGCCGCCGTTCTCGGAGCTGACTTTTGACAACACACCGGCCACGCGGCTGAACAGTTTGCCGAAGACTCTCGCCGACGTCGCGCTGGTGGCGAGGCTCGCCTGCGCCGGCCGGGCGCTCGGCGCGGCGGAGCGCGCGTTCGAGCTGGCCGTGGACAACGCCAAGATCCGAAGACAATTCGGCCAGTTGATCGGACAGTTCCAGGCGGTCCAGCACAAGTTGGCCAATTGTCTGATCAGCCTGGACGGCGCCCGCCTCACGCTCGAAGCCGCCGCCGAGGCACGCGACAATGACAACCCGGACTGGCGTGTGTTCGCAGCCTCGGCTCTCGCCTTCGCGGGCCCCGCACTTCGCACGGTGTCGATCGAGACGCACCGGGCGCTCGGCGCCATCGGCTACGCCGAGGAGCACGAGGCGCCGCGGCATTTCCGGCGCGTGCATGCCGATCTCGCGCGCTTCGGCGGCGTGCGGAGCGCACGCGCCGCACTTGCTGACTTCGCGCTCGGCCCGGCCGCATGACCGCACTTCCCGCCCACGACATGGGCCCCGCCGCCAACGCCTTCCGCAAAGAGGTGCGCGATTGGCTCACCAAGCATTGGACGCCGGAGAAGCAAGCCGCGCACCTGCGCAAGCCGTTCAAGGACCGCGGCTACGACAACGAATTCTCCAAGCTGATGGGCCGCGACGGCTGGATCGGCGTCGGCTGGCCGAAGGAATTCGGCGGCCAGGGCCGCAGTGCGAGTGAACAGATCGCCTTTATCACCGAGATCGCGAACTCCGGCGCGCCCGCCCATGCCCACAACACCAGCGAATCGATCGTCGCGCAGGCGCTTTTTCTGCACGGCACCAAGGCGCAGCAAGACGAATGGCTACCCGCCATCCGCAACGGCGAGTGCTTCTTCGCGCTCGGCTACAGCGAACCGGAGGCCGGGTCCGACCTTGCGGCGCTCCGCACCCGCGCGGTCCGCGACGGCGACGACTGGGTCGTCAACGGACAGAAGCTGTGGTCGACCGGCGGCGACAAGGCGGACTATATGTGGCTCGCCGTGCGGACCGACCCGGAGGCGAAGAAGCACGCCGGCATCAGCGTGCTGATGGTCGATCTGCATTCGCCCGGCGTCACCATCCGCCCGAGCATGGCCCTATACGGCAAGACCTTCAGCGCGCAGTTCTATGACAACGTGCGGGTGCCGGCGAAAAATATGGTCGGTGCGGTCAATAACGGCTGGAAGGTCATCACCGACGCGCTCGCCGCTGAACGCGTGATGATCGGCGCTACGCGCATGGCTGGGATCGAACGCGCGTTTGACCATCTCACCGAATACCTGAAGACTGCGGTGGTCGGCGGCAAGGCCTTGAGAAGCGATCCGGTGATCCGCGATCGCGTCGGCGCTCTGGCCGCCGATCTCGAGGTTGCGCGCCAGTTCCAGATGCGAAACTCGCGACTGGTCGAGCAAGGCAAAGTCCCAATTCACGAAGCGGCGATGGGCAAGGTGTTCACAAGCGAGTTGCAGGAGAAGCTCGGCCAGGCCGCGCTCGATATTCTCGGCAGCGGCGGCCTCCTGTCCGAGGATTCAGCCAGCGCTCCGGTCGGCGAGATGGAACAACTGCTGCGCCATTCCATCATGGGCATGATCGGCGGCGGCACCAACGAAATCCAGCGAAACGTCATCGCGCAGCGGGGGCTGGAGTTGCCCCGATGAAACAGGAGCGATCTCTATGAGTGAAGAAAACGTCGTCACCTACGAGCTGGAGGGTGAGATTGCCCTGGTCGGCCTCAACCGGCCGGACAAGCGCAACTGCTTCAACCCGGACGTGATGAAAGCATTGCGCGTCGCCATCGAGCGCGCCGGCGAAGAGGCCAAATGCGGCATCATCTTCGGCCACGGCGACAATTTCTGTGCCGGGCTTGATCTGCGCTGGGCCGCGGAAAGCTGGAAGACCGGCCGCTCCGAGCGGCTGCCGTTCCAGTTCAACCGCAACAGCTATTTCGAGGCGATGGCGCGGGGCAACATTCCCTTCATCGCGGCGCTGCACGGCGCGACGCTCGGCGGCGGACTTGAGACGGCCGCGGCCGCGCATATCCGCGTCGCCGACGAGACGACGTTCTTTGGATTGCCCGAGGGCACTCGTGGCATCTTCATCGGCGGCGGCGGCTCGGTCCGTGTGGCGCGACTGATCGGCTTTGCCCGCATGCAAGACATGATGCTGACCGGACGAGTGCTCAAGGCGGACGAGGCCGAGCGCTACGGCATCGTGCAATATATCGTGCCGAAGGGACAGCAGATGGCCAAGGCGAAGGAGCTCGCGCTGAAAATCTGCAAGAACGCGCCGCTCTCCAACTTCGCCATCACCAACAGCCTGCCGCGCCTGCAGGACATGTCCTACGATGACGGACTCTACTTCGAGCGCATGGTGGCGGAATACACCCGCAGCCCGGAATCGATCCAGCGGCTGCATCAGTTCCTCGACAAGACCGCGCCGCGCGTCCGCCCTGACTAAAGTCAAAGCCACAACCGTCGCCGTACAGACGGCGGAGCATTCAAGGGTAAGGGAGTGAACGATGAGTTTGCGTGACAGCGCCATTGTGGCCTACGCCGAAACCAAGGTGATGAAGAAGAGCGACCGGGACGTCTGGGTCCTGATGGGTGAGATTCTCGAATCCCTGCTGGACAAGACCGGCTTCGAAAGCAAGGAGATCGACGGGCTGGTGATGTCCGGCCTCACCGGCACGGGCGGCGCCAGCATGTTCTGGGCGCAAAGCACCGCCGACATGCTCGGCCTCGAAGTGGGCTTCTGCGAGCAGGTGCACACTGGCGGCTGCTCGGCGGCGGGCGCCGTGGCGCGAGCGGCGGCGGCGATCGATGCCGGCATGTGCGAGGTCGCGCTCTGCATGTTCGCCGACACCCATGTCCGCGAGCACAACGGCCGCAACGACCGCAACTACCGTCGCGACTGGACCGACCCTTACGGTCTGCTGGGCCCGCCCGGCGCGTTCGGCCTCCTGCAGCGGGGCTACGACGCCAAATACGGGGTCGATCTGCGGGCGCTGGGCAAGCTTGCGGTGACGCAGCGCAACCACGCCATCATGAACGAGAACGCCTGCGAAGAGCTGCGCGTGCCGATCACCGTCGAGGATTACCTGAACTCGCGGATGATCGCCGATCCGATCCGACTGCTCGACTGTGTGATGCTGGCCGACGGCGCCGCCGGCCTGATCATCACCAGCCAGAAGAGGGCCAAGGAAAAGGGCATCAAGAAGTACGTCATCCCACTCGGCTATGCCGAGCGCACCAACTTCCTCGGCGGCGAGGGCCTCGTCGACGTGACGCGGAGCGGCCACGAGGTCGCCGCCAAGAAGGCGCTGGCTGCCGCGGGCTGGAACATCAAGGACGTGCGCTCGTTCCACCCCTACGATGACTTCCTGATTGCGCTGGTTATCCAGCTCGAGGCGTTCGGCTTCTGCAAACCGGGCGAAGGCATGGCGTTCGTCCGCGATACCGACCTCTCTTATAAAGGAACGCTGCCGTTGAACACCGGCGGCGGCCAGATCTCGGCCGGCCAGGCGGCCTGCTCGTCGCACAATCTGATCGAAGCGGTGCGGCAACTCATGGGCGAGGCCGGCAAGCGGCAGGTCAAGGACACCACCAACGCGCTCGTCACCGGCATCGGCTGGATCAATTACGGACGCAACTGGGGCACCAGCGCTGCGCTGTGCCTTGTGCCGAACCAATAGTCGAGGACACCATGGCCGTTACATTGAACGATACACTCAACGTCAAGCGCGAGTTCAAGAGCCCGCACTACGACTTCGGCATGCCGTTCTGGGAGGCGACGCGGCAGAAGAAGCTCGTCATCCAGTACTGCAAGACCGCCAAGAAATTTCAGCACTTCCCGCGCCCGGTCAGCATCTACACCGGGCGGCGGCGCGACATTGAATGGCGGGAGGTGTCGGGCAAGGGCACGGTGTTCTCCTATACCATCGCCCACCGCGGCACGCCGCCGTTCCAGGGCGCCGAGCCCTACGCCATCGCGAGCGTGACGCTCGACGAGGGCGTTAACGTGATCGCCGACATGGTTCATTGCAAAGCCGACGAGCTGAAGGTCGGCATGAAGGTCAAGGCATACTGGCATCCGCTCGACAACGGCGAGCACCTGCTGATGTGGCAGCCGGACAGGGATGCGAAATGACGGGTCCGGAATCCGCGCGCGGGCCTAAAGCCGTTGCCAAGTTTCTGCGCCCGCGATCGGTGGCGATCGTCGGCATTTCGTCGCGCGCCGGCAGCGCGGGCCAGAACATCCTGCAATCGCTCAAGCTCAACAAGTTCCAGGGCGACATTCATCTCGTCGGCCGCAGCGAGGAGCCGATCGACGGCCGTCCCGTGTTGAAGAGCCCGGAGGAACTGCCGGAGGGCGTCGATCTCGCCGTCTTCACGCTGCCGGCCGCGGGCGTGCGCGACGCCGTCGCGGCCTGCGTGAAGCGCAAGGTCGGCTCGGCGATGGTGTTCGCCGCGGGCTTCGCCGAGGTCGGCGAACAGGAGATGCAGGACGAGATCGCCAAGACCGCACGCGAGGGTGGGCTTGCCATCGTCGGCCCGAATTGCCTCGGCGTCACCAACAATGTCGACGGCATCATGCTGCACATGCTGTTCGCGCGCGAGGCGCTTCGCTTCGGCGCGGGCTCGAAGCCCGGCCTCGCCCTGGTCGGACAAAGCGGCGGCATGCTCGGCCACTTCCAGCGCGCCGCCGACGGACGCGGAACGCCGATGTCCTACGTCATCTCGACCGGCAACGAGATCGGTCTTGAGTCGACGGATTTCATCGAATTTCTCGCCGACGATCCCGCGACCAGCGTGGTGGTGGTGTACACCGAGCAGGTCCGGCGGCCGCGCGAATTCCTCGACGCGATCCGGCGCTGCCGCACCGCCGGCAAGCCGGTCGTCCTGATGTTCCCGGGTCGCAGCACGAAGTCGAAGCAGGCCGCGCAATCGCACACCGGTGCGCTGGTCGGCGACTACGCCACCATGCGCACGCTGGTCGAGGATGCCGGCGCCATCGTCGTCACCACCATGGACGAGATGATGGATCTCGCCGAAATCCTGGTGCGCTATCCGAAACCGCCGGTGAAGGGCCCGGCCATCTTGACCGCGTCCGGCGCGTTCGTCGGATTGAGCAACGACATGGCCGAGGAACTCGGGTTCGAGTTCCCCGCGGTCGAGCCGGCGACCCTCAAGATGTTCGAAGACACGCTGCCGCCCTATGGCAACTACGGCAACCCGCTCGACGCCACGGCCGGATTTACGCCGACCTCGCTGCCCGCGGTGGTCAAGGCTTTAATCGACGACCCGAACATCGGCATGTTGTTCATCTCGTTTCCGATCAACACCGGCCTGGTCGTGCAGAATTTCAACAAAGGCATGGAAGGCTCCGACAAGCCGAAGGTCATGGTCGCGCTCGGCGACTCCTGGCCGCTCGGCCCCGATGTGATGGAGGCCGTGAAGCAAAGCCCGGCGGTGTTCGGGCGCTCGTCGGATCGCATGATGCGCGCCATTGCGACCTATCTGCGCTACGGCAGACTGCTCGCGCGCGCCCGAACTGCCGCAAAGCCGGAGCCGATCAAGGGCCTGCCCAAGCTCGGCAAGGGCGCGCAGCCGGAGTGGCTCGGCAAGAAGGTGCTGGCCGCCGCCGGCATCAAGGTCCCCGACGGCGAACTTGCCCGCACGGTCGACGACGCGGCCGCGGTCGCCAAACGCATCGGCTATCCGGTGGTGTTGAAGGCTCAGGCCGCGGCACTGTCGCACAAGACCGAGGCCGGCGGCGTCATGCTGAACCTTGCCGACGAAGCGGCACTCCGCGCCGCCTGGGACACGATGATGAAAAGCGTCAAGCGCGCCGCGCCGGACGTCACGCTCGACGGCGCGCTGGTCGAAAAGATGTCGCCGAAGGGCATCGAGCTGATGGTCGGCGCCAAGCGCGATCCCGGCTGGGGCACCGTGCTGCTGCTCGGCCTCGGCGGCATCTGGGTCGAGGCGCTGGGCGATGTGCAATTGCTGCCCGGCGGCGCCGGCGAGGATCAGGTCCGTGAGGCGCTGCACAAGCTGCGCTCGGCCAAGCTTCTGGCCGGCGTCCGTGGTGCACCGGCCGCGGACACCGACGCGGTCGTCAAGGTCGTCATGGCCATCGGCCGCGTGATGCAGACCATGCCGGAGGTGATCGAAGTCGACGTCAATCCGCTGATGGTCCATGCCAAGGGACAGGGAGTGACGGCGCTGGACGCGTTGATCGTGACCGAATGATGGGAGAGACACCGTGACATTCAAAATCGCCGGGATCGTCGCCGCGGCTCTATGGGCTGCCGGAATTTCAGCGCAGGCGCAGACCTATCCCACCCGGGAAATACGGATGGTCGTCGGCTTGCCGGCGGGCAGCGGCGGCGACGTCGTGGCGCGCTATTACGCCGACAAGCTGTCCCAGCTCGCGGGCAAACCGGTCATCGTCGAGAACAGGCCGGGCATGATCCTTTCGCTTGGCGCCGACGCGGTGGCGAAGGCGCCGCCCGACGGCTACACCGTCCTGATCACTTCGGTGACGTCGTCGCACGCGGCCAACGTGTTCAACTTCAAGAAGCTGCCCTACGACCCGATCAAGGATTTCACGCCGGTCGCCACGCTTCAGAAAAGCTATTTCATGCTGATGACGCGCGCCGGCGCGCCGTGGACGAACGTGACGGAACTGACCGAGGCGATGAAGATCAAGGGCGACAAGGCGAGCTACGGCTATGGCGCGCCGCCGGCGCTGGCCTCCGCCGAGCTCTACAAGGCGCGCAAGGGTCTGAAAGCCATCGGCATCCCTTACAAAACCTCGATGGCCTCGCTGCCGGAAATGTTCAGCGGCGAGATCGATTTCCAGTTCATCGACTCCACCGCGGGTACGCCGCTGCTTCAGAGCGGCAAGGTGCGCGGACTCGCGGTCACCTCCGGTCAGCGTGTGCCCGGCGTCGACCTGCCCACCATGGCTGAGGCCGCCGGCATTCCCGAATTCGACATCGCTCCGCTCTGGGGCGTGCTGCTCCCGGCGGGAGCGCCCCCCGCCATCGTCGCGCGCCTGGAATCATGGTTCGCCCAAATCAGCCAAATGGATGCCACGCGGCAGTATCTGGCCAACACCCATGCCGCACCGTTCCCGGGCGGCGCCAAGGACCTGGCTGCATTCATTCCAAAGGAAATCAAGAAGTGGGAAGAGCTGGCCAGGCTCGCGAAAATAGAGCCGCAGTGAAGCGATCAGGCTGCGGAGAGCCACGCGGTCGCCACGAGACACGCGTCCTAGTGGGATGCAGGCGGGCTCGGTGCAAATTGAGCGTCTTCGGTAAGCCGTTCCGCCTCGAGCGTCGCCATTTCGAGATGGTAGGCAAGAGGCGTGCAATTCGCGGCCTTGGCCATCTGCGCCAATTCGTTAGCCAGCTCGCTGATGTACTCGGCGAGTTCGGGAACGCTGATGTCCTGCTGATTGGCCAAAGCTATGCTCCCTATTGGAATCGGAATTCTCAGGGGTAGACTGAAGGTCGCAACCGCGCGCGAAAACCAAATTGATTTTCATCTCGCATCAATAACGCTGATGGAGCTCCAGCGCGTCGCTTCGCGTGGTCCGCCGCACATCACCCTGATCGGCTGCGGTGGACCAGGATCGGATGCTTGAATTCGGTAACCGCCGGCTGCTTCGGCTTCACCGCCGCAACGAAGGCGTCGGCTAATTTCCTGATTCGGCTCACATCGAGGCCGTCCCTATAGAAGGTCCCGACCCGCAACTCCGGAAGCCTGGGCAACAGCGGGTCATCCACCACCGCCAGCTGAGCGGGCAGAGCGCGTTCAGGCACCGCCATGATACCGACACCGGCCACGACCGCCGCTGTCCGGGCGGTCATGTCCGTCGCGCTAAATACGATCCTGTAGGGCAGATCCTTTTGGTCCATCGCTTCGATCGCACGGCGATCGAGAAATCCTTCGGCGCGTACAATCAAGGGTATGGGAGCATCCGCATCGATCACGAACCCGGGCGTGCTGCTCCAAACAAACTTCTCCTTCCACTCCGACAGCACGTTGAGCTTCAACTCCGACGGAGCCACGGCGAATGCCAGGTCGATATATCCTGAGGCCAATCGCTTGGCGAAGCCCGGCGCACTGTCGCAGGTGAACTGGACCCGACCCGCGCCGTAAGCCGCCGTGCAGTCGTGGATCACAGCGGTCAGCACCCTGTCCGCGAAAATACTTTGGATACCCAGCCGTATCGTCGGCTCCTCGGGTACGGCACCGGCGAAAGCCATGATCTGGTCGTTGAGCGCCAAGATGCGTCGCGCATAGACTTCGAGCATGGTGCCCTTGGCGGATACGCTGAAGCCGGTCGTCGACTTGATGAAAATTTCGCCGCCGATCAATTGTTGGAGGCGCTTCATCTGCGCGCTGATGGCAGGCTGGGTGAGTTCCAATTCCTGGGCAGCCTTGGTGAAATTGCCAAGGTCGGCGATGGCGACAAACGTGCGCAACAGCTCAATCGGAATGTGCTTGCTGTCGTATCGACGATGCATCGCAACTCGCCAATCCGCAAACAGGTCAGAGACGTTGCGGGAAGCATCTCACGAAGAACAACCGCGCCACCAGCCCCATATTTCGTCGCAGGCGGGGAATAGACGGCAAAACGCCTGCCCGGCATCCAATTGGAACAATGCAGCGGCGGCTACCGAGATTCCGACATCAACGGCGGCGACGGGCCTCGGCCCAAGATGAGACGAATGTCGATGGCGCCGATCGCTCGCAGAGCCTTAATATTCTAGAGACCCTGGGGGAAGCGAAGATGTGCCAAAGCCTGTTTTGCTGATCGCATCGCTTGCCTGTGTCGTCGGAATCGCCTCGGTCGGCGCCAACTCCCAGGAAGCAACCACAATCGGATCGAGTGTCGCATACACGCAGATGCCGCACCGCATTGCGGTCGAAAAGGGATATTTCGCGGCGGAGGGGCTGACATCCGATCTTAAAATAGTTCCCGCCGGAAACGATGTGGTGCAGGCGCTCGCAGGCGGCTCGATGGACTTCGGCGAAGCGTCACCCGCCATCTTCATTTCGGCCGTTGCCAACAATCTGCTGATCGTCGCCATTGGCGTGCATTCGGCGGGCAACATTGCCCGGCTGGTCGCTTCGCCAAGGAAAGCGTGGTGCTCGGTGCCGCGATCGGGACGGTGCTCGGAACGCTGATAGGTTACTTCAAATGGTGGGAACGGGCCTTGGTTGGGCCGGTCAACTTTCTGCTTTCGCTTCCCGGCACGGGGCTGTTCCCTCTCGCCATGATCTGGTTCGGCCTCACGGAAACCGCCATCGTTGTGGTTCTGACCTACGAGATCGCCCTGACTGTCACTGTGTCAGCCTGGTCGAGCGTCAAGGCCATCGACATGCAGCTGATCCGGGCCGGCCGGCTGTTCGGCGCCGACGGCGTTTTTATGATTTGGCGCGTCCTGATCCCGGCCGCTCTGCCCGCGATCATCAGCGGATATCGCATCGCGTTCTCGCGGGGCGTGGCGGTTGCTGATCATCGCCGAAATGCTCGTATCGGTCACCGCGGGTCTCGGCTATCGCCTGTACTTCGCGCGCGAATTCTTCCAATTATGCCGGTCTTGTCGTCGTCGGCACCATCGGGCTCCTGATCGAACGCGTGGTGCTGCAGACGCTGGAGCGCCTGACCGTGGCGCGCTGGGGCACCATCCGGGATTTGCAGTGATGGGCGAACTTCGAACCGACCGTCTTTGGAAGAGCTTCCCGGTCGCCGCTTCGTGGCGAACGCCGCGTGCGTGGCATCCGGTCTTGCAGGATGTGACCTTTCAGCGTGGCTGACGGCGAATTTGTCAGCGTCGTCGGCCGGTCCGGCTGCGGCAAATCCACGCTCTTGAACATCGCCGCCGGCCTCGAACCGGCAAGTGGCGGCGCCGTTTATGTCAACGATGCAGAAATTCGCGGCCCCGGTCTCGACCGAAGCGTTGTCTTTCAGGATTTCGCGCTGTTTCCCTGGCTCAGCGTGCGCGACAACATCGCCTTCGGCCTTCGATCGATGCGCCTGCCGTTCCAGGAACGGCGCGCCCGTGCCGACCGCTACGTCGAACTGGTCGGGCTCACGCAATTTGCCGACTACTATCCCCGTCGGTTGTCGGGCGGCATGCGGCAACGCGTGCGCATCGGCCGCGCGCTCGCCATTGAGCCGACCGTGCTGCTGATGGACGAGCCGTTCGGTTCGCTTGATGCGATGACGCGCCAGAACATGCAGGACGCGCTAGCGGATATCTGGCGCATGACGCACAAGACCATCCTCTTCGTCACCCACGATATTGGCGAAGCGGTGTTCCTTTCGGACCGAATCCTGGTGCTGGATGGCGCCCCGTCACAGATCGCGCTTGAAGTCTCGGTCGACCTGCCGCGGCCCCGCAGCGCACGGAGCGCCCAGTTCCAGGACTACGTCAGCAGGCTGAACACGGCGGTCGCCGGCGACCGGCCGCGCGAACAAGCCGATCAGCGCGGCTAGTGCTTCCGCCCGTCAGAAATCTGCTCGGCCACATCGACGATGGTACGCCTGAGCTTGGCGTCCGGGATTCGGGTGAACGCCCTGGCAAGCCTGACGCCATCCGTGGTCGCCAGGAACTCAAACACGGCAGCGTGCGGCAGGCTTGCCGCGTGGCTTTTTGAGTCTTCCGCCGTCGGCAGGCCCTCGAAGAAAAACGGGACTGGGACCTGCAGGATACTCGCCAGATGCTGGAGCCGGCTTGCGCCGATGCGGTTGGCACCCTTTTCGTATTTCTGGACTTGCTGGAACGTCAGCCCGAGTCCATCCGCAAGCTTTCCCTGGCTCATGCCAAGCATCAGCCGCCGCATGCGGACACGGCTCCCCACATGCTTGTCGACCGGATTAGGTCCCTTCTTCGCCATGAGCGATCCCCAAGATTGCCTCAGCACCAGCCACCCCCGCGGCGCAGCTGGTCAAGATTACGGGAATTCGATCCCTTCCACCACGGCGCCGGCGTGGAAATCATTGCGCCGGCGACCGCGCAAAACGCGCCCGCCATGCCGCTACCCAGCCCTGCCGCCGATTGCGGCCCATTTCGATTGCCATGAGAGCGGCCGGCGTGACGAACAGCGTCAGCACCGTCGCAAAGCCCAGACCAAACACGATGGCCGTGGACAGGCTGATCCACCATTGCGTCGCCGGCGCGCCGACCGAGATTTCGCGGGTGAGAAACTCGATGTTGACGCCGAACGCAATCGGCAGCACGCCGAGAACCGCCGTCACCGCCGTCAGCACCACCGGCCGCGCGCGCTCGCGGCAGGTCTCGACGATGGCGTCGTAGGCCTCCCAGCCTTCGCGCCGCAAGCGGTCGTAGGTGTCGATCAGAACGATGTTGTTGTTGACGATCACGCCCGCGTTGGCGATCACGCCGATGCCGGTCATCACCACGCCGAACGGCTGGCCCATCACCATGAGCCCCAGCAGCACGCCGATGGTGGACAGAATGACCGCGGACAGAACCAAGCCAACCGATGTGAGCCGGTTGAACTGCGCCAGCAGGATCGCAAAGATCAGAAAGATCGCGGTGCCGAACGCTTTCATCAAGAAGGCGCCGGCCTTGGCGCGCTCCTCGTCTTCGCCTTTCAGCCGCCAAGTGACGCCGGTGCCAAGGTCGGCCGTCGCCAGCTCCTTGGCGATCTCCTCCTGAATCTTGGCGGTCTGGACGCCCTGCGCCACGTTCGCCGACACCGTCATGACGCGGTTGCCGGCGACGCGGTTGATGAACCCGACGCGCGGCGCCGCCACACGCTCGACGAAATTGCTGATCGGAACCGAGCCCGACGGCGTCTGCACGCGCAGCTCATCCATCTGATCGAGGCTGCGGCGATCCTCAGGAAAGCGCACCAGGATATCGACGGCCTTGTCGCTCCCGGCGGGGCGGTATTCGGTGGCCTTGATGCCGTTGGTGACGAGTTGCAGCGCGGTGCCGACGATCGCGGGATTGGCCGCGAACTTGGCGGCCTCCGCCTGATCGACATGGACCTTCCAGTCGATGCCGGGCAACGGCAAGCCGTCATCCAGATCCTGGATATCCGGGAGACGGGCGAGCATCGCGGCGACCTTCTTGGCCGCCGCCGGCAACAGCTCGGGATCGAGCCCGCCGATCTGGACCTGGATCGGCTTGCCGGTTGGCGGGCCCGCGCGCGGCGCCGTGACCTCGACCAGGATTCCCGGGATCTCGGCGGTCGCCGTCCGGATGCCGTCCATGATCTGGTGCGCCGGCGGACGCGTCCGCCAGTCGGAGAACTCGAACTGAATGACGCCGATGGTGTCTTCGCTGAGCTCGTTCGAGCCCTTGGGCTGCTCGCCGACGCGGGTGTAAACCGTCTTGAGCCCCTTGGCTTCGAGCACACGCTTCTCGGCTTCGGCGAGGAAGCGGTTCTTTTCGTCGAGCGCCAGATTGCCGCGGGCGTGGACGATGACCTGGCCGTAGTCCGGCTCGACGGCCGGGAAGAACTCGACACCGCTGCCGAATTTGGCGTAGCCGACCTGCACCACCACGAGCAGCACCGCGGCAAGGCCGAGCGTCGCGCCCGGCCTGCGCAGCACCAACCGGACCGCCCGCATATAAGGACCATCCTCGCGGGCGCGTTCGTCGTGCGGGTGAGCCGAGGCCTTGCCGAGCAGAGCCCCGAGCGTCGGCGTGAAGAACAGCGCAACGGCAAGCGAGGCCGACAGCGTCGCAATCAATGTGATCGGCAGATATTTCATGAACTCGCCGACCACGCCCGGCCAGAACAGCAGCGGCGAGAACGCCGCCACGCGGGTCGCCGTGGCGGCGATCACCGGGCCTGACATGCGCTTGGCGGCCAGCGAATAGGCCTCGCGCGGCGGCATGCCTTCCGCCATGCGCCGCTCGGCGAATTCCGAAACGATGATCGCGTCGTCGACCAGCATGCCGACGGCCAGGATCAACGAGAACAGCACCACGATGTTGACCGTCAGTCCGGCGAGCTGCAGGCCGAGCACGCCCGCCAGAAATGACGCCGGGATCGCGATGCCGATGAACATCGATGCGCGGAATCCCAGCGCGAACAGGATAATGACCGCCACCAGCAGCACGCCGGTGATGACCGAGTTCTGCAGATCGGACAGCATCTGGCGAATGACCTTCGACTTGTCCTGGGTGAAGGTCACCTGAACGCCCTCGGGCCACGTCGGCTGCAGTCTTTCGATCACCTTCTTCACGCCGTCGACGGTCTCGATCAGATTGGCGCCGCTGCGCTTTGACACTTCGATCGTCATCGCCGGCATGCCGTTGACGCGCGTGACCGAGGTCGCATCCTTGAAGGTCGGCCGGATGGTCACGACGTCGCCGACGGTGACGGCGGCACCGTTCGATGCCGCCATCGGAATTTTCAGGACGTCCTGCGGCCGCTCGATCAGGCTCGGCACCTTCACGGCGAAGCGTCCGGTCGAGCCTTCCAGGGCGCCGGCCGCGATCAAGCTGTTGGACGCGTTGAAACCGACGATGAGCTGGTCGAGCGGCAGGTTGTAGCTCTTCAACAACGTCGGATCGACGATGATCTCCACCGCCTCGTCGCGCGAGCCGCGCAGCTCCGCCGACAGCACGCCGGGAACCTGTTCGACGGCGTTCTTCGCGGTGCGGGCGATCTGCAGCATGGTCCGCTCCGGAACCTGGCCGGACAGCGCGACCACCAGCACCGGATAGAGCGACAGGTTGACCTCCTGCACGTTCGGCTCGTCGGCGTCCTTCGGCAGATCGCGCTTGGCCTGGTCGACTTTGGCGCGCACATCCGCCAGCGCCGACTTGGAATCAAAGCCCGCCTCGAATTCGAGCAGAACGGAGCCGCCGCCCTCGTAGGCGGTCGAACGCATTTCCTTGACGTTGCTGACGGACTTGAGCTGCGTCTCGACCGGCCGCAGCAGCAGGCGCTCGGAATCCTCCGGGCTGATGCCGCGCTGTGTCAGCTGGACGTAGACGATCGGGATGCGAACGTCCGGCTCGGCCTCCTTCGGAATCGTGACATAGGCCACGAAGCCGGCGCCCAGCAGGAACAGCAGGGTGACGATGGTCAGCCGGGCGTGGCTGATGGCGTAATCGATCAAGCTCGACATGGCCGGTGGCCCCCAGTGTCCGTCAGCGCTGCGCGGCTTGTGCGGCGGGGGCGGCGACCGGCTCGACCAGATTGCCTTCGCGGACGAAGTCCTGGCCCTGCACGATGACGCGCGCGCCGTCCGGCACGCCGGTGAGCCACATCGACCGCTGATCGTCTTCGACGACGGTCGCCATGACAAATCCGACCTTGGATTGCGCATCGACCGTCCGCACGCCGATATCGCCGGTGGACGAAACCACCAGCGCCGAGCGCGGCACCCGCGTCGCCGGCATCGGCGAAAGCGGAATGCTGACCTCCGCCGTGATGCCGTCGGGGATGACGCCATCGGCATTGGGCAGTTCGACCTCGACCCGATAGGTGCGGGTGGCTGGCGCCGCAGACTTTGACACGTAACGGATGCGGCCCTCGCGGGTCTGTCCGGACACGAGCTTCACTTCGGCGATATCGCCGACCTTGACGCTGGCGACCTTCCGCTCCGACACCTCGACCACGGCGAGCATCGGATCGAGGCCGACGATCTGGGCGATTTCCTTGCCGGCAAAGGCGAATGCCGACGTGCCGACCTCCGAAATTTCAGTGATGACGCCCTCCCACGGCGCCGTGATGATGCCGCGATCGCGCTCGGCCTCGGCGGTTGCGAGCGCGGCCTCCGCGGCCTTGTATTGCGCTTCCAGCAAGTTGAGTTCGAGCCGCGGGATGGCGTTGGTCAGAAGCAATCGCCGCTTGGCCTCCAGCTCGACCCTGCGTTGATCGAGCATCGCCTTGGCTTGCAGCACTTGGGCCTCGCGCGCATCGTCCGACAGGATCGCGATGATGTCGCCCTTCTTCACATGAGAGCCGCGGCGAACCCGCAGTTCCTGAAGCATGCCGTTGGTGCGCGCGAACGTGACGACCTTGCGGTCGGCCTCGGTGCGACCGGACAGCAGCAGCTTGCGGCTGTGCGACACCACGTTGGTGTCGATGACCGCGACGCGGAATCGCTTCTCGGCCTTGGTTTCGCCCACCCGAAGCGCGGCTTTGCTCTCCGCCGAATTCATGCGGAATGAGATACCCGGATAGAATCCATACGGCGGTCGCGGCGACCAGACCGACGGCGGTAATGCGGCTCGCCTTCATCACGACTTCCCCTCATTCACAACGGCAAGCGGCGGGCGGCCCCGCAACAGATGGCGCGCGACATCCATGAACACTGGGATCATCGCCTCCGCCCGGAATTGCGGATCGAGCGCGCGTCGCCACCAGACGCCGTCGGCGATGATCATCAGCATGTCGACCGCGCCTTCGATGTCCGCCTCTTTGGCGATGTCGCCCTGCTCGGCGGCGGCATTGAACATGTCGGTCAGCCATTTGCGGACGTCGGCATCGAACGCAGCCGAGATGCGCGCGATCTCCGGATTGCGCCGCGCCTCGGACATGACTTCAGTGCACAGCTTGACCTGCTCGATCGAGCGGACGGTGAAGTGGTGATGCGCCATGCCTTCAAGCACGGCGAAAAGACCCTGCGAAAGATCGGCCTGCGCAAAACTCTGTCCCACCTCGGCGCGGTCGCGCTCGGCGATGCCGGCGATGATCGCCTCTTTGGAGGGGAAATAACGGTACAGGTTGCCGGCGCTCATGCCGGCCTCGGCGCAGATCTCCTGCATCGACGTCTGGTGGAAGCCGGAGCGGACAAAACAGCGCTGGGCCGCGCTGAGGATTTCATCCCGGCGGTCCGCCTGTCTTTGAATATTGGGCCGATTCATGGGGTTACCGCGACGCAATATAGAGAATGAACGTTCATTCTCTTTACGCAGGTTGGCGAGCGGGCGTCAAGTCCTCCGGGGGATGACGCTTGACGCTGGGTCGCCGTGTCGCAGGGACGGGCGGTTTTTGCTGAGCCGATTCAATATTCATTCCTATTTGGCCATTTCCTTAAACGCCTCCTCCGCCTCATGGGTGGCATGATTGCCGGCGGGCGCACCGCAATAGGCGGTCGCCTGCATGATGATTTCCTTCAGCTCGTCCTTGGTGAGGTCGCCGGTCGCAAGGCCGCTTCGCACATGCAGGCGAAACTCCGCCCAGGCACGCAACGCGATCATGATCGACAGCGTCATGAAGCGGCGCGTCTTCAGGTCGATCGCGGGACGCGTCCAGATGTCGCCCCAGACGTGGCTCGTGATCTGCCGCCCGATCTCGGCGTTGAAGTCGTTGCGGTTGGCCAGCGACCGGTCGACCCAGGCGTCGCCGAGCACGCGCCTGCGAACCTTCATACCGTCCTCGTAACTGTCCTTGGTCCTATCTTGCGCCATTTCGCTCTCCTTTCGAATTGCCGGCCGCGGCGTGCTGCCGCCCCGCGACGGATAGCATCAAGTCAGACCAACCGCCTCGGGTTCGTTCTGCCAAAACGCCACTCCGAAGACCTCTCGGGTTCGTTCCGCCAACCCGCCCTACGCGCTTCGTGCCATAGACCGCCTCCCTGGGCCCGGATATCGTAGGGGAAAGCCTCGGGAGAACATCCGTGATGATCATCACGCCATTCCGCGCAGCGGTTGTCGCCATCGCCGCCACCGTCGGCTACACCGGGCCTAACGCGCTACAAGCCCAAAGCTACCCGACAAGACCGGTAACTCTCATCGTGCCCTCTGCCGCCGGCGGCGGGACCGATACCATCGCACGGGTGATCGGAGATCAGCTTTCCAAGCAACTCGGTCAGGGATTTGTAGTCGAGAACCGCACCGGCGCGGGTATGCTGGTCGGTACCACGGCCGTGGCCAAGGCGGCGCCGGATGGCTACACGCTGCTGGTCGGGCTCAACGGTAACATGACGGTTAATCCGAGTCTGTTCGCCAAGCTGCCTTACGATCCGATTGGAGACTTCGTGCCGGTTGCAATGCTCGCCACCTATCCGTTCCTGGTGCTCGTGAACAACGACCTGCCGGTGAAGTCGATCAAAGAATTAATAGCTCTTCTGAAATCGCAGCCCGGCAAGATCGACTACGCTTCGGCCGGCAACGGCACTGGACAACACCTTGCCCCCGAATTGTTCAAGATGATGGCCGGCACGGATATGGGGCACATTGCCTATCGCGGCGCGCAGCCGGCCTATCAGGATGTCCTCTCCGGACGAGTGCCGGTGTTCTTCGACAACATGTCGACGGCGATGAGCCTTGCGAAGGCCGGCAAGTTGCGCGCGCTTGCCATTACCTCCAAGCAGCGATCAGCGCTCATGCCCGAATTGCCAACGGTCGACGAATCCGGCGTGCCCGGCTACGAGTACCATACGTGGTTCGGCCTCTGGGCGCCGAAGGGTACGCCGCAAGCAATCATCGAAAAGCTAAATGCCGAAGTGACAAAGGCGCTCGCTGAGCCCTCCGTTCAGCAACGCATTACCGCCGCCGCGGGCGAGCCATCCACAATGCTGCTGAAGGACATCGAGCCATTCATGAAGGCCGATATCGCCAAATGGGCCGAGGTGGTCAAGCGCGCTGGTATAAAAGTCGAATAAGTGGTCGCTTGCCAATCTCTTCGTTCGTCATGGCCGGGTTTGTCCTGACCACTCGCGGCGCTCTGGATCGGCCACCACGATACCGCGTTGCGGCTGCTGACTGGCACAGTGTCGACGCATTCCCGTCCTCGCTCATCATAAATCTGCTCCTCCCCGGTCCACCGCGCGTTTTTCAACTCTCTGATTTTGTTTTCTTTTGCCGGACTTACCCGCACCTGACAGCAAGGTGCGCACTTTCGTGTTCCGATCCTGTTCCATGAGCAGCATCGGAGCCGCTGACCTGATTGTCTTTTTTGAATGCCGTTGTTTTCGATTGTCCTCGATGTACGATGCTCCGGAGGGACCACGCATGGCTCACCGTGCTCTCGACGAAGAAGAACGCAAGACGCCCGGCGCCAGCGCACACCAACAGCGACGAGACCAGTGGCGACTTATTTCGACTGGCTCGGCATTGCGGCCCGTCTGTCGGTTTACGGTTTTATGTTTTACCTGACATGGCAGTGGTTGCCTTCGCCGTCAGACGCCATTTTCGATCGACCGCTGTCGTCCTTGAGCCTGAACGATATCGGCAGACTTTTATTCCCTGTCCTGGTGTTCCTGTTCCTGCTGCAAGGTCTCTGCGAACCAAGCCAGGTTGCTGCACGGCGCCGCACCTGGAGTTGGGTCGGCGTTTACTTGATTATCGGTGGCATCATGGCCGGCATCGTTGCCGGAGGTCTGTACCTTCTCAAAGTCCCCATGACGGTCGCCTAGCAAAAGCCGACAACCCATGACCGGCGCGAGCCGCCCCTCGATGGATGGATGATGTTGATGCGGCCGCTTCGATCATGCTTTCGATCATTCTTGGCATTGTCGCTGCCTGCTCGGCAACGCGGTTGCCGTCGCGCAAACCTGGCCGTCGCGCCCCATCACCCTCGTGGTGCCGTTCCCGCCCGGCCCCGCGCTCGATCTGGTGGCCCGGCAGGTCGGCGCCAAGATCGCCGGGCCGCTCGGCCAGACCGTGGTGATCGAGAATCGCACCGGCGCCAACGGCACGATCGGCTCCAACGGCGTGGCGCGGGCGGCGCCGGACGGCTACACGCTGCTCGCCGCGACGGCCGGGACGCATGTCACCGCCGTGCATCTGATGAAGAGCCTGCCCTACGATCCGATCAAGGACTTCACGCCGATCATCGCCGCGGTGGAGCCGGTGACCTGCCTCGCGGTCGCTGCGTCCCTGCCGGTGAATTCGATTCCGGAGCTCATCGCCTACGCCAAGGCGCATCCCGGCGAACTGTCGTACGGCAGCTCCGGCGTCGGCTCGGTGTTCCACCTGATGGGCGAGCTGTTCAACGAAACCGCCGGCGTCAAGATCAAGCACGTGCCCTATCGCGGCGTCGCGCCGGCGATGCAGGACGTCATCGGCGGCCACATCCCGATGGTGTTCATCGCGGTCGGCAATGCGGACGCCGCCGCCAAGGCCGGCCAGGTCAAGATCCTGGCGGTGCTGGAGCCGGCCCGATATTCGAAGCTGCCGGATGTGCCGTCGATGAGCGAGATCATCCCGGCGTTCCGCAAGCCGTCGTCGTGGTTCGGATTTTTCGGGCCGGCCGGACTGCCGGAGCCGATCGTCACGCGCCTCAACGCCGAGATGGGCAAGGCGCTCGGCGAACCGGAGGTGGCGAAGAATTTCGAGGCCAACGGCTACGCGCCGATTGGGGGAACGCCGCAGCAGTTCGCCGACCTTTGAAGGACGGCATCGAGCGCTATGGCGCCATCATCAAGGCCGCCGGCATCCAGCCGGAGTGAGCAAAGGACAGCCTACGTCATTGCGAGCGAAGCGAAGCAATCCCGCCGCCCGCGTGGCGAGATTGCTTCGTCGCGCTACGCGCTCCTCGCAATGACAACATCCGCGATCAGGCCCAGACGATCTCGTAGGGCGTCGCGAAATATTTCATCTTTTCGCGGATACGCTCTTCAATCTCATTCCGCCCGGCGCCGGCGGGCGCCGCGACCTTGATCACCGCGCGGTGGCCCTGCCTGGTGTCGGCCACCATGTCGACCGACACGCCGCCGTGGCCGGTCACATCCGCCAGCGCGGCGGTGAAGGCGCGCCGGCCGCATCGAGGCGAAGCTGGATCTTCGCCGGCTTGCCGACATCGGTCAGCGGCATCTTGTCGATGAGGATGATCTGTTTCGGCGCGGCGGCGCGCTCCGGGCTGTGGGCGAGCGCGAACGCCTGCACCTCGTCCGCCGTCGCCGTGGCGTTCGGGATCAGCTCGACATAGGCAATCGGCAGCTCGCCCGCATAGGAATCCGGCATGCTCACCGCCGCCGCGAGCGCCACCTGCGGATGCCGGTGCAACGTCTCCTCGATCACCGTCGGGTCGATGTTGTGGCCGCCGCGGATGATGATGTCCTTGGCGCGGCCGGTGATCCAGAGGTAGCCGTCGGCGTCGATCCGCCCGAGGTCGCCGGAGTTGAACCAGCCGTCCGGCAACAGGATGCCCTGGTTGGCCGCCTCGTCGACATAGCCCGGCGTCACGCTCGGCCCCTTCACCACCACGAGGCCGATCTGGTCGACGCCGTGCTCGCGCACGATGCGGCCCGCGTCGTCGATGTCGACGATCTTGATCTGCGTGTAGGGCAGATGCAGCCCGGCCGAACCGTAGCGCGGGTCGCCGTCGCGCGGCGGCTGCGCGACATTCTGGGTGTATTCGGTCGCGCCATAGCTCGCCATCATGCGCACGCCGCACATCTTTTCGAGTTGGCGCGCGATCTCGGCCGGAAACGCGGTCGATCCGGTCACGGCGTAAGGGCGAAGCGAAGTCAGGTCCGCGCCGCCGGTCGGCTGCTTGCTCAGCTGCGCCAGCGTGGTCGGCACGCCCGAGAGAATCGAGATGCGGAATTTTTCGATGAACTTCCAGTAGTTCTCGATGAAGCGCTTGTCGCGCGCGCCGCCAGGCGCCGGGATCACGATCTGCATGCCGTCGGCGATCGCCATGATGCCGTGCCGGAAAAAGCCGGCGATGTGGAACATCGGATAGTCGGCGAACACCACGTCATTGGCGGTGTGGGCCATCACCAGGGTGTTCGCCCAGAACTTGTAGGAGAAGCCGCGATGGGTGAGGCGCACGAGCTTGGGCGATCCGGTGGTGCCGCCGGAATGAAGGTAGGCCGCGATGTCGTCGGGTTTCGCCTTGCGCGTGAAGACCAGACGGTCGCCGGGCTGTTTCGCGGCGAGAGCCTCGACGTCGGAATTGGCCAGCGGCGCATCGCCCGGCATCTGCACCGAGAGGATGCGCACTGCCGGCCGGCAGATCGGCGCGGATGGTCTGCAGCTTCTCCCAGATTTCATAGCCGGGTGTCGGCCCGAGCGCCACCACGAGCTTGGCGCGCGAGGCCCGGATCAAGCCTGACCAATGCGACGGCTCCAGCATCCAGTTGGTGCAGCAGGTGATGCCGGCCGCGAGGGAGCCCAGCATGATGGTGTAGAGCGCCGGGATCGTCGGCATCAGATAGAGGACGGCGTCACCAGGACCGATGCCGAGCGAATGAAACAGGTTGGCGGTCGCGAACGCGCGCTTTTCAGCTCGCCATAGGTGACGTCGACCACCGGGCTGTCGGGATTGCCGTCGGCGACATAGCGGATCGCGACCTTTTGCGGATCAAGGTCGAGGCCTGAGCGAATCCAGTCGTTGGCATCCCAGGACAGCAACCGCTGTTCGAGCGGGACGCGCTCCAGCTCTTCGATATCGCGCAAGTTTCGGATCGGGCTGAACCCGCCTGCGGTGCTCATTGCCGTTTCGATGCCGGAGCAGAAACCAACTCAGCGAGCATCCCGATCGCCCCATCGAACGGCGCGGGCTTCATCGATTGGAAAGTTTCATCGCGATCTCATTGCCGCTCGGCCTGACTGCGCAGCCCCTCGACCGTCGGCCTCGCTGCGCAGCGTCATGACCGCGACCTTCCGGGCCCGGAAATACGGCAGCACCACCTGCGTCGGCTCGCCGTCGCGCTCCAGCAGCGAAACGTAGCGCGGCTCGGCGCCGCGAGTCGGCAGGTCGAACGCCGTCCAGGCGTCGGACTTCGGATCGTAGCGCATCACCCGGTCGGCGCCCCACAAGTTGGTCCAGGGCCGATGCTCTTTATCGACATGCACGTGATAGGGCTGCTGCCCGTTCGGGCAGCGGCACGTAGGTCGTCTCGTTGGTCTTGGTGTTGATGCGCGCGAGGTTGGCGCCCCAGGAATTGCCGACCCACAGCACATCGTCGGCCTTGTCGGTGCCCATGCGGCGCGGCCCCTGCGCCCACGGCAGCGGGCTGTTGAAGTCGGGCTGGTTGTAGGTCTCGAAGAATTTCTTCGCCTCCGGCGTGACGCGATCGAGCTCGGCCTTGATCGGCGCAAGCTTGACCTCCTCGGCCTTGCCGGTCGCCATATTGCCCTTGCCGATGATGTCGAGCACCATCTCGGCCCACCAGCCGTTGCCGTCGCGGTCGGCGGCCGCGCCATAGGTGACGCCGGTGCCGTTCGGGGTCTTGTAGGTGATCGACTTGAATTCGGTGAACTGGCCGGTGTCCGGATCGAAGCGCAGCGCGCCGTCCGGCGACGACGACCAGATCTTGCCCTTGCCGTCGTAGTCGACGGTGGTGGCGCCGCCGGTCGGCGACATGCCGGTTGGCGGAATGAACACGTCGAGCTGCTCGGTCTTGGGATCCATCCGGCCGATGCCGCCGCGGCCCGGATTGACGTTGAACCAGAGGATGCCGTTCGGGTCGCGCGTCATGCCGTGGGTCTGCGCCATCAGGCCCTGCGGGCCCGGCACCGCGAACAGCTTGACCGCGCCGGTCTTGGTGGCGATCCGGCCGATCGTGATCTGCTTGTTCGGAATGTTGCAGGTGAACCAGAGATCGCCCTGGAAATCGAGCCAGGCGTCGTGCACGCCCCAGCCCGGGATCATCACCGACGGCGTGCCGAGCGACCAGTCGCTGCCGTCGTTCTGCACGAAGTTTGCCGGCATGCCGGCGTCGGCATCGAGCGGCACCTCGTATTCCTTGAACACGACGCGGGCGGCTTCGCCCGACGGGGCGCGGCTCGAGCTTCACCTTCATGCCGGTCTCGCCGGGCCCGCGGGCCTTGGCGAATAGGCCGCCAGTTCCTTCTGGTGATAATCGAGAATGCCGGACGGCGGGCGGCTGGCGCCGA
>CAWKOD010000015.1:0-20414 GCA_963850885.1 uncultured Alphaproteobacteria bacterium | reverse complement strand
GACGAGTTGGCGGACGAGTTGCGTCAAAACTCGCACGGCACGTGACGCAGTGTGTGGCTGAAAACGCCGACGTCACGGGGGTTTAGGGTTGGTGGAGCTGAGCGGGATCGAACCGCTGACCTCCTCATTGCGAACGAGGCGCTCTCCCAGCTGAGCTACGGCCCCAACCGCGGGCGCACGGTCCATTCGGGCGCCCGTATCAAGTGGGCGCCATTTACGGCGCGGGGTGGGGAGAGTCAAGAATAGGCCGGTGCAAGCCCGTTTTGGCCGCTTGTTTGGCTGGCAGTTGAGCCGGTAGTTTGGCCCGTCTCGGCAAACCCCCACCTTATCCCATGCGCGCCCTTTTCCTGGTCATTGATCTAATTCTGCAGTTGTACATCTGGCTGCTGATCGCGGCGGCCGTGCTGTCTTGGCTGGTCGCTTTCAATGTCGTCAACGCGCGAAACCAGTTTGTCGCCATGGCTGGCGACTTCCTCTATCGGGTGACAGAGCCGGTCTTGCGCCCAATTCGGAACATGCTGCCCAATCTCGGGCGGCATCGACATCTCGCCCGTTGTGGTGATTTTCATCATCATTTTCCTGCGCTATGTGATCGCGCTTTACATTATTCCGAACGTTTACTGACCTCATGCCATCGCTGCGGCCCTGGACCGTCGCAGCCGGCGGGCTTTCGGTCGTGGTTCGACTGACGCCGCGCGGCGGACGCGACGCCATTGACGGCATCGAGCAGCGGGCCGACGGACAATGCGTGCTCAAGGCGCGGGTTCGCGCCGCCGCGACCGAAGGCGAGGCGAACGACGCGCTGATCGCCTTGCTGGCCCATTCGGCCGGCGTCCCACCGCGCGATGTCCGGCTCGTCTCGGGCGCGAGTGCGCGCATCAAGCGGCTGACCATTGCGGGCCACGGCCCAACGCTCGCCGCCACGCTGGAGAAGATTTCCGGCGTCAGGCTAGAGAAGGCCTCATGAGCGCACGCATCATCGACGGCAAGGCCATCGCGGCGGAGCTTCGCGTCAAGGTCGCGGCCGAAGTGAAACGCCTGTCGACGCAACACGGCGTCACGCCCGGGCTCGCGGTCGTGCTGGCCGGCAATAACCCGGCGAGCGAGTCCTACGTCGGCAGCAAGGCCAAGGCCACGAAAGAGGCCGGCATGACGTCGTTCGACCACCGCCTGCCGGACAGCGTGAGTCAGGCCGAACTGATGGCGCTGGTGAACAAGCTCAACGCTGATCCCGCGGTGCACGGCATCCTGGTGCAATTGCCGCTGCCGCAGCAGATCGACGCCCAGCAGGTGCTCGACGCCATCGATCCGAGGAAGGATGTCGACGGCTTCCATCCGGTCAACGCCGGGCGGCTCGCCTCCGGCCTGCCGGCGCTGGTGCCATGCACGCCGCTCGGCTGCGTCCTGCTGGCGAAGACGGTGCATCCGTCGCTCGCCGGCTTGGAGGCGGTGGTGATCGGCCGCTCCAACATCGTCGGCAAGCCGGTCGCGCAGTTGCTGCTCGCCGAAAACGCGACCGTTACCATTGCCCATTCCAAGACCCGCGATCTGCCAGCGGTGTGCCGCAGGGCCGATCTGCTGGTGGCTGCGATCGGCCGGCCGGAGATGGTGCGCGGCGACTGGATCAAGCCGGGCGCGACCGTGATCGACGTCGGCATCAACCGCGTGCCGGGCCAGAGCGGCAAGTCGAAGCTCGTCGGCGACGTGAACTTCGCCGAAGCCTCGCAGGTCGCGGGCGCGATCACGCCGGTGCCGGGCGGCGTCGGTCCGATGACCATCGCCTGCCTGATGGTCAACACGGTGCGCGCGGCCTGCGCCATCGCCGGCCTGCCCGCCCCGGCGGTTTGAACCGACGGCGCTCGGGATCAAACATCTGGAAACAAAAAGCCCGGCGATGGCCGGGCACGGACGCAGCGCGATTCAATCGCGGATCAGTTGTTCCAGGCGAAGGCGACCTTCTCGAGACTCTTGTCGCCGAAACGCTCCGAGGAGCGGGCGACCGCCTTGCCGCCGAGCGCCTTATAGAACTCCACCGCCGGATCGTTGTCCGACAGCGCCCAGATCACCAGCGTCTTCAACCCGCTCTGGGCGAGATCGCGGCGCGCCGAGGAGAACAGCCGGCGGCCGAAGCCCAGGCCTTGATACTCCGGGCGCAGATAGAGTTCGTAGATTTCGCCGTCGTAGAACAGGCTGCGTGCGCGGTTGCGGCCGTAGTTGGCGTAGCCGGCGACCTTGTCGCCGAAGGCGAGGATGGCGATGCGGCTGCCTTTGCGGATCGCGCTGTCCCACCAGTCCGCGCCGCGGCGCGTCACCAGCTTTTCAAGTTCGACACCGGGGATGACGCCCTGATACGCCCCCCGCCACGCCTCGTCATGCGTGTCGGCAACGGCGGCTGCGTCGGACGCCTTGGCCCGACGAATCTCGATCAGGACAGTGCTCATGTGGGAATATGAGCAAGCGATTCAGTTGCCTTCAAGCCCTACGTTTAACCAAGGGTTCACGATGTGGATTACTGACCCTCAGTGTCCCAAGACAATACACAGGGGCATGAGCAAACCGGCAACCTGCCTGGGTTTGTACAGGATGTGGCTTCGATGACACGCGCTCGGCGCGAAATTGCTGTGCGGACTCCTGATGATGCTCGTGTTCAGCGTCGAATCAGTGCGCGCACAAAATTCGAGCGGTCCGCAGGGTCCGGAAGAAGGAGTGATTCGCCGGCAGAGCTGGCTTATTCCGGCACAGGACCGCAGCACAATGATGTGGACAACGGTCTTTCGGCCGCCCGGCGCCGGTCCGTTTCCGCTCGCCGTGATCAATCACGGCTCGACGCAGAACGAATTGCGGAGGGCCGGCTATGCCGCGCCGCAATACACCGCGCTGACGGAATGGCTGGTGGCGCACGGCTATGCGGTCGCGGTGCCGCAGCGTCCCGGTCACGGCAAGACCGGCGGGACCTATTACGAAGACCAGGGCGGCTGCGCCAACGCGGACTTCCGCAAGGCCGGACTCAACACCGCGGCTTCGATCGCGGCGGCGATCGACTTCATGATCCATCAGCCGTTCATCCGGAAGAACGGCGCCATCGCCATCGGCCAGTCGGCCGGCGGCTGGGGTGCGCTGGCGCTGGCGAGCCAGAACTACCCGCCGGTCAAAGCGGTGATCGCCTTCGCGCCCGGCCGCGGCGGGCGGATCGACGGCGTGACCGGCCGCAACTGCGCGCCCGACCGGCTGGTGGCGGCGGCGCGTCAATTCGGCGAGAAGACCCGCATCCCGTCGCTCTGGATCTACGCCGAGAACGACAGCTATTTTCCGCCGGAACTGTCGAAGCGGCTGGTGGAGGGATTTCGGATGGCCGGCGGCCGCGCCGACTTCCATCTGCTGCCGCCGGTCGGCACCGACGGCCACGAGCTGATCCACTCGCGCGAAGGAGCGGCGCTGTGGGCGCCGCTCCTCGAAAAGTTTCTCAATAACGCGCGATAAAAGGGTCAACCGACCGCTTCGGCTTCCTTGCTCCGCTCGCTGCGCTTGCGGTCGGTCGGGTCGAGCAGCTTCTTGCGCAGCCGGATCGACTTCGGCGTGACCTCGACCAGTTCGTCGTCCTCGATATAGGCCAGCGCCTTTTCCAGCGACATGCGGATCGGCGGGGTCAGCCGCACCGCCTCGTCCTTGCTGGTGGTGCGGATGTTGGTGAGCTGCTTGCCCTTGAGAAGGTTGATCTCAAGGTCGTTGTCGCGGGTGTGCTCGCCGACGATCATGCCGCGATAAATCTTCCAGCCGGGCTCGATCATCATCGGTCCGCGGTCTTCGAGCTTGAACATGGCGTAGGCGACCGCCTCGCCCTGTTCGTTGGAAATGAGCACGCCGTTGCGGCGGCCGGCGATCTCGCCTTTGTGCGGCGCATAAGCGTGGAACAGCCGGTTCATGATCGCGGTGCCGCGCGTGTCGGTCAGGAGCTCGCCCTGATAGCCGATCAGGCCCCGGGTCGGCGCGTGGAACACCAGCCGGACCCGATGGCCGCCCGACGGCTTGAGCTCGATCATGTCGGCCTTGCGCTCCGACATCTTCTGCACGACGACGCCGGAATGGATTTCGTCGACGTCGATCACGACCTCTTCGATCGGCTCTTCCAGATCGCCCGCCTCGTTGCGGCGGAGCAGAACCTTGGGGCGCGACACCGACAGCTCGAAGCCTTCGCGCCGCATGGTCTCGATCGAGAATGCCGAGCTGCAACTCGCCGCGGCCGGCGACCTCCATCGAATCCTTGTCGTCGGATTCGCGGACGCGGAGCGCCACGTTGCCCTCGGCCTCGCGCAGCAGCCGGTCGCGGATCATGCGGCCGGTGACCTTGGTGCCTTCGGTGCCGGCGAGCGGCGAATCGTTGACGCGGAACGTCATGGCGAGCGTCGGCGGATCGATCGGCTGCGCGTGGATCGGCGTCTCGATCACGGGATCGCAGATGGTGTGGGCGACGGTGGCGTTGGGCAGTCCGGCGAGAGCGACGATGTCGCCGGCCTCCGCCTCCTCGACCGGAACCCGTTCGAGGCCGCGGAAGGCGAGCACCTTGGTGACGCGGCCGGTCTCGACAAGCTTGCCGTCGTAGTCGAGCACCTTCACGGCCTGGTTCGGCTTGATCGAGCCTGAGCTGATGCGGCCGGTGACGATGCGGCCGAGATAGGGATTGGCCTCCAGGATGGTGCCGAGCAGCCGGAACGGCCCTGCCTCGACCGTGGGCTGCTTGACGTGGCGCAGCACCAGATCGAACAGCGGCTTCATGCCGTCTCCTTGCGAGCCCTCGAGGCTCGTTGCCATCCAGCCCAGCTTGGCCGAGCCGTACAGGATCGGGAAATCGAGCTGCTCGTCGGTGGCGTCGAGCGCCGCGAACAGGTCGAACACCTCGTTCACCACCTCGACCGGGCGGGCGTCGGGACGGTCGACCTTGTTGATCACGACGATGGGCTTCAATCCCATCTTGAGCGCCTTGGACACCACGAACTTGGTCTGCGGCAGCGGACCTTCGGCGGCGTCCACCAGCACCAGCGCGCCGTCAACCATGTTCAGGATTCGTTCGACCTCGCCGCCGAAATCGGCGTGGCCGGGGGTGTCGACGATGTTGATTCGGGTGTCCTGGTAGAGAATCGAGGTCGCCTTGGCGAGGATGGTGATGCCGCGCTCGCGCTCCAGATCGTTGGAATCCATCGCCCGTTCGGCGACCTTCTGATTCTCGCGGAACGAGCCCGATTGCTGCAAAAGGCGGTCAACCAGCGTGGTTTTGCCGTGGTCGACGTGAGCGATAATGGCGACGTTGCGAAGTTTCATGATCTGTCCGAAATGGCAAAAGCGGGCCTTAAGTGGCCCGCGTTGGCGCCTGAATAGGGTGCTGTTGCGCCGCAATATAGCGATGGATTACAGCGACGCAACCGCTGCGAGGGGCCGCGGTGGCAGGCCTTGCACCGCGGGGCGGCGGTCGGAAATGGCGAGCTGGGCCCGCTCGATCGACATCGCATAGGCCATCATGGCCGTTTCATCGAGGGTGCCGGCCTCGACCTCGCGAATCATGTCGCCCTGGATGGTGTCGATCTCCGCCTGCAGGTCGTCGAGCGCCTTGATCGAATCCGCGCTGCGGGCCGCCTTGGCGATCTCCAGCAGCCGTTCGAGCGTGTGGAGCTTGCGGACGCGATCGTCCGCCTTGCTGTAGCTCAGCAGCCCGGCGAAGCCGGAGCCGAGCACCGACATCGCCATCAGGCCCCAATAAAGCAGATCGCTGTAGCGATCGAAGAACGTCTTCAACTCGCCGTCGAGATAGGCGGCGGCGCCCGGATGCACCGGCACGGCGGCGTCCTTGTCGGTGTCCGGCTTCTCGATCTTTGCCGCCGACGGCATTTCGGTCGCAAGGGTCTGCCGGATCGCGAACAGGTGCTTGGTGAAATCGGCGGCGACCTGCTCGCTCAGGCTCTTCCGCGCCACGATGAAGTGGTGCACCTCGATGGTGTCGACGCTTTCTTCCGGCCGCTGCGGCGAGCCGCCGAATGCGCCGGCCTTGATCTCACCCGACTCGTAGACCGGCTCGCGTTCGGCGATGGCTTCGGCGGCGTTGATCGCCAGGAACGTCGGCGCTCCTTGCCGCGCGTCGCGGCGGCGATGGCGTCGGCGGTGATCGGGCTGCCGACCGGGCCGACCGACATGATGACGTCGACGTTGCTGTCCCGGATCGCCGACGAGACGTTGTTCGGGTCGAACTGGACCACGCTGATCTTGCCGGCTTCGTTGGGCTTGTTGAGATCGTCGGACGACAGCATCACGATCTGGTCGGGGCAGATGCGGTACTGCCGCAGGATCACCTTGAGCAGTTCGATGTTGCGCGGCGACCGGCCGACCACGCCGAGACGCTTGCCGACCATCTGTTCGATCTTCTCGATCTTGTCGGTCTCGAGTCGTCTCGGCAGCGCCCTTGCCCTTGGCGGCCGCCTTGGCCTGCTTGCGGCCTTTGGCCTGTGCCGCCTTGCCTTTGCAGGCGTGCTCTGCGGCTCCGGCTCGCTCGGCACGATGAACACGACGACGTTCTTGCGCAGGATGGCGACGGCCTGGCCGGTCTTGGGCATTCCGGCGTCGCGGCGGACGACCGCGAGGTCGGCCTGGCCGTTATCGATGGCCGCTGCGGCGTCCGGCGGCCCGCCGTCGACGATCTTGATTTGCAGCCGGACGTTGGCCTGTTCGCGCGAAAGCTGCGCGGCGATCGACTGCACCACGCGGGTATCCTCGCTGTTGGGCGGGCCGACGGCGATGGTCAGCTCGGTCGGCTGATTCGAAAGAAGATAGGCGACCGTCCCGGCGCCGCCGCACAGCAGGGCTGCCGCAATGATCATGAGCCAAGTGTGCCGCAGCATGATTTTGACGCGGCGGCTCAATCCTCTCGGGCGTGCATCGGGGCTCATCGGTTTGACCGGCGGGTTCGAAAGTCTGAACAGGCGGCGCAGCGCAACTCGCATGGAACGATCATACCATGGCCGGTCAAAACCGGTTGCCAGGGTCTGACCGAACCAACGCGCAAACGAACCCTTCGGGTCCTGCTATATTGTCCCTTCAAGTACGCTTCAGGTTCAAACTGTTCGAAAGGGCTTGCAAAATGGCTCAAAAACTGACCGGACCGGCGAAGGCCGACGCGCTCCGCAAGCTCAGCGGCTGGAGCGAGGTTTCGGGCCGGGACGCCATCACCCGGAAGTTCGTGTTCAAGGACTTCAACCAGGCCTTCGGCTTCATGACCCGGGCGGCCCTGATCGCTGAAAAGATGGATCACCATCCCGAGTGGTTCAATGTCTACAAGAACGTCGAAGTGACGCTGTCCACCCACGACGCCGGCGGCGTGACCGAGCTCGACATCAAGCTCGCCACCGAGATGGACAAGCTGGCCGGAGGTTGACGGCCTCTTGTGGGCACGCTGTTCCATGACCATTTGCGGGTACGATGGCGATGAGTGACGACGAAAGCTTGAAGCGCGACGAAGCGAGCGTGCTGCGCAATTTCTGGCGCAAGCTCGGCGGTCTCGCGGCCCAAACCCCGTTCGCCGAGGAAGTGCTCACCATCTACTACTGCGCGTTCGACCGTCAGACGCCGACCTATGTGCGGGTCGCGCTGATCGCCGCGCTCGCCTATTTCATCGATCCGTTCGATTTGATGCCCGACATGCTGCCGATCATCGGCCTGACCGACGATGCCGCCGTGATCGCCACCGCGATCAAGCTCGTCTGGGACCAGATCAAGCCGGAGCACCGCGACGCCGCGCGCGACGCGCTGGCGCGGATGAACAAAGCGTCCGAGACCTGAGCGCCGTCACGGCTTCAACACCACCTTGCCCATCACCTTGCGTCCGGCGATGTCCTTCAGCGCCTGCGCCGCGTCCGCCAGCGGATAGGCGGCATGCACATGCGCGCTGAGCTTGCCTTCGGCGCACCAGCGCACCAGATCGGCGGTGTTGGCGCGATGCGCGGCCGGCTCGCGCTCGGTCCATGAGCCCCAGAACACGCCGCGGACGTCGCAGCTTTTCAGCAGCACCAGGTTGAGCGGCAGCTTCGGGATCTGCCCCGCGGCGAAGCCGACCACGAGATAGCGGCCGTACCAGGCGAGCGAGCGCAGCGCCGGCTCGGCGTAGCGGTCGCCGATCGGGTCGTACACCACGTCGATGCCGTGATCGCCGCCGAGCTTTTTCAGCCCGTCGCGCAGATCGCCGCTGGCGTAGTTCACGCCGTCGTCGGCGCCGTGCTGCCTGGCGAAGTCGAGCTTGTCGTCGGACGAGGCGCAGGCGATGACGCGGGCGCCCATCAACTTGCCGAGCTCGACCGCGGCGAGGCCGACGCCGCCCGAGGCGCCGAGCACGGCCAGCGTCTCGCCGCGCTTCAATCCGGCGCGATCCTTCAGCGCGTAATAGGAGGTGCCGTAGGTGACGATCAGGCCGGCGGCGCGATCGGCGTCGAGGCCGGCCGGGATCTTGATGAGCTTCTCGGTGCCGACGACGACCTTCTCGCGTGCCGCGCCCCAGCGCGCATAGCCGATGACCCGGTCGCCCGCGGCGAAACCCTTCGACGCCGGGGCCGAGGCTTTCGATGCGGCCGGCGAACTCCGCCCCCGGCGAGAACGGAAACTCCGGCTTGTACTGGTATTTCCCGGCGATGATCAGCAGATCGAAAAAATTGAGCGCCACGGCCTCGACCCGCACCACGGCCTGTCCGGGCCCGGCGACGGGATCGGGCAGGTCGCCGATGGTGAGGTCGTCCGGGGTGCCGGCGCGGGTGCAGAGCAGGGCTTTCATGGCCAGAGGTTCCAGATTCTATATGGGTTCTCGCAGACCGTCGCGGCCGGTCCAATCCCGCCGCGGCGGCGGTTGCGACAATTCGTTCTTTCCATTGCAGATTTTGCCCTTTTTTTCGCTATACTTGCAGACGATTGATGCGTCCGTGCGTCATGCGAGAGGTCCGATGAGGCTGACACCGAACCGACTTGCCCTGCCGCTGCTTGCGGCAGGCACCGTGCTCGCTCTGCCGTCTCTGGCATTGGCGCAGGCCAAGCCGCCGGCCAATCCCACCGCCCAGGCCACCTTGCTCGGCCAATATGGCGACTGGGGCGCCTATACGGCGAGCCCCGGCGGCCAGAAGGTCTGCTTCGCGCTGGCGAAGCCGACCTCGTCGGTCGACAACCCGCCGAACCGCCGCACCGCGGCCAACCCGGTCTACATGTTCATTTCGACGCGGCCGACCGAGAAGGTGAGCAACGAGGTCTCGGTCCTGGTCACGGGCTACGTGTTCAAGCCGAATTCCGAGGCCAGCGTCGCCGTCGGCGGCGCGAACTTCCCGATGTACACCCAGAACGACGGCGCCTGGGTCAAGAACGCGGCGGAAGAGGCCAAGCTGCTCGACACCATGCGCAAGGGCGCCGACGTGGTGATCAAGGCCACCACCTCGCGCGGCACCCAGACCACCGACACGTTCTCGCTCAAGGGCATTGGCCAGGCGGTCGATCGGGCGTCGCAGGAATGCAAGTAAGCTGCAGTGCTCGGCTGGCGATTCTGCGGATTTAGCCCCATTTATGCTAAGCACGCGCGAAACCGCGCGCGGATGAATCATGACCGCCGTTCTTGAAACCGACATCGCGCTCGAAAAGACCGCGCTCGAGCGCTACGTGCCGCCGGCGAAGCCTTCGCTGGTCGGGCTGACGCGCGCGGCGCTGGCCGAGGCGCTCGGCGCCGTTGGCGTTGCGCCGTCGCAGCAGAAGATGCGGGTGCAGCAGCTCTGGCACTGGATCTATGTGCGCGGCGCGCAAGACTTCAGCCAGATGACCAGCGTGTCGAAGGAGCTGCACGCGGTGCTCGATGCGCACTACACGCTGGCGCGGCCGGAGGTCGTCGCCGAACAGATTTCGGTCGACGGCACGCGGAAGTGGCTGTTGCGCCTGCCGGGCGAGCATGAGGGCGAGCGGCCGCACGAGGTCGAGTGCGTCTACATCCCCGAAAGCGATCGCGGCACCTTGTGCGTCTCCAGCCAGGTCGGCTGCACGCTGACCTGCTCGTTCTGCCACACCGGCACGCAGCGCCTGGTCCGCAACCTCACGCCGGGCGAGATCGTCGGCCAGGTCATGGTGGCGCGCGACCGGCTCGGCGACTACGCCGGCATGGAGCGCGCCCAAGGCGCCGGCCTGCCGACCGGCGGCGACCGCTGCATCTCCAACATCGTGATGATGGGAATGGGCGAGCCGCTGTACAATTTCGAGGCGGTGCGCGACGCGCTCGCCGTGGTGCAGGACGGCGACGGGCTGGCCATCTCCAAGCGCCGCATCACGCTGTCGACGTCGGGCGTGGTGCCGATGATCGAGCGGGCCGGCGCCGAGATCGGCGTCATGCTGGCGATCTCGCTGCACGCGGTGCGCGACGAATTGCGCGAGAAGCTCGTGCCGCTCAATCGCAAATATCCGATCGCGGAATTGCTGGAAGCCTGCCGCAACTATCCCGGGGTGTCGAACGCGCGGCGCATCACCTTCGAATACGTCATGCTGAAGGGCGTCAACGATTCGCTGGAAGACGCCAAGGCGCTGGTGCGGCTGCTCAAGGGCATCCCGGCCAAGATCAATCTCATCCCGTTCAATCCGTGGCCCGGCAGCCAGTACGAATGCTCGGACTGGGACCAGATCGAAAAATTCTCCGAGATCGTGTTCAACGCCGGCTATGCCTCGCCGGTGCGCACGCCGCGCGGCCGCGACATCCTCGCCGCCTGCGGCCAGCTCAAGAGCGCGACCGAAAAGCTCAGCGCCCGCGAGCGGCTGGCGCTGCGCGCCATGGCGATGACCGACTGAGCCATCGGCATTCAGAGCACTCTCTAACGGTTTGCGAAATGTTCATTGGCCGCTTTTTGATGCGTCTGCTGCTGGTGCCGCTCGGCGGCTGCGTCGCGATCTGCGTCGGCATGCTGTTCGTGATGGTGGCGCACTGGAACCGGGTCGCGGCCGTGACCGCCGACGATGACAGCGGCCTGACGACGTTTCTGGTCCTCATTCCGATGCTGGCGGTGGGATCGGGCGTCATGCTGCTGCCGGCGGCGCTCGGCGCGATGATTGCCGAGGCGTTCGCGATCCGCTCGTGGATGTACCACGCCGCCAACGGCGGCCTGTCGGCGGCGGTCAGTCTGGTGTCGATCGGCGCGTTCGACAAGACGTATGACTTGAGCGATGAGCCGCTGATCGCGATCGGCGCAGGGATTGTGGCCGGGTTCGCCTACTGGGCGGTCGCCGGCTGGAGCGCGGGATTCTGGAAGCCGGTGTTCAGGCCGCCGCAGCCTGCGCCGCCGCCGCCCGTCGACGCCGGCATGAAAAATCGCCGGGCTATTGGCCCGGCGATGAAGTTGCAGGAAAACTTGCAGTTGGACGATCAGCGCCGCGGCTCTTCGGCGCGGGCGCCGCCGCCTTCGAGACGCTCGGCGAAGGCCGCGATGGTCTTGGCGTAGACCATGGCCTTGTTCCAGCCGCGGATCGCCTCGAAATTCGGATCGCCTTCGTTCCAGCGCTGGCCGGCCTTCCAGCCGTAGCCCTTCAGGTAGTTCGCGGTGGAGGCGAGCACGTCCGGCACGCTGTGCACCAGGTCGCGCCGGCCGTCGCCGTCGAAATCGACCGCGTATTTGTAATAGGCCGACGGCAGGAACTGGGTCTGGCCGAAATCGCCGGCCCAGTCGCCGCGCATTTCAGCCGGGGTGAGGTCGCCGCGATCGACGATGCGGAGCGCGTCGGTGAGTTGCGCCTGGAACATGTCGGTGCGGCGGCAGTCGAAGGCGAGCGTCGCCACCGAACGGATCACTTCTTTCTTGCCGACGCTGACGCCGAAGTCGGTTTCGAGACCCCAGATCGCGACGACGACGGCGGCCGGCACGCCGAACTGCTGCTCGACCTTGCGCAGCGTCGCCGCGTGCGTCTGCAGGTGGCGCAGGCCCTTGGTCATGCGGTCGCGCGAGATCATGCGGCCGGAGAATTCCTCGAAGGTCTGCTTGAACACGCCCTGGCGCTTGTCGGCGGCGAGCACCGACTCGTCGAGGGTCATGCCGTCGAGCGCGCTCAGCCCCTTCCGCGAGACGCCTTGCGCCGCGGCCTCCTTCTTGAACTCGGTCAGGAAGGCGTTGAAGCCGCCCGGCGGGTTGCAGGTGGCGCCAAGCGCCGGCGCTGCGAGCACGGACGACAGAACAACGGCCGCGGAGAACGCTTTAACCAGTCGCATTTTTTGCCTCGCATCATGAGAAATTTCGTTGCGACGCAGATGTAACGGAACGGCCTTTGATCGAGTAGCGCGATCCATTTGTGAGGTTAAGGCGCGCGGTTAATCGACACGGTTGACGGCCGCGGCGGCTCACGTACGCGGCACTCTGCCGCCATTTTCGCCACCCGCGCAGTCTGGCCTCGGCGCCGAAGCCGGGCCTACAATCCGGAAGGCTCAGCACGGGAGGCGGGAGATGCGGATGCTTCGCTCCACCATGGCCCTGGCGGCGGTCGCGCTTGCCGCTTTGACCGCGCCGGCCCGGCGCAAGCCCAGACCAAGATCACGGTCGGCAAGATCACCAGCGGCAGCGGCTTCCACATCCCGAGCTACATCGCGATGGATCAGGGCTTCTTCAAAGCCGAAGGACTCGACGCCAGCTTCATCACCTTGCCCGGACGGGCGCTGGTCACCGCCGGCCTGACCGGCAGCATCGACTTCATTCCGATCCCATCCGGCGGCTCGCAGGCGGCGCTGAGCGGCGCCGAGATCCGCTACGTGGTCGGCGAGTCGCTGAAGTCGCAATGGCTGATCGTGGCGAAGCCGGGCATCACCAAGCCCGAGGACCTGCGCGGCAAGACGCTCGGCTATGGCCGCGCCGGCTCCGCCGATTACGATGAAGGCGCCGCCGTGCTGCTGCGCGCGTTCAAGATGGAGGTCGGCAAGGACTACAAGGTGATCTCGTTCCAGGGCGAAGGCGAGCGGGTCGCGGCGATGATCAACGGCGACGTCGACGCGGTGCTGGTCTCGGTGCCGCATGCGCCGCGGGCGATCAGCGCCGGGATGAAGGTTCTGGTGCGGGTCGGCGACTACATCCAGCGCGCCGGCGGCTCGTTCTGGACGCGCAAGGTCTACGGTCGACGAGCATCCGGATGCGGTGAAGAAATTCATCCGCGCCATCGCCAGGGGCGTGATGTATTACCGCGACAACAAGGCGGGCTCGATCGCGACGCTCAAGGAGCATCTCGGCGTTGCCACCGACCAGGACGCCGAGATCGTCTGGGAGGAAACCCACAACACCATGGGCGCCGAGCTTCCCGCCGAACAGTTTCGCGAAATCTTCGAGTCGCGCCGCATCGACATGATCGCCGCCAAGCAATGGCCGCCGGACAAGCCGCTGCCCGATCCGGAGCAATTCCTGACGCGTACGCTGCTCGATCCGACGCTGAAGGAGATGAACTACGTGCCGACCAAGCTCGACGCGCCGACGCGCTGAGGTGTAGGCTTGCTCCGCGGCATCCGCCGGCACCGGCGGGGCTCGGGAGGATCTGATCCATGAGGACTTTGCGAGCGGCCGCCCTGGCCGTGGCGATCGCGCTGCCGTCCGGCGCCGCCATCGCCCAGACCAAGATCACCGTCGGCAAAATCGTCGGCGGCATCGGCCTGCACATCCCGAGCTACATCGCGATGGACAAGGGCTTCTTCAAGGAGGAGGGCCTGGACGCGCGCTGGATCGAATTGGCAGGGCAGGCCAATGATCACGGCGGGGCTGACCGGCAACCTCGACTTCGTGCCGATCCCCTCGGGCGGCGCGAATGCGGTGCTGACCGCGGGTGCACCGCTTAAGTACATCGTCAACCAGTCGCTCAAGCCGCAATACATCATCGTCGCCAAGCCGGAGATCAAGAAGGTCGAGGACCTCAAGGGCAAGACGCTGGGCTACGCCCGCGTCGGCGCGGCCGACTATGACGAGGGCGCCACCACACTCGATCGCTTCTTCAACATGAAGGTCGGCCGCGACTACAAGGTGATCCAGTTCCAGGGTGAGCCGGAGCGCATGGCGGCGCTGGCTAACGGCGACATCGCCGCGGCGCTCGTCTCGGTGCCGCGCGCCTACCAGGCCAGGCAGGCCGGCTTCAACGTGCTGCTGCGGACCGGCGACTATCTGCCGCGCGCCGGCGGCGCGTTCTGGTGCACCGAGGAGTTCTTCCAGAAGAATCCCGACACGGTGAAGAGGTTCATCCGCGCCATCGCCAAGGGCGTGATGTACTACCGCGACAACAAGGAGGGCTCCTACGCCTCGATGAAGGAGCATCTTGGCGTGCAGAGCGACGCCGAGGCGAGCGTGCTGTGGGAAGAGCTGCACAACACCTTCGCCGCCGAGTTGCCGGCCGATCTCTACCGGGAAATCTTCGAATCCCGGCGGCTCGACCTGATCGCGGCGAACCAGTGGCCGAAGGACAAGCCGCTGCCCGATCCGGAGCAGTATCTGGCGCGGGACGTGCTGGACGGCACGCTCAAGGCAATGAACTACGTGCCGACCAAGCTGGATGCCAAGCCGAAGTGATGACGGCCGCGCTGAAGGCGCAACGGATTCGCCATTACTCGCCGCCCGTCGCTGCGGCCGCCAGCGGCTAAGCCGGTTCTCCAACAGCTGCACCATCCAGGTCAGCACGAGCGACAGCACCGCGAAGACGATCAGGCCGGAGAACACCACGTCGACCTGATAGCGGCCGGCGGCCTGCACCATCATCACGCCGAGCCCCGACTCCGAGCCGAAGAACTCCGCCACCACGACGCCGAGCACGGCGCGGCCGATCGCCAGCCGCAGCCCCGCGATGATGTAGGGCATCGCGTTCGGCACCACCACGAGCCGCGCGACGTCCCATTCGCTGGCGCCGAAGGAGCGCACCACGTTGATCAGCGTGCGGTCGGCGTTGCGCACGCCCTCGTAGGTGTTGATCAGGATCGGAAACAGCGCGCCGATGAAGACGATGACGACCTTGGTCCAAAGCCCGAGCCCGAACCACAGCATCACCAGCGGCAGGAAAACGAGCCGCGGCGTGGCGTTGAACGCGGTGACGAACGGATCGAGCATGGCATTGAGCGTGCGCGATCGCCCGATCAGCACGCCGAGCGGCAGTCCGACCACGATGGCGAGGCCCAGGCCCAGCGCGAAGCCCGACGCGCTCACCCCAAGCGGCGTCCAGATCGCGCCGGTCGAAAACAGCTGCCACAGCGTGCCGACGATCTGGCTCGGCGTGGTGAAGAACAGCTTGGTGCCGGCCTTCATGGTGATGATGCGCGGCAGCACCTCCCACAGCAGAAGCAGGATGACGATGCTGGCGCTGCCGAGAATTGTCGGCTCCAGCCGATGCCACAGGCTCTTGCCCGGCGCGTCGAGTTCGCCGGCCGAAAGGTCCGCGGGAAGCGTGCGGGTGTCGGTCATTGTCCGGCCCGCCACGGAAACGCCGAGCGCTCCGCCCAGCGGATGCCCTCGGTCAGCACCACGGCGATGACCATGATGGCGAAGATGCAGGCAAACATCTTGTCGAGGGCGAACAGATCGCCGAAGCGGGCGATGGCGTAGCCGATGCCCTCCGACGCCGCGAAGAACTCGCCGACCAGGATGCCGATCAGGCCGCGGCCCACCGCGATGCGGGCGCCGGCGACGATATAGGGCAGCACGCCCGGCGCGATCACCTTCCGGTACAGGTCCCATTCCGAGCCGCCCATCGAGCGCACCACGTTGATCAGCAGCGGATCGACGGCACGCACGCCGGCCTGGGCGTTGAAGATGAAGGGAAATACCGCGAGCACGAAGATGATGATCGCCTTGCCGGAGACGCCGACGCCGAAGAACACGATCACCAGCGGCGCCAGCGCAACCAGCGGGCTCGCATAGAACACCGTCATGATCGGATCGAGCGCATAGCTGACCCGTTCCCGCCAGCCCATGACGATGCCGAGCGGGACGCCGACCACCACCGCGGCGCTGAAGCCGTAGAGAAACGGCACCGCGCTGATGGCGAGATCGCGCAGGAGGTCGCCGCTCTGACCAGGATATAGACGAAGGCGTCGGCGATCAGGTCGGGCTTGGAGATGAACAGCGGATTGAACGGAAAGACGAGGAACGCGGCCTGCCAGGCGGCGAAGAAGATCGCGACGGCAAGCAAGCCCAGCAGCACCTTGCGGTGCTTGCCGGCGAAGCTCTGGCGCGGTGCGCTCGTCCAGCATCGGCTACACCGTGATCTCGTCCTTGAGCTCGTTCCAGATTTCCAGCTTGAGCTCGTTGAACTCGGGCGTCACCCGCATTTCGTAGTCGCGCGGCCGCGGCAGATCGATCTTGAAGATTTTCTTGGCGCGGCCGGGGCGCTTGGTCATCACCATGACGCGGTCGGACAGGTAGATCGCCTCGTCGATCTGATGGGTGACGAACAGCACGGTCTTCTTCGCGGTTTGCCAGATGCGCAGGAGCTCGACCTGCATCAGGTCGCGGGTTTGCGCGTCGAGCGCGGCGAACGGCTCGTCCATCAGCAGCACGTTGGGATCGGTGGCGAGCGCGCGGGCGAGGCCGACACGCTGCTTCATGCCGCCGGAGAGTTCGTGCGGATAGTGGCTCTCGAAGCCCGCGAGCCCGGTCATCTCGATCAGCGGTTGCGACACCTGGTGCCGCGCCTGCGCCGCCATCCCCTTGAGCTCGAGGCCGAGCTCGACGTTGTGCTGCACGGTGCGCCAGGGCAGCAAGCCGAACTCCTGAAACACCATGGCCCGGTCGGTGCCCGGGCCGGTGATCGGCTTGTTCTGCATCCGGACATCGCCGGAATCCGGGCGGATCAACCCCAGCAGCACGTTCAGGAAGGTGCTTTTGCCGCAGCCCGACGGGCCGACGATCGACAGGAATTCGCCCTCTTTGATGTCGATGTCGAAGTTCTGCAGCGCCCGCACCGGCCCCCGGTTCGGCGGCCGGAACGTGAGATTGACGTTGCGCCCTTGAATATACGCTTGCATTCGACCCACCCGAACCGTCGGCCAGTCTACCCAAAAAAGCCGTTATTCATCTCTTGTTAAGGATGTCCGTGCTTCGATTATGGCATGTGCGGCCGCCCGAGTCGGTCGCCACAACCTGAGGAATCTCAATCATGACGAGGGGTTTGATCGTTCTGGTCACGGCCGCGGCGATGGGCGCGGCGATCCTGCCGGCTCCGGCCCAGGCAGGCGGCAATGGCGGCGCAGTGGCGGCCGGTGTGATCGGCGGCCTTGCGGTCGGCGGTCTGCTCGGCGCTGCGGCGGCGCAGCCGCGCTACTACGCGCCGGCGCCGGTCTATGTCGCCCCGCCGCCGCCGTCCTGCTACTGGACCCGCGGCGAGCCGGTCTGGGATGGCTATCGCGGCGCATGGGTGCGGCCGCGCGTCCAAGTCTGCAACTAAACCACGTTGTCTGAGCGAATTTGCGGACGCCCGCGGGACTTGCGCGGGCGTTTCTTTTTGAGCTGGAGCGGTGTTGCGCCCCCCGGCATTCCCCCTATAGTCCGCGCGAATTTCGACCGACGGACGCCATCATGCCGAAAGGCGACATCAAAAAGGTCGTGCTCGCCTATTCCGGCGGGCTCGACACCTCGATCATCCTGAAGTGGTTGCAGACCACCTACGGCTGCGAGGTCGTGACCTTCACCGCCGATCTCGGCCAGGGCGAGGAGCTGGCTCCCGCCCGCGAGAAGGCGATCCTCCTCGGCATCAAGCCGCAGAACATCTTCATCGAGGACCTGCGCGAGGAGTTCGTCCGCGACTACGTGTTCCCGATGTTTCGGGCCAATGCGCTGTACGAGGGCACCTACCTGCTGGGCACCTCGATCGCGCGGCCGCTGATCGCAAAAAGGCAGATCGAGATCGCGCACAAGGTCGGCGCCGACGCTGTCTGTCATGGTGCGACCGGCAAGGGCAATGATCAGGTGCGGTTCGAGCTGACCTATTACGCGCTCGATCCATCGATCAAGATTGTCGCGCCGTGGCGGGAATGGAGCTTCAAGGGTCGCGACGATCTGCTGGCGTTCGCGCGCGAGCACCAGATCCCGATCGCCAAGGACAAAGAGGGCGAGGCGCCATTCTCGGTGGACGCCAACCTGCTGCACTCGTCCTCCGAGGGCAAGGTGCTGGAGGACCCATCGAAGGAAGCGCCGCCGGTGGTCTATCAGCGCACCGTCTCGCCGATGGAGGCGCCCGACCAGGCGACCGAAGTCCGCATCGGCTTCGACAAGGGCGACCCTGTCAGCCTCGACGGCAAGAAGCTTTCGCCTGCCGCGATCCTCACCGAGCTCAACGCGCTCGGCAAGACCAACGGCATCGGCCGCATCGACCTGGTCGAGAACCGCTTCGTCGGCATGAAGTCGCGCGGCGTCTACGAGACGCCAGGCGGCACAATCCTGCTGGCGGCGCACCGCGCGATGGAGTCGATCACGCTCGACCGCGGCGCTGCACATCTCAAAGACGATCTGATGCCGCGCTACGCGGAATTGATCTACAACGGCTTCTGGTTCACGCCGGAGCGCGAGATGCTGCAGGCGCTGATCGACAAGAGCCAGGAGCACGTCGAGGGCGAGGTGCGGCTCAAGCTCTACAAGGGCAACGTGCTGATGGCCGGCCGCGAAAGCCGGAAGTCTTTGTATTCCTCCACGCTTGTGACCTTCGAGGACGACAAGGGCGCCTACGACCAGAAGGACGCCGAGGGCTTCATCCGGCTCAATGCGCTGCGGCTGCGCACGCTCGGCATGCGCCGGAAGAAATTCGACAAGTAAACGCGCCGCATTCCGCTGCGCGATCGTGTGTTGCCGGAAGGGCAGGCCACGCCATGCGGAATTTAATGGGCAAGATCGCGCTGACGACGGGTTCGGCGCTGATAGCCGGCGGTCTGCTGGTGATTGCTTATCTGTCAGCCGGCACCTTCATTCTCGCCGGCATCCTGGCGGCGGTGTTCCTGATCGGCGAGAAGATCGACGTGGTGCAATACGTGTTCGCGCCGATCGCGTTCTCGGCCGCGATTATTTTCGCCGCGGCCTCCTGGGCGCTGACCGCGCTCGGCGTCGGCACCTGGTGGGTTTGGAAGAAGTCGCCGCCCGACGGCAGCCCGCCGCAAGCCTAACCCATCGCCACGGTCTTCTTCCGGTTCTCGCCTAGCAACGGCTTCTCGCCGGTCATCCTCGCCTTGGCGAACTCGTAAGCCGCGACCAGCGAGCTCGACGGACCGTCCCAAAGCTCGGCCGTCACCGGTTCGATCTTGAGCACACGGGCGTTCGGATCGTCCGGTCCCCTCCACCACATGTCGTCTAGCTTCTTCCAGATTTGCCGCGCCTTGGCCGGGTCGCGCGTCACCGTCGCCCGGCCGGTGATGGAGAGATAGACGTTGTCGTTCGGCACGGTGACGACGAAGCAGACGTCCGGCTTCGCCGCGACCTCGTCGTCCTTGTGGCCGCGGACGTCGGTGACGAAAAAGATCGCACCGGCGTCGCGGGCGGGGCGCGCATCCAACGGCCGCGCCCGCAAACCCCCGGAAAACTGCGTCGTCAGCATCCCGATGCTGTGGCCGTCGAGAATATCCCAGACGCGGTCGATATCGTTTGGCTCGGCCATGGCGCGCTCTCCGTGATGGAGACAGAACGTCGCGCCGGCGTCCGGAGTTCCGCCCGCGCGCGGCTTCTGGCAAACCGGCGAAGCGTTCCTATATGTTTCCGCGCCGATCGCACCTGGAGCGATCCTTGGGGTTGGCTTCGATGATCTACATCCTCGCCGTCTTCGTTCCGCCGCTGGCGCTGCTGCTCAACGGCCAGCTTTTCGCGGCGATGTTCAACCTCATGCTGATCGTGCCGTGCCTGTTCTTCGGCCTGATCTTCCACGTGCTGCTGCTGGTGCCGTCGGCGCACGCCATCATCGCGATCTACCACAACCGCGAAAACCGCAAGCACCGCGAGATCGTCGAGGCCATTCGCGAGCACGGCCCGCCGCCGGGTTGGCGCGGCTAAGCCGGCGCGTGGCAGACGGCCTCGATGTTGTGGCCGTCCGGATCAAGCACGAAGGCCCCGTAATAGTTGGCGTGATAGTGCGGGCGCAATCCCGGCGCGCCATTGTCCTTGCCCCCGGCAGCGAGTGCGGCCCGGTGGAACGCGTCGACGCTGTTGCGATCCTTCGCCAGGATCGCGATATGCACCGGCTTCTCCAGGCCGCCTTCGCCGCCGATCCAGAAATCCGGCTTGCCGCCTGCGCCGAAGCCCGCGGCCGGCGCGCCGCTTTCCGTTACGTCCGCGCCGACTTCCATCACGAGAGTGTAGCCCAGCGGCGCGAGCGCCTGCGTATAGAAGTCTTTCGATTTGGCGTAATCGGAAACCGGAAATCCGATATGGTCGATCATGGACGGCGCTAAA